>NZ_JBARXZ010000162.1:0-16521 GCF_049647605.1 Mycobacterium sp. | reverse complement strand
CACCCAGACCGGTCCGCGGTCGTCCTGGCCGACGGCGGCCTCACGCGGGAAGTCGCTGTCGGCGACCTCCCGCAGGGCCGCGGCGAGTTCACCGAATCCGGTGGCCGAGACGGCGGTGCGCACCGGTTTGTGTGCCCGACGCCGGCTCAACGTGTACGCGAGGTCCGGGAGCGCACCGGGCGCTCCGTCCGCCCACTGCGCCAGCCGGGCGGCGCTCACCCGGAGCTGCTCGGTGGAGGTCGCCGACACCGGGAACAACAGCGGCCGTTCGGTCGCGGGGCGCTCGATCGCCGGCGCCCGGTCCGGCGCCTGTTCCAGCACGGCATGCACGTTGGTACCCGACAGTCCGTACGACGACACCGCGGCCCGTCGCGGGTGCTCGTCGGTGGCCGGCCACGGGGTGGCGTCTGTGGGTACGAACAACTCGGTCTGGATCGGGGCGAGCGCCTCCGGCAAGCCGGTGAAGTGCAGGTTTTGTGGCACCACGGCATGTTGGAGCGCCAGGATCGCCTTCATCATGCCCAGCGGCCCCGACGTGGATTGCAGGTGCCCGAAGTTGGTCTTCACCGATGTCAGCGCGGTGGGTCCGGAAGTGCCGTACACGGTGGACAGGCTGGTGAACTCGATCGGATCCCCCACCGGGGTGCCGGTGCCGTGAGCTTCGACCAGCCCGACGGTGGCGGGATCCACTCCGGCGGCGGCCAGCGCTGACCGATACACCTCGACCTGGGCGGATTCGGAGGGTGTGGCGATGTTGACGGTACGGCCGTCCTGATTGGCGGCGGTGCCCCGGATGACGGCCAGAATTCGGTCCTCGTCGCGCTGCGCGTCGTCGAGACGCTTCAGCAGCAGCACCACACAGCCCTCGCCGGAGACGAAGCCGTCGGCCCGGACATCGAAGGCGTAGCAGTGGCCGGTCGGCGACAACATGCCCTGCAGTGATCCCGAGACCGACTTGCGCGGTTCCAGGGTGACGGCGACCCCGCCGGCCAGCGCCAGTGAGCTCTCCCCGTCGTGCAGGCTGCGGCACGCCTGGTGGATGGCCATCAGCCCCGACGAGCACGCGGTGTCCACGGTGACCGCAGGACCGTGCAGTCCCAGCGCGTAGGACACCCGGCCCGAAGCAAAGCTGTTACTCGTGCCGGTGAAGCCGTAGGGGCCTTCGGCGGCGCCGGTATCGGCCGAGAGGAGCTCGTAGTCACCGTGAGTCAGACCGATGAACACCCCGGTCTGCGACTTCGCCAAGGACGGCGGGTCGATCCCGGCGTGTTCCACAGCGTCCCAGGATGCCTCCAGGAGGATGCGGTGCTGCGGGTCGATGGCAGTGGCTTCACGGTCGGTCATCCCGAAGAAGGCCGCATCGAAGCCGCCCACGTCGTCCAGGAACGCGCCCCACCGAGTGACCGAACGCCCGGGCACACCGGGTTCGGGGTCGTAGTAGGCGTCGGCATCCCAGCGGTCCGCCGGGATCTCACCGACAAAATCCTGTCCGCGCAGCAGCGCCTGCCACAGGCCGTGCGGCGAGTCGATTCCTCCCGGCAGGCGGCAGGCCATGCCGATCACGGCAACGGGTGTGGCAGTTTCGGCGCTCAAACTTCTCCCCAGGTGATGTAGGTCAGTTGGGTCCGACTATCGCGGTGTCGGTGCTGCGTGGCTCGGCGGCGACTTCACGTCCTCCAGACGTCTTCCAGAAGACCGGCCCGACTTCGAGACTATCGACTCGGCCCCGACTCGGAAACATACCGACGCGACTATTGCCAGCGAAACCCAAGGTGGCCCTAAGTATTTGGATTGAACTTTCGGCTGACTAGTCGACCCAACGAGCGCATTCAAATTCAACCGGTGTCGACGGGCGCAGCGGGACGTCGAGGCCGTCGTACAGATCCGGTTTCTGCTGGACCAGCCACGGAAGCGCGCCGAGCAACCTGTTGGTCGCGGTGGTGTTGCCGCCGTCAGCGCGAGTGCCCCCGGGGACGTCCGCGCGGACCGTGATGGTCAGCTCCGGATCCCCGTGGACGATCACCCGATGGTCGCCCACCCCTTCGTCGGGTTGTGGCCAGTCTGGCGCGCATGACGGGTCGATGCGCGTGATGTGGTCGACGACAATGCGGGGCCGACCGGCAACCTTGCCTATCACCTTGAGCCAGAATGCGCCCTGGGTGCCGGCCTCGAACCGTCCCATCACGGTATCGACGTCCGCGTCGAGCGGCAGCCGCTCCAACTCCTCGGTGATCTCGTCGATCTCGAGACCGAGACCGCGGCCGATCAGCCGGATGTTGCCGCCCCAGACCATGGTGGGGATGCTGGGCAGCAACATCATCGGAACGTCGTCCATGGATCCGCCGAAGCCACACAACACCCGCACGGCGTGCGGCTGATCGTAGGTGGAGTAGTCGAAGATCTCCTGGCAGTGGATGGTGTCGATCCGGGTACACAGCCCGGCGGCGGTGACGGCGAGTGCGTCGTTGGCCCAGCCCGGGTCGACACCGCTGACAAACAGCGAGGCTCCGCCGGCCTCCGCGGCCGCGGCGAGGCGCGACCGCAGTTCCTCCGGTGCCGACTCGGGGTCGTAGAGGGAGTACATCGCCGGAGTCACGACGTGCACACCGGCCCGCAGGCATCGCTCGATATCGGCGGCGGCCTCGTCCGGCCGGATATCGCCGGACGCCATGTAGGCCACGGCGTCGCATTCCCGCAGCGCCGCCTCGACATCTGCGGTGGCTCTGATCCCGGTGACGTCGTCGACGCCGGCGAAGGAAGCGGCCTCGCGGCCTACCTTCTCCGGGGTGGACGTGATCACCGCCGAGAGCACCTGACCGGGAAAAGCGAGTAGCGATCTGATGGCGGTAGAGCCCATATTGCCGGTACCCCATACCGCGACGCGTAGCTGCATGGCCGTACCGTAACCGACCCTGGCCTGCGAAATCATCGGTTTGACGACCGCCAACGAACCTCATGGCCAACCGGTGGGTTGATTAGTGGGTAGAACTAGCTCACACAGACTTGCGTTTGGGTTACCGGCCGGTATAGTTGGAATGGTTACTGGTGGGTAACTTAGCGCGAGTACCCAACCGGAAAGCTTGCTCATCCAAGTGGATTCTCATCGAGGAGGAATTACATGAGCCACTACAAATCCAACGTACGGGATCAGGAATTCAACCTGTTCGAGGTTCTCGGCGTCGACAAGGCTCTCGGTGAAGGACAGTTCGCCGACCTGGACGTCGACACCGCCCGCGAGATGCTGCACGAGATGGCGCGTCTGGCCGAAGGACCCATCGCGGCATCCTTTGTCGACGGAGACCGCAATCCCCCGGTGTTCGACCCCGAAACCCATTCCGTAAAGCTCCCGGAAGCCTTCAAGAAGTCGGTACGTGCGGTCCAAGACGCCGGCTGGGACAAGGTTGGCATCGAAGAAGTGCTCGGCGGCACCCCGATGCCCCGGGTCCTGGTGTGGGCCCTGCAAGAGCATGTACTGGGTGCCAACCCCGCAGTGTGGATGTACGGCGGCGGCGCCGGATTCGCCAGCATCCTCTACAAGCTGGCCACCGAAGAGCAGAAGAAGTGGGCGGTGTTCGCCGCCGAGCGGCAGTGGGGCGCCACCATGGTGCTCACCGAGCCGGATGCCGGCTCCGACGTCGGCGCCGGCCGCACCAAGGCGGTCAAGCAGGAGGACGGCTCCTGGCACATCGACGGCGTGAAACGCTTCATCACCTCCGCCGACTCCGACGATCTCTTCGAGAACATCTTCCACCTGGTACTGGCCCGCCCCGAGGGCGCCGGACCGGGCACCAAGGGTCTGTCCCTGTTCTTCGTACCGAAATTCCACTTCGATCCCGAGACCGGCGAGCCCGGCGAACGTAACGGTGCGTTTGTCACCAACGTCGAGCACAAGATGGGCCTGAAGGTCTCCACCACCTGCGAGCTGACCTTCGGTCAGCACGGCATCCCGGCCAAGGGCTGGCTCGTCGGCGAGACCCACGACGGCATCGCGCAGATGTTCGACGTCATCGAGCAGGCACGAATGATGGTGGGCACCAAGGCAATCGCCACCCTGTCCACCGGTTACCTGAACGCGCTCGAATACGCCAAGAGCCGCGTCCAGGGCGCCGACCTGACCCAGATGACCGACAAAGCCGCCCCCCGCGTCACCATCACCCACCACCCCGATGTGCGCCGGTCGCTGATGACCCAGAAGGCCTACGCGGAGGGTCTGCGCGCGCTGTACACCTACACCTCGACCTACCAGGATGCCGAGGTCGCCGCAGCGGTACACGGTGTCGATGCCGGGCTGGCGCTCAAGGTCAACGACCTGATGCTGCCCATCGTCAAGGGTGTCGGTTCTGAGCAGGCCTACGCCAAACTGACCGAGTCCTTGCAGACCTTCGGCGGATCGGGCTTCCTGCAGGACTACCCGATCGAGCAGTACATCCGCGACGCCAAGATCGACTCGCTGTACGAGGGCACCACCGCCATCCAGGCGCAGGACTTCTTCTTCCGCAAGATCATCCGCGACAAGGGTGTGGCACTGGCGCATGTTGCCGGGCAGATCGACGAGTTCATCAAGAACGAATCCGGCAACGGCCGCCTGAAGACCGAGCGGGAGCTGCTGGCCACCGCGCTGCTGGACGTGCAGGGCATGGCCGCCACCCTGACCGGCTATCTGATGGCCGCCCAGGAGGACACCGCCAGCATCTACAAGGTGGGCCTGGGTTCGGTGCGCTTCCTGATGAGCGTCGGCGACCTGGTGATCGGCTGGCTGTTGGCCCGGCAGGCCGCAGTGGCCATCGCCGCGCTGGACGCGGGCGCCACCGGCGAGGAGAAGTCGTTCTACGAGGGCAAGATCGCCGTGGCGTCGTTCTTTGCGAAGAACTTCCTGCCGCTGCTCACCAGCACTCGGACCGTGATCGAGAACCTCGACAACGAGATCATGGAACTCGACGAAGCCTCGTTCTGACGCGGAGTCGCTCATCGCGGAAAGCCCCCACTTCGGTGGGGGCTTTCTCCATTTCCGGGGTGCCTGGATGGCGGTCGCCAGAGCATGGCCGGCGCACGGAACCGCCGCCGGAATCCCCTCGGTTCCAGCGGCGGTTGCCGTCTCCCGGGTGGAGCCGAGCCGTCGTGGACTTCCCGACAGCACCGAACCGCCCGAGAAACAAGGACGCTCCGTGTTGCCGTCGGGTCGGGGGGTCAGACGGCAACACGGAGCTATCCGGAACATCGGTTACCCCGAGCGTCGCGTTACGAAACCCGGAAAGTTTTTTCGAGCGAGATCCGGCACGCGGCGTCAGGCCTCGAGAATCGCAGCTACACCCTGGCCGCCGGCGGCGCAGATCGAGATGAGGCCGCGCACCGGCCGCGAAGTCTCTTTCCTGCGTTCGGCGAGCTGTTTGGCCAGCTGGGCGACAATTCGGCCGCCCGTCGCGGCAAACGGATGCCCAGCCGCCAGTGAGGAACCGTTGACGTTGAGCTTCGACCGGTCGATGGCCCCCAAAGCCGAATCCAGGCCCAGCCGGTCCTTGCAGTATTCGTCGGACTCCCAGGCCGCCAGGGTGGCCAGCACCACCGAGGCAAAGGCCTCGTGGATCTCGTAGAAGTCGAAATCCTGGAGTGTGAGGCCGTTACGGGCCAGCAGACGCGGCACCGCGTATGTGGGCGCCATCAGCAGCCCGTCGGCACCGTTGACGTAATCGACCGCCGCCGACTCGGAGTCCACGAAGTAGGCCAGCGGCTCGTGACCGTGCTGCACGGCCCAGTCCTCACTGGCCAGCAGCGCCACGGAGGCACCGTCGGTCAACGGGGTGGAGTTGCCGGCCGTCATGGTGGCGTCGCCGTTGCGCACGCCGAAGACCGGCTTGAGTCTGGCCAGCTTCTCGGCTGAGGACTCGGGGCGCAGATTGTTGTCGCGGTAGAGCCCCAGGAACGGGGTCACCAGATCATCGAAGAATCCGCGGTCGTAGGCGGCAGCCATGTTCTGATGACTGGCCGCTGCCAGCGCATCCTGGTCGACGCGCTTGACCCCCATCTGTTTGGCGGTGATCGCGGCGTGTTCCCCCATCGACATCCCGGTGCGCGGTTCGCCGTTGGTGGGGATCTCCACCCCCAGCGACGCCGGCAGCTTCCCGACGAGTTTGAGCCGGTCGACGTTGGATCTGGCGCGGCGCAGACCGAGCAAGACCTGGCGCAGGTTGTCGCCGAAGGCGATGGGGGCGTCCGACGTGGTGTCCACGCCGCCGGCGGCACCGGACTCGTACTGTCCCAGTGCGATGGCATTGGCGACGGCGGTCGCGGCCTGCAGGCCGGTGCCGCAGGCCTGCTGCACGTCGTAGGCCGCGGTGTACGGGGACAGGCTGCTGCCCAGCACACACTCGCGCATCAAGTTGAAGTCGCGTGAGTGCTTCAGAACGGCGCCGCCGACGACAGCACCGAGGCGCTCTCCCTGCAGACCGAAACGGTCGACCAGGCCGTTGAGCACCGCGGTGAACATGTCCTGGTTGGACGCCTGCGCGTAGGCGCCATCGGAACGTGCAAACGGAATGCGGTTTCCGCCGAGAACCGCCACGCGTCGGCGGCTCTGGTTGTTTGAATTGGTGCTGGCCACGGGAATCTCCATCAACGTCGAAGTAGCAGACTGGATGTGGCACCCATCCTACCCACTGTTCTTACTCTGGAGTAAGTTCGTGGTGGACAGCACCCGAACCTGAGACGAGAGGTACCGCTGTGGCTTCCGACCTGTTCTCGAACGTCCTGCACTCCGGGCCGGGATCCTTCCTGGCCAAACAGCTCGGTGTGCCGGCACCCGAGACGCTACGCCGGTACCGGGCCGGCGAACCGGCGCTGGCCGGTCCCCTGCTGATCGGCGGCGACGGCCGGATCGCCGAACCGATCCGTACCGCCCTGGCCGATGATTACGACCTGGTGGGCGACAATCTGGGCGGCCGCTGGGCGGACTCCTTCGGCGGGCTGCTCTTCGACGCCACCGGCATCACCACCCCCGCAGGCCTGAAAGCGCTGCACGAGTTCTTCACCCCGCTGCTCCGCAACGTCGGCCGCTCGGGCCGCATCGTCGTGGTCGGCACCATCCCGGACCAGACATCCAGCGTGGACGAGCGCATCGCTCAGCGCGCCCTCGAAGGATTCACCCGCAGCCTCGGCAAGGAGATGCAGCGCGGGGCCACCGTCTCGCTGGTCTACGTGGCAGCAGCGGCGGGGGCGGGCGCCACCGGCGTGGAGTCGACGCTGCGATTCCTGCTGTCGGCGAAGTCGGCCTACGTCGACGGCCAGGTCTTCTACGTCGGCGCCGCCGACTCCACCGCACCGGCGGACTGGGACAAGCCGCTGGCAGGCAAGGTCGCCATCGTCACCGGCGCCGCGCGCGGTATCGGCGCCACCATCGCCGAGGTGTTCGCGCGCGACGGCGCCAAGGTGGTGGCAGTCGACGTCGAAAGCGCCGCCGAAGCCCTGGCAGAGACGGCGGCAAAGGTGAACGGGACCGCCCTGACCCTCGACGTCACCGCCGACGATGCCGTCGACCGCATCGCCGAGCACCTCCGCGAACATCACAACGGCACGGCTCACATTCTGGTCAACAACGCCGGCATCACCCGCGACAAGCTGCTGGCCAATATGGACGACGCCAAATGGGACTCGGTGATCGCCGTGAATCTGCTGGCGCCGCAACGGCTCGCCGAAGGCCTGGTCGGCAACGGCAGCATCGGCGAAGGCGGCCGCATCATCGGATTGTCCTCGATGGCCGGGATCGCCGGTAACCGCGGCCAGACCAACTACGCCGCCACCAAGGCCGGCATGATCGGCCTCACCCAGGCCTTGGCGCCGGTGCTGGCCGACAGCGGCATCACCATCAACGCCGTCGCCCCGGGCTTCATCGAGACCAAGATGACCGAGGCGATTCCGCTGGCCACCCGAGAGGTGGGGCGCCGGCTGAACTCGCTGTTCCAGGGCGGCCGGCCGGTCGACGTAGCAGAGGCCATCGCCTACTTCGCCAGTCCCGCCAGCAATGCCGTCACCGGCAACACCATTCGGGTGTGCGGCCAAGCGATGCTGGGAGCCTGACCGATATGTCCGAGCAATCCAACGGACTGCTGAACATGGCCCGGGCCGCCGCCGGCGCACTGCCGTTTGTCCGCCGCGGCGACTCGCTTCCGGCCCGCACCGTGACGGTGGCCGACTTGGCTGTCGACCGGGCCCACGTGGCGGCCTACGCCGCTGCCACCGGGTTGCGTTTCGGCGACACCGTGCCGGTGACCTACCCGTTCGCGCTGACCTTCCCCACCGTGATGGCGCTGATCACTGCGTTCGATTTTCCTTTTGCCGCAATGGGTTCGGTGCATGTGGAGAACCACATCGACCAGTACCGGCCCATCGCGGTCACCGATACCGTCGGCATCAAGGCACGCACCGAGAACCTGCGGGAACACCGCAAGGGACTGCTGGTCGACGTGGTGACCGAGGTGAGCGTCGGCAACGAGGCGGCGTGGCGGCAGGTCACGACATTCCTGCACCAGCAGCGCACCAGCCTCTCCGATGAACCGAAGGCACCGCCGCAGAAGCAGCCCAAGCTGCCGCCGCCGAACACCCTGCTGCGGGTCACCCCCGCGCAGATTCGGCGCTACGCCTCCGCCGGCGGTGACCACAACCCCATCCACGTCAGCTCGGTCGCGGCCAAACTGTTCGGCTTCCCCACCGTGATTGCCCACGGAATGTACAGCGCTGCAGCTGTTCTGGCGAACATCGAAGGCCAACTACCGGATGCGGTGTCCTACCACGTCAAGTTCGGCAAGCCGATGATCCTGCCCGCCACCGTCGGCGTGTACACCGACCAGGTCGACACCGGCTGGGATATCTCGGTGCGCAATCTGAAGAAGGGTTACCCACATCTGACCGGCACCGTGCGCACGTTGTAACTGGTCACACCACGCATCGGAACCCGATGTGGGTGGTGGCGCTGTCCTGCGACTGCGAGGACCGCGCGGCCGGCCGATACCGGTGGCAGTACTCCGGTGCGCACAGATGCGAGCCACCCTTGAGCGCCTGGTGCACCGACGGGTCACCCCCGGCCGGCGGCGGGCAGCACCCGTTCTCGGCACCGCCCGGCCGATGGTGTGCACTGAACCGGGTGGTGGTCCATTCCCACACGTTGCCGATCATGTCCAACAAGCCAAAAGCGCTGGGCGGGAACGCACCCACCGGTGAGGTGCCACTCCACCCGAGGGCACCGTCGTTTCGGTACGGGAACCTGCCCTGCCAGGTGTTGGCCATCAGGCGTCCGCCTGGGGCCACCTCGTCACCCCAGGCGTACGTCGCGGTCGAGCCGGCCCGCGCCGCGTACTCCCATTCGGCCTCGGTGGGCAGCCTGCGGCCCACCCAGCGGGCATACGCCGCCGCATCCGGATAGGCCACCTGTACCACCGGATGATCCAGCCGGGCATCGATGGACGACGCCGGCCCGGCCGGGTGATCCCAGCAGGCGCCGGGCACCCACCTCCACCACTGCCGCCAGTCCCTCAGGTCGACCGGCCCGGAGGTGGGCGTGAACACCAGCGCCCCCGGAACCAGGTCGGTGTCCGGCACCTGCGGGTACAGCGCCGGGTCCAGGGGACGTTGCGCGACAGTGACATAGCCCGTTTCGGCGACGAATTCCGCGAACTGGGCATTGGTCACCGGATGACGTTCGATCGCAAAATCCTCGACGGTGACGGTGTGCACCGGCGCTTCCTCCGGGTAGAACTCGACCGAACCCATCCGAAACGATCCACCCGGCACGTCGACCAGTTCAGTACCCATGAAACCTCAGGCCCGCCTGCCTTTGAGGCCGCGCCAGAACAGATTGATCATCAACTCGGAGGCGTCGGCGACATCGACGTCACCGGTGCTGACCCGCGCCGCGACCGCCTCGCCGGCCCCCACCAGGGCGATCGCCATCATCTGGAAGTCGGTGTCCGGCTCCGGGTTCCGGGTGCCGGCACTGAGCAGCCGGGCCACCAGGTCGATGACCCGTTCCCGTCCCTCGCGAACCGTGTGCGCAAACGCCGTCGAGCTGGTGGCCTGGGTGTACAACACGATCCAAGAGGCGCGGTTGGCATCGATGTAACGCAGGAAGGACAGAATGGTGTTGCGCAGCATGTCCCTCGGCGGCAACGTGAAGTCGACATCGGCGCGCACCGCCTCGACGAACCGGCTCAGCTCACGGGTCAGACAAGCCCCGAACAGCTCCTCTTTGGACCCGTAGTAGAGGTAGAGCATCGGCTTGGAGATCTCCGCCCTGGCGGCGATCGCATCCATCGACGTCTCGTGATAGCCGTTGACCGAGAACACCTGGACGGCCGCGTCCAGCATCTGCTGTTCCCGGACAGCACGCGGCAGCCGCTTGGTACCACCTGCCATGCCCGGTCACCTTCCGTTCGGTCCGTCCAAGATTAGCCACCGCAGCGCGGGTGCGGCCCCTTGACCTCCGCCATCCGCAACACCGACGCCTCAACCGACGGCAGTGCCAGCTCACCGGCGGAAACCGCCTCCTCCAGTCGGTCCAGCACTGCGGGAACCTCGGCGGTGGACAGCCACAGCGCGGTGTCGGCACCGGCCTGCAACGCACCCAGCACCGCACCGGGCACCCCGACCCGGTCGCTGATCGCCGCCATCCCCGACAGGTCATCGGTGAACACCGGGCCGTTGAACGGCGGACCGCCGTATCCGCCACTGCGCAACAGCTGGTAGGCAGCCGGGCTCAGGCTCGCCGGATCTGAGCCGGTCAGACCCGGCACCTCGAGATGGCCCAACATCACCGCGACCGGCCCCTGCGCGGTCAACGACCGGTAGGGCACCAGATCGGAGGCCTGCAGATCGGCCAGCGGGGCCGTGGTGACCGCGCCGGTGTGGGAGTCACCCGAGCCGTTGCCGTGGCCGGGGAAATGCTTGAGCACCGGGAGCACCCCGGCATCACGCAGGCCGCGGGCATAGGCGCCGGCGTACTCGGTGACCACCGCGGGATCCGAGCCGAAGGATCGGTCACCGATCACCGTGTCATCGGCCGCCGAGGAAACGTCGACCACGGGAGCAAAATCGATGGTGATGCCCAGCCCACGCATCGCGCGGCCGCGATCCAGGGCGATCTGGTACACCTGCTCCGGGGTTTGTGTCTGGGCCAGTACCCGCGCCGACGGCTGGCTGCCGATCAGGCCGGACAGCCGCTGCACCCGGCCACCCTCTTCATCGACGCTGACGGCAACCGGCAGCGCCCCCGCCGCGGCGTTGATCGCCCCCAGCGAGCCATCGGTCAGCATCGACCTGTCGGTCCAGCTGCCGATGAAGATGCCGCCGACGTGATGATCTGCCACCACAGCCTGGGCGTCGGCGGCGTTGTTCACCCCGACCATCAGCAGTTGCGCGAGCTTGTCCCGCGTCGACATCATCGCGACCTGCGCCTGCAGATCACCGCACACCGGCGGGGCCGCCGGCAGCGGGTTGGACAGCGGGGTGCCGGCAGGCGTCGCTGCCGGAGTGGGTACCGCGGACGCCTCGGACGGCGCCGAGACGGGAGCTTCCGCGGCAGGTGAACAGGCCGCCAGCAGGGCCGGCAGCGCCGCGATGGACACCAGGGTGCGGGTCAGTCCTCGGGTTAGAGCCATGCCTTCACTGTGCCTCACCGAATGCCGAACCGGTAACCGATTCGGCGCCCGTCAGCCCGGTCCACCGCGCGACAGCGGCGCCGGGAACTGCCCCGCCGCGTTTTCGGGCGTCGGCCGGTTCACCAGAGCTCAGGCACCTCAACCAGTTTCGCCGACCAGTGCGAGGAATCCACCGGGTGCGAGATCATGAGGCATGACGGTCTTGATGATCGCCTACGACGGCAGCCAGAATGCACAGCGCGCTGTCCACTATGCCGGCCGTTTCCTCGCCGCCGACCGAGCCGTCGTCGTGACCGTCTGGGAGCCGATGCGCGGCGGCCAGGACAACGTGAGCATCGACCTCGACGGGCCACCGGATCTGCCCGACGAGGACGATCTCGACATCGCGTTCGCCGACGCCCAGCGCACCAACGATCACGGGGCCAGACTCGCCCGCCAGGCCGGCCTCAACGCCGAAACACTCGTGGTGGCGATATCCGGCACCGTGTGGCGGACCATCATCGACGCCGCGGACAAGCTGGGCGCCGACCTGATCGTCACCGGGACCAGGGGGACGACGGGGGTGCGCTCGCTGATCCAGTCCAGCGTCGCCGACCGGGTGCTGCGCCACGGCGGGCGTCCGGTGCTCATCGTGCCGCCCGGGCAATGACAGCGTCCGTGCTAGGTTGGCGAACGACTTCGAGCAATACCTTTCCGTGTCCTTTGACCAACAGCTGAGGAGCCCCCCATGTCCCGGTTCGTGGTGCCGGCCGCCGCCAGCCTCGTGGTCGGGCTGCTGCTGGGCGCGGCCGCGGTCTTCGGGGTGACGCTGATGGTGGAACAGGACACCAAGCCGCCCCTGGTCGCGGGTGACCCGGCATCCTCGGTGCTGAACCGCGTCGAGTACGGCGACCGCAGCTAGCCTGTCCGCCTCACCGATCACGGCCCATCCGGGCGGGCCGGAACGTCTGTCATGCCGCTGGCTGTGGCTGGTCGCGGTCGCGACGCTGGTCGTGTCCTTCGCCCAGGCTCCCGGGCTGATCTCCCCGGACACCAAACTCGACCTCACCACCAACCCGCTACGGTTCCTGTCCCGCGCGGCCGACCTGTGGAACAGCGAGCTGCCGTTCGGGCAAGCCCAGAACCAGGCATACGGCTATCTGTTCCCGCACGGCGCGTTTTTCCTGGCCGGTGACGTTCTCGGAATCCCCGCCTGGGTGATCCAACGGTTGTGGTGGGCGCTGCTACTGGCGGCAGGCTTCTGGGGACTGCTGCGGGTCGCCGAGGCGCTCGGCATCGGCACCACCGCGTCGCGGGTGGTGGCGGCAACGGCCTTTACGCTGTCACCGCGGGTGCTGACGACACTGGGCTCCATCTCGTCGGAGACGCTGCCGATGATGCTGGCGCCGTGGGTGCTGCTGCCCGTCATCCTGGCCATGCGCGGCGGGAGCGGCAGATCGCTGCGGGTGTTGGCGGCCCGGGCAGGTATCGCTTTGGCCTTGATGGGTGCCGTCAACGCCGTCGCCACGTTCACCGCCTGCCTGCCTGCGCTGATCTGGTGGGCCTGCCACCGGCCGAACCGGAACTGGCTGAAGTTCAGTGGTTGGTGGCTGTTGTCGAGCGCACTGGCGGTGGCGTGGTGGGTGGTGGCGCTGCTGTCGCTGGGCCGGATCAGCCCCCCGTTCCTGGACTACATCGAGTCCTCCGGTGTGACGACCCAGTGGACGTCGCTGACAGAGATGCTGCGCGGCACCGCGGCCTGGACCCCGTTTGTCGCCCCCGATGCAACCGCCGCCTCCTCGCTGGTCACCGGTCCGGTCGCGATCCTGGCCACCACTTTGGTGGCTGCGGCGGGGCTGGCCGGGCTGGCGCTGCGCACCATGCCGGCCCGCGGCCGCGTCGTCACCATCCTGCTGGCCGGGCTGGTCCTGATGGGGCTGGGCTACGCGGGTGGTTTCGGGTCGCCGATCGCCCATCAGGTGCAGGAGTTCCTCGACGCCGGCGGCGCCCCGCTGCGCAACGTGCACAAGTTCGAGCCGCTGCTGCGGTTGCCGATAGTGCTGGGGCTGGCGCATCTGCTGGGCCGGCTGCCGTTGCCGGGCAGTGTCGCCCGCCCGGTGTGGCTGCACGCGTTCTCCCACCCCGAGAAGGACAAGCGGGTGGCGGTGGGCATCGTGGTGTTGACCGCGCTGCTGACGGCGACCTCGTTGGCCTGGACGGGGCGACTCACCCCACCGGGCACGTACAGCGCGATCCCGTCGTATTGGCAGGAGGCGGCCGACTGGTTGACCGAACACAACACCGGCGCCCCGTACCAAGGCCGGGTGCTGGTGGCCCCGGGCGCCCCGTTCGCCACGCAGGTGTGGGGCACCACCCGCGACGAGCCACTGCAGGTGCTGGGCGAAAGCCCATGGGGGGTACGCGATTCCATCCCCCTGACACCCCCGCAGACCATCCGGGCGCTGGATTCGGTGCAGCGCCTGTTCGCGGCGGGCCGGCCGTCCGCCGGATTGGCCGACACCCTGGTCCGCCAAGGCATCTCCTATGTCGTCGTCCGCAACGACCTGGACCCTGACACCTCCCGCTCGGCCCGGCCCGTGCTGGTTCACCGCGTCATGGACCACTCCCCCGGGCTGGAGAAGGTCGCCGAGTTCGGCGATCCGGTCGGGCCCGGATTGCTGGAGGGTTTCATCGCCGACAGCGGGTTGCGGTTGCGCTACCCCGCTATCGAGATCTACCGGGTGACCGGTGCCGCCGAGGCCGGTGTCCCGTACCTCGCCGACACCGACACCATGGCCCGCATCGACGGCGGCCCGGAGGTGCTGCTGCGCCTGGACGAGCGCCGACGTCTGCGCAAGGAGCCCGCCCTGGGTCCGGCGCTGCTCACCGGGGATGCGGAAGCGGCCGGGCTGCCGGCCCCTGTGGTCACCGTCACCGACACCCCGGTGAACCGCGAAACCGACTACGGCCGCGTCGATGACCACTCGTCGGCGATCCGGGCCGACGGCGATCCGCGGCACACCCACAACCGGGTGCCGGACTATCCGATACCCGGTCAGGAGTTGACTCGCGGATCCTGGGACGGAGGCCGGATCACCGTGTCCAGCTCGGCGGCCGACTCGACCGCGCTGCCCAATGTGGTCCCGGCGTCCGCACCGCCGTCGGCCGTCGACTCCGATCCGGCCACCAGCTGGGTGTCCAACTCGCTGCAGGCCGCCGTCGGGCAGTGGCTGCAGGTGGACTTCGACCGGCCGGTGACCAATGCGACGGTGACGCTGACACCCAGCGCGTCGGCAATCGGCGCGCAGGTCAACCGAATCCAGATCTCCACCGCCAACGGCACCACCAGTCTTCGGGTCGACGAGCCCGGAACCCCGCTCACCGCCGCCCTGCCGTACGGCGAGACGCCGTGGGTCCGGATCACCGCCATGGGCACCACCGACGGCTCCGGAGGTGTGCAGTTCGGCATCACCGACCTCGCCATCACCCAGTACGACGCCTCCGGATTCGCCCACCCGGTCGCCATCCGTCACACCGCAGCGGTCCCGGGCCCCCCGCCGGGGTCGGAGGTGGCCATGTGGGACCTGGGTTCCGAGTTGCTCGGCCGTCCCGGCTGCATCGACACCTCCGAGGGGGTGCTCTGTGCCTCACCGCTGTCGTCGGCCCCCGAGGAACTCGTCAGCCTCAGCAGGACACTGACTGTGCCACAAGAGATCTCACTGACCCCCACGGTGTGGGTGCGGCCCCGCCAAGGCCCTGACCTGGCGGACTTGATACGCGAACCCGGCACCACCCGGGCCGACGGAGACGCCGATTCGTTCGACGTGTTGGGGACCGCGTACGCCGCCGCCGACGGCGACCCGCGCACCTCGTGGACGGCACCCCAGGGGGTGGTGCAACACCGCACGGCGCCGACCCTGACACTCACCCTGCCCGAACCCACCGAGGTCTCCGCCGTCCGCCTCACCCCCAGCAGCTCGGCACTGCCCACCCATCCGTCGCTGGTCGCGGTCAACCTGGGCAACGGCCCACAGGTCCGCAGCATGGAACCCGACGGATCCCAGACCCTCGACCTGACACCGACGGTCACCGACACCATTCGGATCAGCCTGCTGGACTGGACGGACGTGATCGACCGCACCGCGTTGGGATTCGACCAGGTCAAGCCACCCGGGTTGGCCGAAGTGGTGGCACTGGGCCCCGACGGCAAACCCATCGCCCCGGCCGACAGCAACCGGAACCGCGCCCGCCCGGTCACCATCGCCTGTGGTGACGGGCCGGTGATCGCCGCGGCCGGCCGCTTTGTCCAGACCCGCATCACCACCACCGTCGCCGCGCTGCTGGACGCCGAACCGATCGCCGCGCAGCCCTGCGATCCGACACCCATCACGCTGCCTGCCGGCCAACAGGAGGTGCTGGTCAACGCCGGCCGGGCGTTTTTTGTCGACGGGATTCAACTGGCCGGGCCGCTTGCCGAGTCCCAGCCGACCGCACGTACCGAGGTGGCGCGCACCGGAGCGTGGGGACCCGACCACCGTGAGGTGGAGGTCACCGCCGGCGACACCGACCGGGTGCTGGTGGTCCCCGAGAGCGTCAACCCGGGCTGGGCGGCAGCCACCGCCGACGGCACCACCCTGCGCCCGATCACCGTCAACGGCTGGCAGCAGGGTTTTGTCGTCCCGGCGGGGACCGACGGCAGCGTCACCCTGAACTTCGTGTCCAACAGCCTGTACCGCGCCGGTCTCGGCACCGGCTTGGCACTGCTGCCGCTGCTGGTGTTGTTGGCATTGCTGCCGTCGCGCCGCATCGCAACCGGCCACACCGAACCCTGGAGCCCCGGACCGTGGGCGGCGGCAGGGGTACTCGGTGTGGCAACCCTACTGGCCGGGCTGCCCGGGGC
>NZ_JBARXZ010000161.1:0-82443 GCF_049647605.1 Mycobacterium sp. | reverse complement strand
CCCCAAGCCATCCCACCGTTTCCGCCCTGGCCACCGTTGGCACCGTTGCTACCGGCGCCGCCGGTACCGCCGGCGCCGCCTCGTGCGACTCCCGTCGTTCGCGAGTAGGTGAAGGCCACCCCGCCCGAACCGCCGTTGCCGCCATGCCCTCCGAGGCCACCGGCGCCGCCAGTTCCCCCGTCACCGCCATTGGCGTCTCCGTCGAAGCTGGTCACCCACGCGCCGGAACCGCCGGCGCCGCCGGCGGGTATGGCAAGGCAGCAGATTGTGCCGACCGGGTACGCGCCGCCGGCCTGACCGGCTCCTCCGGCAGCGCCGGTTTGGTCGCCGAAGTCCACAAGGGTCTTGCCATTCTGGCCGTTCTGGGCTCGGGTGCTGTTCGGCGGCGGCAGGTTCACGCCCGGGGAACCCGTCGCGCCCGTCTGGCCGTTGCCACCATTGCCGCCGTTACCAAAGAAGAAGCCGCTATTGCCGCCGTTACCGCCGGCTTGCCCGAGAGCGATTGCATCACTGCCGTTTCCGCCGTTTCCGAATAGCCAGGCGCTGCCGCCGTGCCCTCCGTTGGCGCCGTTACCGCCGTTACCCCAGAGCAGCCCGCCGTTGCCACCGTTGCACGCATTCCCGACGCAGTCCGCTGCCGCATCGACGCCATTGCCGAACAGTCCCAGAAATGGGCCCTGGTAGGTCAGCGGCGACAGCGCAACAAACGCCATCGGTGCACCGCTCGCACCGATCCGCCCCGTCGATTCGCTGTTGCTGCAATCGACATCCGTCGGGAGCGAACAGCCGGAAGCCGGCGACAGCAGCTCCGGGTCCAGGGGCGCGGCCACCGCAGCGGACGCAAAGAGAACGCCAGCGCTCAGTGCGGCCCCCGATAGACCGGTAACGACCATCAGACGAGTCATGGCAGTCGACTCACCGGAAGATTTCTCAGCTATGAACATGCACAACGCCTTTCCTACATCCCCACCTCGGAGTCAGGCAGGTCTCCGCTCGGCGATCCTCACCGTAGCGTTATTGTCATCCACGATAGTTAGTTTCTGGCAAATTTTTCAAACTGTGCTGAGGACAGCAGCAGCAATAGCCGTTCAGGTCGGTATCCGCGGCCCCAGTCCGGCCGCGCGATAGATCTCGTCAATGACGATCATGTTCTCGACGGCGTCCTCGGGTCCCGTCTTCACCCGCTCACCACGCAGCACACCGGCCGCGAAGGCATCGAGCTGATACGCATAGCTCGGGCGTCGCGGAAACCGCTCCACCCTGCTTCCGTCGGCTGTCCGCACCGAGAGCCGGTGGAACAGTTGCGGTGCCGCCGGGTTGAGCACGCGCAGCTCACCGCGGTCACCGACAACTCTGGCGCTCAACCGCAACAGACTCGACGACCACATCGAGCACTGCACCCGGCCGGTGTGCCCGCCGGAGAACCGCAACTCGGCGGTCATCGCCCGATCCACCTGTGGGTCATGCAGTTTCGCTTGTGCTGAAACAACCTCAGGAGTGGAACCACCGAACGTGCGCACCATGTGGACCGCATAGCATCCGGCATCCATTGTGGCGCCACCGGCAAGTGAGTACTTGTAGCGGATATCGGAGAACTTGGGCAGCGGAAAGCACATAGCCGCCTCCACCCGCCTCAACGTGCCGACCTCTCCGGTGGCGATGATCTGTTCCACCCGCAGCGCCAACGGGTGGTAGCGGTAATGGAATGCCTCCATCACCACCCGGTCCGATCGCGCCGCCACCGCCGCGACCTCGCGGGCCTCTGCCGCATTGGCTGTGAACGGCTTTTCACACAGCACATGCTTGCCCCGTTCGAGGGCGGCACGAGTCCATGTGCCGTGCAAGCCGTTCGGCAGCGGGTTGTAGACAGCATCGATGTCCGGGTCGGAGATCAGAGCCTCGTAGTCGTCATGCACACGTGGGATTCCGTGTTTGGCGGCGAATGCTCGAGCACGCGCCCCGTCGCGCGCAGCCACGGCGGTCACTTCGACTTCGGTGCTCTGCTTCGCCGGATTGATCAGCGCCCCCGGTGCGATTCGCGCAGCACCCAGGACACCGATTCGAACTAGTGCAGTCTCAGGCATGCCCGACGCCAATGCTGCGCTCGATGCCCGACAGCACTCATCACTTGCGCCACAAGACACCCGTCCCGTCGATATCGACGATCTCCGCGGAGATTCCATGCTTGGCGCGGTAATCGGTGACGGCCTTCTCACACGCCTTCACCGCCGAATAGTCGTCGATGATGCAGAAACCACCGGGGGACAGTCGCGGGTAGAGCGCGTCGAGCGCTTGAATCGTGGATTCGTAGAGGTCGCCGTCGAGTCTCAACACCGAGATCCGATCGATCGGAGCGTCCTGCAGGGTGTCTTTGAACCAGCCGGGCAAGAATCGCACCCGGTCATCGAGGAGCCCATAGCGCTCGAAATTCGCCCTGACCTGCTCCTCCGACACCCCCAGAATGCCCGCGGCGAAGTCCGCCCTAATCCCCTTGTCCGCTTTGTAATTGGTGGGATCCGAGCGTGGCACACCCTGGAACGAGTCGGCCAGCCAGACGTTCCTGGTGTGATCGCCATAAGCGGCCAGCACCGCGCGCATCAAGATGCACGCCCCGCCGCGCCACACTCCACATTCGATCAGGTCACCGGGGACATCGTCCTCCAGTACCGTCTCGACACAATGCTGGAGGCTGGTGAGCCTCTGCATTCCGATCATCGTCTCGGCTTCCGCCGGCCAGTCCAGACCCAGATCACGTGCTGACTGCTCAGACTTGCCCGAACCCCTGAGTATCGGGGTCAGGGTGTTGACCGCTTTGAGGAGAAGACGTCGCCGCAGCGGCCACTCTGAGGGAACCCGCTCGTGCATCCCGTATCTGGTGAGATTGCGGCGGAGCAAGTCGAGATACAGAGATCTGACGTCGTGATCGGTTATTGTCACTTATGCCTCTGTCTGTAATGCGGGTGCTAGCGGCGCTGAGTTTAGACAGCGATGCCCTCGCGTCGCGGAGTTTTGGAAGATCAGACCTCCACCGACTTGGATTCGGGCCGTGTTACACGGCTGCTTCTGAATCAGACCGGCTCGGCCCCCATCACCGTGCCACTCGGGTTCGGCGGGCGAATGTTCCTGTTCTGCCGGGGGTTTCCTCAATATGCTTGCCGACGGATCCGGCGACGGCTGCCGTTCAATCGAGGTAGCGTCCCGGCAATGTGGAGTGCACTTCTGGCACTGGCCGTTGTCGGGATGCTCAATCCCGTGCGGCTCGGCGTCACACTTCTGGTGAGCTCGCGGCCCCGTCCCCTGCAGAACCTGCTCGCCTACTGGGCAGGCAGCCTGACGATGGGCATCCCTGCACTGGTGGTTCCGCTCATCCTGCTGCATCACACCCCGGCGTTCGGGACATTCACCGAGGATTGGGCGGCCCCGGAGTCGGGCTCCGCCATTCGATACATCCAGATCGGTGCAGGGGCGCTTGCGCTACTGATCGCCGCGCTGATCGCGGTGCCGGCACTGAGGCGACAGCGTCAGCTGACACTCGTGCTCGCACCGGAAGAAACCACCTCGGTCCTCGTGCCGGACTCGACGGCACCGCCGGCTCTCTCCCCGTCGCCGGACCACACGCCTGATGCGGCGGCCGTGGGTGGATCCACGGTCCGGCGACTGATCAAACTCGCCCACAATGCCTGGGAGAACGGATCCGCCTGGGTCTCATGGGTGGTCGGGCTGTCGATGGGGCCGGCTCCCGACGTGATCTTGTTCTCGCTCGCCATCATCGTGGCTTCAGGGGCCGCGGTGAGCACCCAGGTCATCGCCGCCATCGTGTACGTCCTGGGGGTACTGGCCGTGGTCGAGATCATTCTCGTCACCTATCTGATTGCACCGGCAAAAACCCAAGCGGCACTACAGCGTCTGCACGACTGGACGTCTGCACACCGTAAGCAGCTCGTGATCGTCATCCTGACGGTGATGGGATTGTCGATGCTGGCGCACGGCTCAGGCATCGTGTGAGTCGCTGGATTGCGCCGGCAGGCGCGCAAATTCCTCGACCAGGTCAGCGGCGGCCGCCACGCTTGCGGCCGGTTCGGTCATCCGGGCAGCGACCGCACGGGCCCGAGTTCTGTACTCCGGAGCCAGGATCCTCCGCAGATCGGCAACCAAAGATTTCTGGGTGGCTGTCGAGAACCGCCGAGAGGTGCCCACCCCGAGTCGCTTGATCGCGGCTCCCCACATCACTTGAACATCCGCCATCCAGAGAATCAATGTCGGAACCCCGGCGCGCAGGCTCGCAGCCGTGGTGCCCGCACCCCCGTGATGGACAACAGCCCGGCAGGCCGGAAAGACCGCCGCGTAATTCACTGCGCCGACCACCTTGACATGGTCGAAGTGCGCGGCGCTGCTGAAGTCGGTCCAGCCGGCGCACACCAACGCCCGCTCCCCCAATTGCGCACAGGCCCCGGCAATCATCGCCACCATATCGGCCGGTGATTGCACCGGAATGCTGCCGAATCCGAAACAAATTGGTGGTGAGCCCGCGGCGATCCACGACGCCACGTCCGCATCGGCCTCAGAAGCCGACCCCAAGGTCAGGGTGCCGACAAAGGGTCTGTTCAGGGGTTTGTTTTCGGGATTGCTCGGCTGGCCTTTCTTGTTCTTGGTCTCCCATTCGGCCGCCAGGCCCGGGAAGCACACCGCGTCGTAGGCCTGGATCTCCAGGGAACCGCGTTCGGTGATCCGGCCGGGGGCGGGACCCGCCGCCTGCGGTAGTTGCAGTGCTGTTCGCTGGGCGCCTTCCACCTTCTTCACCCCGAGCCAGACCAACCACTCGTAGGCTCTCATCGCAGTTCGGATCAACGGCGCCGGCAGGTTCGGAACAAGGTGACCGTTGACCCGTATCGGGAACCAGAGCACGGTGGCCAACGGGATATCCCGGTATTCCGAGACGTTCGTGGCCAGCTCTTGGTAGCTCACGCCAGTGATGAGGAGGTCGGCATCTTCGGTCAGCGACGTCAGCGTCGTGCTCATCTCGGCCCACGCCTTCATGCCGGGCTCGCGCGACTTACGTAGGAACGTCCTCACCTCGCGGAATCTCCAGAAGTTGCGGAAGAAGTACGCCCAGAAGTCGCGGGTGTCTTCCAGCCACGCCTGGGTGTCCGGTCCGTAGGCAACAGCGGATACTCCGACCGACTCAACCGAGCCGATCAGGTCGGGCGGAACTGCCATGCAAACATCGTGACCCCGGCGCACCAGTTCGCGACCGACAGCGATACCCGGCTCGACGTCACCACGAGTTCCGTAGAAGGCCAGCACAAACTTCACGGCGTTGTCACGACCTTTCAGGTCCAGGAGCGCTCGGCGGGACGCCGGTCAGGCTAGGCCCAGGTGCCCTTGCGCCGGTGGGCCATCGCGAGCCCCTCGAGGGCCAGCTTCACCATGGACGGCCGGAGAAAACGATTCAGGTTGCGGTAGCGGCGAGAATCGCCGAACGCCGCCCGGAAACCGCGCTCACTCGCCTCATACCCATCGAAGACCTGATCCAGCGCAGATTCGTCCCAGGACTCGTCCTGTGCGGCCGCACTCAACGCCTCGTACGTCACCCGAATCCAGTCCGTCCCGAAGGGTTCCGTCACCGGCCCGCAGTCTCGATGGTGCCGAAGGTCGGGCCGGAGAAATTGGTCGACCGCTTCCGCATCCTGGTTGTCGAGGTCGATCTCGAGCGCCGTGGAAATCCGCTTCACTTCCCGCCGCCAGTCCTCCAGCAGGTTGGAGTACTCGACAAAAACGCGCCGCACCCCGCGGGTGTCTCGCTCCGCCAGCAGTGAGTATTTCAACCACCAAGCACTCACCAGTTCCGGAGACGATCCCACGTAAAGCTGGCGCCGAGCCCGCTTTTCAACCGACCCGATGCACTCCCCCGGGTGCCGAACCGCGATTACGGCCGCAACGTCGAATCCGGCCTGGGTCGCCGCTTCGAACCACAGGTCACTCACCGCGGTCATCTTCGGTTCCTTGATGATCACCACCGGCGCCACCGGCAAGGTGGTGAAGAACTCGGCGATCTCGGCGATGCTGGCGGCGTTCCCCTCCGCGCCCGCCGTATCGTCCTCCCGACGCAGTTTCAGGTCGTATGCGGAGGCACCGTGGCGGCGGAGGATCACTTCGTTGAGATGGATGGCGGCACGCGGCTCCCAATAGCCCCGCGGATTGCTCGAGGTCGCACCCAGCAGTCCGGCCGGCAGTGCCGGGCCGCACAACGAGAGGACTCGGGTGAGCGCCGACGTTCCCGAGCGGCCAAAGCCCATCACAAACAGAGCAACCGGGCGGCGAGCCGTCCCGGACTGCGCGAATGGTTGCCGTCGATTCATTTGCCAGAACGCCTTTCGAAGTCTCCCCGCGCAATTAAAACATCAGCCACTGACACGTGTTACCTCATTACCTGATCACTCCGTGCTGTTTCAGAATGGAACAGCATCTGGTCCGGGCACATTGCCGGACAGCGCCCGGCTCCAGAACTCACAGCATCGGGATATGGTTTCCGACAACCACTTCGGTAGAGATTCCCAGAGTATCGCCCCGTCTCGGTTGTCGCGGCGCCAGGACTGCCGACACCATCAGCACACGTCGTGATCCAGGTTCGAACTCTGCCGGGCGATCGCACCGAATCCGCTACTCTGACGCGATGAGTCGGTCCCACTCCGCCGAGGCTCGCGCCGTCCCGCGCCGTGACCACGCAACAGCTAACCGTCCCCCGCGACCCGACAATCGGCTGGCGCTGCTGGACCAAGCCTTCTACGAGGGGCATCGGGCCGTCGGCCAGAAAGAAGTCATGCAGGTCGGTTGGGTATACGACCGCGACGTCGATTTCGCTGGGCTCGAGCGCTTTCACCGTGATCTCAACCTCGGATTGCTGGGGCGGCTCATCGAGCGCTCTCCGTTGCCGTTCGGCCGGCATCGATGGGTCTCGGCTCCGCAGCCATCAGAAGTCGAGATCGCCGAATACTCCCGTCCGCGCGCGGAACTCGGCGATTGGTTCGATGAATGCACGCAGCTACCCATCGATCCGGAATCGGGACCCGGGTGGCGCCTGAGTGTCCTTCCGCTCGCGGAGGGATCGACCGCGATCAGCTTGGTGCTGTCCCACTATGTCATCGACGGTATCGGCGGTGCCGTCGCGGTGACCGAAGCGATTCTCGGTATGTCCCGCAACCTCGACTATCCGCCGCCGCAGTCGCGGACTCGACTGCATGCGCTGGTCCAGGATGCCCACGAGACCGCCCGGGACGCACCCCTGGCAGCCCGGGCATTCATCGCGGCGGTGCAGGAAGCCCGACGCCGTCGCAGCGCCGCCGACCGATCCCCACAGTCGCGGCCCATCACGGCACCGACTTCCGACCCGGACCAACCCATCACCGCGCCGAGTATCTGGATTCAGATCGAGTTCGATGAATGGAGTTCTCGCGCCGAGACTCTCGGGGGAACAAACAGTGCGCTGGCCGCCGCGCTGACCGCAAAACTCGATGAGCACATGGGGCGCCAACACGGCGAGGCCGGAAACATCCCGACGGTACTCACGGTCAACGACCGCACCACGGCCGACGATGCCCGAGCGGTGGCGGTGTCGTTCACCCGTGTCGGTATCGACCCGGCGGAGGTGACCACGGATCTGCGTGGGACCCGCACCGCGATCAAGACTGCGCTCAAGGCTTTCAAGGAAACGCAAGACGAGGCATCGCTGCTTGTTCCGCTGACCCCGTTCACCCCAAAAAGAGCGTGGCGACAGCTGATCGACTATGCGCTTGACGACCCGGAGAAGCCCGCGGTGTGTTCCAATCTCGGAGACACCGGGCCGGCGGCGATTCGTCCCGATGGCTCGCTGTGCGACGCCGCTTTCGCCCGCGGAGCCAGCCAGCACCTGACTCGGGGCTGGCTGGAACGAACCGGCGGTCAACTCCACGTCTATTACGGCACCGTCCAGGAGCTCAACAAGGTCTCCATCTACGTCTGCGCCTACCATCCCGCCTCCGTGACCACCAAGGCTGCGTTGGGCGCGTTGGCTGCCCGCACACTGGCCGAGTTCGGGCTCACCGGCGAGATCGCCTGACTCACGGTCCGCCGGTCCCGAGTTCGCCGGACTCGGTGGCTTGTTGGACTTTCTGCCCGTGCGCCACGTCTTGGGAGGTGTAGCCGATGAGCAGCGCCACCGCACCGAGCAGTACCGCCACCCCCGCCAGCCACAGCACCCCGTAGGCGTAGCCGAGATCCAGTGCGTTCAACTGGAGCGCGCTCATGGTTCGCACCGACTCCTCGGCGCCACCCAGGCTGCGGATGTGCAAGGTGATGACAGCCTGGATGACGACCAGCACCAGTGGGCCGCCAAGGCTCTGCAGCATCACCAGGATCGCCGAAGCCGGGCCGATCCGATCCGGCCCGACGCTGGCCACCAGCGAGAGGCCCAGCGGCACGGTGATCATGCCGATACCGATGGCGCCGACGACGATCGGCAAGACCAGATTCGGGAAGTACGGTATGTCGCGGCTGAGATTCAAGCCGCCACAGAGTGTTCCGCCGAGCACCAGGACAGCGCCGGTGATCACGATCGCGCGGGGCGACATCCGCGCCACGAGTCGTGACGAGATGACCGTGCCGACAGCCATTGCGATCGCTATCGGGATGAAGGCCAAACCGGCTTGCAGGGGGCTGTAACCCATGACGTTCTGCAAGTAGAGGGCAATCAGCACGGTCAGGGTGAATCCCAACCCACTGACCAGGAACATCGACATGTAGGTGGCCAGCCGGCTGCGGTCGACGAACAGACTGAACGGCACTATCGGATTCTCGGCGCGCCGCTGTACCACGATGAAGGCCAGGAAGGTCACCAGCGCAACCAGAGCCGATCCGATCGTCAGCGCCGACAGCCAGCCCTGCTCCGGCCCCATCGACAGACCGAAAACCGCTGCGATGAAGGTCAACGTGGCCAGACCGGCCCCCGCGACGTCCAGCCTCATCCGTTCTTTCTGGGTTTCCTGCAGCATGGTGTACGCCAGGTAGATCACCAATAGCCCGATCGGCACGTTCAGCACAAATACCAGTCGCCACGACACCTCGGTGAGGACCCCACCCAACACCAGACCCAGCACCGCGCCGATACTGGCCATCGCTCCGAACACCGCCGTCGCGGCATTGCGTGCCGGCCCCTTGGGAAATGCGGTTGCCAGCAGCGCCGTACATGTCGGGGCGACGATCGCGGCGGCCACGCCGTGCAGTAGTCGGGCCGCGACGAGCGCGCCTCCGGTCCAGGCGATGCTGCACAGCGCCGACGCGACGGTGAAGAGTGCAACGCCGGCTATGAAAGTGCGCTTGCGGCCGAAGGTGTCGCCGAGACGGCCGCCCAGCAGGATCAGTCCACCGAAGGTCAGCAAGTAGGCGCTGACCACCCAGCTACGCCCCGCATCCGACAGACCCAGCTCGCTTTGTATTCGAGGCAGGGCAAAAACTACAACAGGGCCATCCATCGCTGCCACCAACTGGACAACACCGATCGCAACAACCGGGCCGATGAAACCACGGGACCGCAGCCAGGTCGGGAAATACCCTTCCGACCGGCTCAGCGTGGTCGGTTCGGCCGGCATCGGATCGCTCATTTCCGCGCGTGGGTGTTGGTGGTTGAAGTGGTGCCTGGCGTCGTCTCGTCACCAGCCGCCGTAGCGGCTCACCCTAGCAACAGGGCGCGCAGCGCGGCCGAGGTTTTTCTTTATACCGCCGTTACGGTCCAAGCTCAATGCGTTACGACGCGATCGGTAGGCGTGAGCCCTTTCCATATTTGTTCCGGCATTGCCTCAACCGATCAGACCACACCCGATCGACGCCGGCGCGCCGCCCGAGCGCAGCCTCGCGCGCAGCCCACCGGGCAGCCACCAACCCCGGCGATCTACCGCCAAACCTGCAGTTCAGTCCAGGATTCACAGTTCTGCTGCGCCGCCGATACGAAGCTGGGTGAGGTGAGGTCCGGACGGTGAGCCCGCCGCAGTCAGCACCATCAACCGTCACGTTTGCGAAAACGCCCCTGCAGCGACGATCGGCGTGATTGACTCTGGCGTCAACAACGGTCGCACTCCGAGGCGCTGTTCCTTCACGCGAGGACCGCCGACCAGTCAGCCCGTGACACACCGCATACTTGTTGTAACGGGAGATGTCGCGGCCTAAGGTGCGGTGGGGTGTCCGATTGGTTGGCATGACGCCAGGCAGGGAAACCGGTGGAAAGGTAGGTTCGGTGGTCCACGGCAGTCTGCCCGACGGGAAGCCAGCCCGTTCCGATATCGCCGTCGCCGGCTACCCGGAAGTCGACCAGCAGTCGCCAGGAAGATCCCCTCTGGAGGGGCGATCTGAGCCGGCTGCGCCGGAACCGGAACCTCGAACACCGGGTGGGCCACGGCGGGTTCGGCGGTCTCCGGGAGCCGCCTTCATCAAATTGTTGAAGCGACTGTGGATTCCACTCGTCTCGTTGGCTGTGATCGCCGCCGGCGGATGGACGGTGTCGCAGCTGCACGGAATTTTCGGTTCTGAGGACAACCTTTCCTACGGTGACACCAGAACCGACTCAGCCCAGCCGGTCAACCCGAAGTACCTGCGGTACGAGGTCTTCGGACCTCCCGGGACTTCCGCCGACATCAGCTATTTCGACGCCGACGGCGACCCGCAGTACATCGAGGGTGTGCCCCTGCCGTGGGCCCTGGACTTCCCGATCACCTCGGCGACAGGCGTCGGAAGTATCGCGGCACAGAGCGACGGTGACAGCATCGGCTGCCGACTGCTGGTGGACGACGTGGTCAAATCCGAGAAGGTCAAGCACGCAGTGAGCGCCTTCACGTCCTGCCTGTTGAAGGCCGCATGAGCAACCATCGAACATCAGAAAGCCGACCATTGGTGGCCAAGACCATCCATCGATTCTCGGTGGCCGTCATCTTGGGCTGGTTGGCGATCGCCGTTGTCCTGAGTGTCGCCGTGCCTTCGCTGGAGCAGGTCGAGCAGCAGCAGGCCGTTTCGTTGAATCCCACTGATGCACCGTCCTTCGAGGCGTTGGCACGCATGAGCGAGCAATTCGGGGAGTCCGATTCCGGCGGGACGGTGATGATCGTCCTGGAGGGGCAGGAACCGCTCGGCGACGATGCCCACCAGTACTACCGCAGCCTGATCGATCAGTTGCGCGACGATTCCACGCACGTGCAGCACATTCAGGACTTCTGGGGCGACGACCTCACCAGAGGTGCCGCCCAGAGCGCCGACGGTAAAGCCGCGTATGTCCAGGTGAGTCTTGCCAACAACCCCGGCGAGGTGTCTGCCAACGCATCGGTGGCAGCTGTTCGGCAGATCGTCGAGCAGACGCCGGCACCGCCGGGCGTCCAGGCATATGTGACCGGTCCGTCGGCAATCGCCTCGGATATCGCCAACAGTGGCAACAGAACCGTTCTGCTCATCACGGCGGTGAGCATCGCGGTGATCTTCCTGATGTTGCTCCTCGTCTACCGTTCGGTCGTCACCGTCGTTCTCCTGCTACTGGTGGTCGCAATACAGCTGCTGGCCGCCCGGGGTGTCGTCGCACTTCTCGGCTATCACGAGATCATCGGCATCACCACCTTCGCCGTCAATCTGCTGGTGTCACTGTGCATCGCAGCGGGCACCGACTACGGAATCTTCTTTGTCGGCAGGTACCAGGAGGCGCGCGAGGCCGGCGAAGACCGGGAAAGGGCGTACTACACCACCTTTCGTGGGGTTGCCAAAGTTGTGCTGGCATCCGGTTTGACAATCGCCGGGGCGATCCTCTGCCTGAGCTTCACCCGGCTCCCGTCGTCTCAAACCCTCGGCATCCCCTGCGCGGTGAGTGTGCTCGTATCGGTTGCGGTTGCCCTCACACTGTTTCCGGCCGTCATAGCGGTGGGAAGCCGTTTCGGCCTGTTCGAGCCCAAGCGGAAAGTCCGGGCCCGCGGATGGCGGCGGGTGGGCACGGCAACGGTCCGGTGGCCGGCGCCCATCCTGGCTGCGACGATGGCGGTCACCCTCCTGGGCCTGTTGGCGCTGCCCGGATTCAAACCCAGCTACAACGACCAGCAGTATCTGCCTCAGGACATTCCCGCCAGCCAGGGGATGGCCGCAGCGGCACGACATTTCCCCCCGGCAGCCATGATGGCGCCCGAGGTGTTGCTGGTCGAGACGGATCGAGATCTTCGCAATTCAGCCGATTTTCTTGTTCTGAACAAGTTGGCAAAAGCCGTTCTGGCTGTTCCCGGAATTTCGAAGGTGCAGGCCATCACCAGGCCCGAGGGAACACCGATCGCGCACTCGACGATTCCGTACATGCTCAGCATGCAGCAAGCGGGCCTGCAACAGTACTCGCAGTTCCAGAAAGCACGTATGGACGATATTCTCAAGCAGTCCGAAATGCTTGACGAAATGATAAAGATCATGAGGCACATGTACGGCCTCATGGAGCAGTTGATCGCCACGACCCGCGATATGGTTCAAAAGACTCATGAAATGCAGGACATCACCAACGAATTGCGGGACAATGTAGCGAATTTCGAGGATTTCTGGAGACCGATCCGCAACTATTTCTACTGGGAACCGCACTGCTACGACATTCCGATCTGCTGGTCGTTGCGAAGCATATTCGACACCATCGACGGTATCGATCAGGTCAGTTACAAATTGGAAGGCCTGGTCGAGAACCTCGACAAGCTGGACGTTCTCATGCCGCAATTTCTCGTCCAGTTCCCGGAGATGATCGCAATCATGGAAAGCATGCGAACCATGATGCTCACCATGCACAGCACCATGTCGGGCGTCTTCGGACAGATGGATGAGGGCAATACCAGTCCGACCGCGATGGGAAAGGCGTTCGACGCCGCCGAGAATGACGATTCGTTCTACATTCCGCCTCAAGTTTTCGAGAACGACGACTTCAAGCGAGTGATGGACATTTTCTTGTCGCCGGATGGCAAAGCCGTCCGAATGCTCATTTCCCAAAAAGGCGATCCCGCGTCGGTCGAGGGCATATCGCGGGTGGACGCCATAAAGAGCTCCGCCGAAGAAGCGCTCAAGGGAACCCCACTCGAAGGCTCGCAGATCTACCTGACCGGAACCGCAGCGATGACAAAAGACATCGTGGTGGGCTCCAGATACGATTTGCTCATCGCGGTTGTCGCGGCGATTTGCCTGATTTTCATCGTCATGCTGGTCATGACAAGAAGCTTTGTTGCCGCCCTGGTCATCGTGGGCACCGTACTGGTCTCGTTGGGCGCAGCCTTCGGGGTATCCGTGTTCGTCTGGCAATTCGTACTCGGAATAGAAATACACTGGGCAGTACTCGTGATGGCCGTCATCATCTTGCTGGCGGTGGGGTCCGATTACAACTTATTGTTGGTTGCCCGAATAAAGGATGAATTAGGCGCTGGAATCAACACCGCCATCATTCGTGCAATGGGTGGTACCGGCAAGGTGGTGACGACCGCAGGATTGGTGTTCGCAGCCACCATGGGCTCGATGATGGTCAGCGACTTGCGCAGCATCGGCCAACTCGGCACCACGATAGGCCTGGGCCTGCTGTTCGACACGCTGATCGTGCGAGCGTTGATGATGCCGTCCATTGCCGCGCTTCTGGGGCGGTGGTTCTGGTGGCCCCAGCAAGTGCGCCCCCGCCCCGCCAGCGCCTTGCTCCGGCCGACAGGACCTCGGCCGCTGGTACGCGCCTTGTTGCAGAGCCAACGGCAGTAGGTGGCGGCTTTGCAAGACCAGGCGCGAATCCGTGGGGCCTCGTCGCACCGGTTCCCGTTCATCGCAGGCACGATCCGCAAGCTCTCGCTGCTGATAATCCTGGCGTGGGTGGCAGTAACACTTCTGCTGACCCTGGCCGTCCCCTCGCTGGAACAGGTCGGCCGCGAGCAGTCCGTGCCGATGAGCCCCAAAGATGCTCCGTCGGTGCAGGCCATGACTCGCATGGGCGCTGTGTTCCAGGAATCCAGCTCGGACAGCACCGCGATGATCGTGCTGGAGGGCCAACAACCCCTTGGCGATGAGGCTCGCGAGTACTACGAGCGGTTGATCGCCGACCTGAGAAACGACCCCCAGCACGTCCAGCATGTCCAGGACCTGTGGGGAGATCGGCTCACCGCTGCCGGTGCGCAGAGTCCCGACGGCGAGGCCGTCTATGTGCAGCTGAATCTGGTCGGCGACCAGGGAACGACCGTGGGCCAGGAATCGGTGGCCGCGGTGCGCGAGATCGCCGACCGGAATCCGCCGCCTCCGGGTATGGAGGTGTACGTCACCGGGGCCGGAGCTCTCATCGGCGATATGACGCACAGCGGCGAGCGATCCATTCTGAAGATGACGCTCATTGGTGCCGTCATCATCTTTGCCGTACTCATGGTCGTCTACCGTTCGGTCATCACCGTGGTGATCCTGCTGATAACGGTCGGCATCGAATTGTTCATGGCCCGGGGCTTCGTCGCCTTTCTCGGACACGGCGAAATGGTTCTGCTGTCGACGTTTGCCATCAATTTGCTGGTGGCGCTCGCCATGGCGGCCGGAACCGACTACGGGATATTTTTCTTCGGCCGATATCAGGAAGCCCGTCAGGCCGGCGAGGATCCGGAAACGGCCTATTTCACCACCTACCGCAGTGTGGCCCCGGTCGTTTTGGGTTCGGGTTTGACGATCGCCGGAGCCCTGTTGTGCCTGAGCTTCACCCGCATGCCGATCTTCCAGACCATCGGTGTGCCGTGTGCCGTGGGCATGCTCGTCGCAGTCACCGTGGCGTTGACGTTGGTCCCGGCGGTGTTGACGGTCGGAAGCCGGTTCGGGCTGTTCGACCCCAAGCGCAAGATAGGGGTCCGCCGGTGGCGTCGGGTCGGCACGGCGATCGTCCGGTGGCCCGGACCGATCTTCTGCGCAACGCTGGCGGTGACGCTGTTGGGCCTGCTTGCCCTGCCCGGCTATCAGACGAGCTACGACGATCGCCGGTACATACCGGACGACGTCCCGGCCAATTTGGGGTACGCGGCCGCTGATCGCCATTTTTCCCAGGCCCGAATGATGCCCGATATCTTGACGATCGAGTTCGATCGGGACATGCGTAACTCAGAGGATTTCATCACTCTGCACAAACTGGCCAAGGCGATATTCCGGGTACCCGGCGTCTCGCGTGTCCAGGGGATCACCCGGCCCGAGGGAACACCGATCGAGCACACCTCGATCCCATTCATGATCAGCATGCAGAACGCCGGCCAGCAGCAGATGATGAAGCATATGCAAAAACGCGTCGACGACCTGTTCCAGCAGGCAGACCTCATCGGCAGGCAAGTCGCATTGACCAAGCGTATGTACGACATACAACGGCAGATCACCGCTATCACCCACGACTCGATCACCGGCACCAAAGAGATGACGCTCATCATGGCCGATCTCCGGGACAACATTGCGAATTTCGATGACTTCTGGAGACCGATTCGCAATTACTTCTATTGGGAACCGCACTGCTACAACATCCCGCTCTGCTTCTCGCTGAAAAATATCTTCGAGTCGATCGACGGGGTCGAACGGCTCACCGAGAAGATGAATGACCTCGTCGTGGAACTGGACAAGATGGACCAGTTGCTGCCACAGCTGCTGGAGGTCATGCCGCGGATCATCGCGAACATGGAGTCCATGCACACCATGTTGCTGACGATGCACAGCACCATGTCCGGGATCTTCGACGTGATGAACAACTCGACCGAGGACACGACCACCATGGGGTGGGCGTTCGACGCCGCCAAGAACGACGACACCTTCTATCTGCCGCCTGAGGTCTTCCAGAACCCGGACTTCCAGCGAGCCATGGCTTCTTTCCTGTCACCCGACGGGAAGGCGGCTCGATTCATCATCTCCCACAAGGGGGATCCCGGCTCACCTGAGGCCCTGGCGCGTATCGATGAGATTCGGCTGGCGGCTGAGGAGGCGATAAAGACGACACCTCTGCAGGGCGCAGAGATCTATATCGCCGGCAGCGCATCGACGTTCAAGGACCTCCAAGAGGGCTCCAAGTACGATCTGTGGATCGCGGCCGTCGGCGCGCTGTGTCTCATCTTCCTGATCATGCTGTTCATCACCCGGAGCTTTGTTGCCGCTCTGGTCATCGTGGGCACGGTGGCGCTGTCGTTGGGCGCATCTTTTGGCCTGGCGGTGCTGGTTTGGCAGTACTTCCTGGGCATCAACTTGCACTGGATGGTGCTTCCGATGGCCGTGATCGTCCTGCTGGGCGTGGGGTCTGACTACAACCTACTGCTGGTCTCTCGAATGAAAGAGGAGATCGCCGCCGGCATCAACACCGGCATCATCCGCGCCATGGGTGGCACCGGCAAGGTCGTGACCAATGCCGGACTGGTGTTCGCGTTCACCATGGCCGCGATGGTGTTCAGCGATCTGCGGATCATCGGCCAGGTGGGCACCACCATCGGCCTGGGCCTGCTGTTCGACACCTTGGTGGTGCGCGCGTTCTTGACACCGTCTATTGCTGCGCTGCTTGGACGTTGGTTCTGGTGGCCGCAGATCGTACGGCCGCGACCAGCCAGTCAGATGCTTCGGGACGTCGGGCCTCGGCCGGTGGTACGGTCCTTGCTGCTGCGTGACGAGCAGCGCGATGATGCCGACACCATCGAATTCTCCAGGCCTTCAGTGTGAGCTGAACCCCGGCACCGAAACATCCGCTCGGTACCGGGGTTCAGCAGGTCAGGTCACTCGACGACTCGAACGCCCATGCCCTTGGTCTCGTAAATGCACAGGTCGTCGACCCAGAAGGCACCGTTGAACAGCACCAGTACCCCGCGGTCTTCTCGTGTTGCGGAGACGATTTCGATCTCGGATCGGGTGCGCTTGTTGGTGGGCACCACCTGGCCGCGGAACTTCCAGCTGAACGACTCACCCGCGGCGACGGGTTCGAACTCGGAACCGTTGTCGGCCAACCCTGACAGCCGGACCGCGGCGCGGGCCGCCTGCTGCATGGCCTCCAAGCCCAGGGAACCGGGCTGAACCGGGTCCTGGAAGAAGTGTGCCTTGAAGAACCACGCTTCGGGGTGGACGTCGTATTCCGCGATCAGTCGACCCAGACCGCCTTCTCCCCCGCCGGGCCAGAATTTCACTCGGTCGATCACCTGGAGTCGCCCTCCGGCCAGTGCCGGGGCGCCGGAGAGTTCGGTGTCGTTGTAGGCCAGAGTCACCGGCGCCGGCGCTGAGAGTGCCTCCAGGGCTCCAGGTTTGACCCGCAGGCCGACCTGGTTCTTGAGTGCCTCTGGGCTGAAGAACCCGAACGCCGTCTTCATGGTCATGACGATGTCGTCACCTTGGGTGCAGACGACATCGAAGAACACGATTGTCGAGCCACCGCCGTCGGCAAACCGTTCGAGAGTCGACCTCACGCGCAGCACCCCGACGCCCGCGGGTTTGTGCAGCGTGACCTCCGTGCCGTCCAGGTTACGGAACACCACATCATCGGGCCGGTTGGCGGCAAATCCGTTGTAGGAGGACAACCAGCCGCACGGCTGCAGCAAAATCTCGATCAACACCGCCATCGGAACGGCGTCGGACTTGCCGTCCTCGAAATACCATGCGTCAGCGGGGACATCATATTCCGCGACCACGGTGCCGTCCTTGGTGGGCACCCCCGGTGGACTGTCGACGCTGATGATGCGTGACATGAAATGGTAGGGCTCGTCCGGAAGCCGCGGCGCCCGGCGGGTACCGTCGAACGGTGCGTACAAGGCGCCGAAGGCATCCGACGGCATCCCGCGACCACAAGCCAGAAGCGCCCCCTGGTCACCTCGGACGTCTGTGGTACCAGCCAGAATCTGCACCGGTCCCGGCGCACCCGGAGGCATCGGCCAGTCCGGGACCAGACGGATCCCGAATCGGCGACAGTGAAAGACCTTGAAACCGTCACTGCGGCACAGCAGCGATGCGTAGATCGTCGGTGTCGGTCCGTCGATGATCTCTTCCACGAACACCTCGTAGTCGAGGTTGTGGTCGCTGTCCGGTGTCACCTGTCCCCGACACACAAAGCGCGCCATCTCATCCGGCACCGGTTCGAACCGCCAGCCGTCACGTTCGATGGTGAAACCGTAGGCGGCCATGGCAAATGACAGTGCCTGGGTCGCCGCATCCGCCATCAGGGTTCCGGGCATGCAGGGGTCGTTCTTGAAGTGTCCGTCGTAGAACCAGGCGTCCCTGGGTACCGCCGCGGTGGCGCGCAGATAGCCGCGCCCCCACGGGCCGCCCTCTGGCTCGAACTCAGCGACCTCGTCCAGCAATCGCAATCGGCCACCCGGAGTCGCCGGAGTGCGAGTATGCGCTGCAGCCCTTTCGAAGCCGGCACCGAAGCACGCGAACGCATGTCCTTCGACAAACGCGTCGAGGTCGGATCGGTCGAACGACCGCTTTTCGGTCACGCAGGGCGGTTCGTCTCGCCGGGCGCCGTCGCGGGGAACGTCGTCGGCGGCATCCCAGAGGACTCCGTCCGACTGGCTCAATTCCTCGTCCGAGAAGAAGCCGGCCTGACCGTTACGCACCGAGATCATCAGGCGGTCGCCGATATAGCAGTCGTAGTGGAAGAAGAACAGCCGCGTCGCACCGGTTTTCGCGTGACCGTCGATGTGGATGTCGTAGCGCAGTGTTTCCCCGGCTCGCGGTAGTTCACCGGTGAAAGTCAGATCACAGCCGAGCAGCCGGTACACTCGCTCGCCGCGATTGGTGAAGTCGGCTCCCAGCCACGAGGCAAGCAGCAGATCGGCTTGACCGGACTCGATCACCACGCCGGGCGACATCCGGCCGTTGTGCAGGTACCACGCGTTGGGATCCACATCGGTCTCGGTGACGATCCGGCCGGCACCCATCGAACCGGGTTCTCCGTCGATGCTCATCACACGATCGGCCAGCAGCAGCGGCGGCTGCGGCATCCGGACCAGCCGGCTGTACTGGTCCAGTTCGGCAAAACGCGGGCCGAACACCTCCGAAATCGCGCCTCCCGCCAAGATTTCGAGCTGGGATCGGGACCACAGTGGCTCGTCTCTCACCGGTGTGACGGGCGCCGCCGTTGTGGGCGGCTCCCCGGACGGCGGAGTTGATGGAGGGGGCACCGTGATTGGACGCGCCGGCGCGTCCCCCGGCGGTGGGGTCCACTGCCGCACCGGCACGCTGACCGTCGCCACCGGCAGCACGCCTCGGCGTCTGGCCGCCATCGCGAGAAGCGCACCGCGTGCTTTCAGGAGCGATGCGTGCGCTTGCGCCTGTTGCTCGACGAACACCGCATGCGTCTCACTCACCGATGCGACGAGACCAAGCGCGACGGCCGTCTTGTCGCTGACCGCCGAGCGCACCACTTCCGTTACCGCAATTGCTGGTTGAGCAAGTGTCAGCGGGGTCAGCTGAGGTGGTGCAGGTGGCATGTGTTGGACGATTCCGTGGTCGGATTCCGGCATCGGCACGTTTTCCTTTCCGGACTCAACAGCCGCGGCGACGATGTCTGGTCGGTGGGCGGCCAACGTCAGCGTGCGCGCGCCGGCCGCCGACTGGGGTACCGCGTGATCGCGAAGTTGTTGCAGTCGCGCATCGAAGGCCGTGGTCTGGACCGGCAGCCCATGGACCCACAGCTTGGACACGGTTTCAGCGAGCGCACGCAGACCGCGTCGTTCCTGCGCATCCAGCGCCACCGCCAGATGCGGGCGGTCTCCGAGGATTTTCGGGATTGCCCCGGTCAGGATTCCACGGGGCCCGTGCTCGACAAAAACACGAACACCGTCTTCCCACGCTTGCAGCACCGTGGCCGGAAAGTCGATGGGCTCGAGCGCCTGCCTCGTGATCGCTTCGGCCGCCGACTCCCGCGTCGGCGCGTAGGCCCGGTTGTCGGCGTTGGTGTAGAACCGCACCCCGGGGGCTTCGTGTGTCTCCCGGCTGTGGATGCTCCGCCAGGTCTCGGCAAACGGTGCCATTGCGCTGCAGTGGATCACCATGTCGAGACCCAGTGGGATCGCGTGTGCGCCATCGATCGCTGCGATCACGCGTCGGCACGCTGCCGGGTCGCCGCCGATCACACAATCGTCGGGTGCTTGGACGATCGTCATGTAGGCGCGTGGCTCGACCGCCAGCGCCGCCTCGACCGACTTCCGCGGCGCGGTGAGTCGCCAGCACTCCCACGGTGCCGGAACATCCTCTGCAAGGCCCCATTCCGATGCCGCCGCCCGACAGATGCCGGTCAGCTCATCGCCATAGAGGCCAGAAGCTTCGATTTCGTCGAGCATCGCCTCGAGATCGCGCCACACCCCGAACGCCAGCATCGCATTCGTCTCACCCGAGGAGAGGCCGATGGCCGCGCTCGGCGCAAGTCCGAGAATTGTGCGGGAGAACTCCGCGTGCGCCTGACATACCAGCGCACAACCGGTCAGCTGGGTGCGTGGATCCAGTGCCGAGATGCCGGCCCCGTAGAGTCCGCGCGCCAGATCACCCGTCAGCGGTAGCCGCACCGCCAGCGCATCACCGAGCTCCGGCCACGCCAGCATCAGATCGCGACCCGCACCGGGGTACGCGGCCGCTGCGCCGGTGAACATGAAGGCCAGTTCTCCGGTGATCGGAGTGTCGGTGAACGCGACGCCGGGACCGACAGGAGCCTCGCCGCGGTTCAGCCGGTCCACGGCCTGGCTTCGCAAGGTGTCCAGCCTGGGTTCGCCGTCGGCCACCAAAGAGCAACGCACCGGCCCGTTTCCACCGGGTTCGCGGCGCACCATGCGGGCCAGCAGCTCACTTCTGCTGGCCGCGGCATAGCGCTCCGAGATGGGGACGACCCCGACGGCCAACGGCTCCGGTGAGTCGTTGATCGCAGCCAGCGTGACGCCGTCGGTGTCTCCGCCGATGGATTCCAGTTGCACTGCTGCACGGGTCCCGCCCGGTGCCGGCTGTGCGCCACTCGCGTCCATCCGAACCCGGGAACGCAGCGCCAGCACGCGCGCGGCGATCTCGGTGGCGGCCCCGGCTGCGTGTGTGCGGCCGAACCGCCCCGCCGCGAAGTTCGGCTCCACGGCACTGCAAACGCCGTCCGGATCGACGATCGCGATGATCTCGTCGCCCGCGGCTTCGGCGTCTGCGCGCCGCTTGAGAAGAAATGCCACCGCCGCATCGCCGTGCGGCACGCTGTCGTCCGCGGTGAGTGCGTCCGCCGCCCGGGCGTGGGCCGGCTCACAGCACAGGTCGACCGCACCGGCAACGACGGTATCGAGTTCTCTGCTCCGCAATGCGCGCGCAGCGATCCGCAGCGCGGTGATCCCCGAGAGCTCCTCGCTGGAGACGGTGAAGCCGAACCCGCGGAAGTCGCGCTGCGCATGGATGCGGTTGGCCGGAATGTTCGGCATGGCACCGACCGCACCGTCGGCGGTCAACCGCGGGGCCGCGTCCTCGTTCGCGGTCAGCCAGTCCTCGTCGGCGCTGTGCAGTACCCGCAACCGATGACGGGCGACTCCTGCATCGCAGCCCATGCCGACTATCACGCCGGTCCGCTCCGGGCCGACGTCGACGCCCTCGAGCGCCTGCGCCGCCGCCGCCAACATCGCGGTCTGCTGACCGAGGCTGGTCTTGAGTTCGCTGGGCGGGAAACCGAGGCCCACGAAGTCGAGTTCGACTTTGTCGAGCGGAGTCGGCTCCGCCGTCGGACCGAGCGCGCGACGACGGAATGCCCCGAGATCGGCTGCATCGCCGGTCACCACGCCCAGACCACAGATGACGATCTCGTCCGAGGGCCGCGGCTGCCGAGACGCCGAACCGACCCGGCCAGGGTGCCGCCCGACGTAGTTCTCGACGATCAGATGCGCGTTGTTGCCGCCGAATCCGAAGTTGCTGACCGCTGCGCGCTTGATGGTTTCTCGCCACGGCGTCGGGGTGGTCGACAGGATGAAGGGGGTCTGCAGCAGCGCCGCGGTCGGCTGGTCGCACAGGGCCGGCGGGATCACCGAAGCCTGCATCGCCGACAACACATTGATCAGACTCGCCGCCCCCGACACCGTGATGGTGTGCCCGAGGTTCCCCTTCAGCGCTCCCAACTTCAGTGGCACTTCGCCGTATGCGGTGACGATGCTCTCGAGTTCCGTCGCGTCACCCAGCGTGGTGCCCGTGGCGTGGCAGTCCACAAAATCGATGTCCTTGGGTCCCAGCCCCGCTTGTTCCAGCGCCGCTGTCATGGCACGGGCCTGGCCCAGAGCCGAGGGTGCCAGCAGGCCGCTCTGCCGCCCGTCATTGGAAAGGCCGACACCGGCGATCACTCCGAGGATGTGGTCACCGGAACGTTCGGCGTCGTCAAGGCGTTTGAGCGCGACCAGTGCGGCGCCCGTCGACGGAACCAGACCGTCGGCCTGAGCGTGGAACGGGCGCGACCTACCGGACGGGCTCAGCGCTTGCAGGGCAGTGAACCCCAGGTGCAAAAACAGATCGTCGGCAGCGTTGACGCCGCCGGCAAGCATCATGTCGGCCGTGCCGTCGTGCAGGGCGTCGCAGGCCAGCTTGATGGCGTACAACGACGACGCGCACGCCGCGTCGAGCGCAAAGACCGGCCCGGTGATGCCCAGGGCCTTCGCGACCAGCTGTACCGGCAGTCCCGAGGAGAACCGGTTGCGCGGATCGACATCGCTGCCGCCGTTCCAGAAGCTCTCGACGTAGGCGGTGCCCAGGGTGCTCGGGTAGGAGAGGTTGCCGACGATCAGGCCGGTCCGGGGTGGGGCCGCCGGAGCGGTCAAGGCTTCTTCCGCGCAACGTGCAAGCCAATGAACGATCGGGTCCAGTGGCTCGAAATCGCCGATGCGCGAGGTCAGTCCGGTCGGGTCGATGTAGCCGCCGGTCGTGGAGGCCACCCGCAGGCCAGGTTTGTCGCTGGCCAGCAGCATCCCCGGATCCACCCCCCGCCAGTGATCCCGCGGAGTCGTAGTGAGCAGGCTGCGCCCAGCCAGGGTGGCCTCGAAAAGCGCTTCCGGTGTGATCGCTCCGGGCAGCACGCAGCTACGGCCGACGATTGCGACCGGGTCGAATTCGCTCACGCCGACGCGTCCGCTGCGTGGCCTGCAGCGTAGAACTCGACGCCTTCCAGCTCGGCGACCAGTACGCCGGCCTGGCTTTCGAAAACGATGTCGAAGTCAACACGTTTGTCGCTGACGGGGTGTGCGGCCAGGCGGCTGCGCAGGACGCCGCCGTCGGTGAAGGGACGGTGGAACACAGCACGTCCGATGCGCACTGGTAGCACCAGCGGAAGCCCTTGGGCACTCGCCCACAAGATCCCCAGCTGCAACCCGCCATCGACGAGAGCCGGATCGATCGCCCAGTTGTCTTCCGGCCAACCGAGATCGACAAGTCCCTTGACGTGTGCACTGCCACCGCCGGATGCCACCGCGTCGAGTTCTTCGATCGCGGCGAACAACGGCCCGTGGAACAACGGACCCGCATACGCGTCGGCCACACTCATCGGCCAAGGTGACCCCGATATCTGCGGAATCGGCCTCTCCCGGGGCACAACGGATTCCGGAGCCTTCTCTGTTTCCAGCATCGCGCGGTAACGCGGGCGGCCCTCGCCATCCCGGACCGTCACACTGTAGGACGGGCCCACCGGCTCGAATGCCATGGTGAGAGCCTGTTGTTCGGATGCCGCGAAGGTGACACCCGACAACACCTGGAAGTCGCGCACCACCGGACTGCAATCCGGAACGAGACCTCGTGCGGCGCGCAGCATGGCGTCGAGCACGATCACCACAGGAACGACAACCCGCCCGCGGACCTGATGATCGGCAAGCACCGGCAGGTTGTCGATCGACACATCCCAATCCAGCAGCGCCGGCCGAAGGCGACGTTCGGCGGGCGCCGCAACGACCACCGCAGACGCCGGCGATCGCCGCAAGGCGTGTTCGGCGAAGAAGTCCGCCCCCTCGTCGATCGGGATCAGACCCACCCCGGCTTCCAGGAACCGGCTCCTCAGCGTCGCATCGACCATGCCACCGTCCCACGGACCCCAACCGAATGCCCGTACGACGCACGTGTCGCCGCGGCGCCCGGCCTCCCGGGCCGCGATGGACTCCAGCACCGCGTTCGCGGCGGCGTATGCGGATTGCCCGGGGTTGCCGGCCCGCGCCGCAATCGATGAGAACAACGAGACGAACCGCAGATCGTCTGCTGAAGTCGCGTCCAGGAGCGCCTCCGCACCAGCCACTTTGGTGTTGAACACCTTGACGAACTGATCGTCGCCGAGGTCTTCCAGACGTTTGTCGGCAAGCACGCCCGCGCCGTGGACCACACCGACGATCTGCCCGAAGGTTTGCCGAATCTCCTCCAGTACGCGCCGTAGTTCAGCTCGATCGGTGATATCGGCGGCGAAGTATCGCGCCGGAGTACCTTGCCGCTGCGCGTTCGCCAGAGTGGACCGCACTTCCCGCTCCGCGAGCAGGCCTTCCGCCTGTGCACGCGCTTGCGGCAGCCCAACAGTCTCGCCTCGGGTACGGGCCGATGCGACCAATGCGGCAGCGATCTCGGCAGCAGTGGTTCCGGAGGGTCCGTCCGGTGCGGACTCTCGCAGTGAGGTGCGGCCGAGAAGCGCCAGGCGCAGACCGTGGCGAGCAGCGAGGGCCAGCGCGGACTCCGCCGTCACACCGCGGGCTCCGCCGGTGACCACCACAACACCGCCGTCGGCAACGCTGATCGTCTCACCGGCGGGCAGGGCCTCGATGTCATCGACAACAACCATCCGGCTGCCGTCGTCACGCAGAGCCACCTCGATACCACTACCGCCGGTGAGCAACTCTGCCGTCAACCGCTCCGCGTCGAGGGTTTCCAGGTCGATCGCCCGGACGGAGGCGTTGGGCCATTCCCACGCAGCGGTTTTCACCAGGCTCGCGACACCGATCGGCACGTCTGATCCACCGAAGCTTGCGCCCGTGGACTGCACAGTGACAAAGAGTCGTGTCTTGGAGCTGCCCTTGGCTACGCTGCGTGCGGCGTGAAACGCCCGCACGTGCAGCGCAACGCTGTCCTCTGGGGAGGCGACGGTTCCGAGGGCGGCAAGTGAGATGACCGCGCCCGCTTCGTCCGGCACGTCGTCGACGGCTCTGGCCTTGATCCCGTGGGCCTGCATCGCCCGTTCCAGGGCGGCGGCGAAGACCGGGTGTTCACCAGTGATGAAGACTTCGCCGTCACGCAGACCTGCCATGGCAAATCCCGCCGGCGGGACGGGTTGAAGTTCCGCCTCGGTACAGCTCAGGCCGACGCGGGTTCCACCAACCGGAATCGAATGTTTTTCCTGTGCAACCTTTTCAGTGCGACCTCCGGAAGTGAAGCCGGCAACGGAATCCACCACATCCTGCAACGTGCGCAACCCAGCCAACTCCGAAGCAGGAATCTCCGGCGCACCAGGGAACCGACCCTGCAACGCAGCCAAAATCTCCACCTGCTTGATCGAATCAATACCCAGCTCGGCTTCCATCTCCATCCCGAGCCCAAGCATCTCCGCCGGATAACCCGTCTTCTCCGACACAATCGCCAACACAACCTCACCCGCCGACTCCACCGGAACCACCGGAACCGACACCGGCACCGGAGCCGGCGGTGGCGGTGGCGGTGTTGCCGTCCGCACCGTTGCGGGCGGCGCCACAGCAGTGGGCGCCGGAATGGCCACCACGTCAGAGACGTTCGAGATCAGCGGCACCCCGTTCGGTACCGACCTGGGGGCCTGGACGGCCCCGTTGAGGACCGGTCTGGGTGCGTGCTGGACGGGAGCAGGATCGCTCATGATTTCCGCCATCATCTGCGCTGACACATCGAGAAATGCCTGATGGCTCTGCGTGACCACGTCCAGATAGCGCTGGTGCTGCTCGGCGGTCTCCTTCTGGATGCGGTCGATGATGCTCCAGGCATCTTCGGAGAGTTCCGCCATTTCGGTCACCGGAGTCTGCACCGCCTCAACAGCGGGTGCGACCACGTGCACGGTCGGTGCCGGCATCGCAGTGTGCCCAAGCTCCGGGGTCGGCGCTGGTTCGGTGATGCGCTGAGCTGTTGCGGTCAACGGGGGCCCTTCTGCGGGTACCGACGGGGCGGGCGAGGTGGAGCGGCTGCGCTTCGGCGTGATCGAGGTCTTGCCGTCAGCGGGCGGGTACGGCTTCCCCACGTTGGCGCCGCCGACCAGGACTGCGTGGGGCGGCGCCGGAACATGCTTGGCCGGCTCGTCATAGTGGTCGAACAGGGAAGCCAGGTCCAGCGCCACGCCGTCGGCGGCCAACCTCGCCAAACCCCGATGCCAGCCGCGTAGACCGCCGGCCTTCGGATCGTCCAGTGCCACCGCAAGATGAGGGGTGGTCTCGAGGATCTTCCCGACAAGTCCGGTCAGAACCCGGCCCGGCCCGACCTCGATGAACCTCGTGATCCCGTCGCTCGCCATCGTTTCGATCATTTCGCGGAACTTCACGGGCTGGCGCACTTGGTCGCCCAGCTGCTCTGCGACCTGTTCACCGTAGGTTTGTGCCGTCGCGTTGGCATACACCGGGAACCGCGGTTCCCCGAGCTTGAGCGTCTTCAGATACTTGGTCAACGCCGGGGAACTGGCCGCCACGATCGGCGAATGGAATGCCGATGCCACCGGCAGCCGACGCGACGTCCACCCCGCCGATTGTGCAGCCGTCTCCGCCCACGCGATCTCGGAACCATGTCCGGCCAGCACCACCTGGAGCGGGGCATTGTTGTTGGCGATCACCAGCGAACCAGCAGACTCCGGACGCGAATCGAGCAGCGCCCGCACGTCCTCGGCGCTGGCAGCGATCGCCAGCATGGCACCGTCGTGCCCCTGTCCCGCCTCGGTCATCAGGACACCGCGGGTGCGCGCCGTTTCCACAAGTCGCTCTGTCGGCAGGACCCCTGCGGCCGCAAGGGCGGTGACCTCGCCGAAGCTGTGACCGGCGGCGGCATCCGCGGATACGCCGAGCACGTCGAGGAGCTGCAGTTGCGCAAGGCTGCTCGCGGCGATCGCGGGCTGGGCGTTGGCCATCGCGGTCAGCTCGGCGTTCTGCGCTTCCACCGATGCCGCGTCGAACACCGGCTCCGGGAACACCACGTCGGCAAGGTCCGCAAGGTCGCCCTCCAGCCCGTCCCACACCGCAAGCGCTTCGGAAAAATCGAGCGCCAGATCGGCGCCCATCCCCACGTACTGGCTGCCCTGACCGGGAAAGAGGAACGCCGTCTTGCCTTCACGGGCAGGTCCGAAGCCGACCGCGATATTGGGATCGGTGAGCTGGCCGGCCGTGCCGTCGGCAAGTGCCTTCGCCAGCCGCTCGGCCAGCGCCTCGAGCGCATCGGCATCCGCTGCCACCAAGCCTGCGCGTGCGGGCATCGACACATCGAACCGGCCTGCGGACTCGAAAGCGATGCGTGCAAGGCTCTCTCCGGTGCGCACTGCGGCGGCGATCTCCGCGGCCCGCGTCTTGAGTTCAGCCTCACTGCCCGCGCTGAGTACCACGAGTTCGGTCGGCAGGGTCCGCAGCCGCTTCGCGCGCTGCACACCGCGGTACTCCTCCAGCGTCACGTGGAAGTTGCTGCCGCCGAAGCCGAAAGAGCTGACCGAGGCGCGCCGCGGCCGATCCCCTGTTCGTACCCACGGGCGGGTCTGAGCGTTGACGTAGAAGGGCGTTTCGGCAATACCGAGTGCTGGGTTGGGATTCTCCACCTTGCACGTGCCGGGCAGGGTCGAGTGCTGCAACGCGAGGACCGCTTTGATCAGACCCGCGGCGCCGGCCGCAGCCTTGGTGTGGCCGATCTGGGATTTCACCGACCCGATTGCACATCGGGAGTCGACATCGGTGAACACCGACTTGAGCGCGGCGAATTCGGCCACGTCGCCGGCCTTGGTGGCGGTGCCGTGTGCTTCGAGAAGGCCGACGGTCGACGGCTCGTATCCGGCCCGCTCGTAGGCCAGGCGGAGTGCCTTGGCTTGTCCTTCGGAGCGCGGCGCATAGACGCTGGAGGCCCGTCCGTCGGAGGAGGAACCGAGACCACGGATGACCGCATGGATCTGATCCCCGTCACGTTCGGCGTCGCTGAGGCGCTTGAGCGCCACCATGCCCACGCCTTCACCGATGATGGTCCCGTCGGCGCCGTCGGAGAACGGCCGGCAGTCCCCGGTCTGCGAAAATGCCGGCGTCTTGGAGAAGCACATGTACATCATCACGTCGTTGAGGGCGTCGACGCCGCCGGTCAGCACCAGATCGGCCTCGTGCAGATAGAGCCGGTGCAGCGCCGCCTGCAACGCCGAAAGCGAACTCGCACAAGCGGCGTCAGTCACAAAATTTGCGCCGCCGAGGTTGAGGCGGTTGGCAACGCGTCCGGCGACGACGTTGCCGAGCAGACCCGGGAAGGTGCTCTCCACCCACGGCGGGTAGTGATCGGCGATATCGCGACAGATCTCGTCCGCCTCGTCCTCGGGTAAACCGTTCTCCAGCATCGCTTTACGCCAGATCGGCCGCTGCAACCGCGAACCCATCTGCACGACGAGCTCGGTGGTAGAGGCGACCCCGAGCACGATGTCCACCCGATCGAGGTCGACGTCCGCTTCGCCGCGCGTCACCCGGTCGAGCAGCTGCTTGGCGGCGATCAGCGCCAGTATCTGGGCCGAATCTGTCGAGGGCAACGCGTTGGGCGGCAATCCGAATTTGACCGGATCGAAGTGCACTGGGTCGATGAAACCGCCGCGTTTGCAGTAGGTCTTGTCCACCGCCTTGGGATCGGGGTCGAAATAGTCCTCGATCAGCCAGTGCGACGGCGGCACGTCGCTGATGGCGTCGCGACCACTGGAGACGGTGCGCCAGTATCCGTCGAGCCCCGACTCCCCCGGATAGAGGGCAGTCATGGCGACAACGGCAACCGGGGTGGCGATGGAGTGCTGATTCTGGACAGTCATGGCACCTCTGATCCGACGGGATGTGGACGAAGTCATCCGAGGGGACGTGGACAAAAATCGAAGGCGGCGGCCGGCATCGCGACACCGGCAGCACGTAGCTGTCCGGCACGCGTCACGGTGGCGGCTCCTTCGAGGAGATTCAGTGCGATCTGGCGAACCGTGCGCCCCTGAACCGGCTCGAGGAAACTTCCCCGCACCCATTCGTTGAAGGCGCCCATTGCCGGGCCGCACCAGATTTGGTAGTCGGCGCGCCGGGCGACATGGCCTTCGCGCGCCCACTGCGCGCCGTTGAACAGATACCAGCGGAACACCAGTGCCATGCGATGGCGCGGATCCGCACCCGCGCGCGCCACCTGCCGAGGGTCGTTCTCGGAGAAGTACGACTCGGTGTCGGCCCAGATATCTTGCACGCTTCGGCCGAGGACGGTTGTCTCGAGGTTCGTCAACTCGTCTGCTGGGGCTTCTTCGAAAGAGGAATAGCGGCGGTAGAAGTCGGATAGTCGCTGGCCGCGTTGGGCGAACATGGTGCCGCGCTTGAGCACCTGCACGGTCACCCCCATCTCGAACATATCGGCGGCCGGTGCCATTGCCACATCGGTCGATTCGGCCACGGCAAGCAGATTTCGGCCGTCCTCGGACAGACCGCTTTCCACCGCCGACTGATTGATCGAGCCGGTCAGCACATACGATGCGCCCGCCGCGAAGGCGGCAGCCACGGCGGCGGGCGTACCGAGCCCTCCTGCCGCGCCGACCCGCGGCCGCACCGCATAACCGTAGGTGGCGGCCATCGCGTCGCGCAGGCCGATGAGACGCGGAAGCAGCACAGTCAACGCGCGATTGTCGGTGTGACCGCCCGAATCCGCCTCGGCGGTAATGTCTTCCGCAATGGGGATCTCGCCGGCCAAGGCGGCTTCCTCTGCGGTGAGTCGCCCCTCGACAACCAGTGCGCGCAGCATTGCTTCTGGCGCGGGCGACAGGAACTGCCGCGCAACCTCGTCACGCGACACCTTGGCGAAGATACGCCCGGACCGGATGATCTGCCCGTCGGCGCTGCGGCGCAACCCTTTTGCAGCGTAAAACACGACCGCGGGCGTCAAGCGCATGAAAGCAGACGCCGAAACACAGCGCACACCGAGGCGGTGAAAGAGATCAACCGTCGCCAGTTCCAGGTCGTCGTCTTGGACATTGTGAATCAGGTTGGCGCCCCACCCGCCGGTGTCGCGACCAAGGGCACCCTGGATCTCCCGAACTCCGGCTTCAACCGCACCGAGGTCGAGTCCAGCACTGCCGAAGAACCCCATCACACCAGCTCGCACAGCCTCGATCGTCATCCTTGCGGTGGCGATTCCGCGGGCCATCTCGCCGATCACATACGGAAATCGCACCCCGTGAGCGGCGGTGAAGTCCCGGTCCCCCAGCCATTCGGGGTAGATCGGTGGCAGAACCGCCAGCAAGCCCTGGCCGAGGATCTCCGGGGTGAGCCGTCCCGACCCGTCGAGAGGGACGGGACGGGGTCCATACGGCGATTCCACAACCGCTATCGGTCGGCGTATCGCCGCTATCGCCGCACCGACGTCGGAAGGATCGAGCAATCCCGCCGGGCCGGCGTTCACACAATGAGACTGAGTCTGAGCACCCCGCACGGTGTGGGACTTTAAACCGTTTAATTGACGGCGGGGACGGTTTCGTGCGACTCGACCCAAACGAGCAACGAAAGCGACCACTCCCCCGACGTGATCATCGAGGAACGACACCGGCCGAATTCGCTGTCAGCAAACATCGCGAGACCCTTGAGGCCGATCAAGACGGGGGTCGATATCCGCAGTTCAGAGCCATTAAATGCAAACGAAAACGATGATGGACGATAGCTGTTGGCTACACCGATCCAGCCGAGCACGGCGGTTCGACGCGGAACCGGAGGCGTTACGGATGTATGCGTGACTGTGACGCGCCCGGGTCGTCCCCAGGCCCCGCCGGAGGGCCCGCCGTCAGTAGGCCGCGCAGGAGTTGGCCACCTGTGCGACCTGCGGGCCGATCGCCGCGGCGAGGATCTCCTGAAGCTGCGAATTGGCGGCTTGCACCTGAGTGATCTGCTGCCGGCGCTGCTCCACCGGCATCGCCAAGAACTCCCGCAAATTGGCCTGCATGTCGGGCCGCAGTCTCAGCTGGGCGGCGAGGGCCGGTGTCTCTGCATTCATCGCATCCGTCACCTGTGTGTAACTACAGGTTGTGGTGGCCAACGCGTCCAAGATCGGGTCGGCCGATGCCGGACCTGCGAAGGTCGGACAACCCACCGCGATCAAACCCCCGGCCACAACAACGCCTCGTAGCCACCGTGCAGAAATCATGAACGCACCTTTCCTCGGTCGAGATCTCCGTTGAGAATGGATCCAGCCGGGTCGCGTCATCGTGCGCTCACGAAAAGAATGCAATAACGTTCGGAGTTAAGGCGTTTCAACACTCGTCGTCAGACATGCAGCCACACACTGTTTTAGGGCGACCCGAAACCTGATTGCACCACATTGTGCGGTAGGTTGCACTCCACTTCACTTACTGGCTGTACCGCTGTAGCCCCCGCCGCACCGCAATAACCTTGCAGTGGCGTGAGTTTCTGCCGCAAAACGGTCAGTGGTGCAAGGCCATTGGCGTAGCATGCGCGTTCGGAATCACCTGCGAGGAACAAGGATGTCGATGAATCCGGTTCGGGGTAAAGGAAGTGCGTTAGCCGCCGCGTTGGTCTCCGGCGCGCTCGTGGCGGGGACCCTCCATGGAGCCCCGGTCGCCAACGCCTCATGTATATCGATCTTCGGGCTCGGAAACGGCAACGGCTGCACCAGCAACCTGACAAGTTTCGCGATCGGGATCGGCGAAGGGGCACAAGCGAATGCCGCCACTGGCCTCTTCAGTGGCGCATTTGCGATCGGCCCCAATGCCAGTGCCACCGCCGCGGCCAGCGCCTTCACCCTCGCTGCGGCGGCCGGCGTCGACGCGGTGGCATCGGCGCTTTCTTCGGTGTTCGGGTTCCTCGGTCAACTCGGGCCGGGTACCGCCTCGGCGATGGGTGGCGCCAACCTCGTCATCGGTATCTCGGACGGCAGCGGACCACAAGCCACCAGCGTCATCGGCGGCGGCAACACGATCATTCAACTAGGGCCGGGAACCAGCGCCGCCTTCGGCGGACTCAATCTGGTCATCGGTTTCGCGAACGGCAGCGGTTCACCAGCCACTGAGGCCACCGGGGCCACCGGTGTGGGCAACTTGGTCCTGCAACTGGGTCCGGGCATGAGTTCAGCGATCGGGCTTCTCAATCTCGCCCTCGGCTTGGCACCCGGGGGCAGCGGGACGCAATCCACCACCGCCGGACTCCTCGGCACCCTCGCCCTCAATCTCTTCGGCGACGGTCAGGTGCTGGCGCAGGGATTCATCGGAAGCGCGCTCAACTTCGTCGGCAACAGCACCGTGGAAATGGCAGGGATCCTCGCCACCGCCGTAAACGCATTCGGCAGCAACAATTTTGTGCGGGCAGATGCCGGCGCGGCGCTGCTGGCCGCGGCCTTCAACCTCTTCGGCAACAACAACTCCGTGACTGCCGGTCCCGGTGCCCTTGCGCTGGCGCTGTCGATCTTCCAGAACGGTGCGAACGTGGCCCATGCCGGCCTGGGCCACGCGATCCAGGTCATGCTGTCGCCGCTCAGCAGCGCAACAAATGCAGCTTCGCAGTCCCTCGGCGCCGCGATGTCCAAGATGTCATCCGGGGACCTCATCGCAGCACTCACTGCGCTGGCTGTCATGCCCGGCGCAGTCGTGGACGCCTTTCTCTTCGGCCACGACCCCGATGGACCCGGTGGCCCAGCCAATCCGTGGGCCGGCCTGCTGTCGGTGAAGGACCCGGATTGTGTGGGCGAATGCCATGACGGGGGGCCCCTCTTCCAACTCGTCACCGGAATCCAGACTGCTATCGCCAATGCGGTCGCCGTCATCACCGACGCCACTTCGGCGCAGCCAGGCAGCCTTGCCGACGCCGGCGGGTACCCGGAGGACGACGCCGCCACCTCAGCGTCGATCTCGCCGGCCTCGATCGATCCGGGCCACACCACGGTGATACCGGCTCTCGACTCCGCGAACTCTCCCGACGACGGCGCCGTCCCCGAGACCGCGGCGGCTGCTGATGTCCTCGCCGGCAACAACGGCTCCACCCCGGAAACGAGTACCGTCACCGAAACCGGCGACATCACCGGCACTTCCGGCTCGGTTGCCGAAGAGACCGACACCGACGCCTCGGAGACCGGGCTCTCCACCGTTGACGACACCGGTTCCGACGACACAAAAGCTGACGACACGAAAGCTACCAGCACTGAGGCTGCCGAAACGGAGGCTGTCGAAACGAAGGTCAACCGAGCCACCAAGGCCGGTGTCCGGGAGAAATCCGAGGGCAGTGCCTCCGGTCCAGCCGCCAGGGAGCGCACCCGATCCGAGGCTCGCCCGTCCCGTAGTGACCGCCAGCAGTAGGTACGGCAGGTCGCTGCCGCAACTCTCCAGGAAGTTCTTGGTCCTCAAGAAGTGAAGCCTCCGGACATCCCGAATGGTGCCAGCCACATGATCAAGCGAAGTCCGCAGAATCTCGGCGGGAACCGACAGCCGAAGGGCCGGTCCGGACGAACTGGTCCATGCCACGATGGTGCCGTGAAGGGAATCATCCTGGCCGGAGGCTCGGGTACTCGCCTCCACCCGATCACGCTCGGAGTGTCCAAACAGTTGATCCCTGTCTACGACAAGCCGATGGTTTACTACCCCTTGTCGACACTCATGCTGGCAGGCATCCGTGACATCCTGGTCATCACCACGCCGCACGATGCCGACAGTTTCGAGCGGCTCCTGGGCGACGGATCGCAGTTCGGCGTATCGATCACGTTCGCCCAACAGCCTTCCCCGGACGGGCTGGCTCAAGCTTTCACCATCGGCTCGGAATTCATCGGGTCCGACAAAGTAGCGCTGGTACTCGGCGACAACCTGCTGTACGGCCCGGGTCTGGGCACCCAGCTCAAATGCTTCACTGATGTCGACGGCGGCACCATCTTCGCCTACTGGGTGGCCGAGCCCTCCGCATATGGCGTGGTGGAATTCGACGCCGGCGGAACCGTGGTCTCGCTGGAGGAGAAGCCGAAACAACCGAAGAGCAATTACGCAGTACCGGGGCTGTACTTCTACGACAACGACGTGGTGGCGATTGCCCGCGATCTCACCCCGAGCGCACGCGGGGAGTACGAGATCACCGACGTCAATCGCGCCTACCTACAGCAGGGCCGGCTGCAGGTGCAGGTGCTGCCACGCGGGACTGCCTGGCTGGACACCGGCACCTTCGACCAGATGAGTGACGCCGCGGACTTTGTTCGCACGATGGAGCGACGCACCGGATTGAAAATCGGGGTCCCCGAGGAAATCGCTTGGCGGCAGGGATTTCTCACCGATGACGAGCTGTGCGATCGGGCCACGAGGCTGGTCAAGTCGGGATACGGGAACTATCTGCTCGGTCTGCTCGAAGTAGGCCCCTAGTGGCGCAACTGTTGGTCACTGGCGGTGCCGGCTTCATCGGCTCCAACTTCGTACATCACGTCATCGGGCACACCGATCATCACGTCACGGTGCTGGACAAACTCACCTATGCCGGCAATCGGGTATCGCTCAGCGGCCTGCCCGAACGACGGCTGACCTTCGTTCACGGTGACGTCGCCGACGCCGATCTGGTCGACGGGCTGGTGGCCGCCGCCGATGCGGTCGTGCACTATGCGGCGGAATCGCACAATGACAATTCCCTCGATCACCCGGAGCCTTTCCTGCACACGAATGTGATCGGGACGTTCACGCTCCTGGAGGCGGCCCGTCGGCACGGCACCAGATTCCACCATGTGTCGACCGATGAGGTCTACGGAGACCTGGCACTCGACGATCCGGCCAGTTTCACCGAATCCAGTCCGTACAAGCCGACATCGCCGTACTCCTCGACAAAAGCCGGCAGCGATCTTTTGGTGCGTGCCTGGACCCGTTCTTTCGGTGTCGCGGCGACCATTTCGAATTGCTCCAACAACTACGGCCCTTTCCAGCACGTCGAGAAGTTCATTCCGCGCCAGATCACCAACGTCCTGCGCGGCACCCGCCCCAAGGTGTACGGCGAGGGCCACCACGTGCGCGACTGGATCCACGCCGATGACCATTCGTCAGCGGTGCTGCTGATCCTGGAAAAAGGGCGGATCGGTGAGACCTACCTGATCGGCGCCCATGGCGAACGGGACAACAAAACGGTCGTCGAGCTGATCCTGACCATGATGGGACAAGACGCCGACGCCTACGACCGCGTCGCGGACCGCACCGGGCACGACCTCCGCTACTCCATCGACCCGACGAAACTACGCAGTGAACTAGGGTGGATGCCGCACTATCACGATTTCGAGCACGGCCTCGGGGCGACCATCGAGTGGTACCGCACCAACGAGGCCTGGTGGGCGCCCGCCAAAGACGCCACCGAAGCGTTTTACTCCCGAATCGGGCAATGACTACAGTGGCGGAGCAGCTTTGACAGAGTACGGCAAGGTCCTGAGCGCCACCGAAACCCCAATTCCGGGACTCACGGTGTGGGAGCTGCCGGTGCACGGCGACAACCGCGGGTGGTTCAAGGAGAACTGGCAACGCGCGAAGATGGTTGCCGCCGGGCTTCCGGACTTCGGCCCCGTGCAGAACAACATCTCGTTCAACGATGCGGTGGGCACAACGCGGGGCATCCATGCCGAGCCCTGGGACAAGTTCGTCTCGGTGGCGACCGGACGAATCTTTGGAGCATGGATCGACCTGCGCGCCGGTCCGACGTTCGGAACCGTGTTCACAACCGAACTCGATCCGTCACGCGCAGTCTTTGTGCCTCGCGGAGTGGGGAATTCATTCCAGACGTTGGAACCGAATACCGCTTATGCCTACCTGGTCAACGATCACTATTCGCCGGAGGTCGATTACCCGTCGGTGAATCCTGCCGACCAGACCGTGGGTATCAGCTGGCCGATACCGTTGGAGCACGCCCAGCTTTCCGCGAAGGATCGCGCCCAGCCGGGCCTGGCCGACGTCACCCCCGTCGCACCGCGACGAACGTTGGTCCTCGGCGCTTCCGGTCAGTTGGGTCGGGCGTTGCGCACCGTGTATGCCGACGCACCACACGTCGAGTTCGCCGAGCGTGCCGACCTCGATCTCACCTCCGGCACCCTGGGTTCCGCACGCGCTTGGCGGGACTACGACACGATCATCAACGCTGCGGCGTTCACCGCTGTTGATGCTGCCGAGAGCGAAGAAGGTCGCCTCGCGGCGTGGGCCGCCAACGTGACCGGCGTCGCCGAACTGGCGCGTGTCGCCACCGCGCACGGTATGACGGTCGTGCACATTTCCAGCGACTACGTCTTCGACGGTGTCACGACACGGCCATACCGCGAGGACGACGCAGTGGCCCCGCTCGGTGTCTACGGACAGACAAAGGCTGCCGGCGATCAGGTCGTGGCCATGGTGCCACGCCACTACATCCTGCGCACTTCGTGGGTGATCGGCGACGGACGAAATTTTGTGCGCACCATGCTGTCTCTGGCCGATCGAGGCGTCGATCCATCGGTGGTCAACGATCAGTTCGGACGTTTGACATTCACCTCGGAACTGGCGCAAGCCATCCGGCACCTCACCGAGACGGCTGCGCCGTACGGCACCTACAACGTGACCGGCTCCGGGTCGGTGACCTCATGGGCTGACGTAGCCCAACGCGCGTTCTCCCTGGCCGGCCACAATCCGGCTCGAGTGCGCGGCGTACCCGCCGCAGAGTACTTCGGCGAGGCCGCGGCCCCGGTGGCGCCACGTCCGGCAAACAGTGTTCTGGACCTGGCAAAAATCGAGGCCACCGGGTTCCGCTGCGTCGATTCCGACACGAGCCTTGCCGATTACGTTCGGGGGGAAACCCGCCGGATGCACGAGGCCGCCGGCCGATAGCAAAACGGCCCTGGAGTCAGCCAACCCCCATGTCGCGCAATGCCGAGGACAGGGTTTCGACGGCATCGACATTGCGCAGCGACGGATCCAGCGCTGTTCCCGAGAGGATCACGTAGCGCTTTTCGCGCACGGCCGTCAGCTGTTTTGCCAGCGGATCATTTTCCAGGAATTGAATTTTGGCAGCTGCGCTGTCGCCGTCGTCGCCTCGGGTCAAATCGGCCAGCACCAGAACATCAGGGTCGCGATCCAAGATCGCCTCCCAGGAGGTTTCCGGCCACAGCTGACGGCTATCGGCAAACGCATTTTGTGCGCCAACGCTTTCCGTGATCAACCCCGGCGCCCCACAACAACCCGCGATGTACGGTGTGCGCGTGTTCGAGTACCAGTACATCAGGGTGGCGTCGGAGGCATTCAACCCGCCCGTTGCGCCGGCCACTCGCTCCTTCAACGAATCCACCAGGGCCTCACCGGTTTCCTCGATCCCGAATACCCGTGAGATGTCGGTAATCTCGGCGTACATGTCGTCGAACGTCAACGCCTTCTCCTGAACCGCATCCTGGCCGGTGCACTCGCTCGACGACTGATAGGTCGGTATTCCGAGTTTCGCGAAGCGGTCCCGCGGTGCTATTCCCTCACCGGAAAAGGTGTAAGCGAACGTGGCGTAGATGAAGTCGGGTTCCTGCTCCAGAACAGTCTCCAACGACGGGAAGTCGGCACTCAACTCGGGCACTTGGGCGTTGGCAGCCGCCAGTTCAGGTGCCACCGGATCGTTCCACGAGGCAGTGCCCACCATCCGGTCGGCCAGCCCCAACGTCAGCAGCAACTCGGTGGCCGGCTGATTTACCGAGATGGCCCGCGTCGGGGCGGCCGGCACCTCGACGGTCATCCCACAATTCTGGAGCGACACCGGAAAACCATCGGTGCCGCGAACCTCGGTGGTGATCGCGGCGTCGCCGGTGGCAGAGTCCGCTCCGCATCCGGCGACCACTGTCGCCGCGAGTGCCATGGCTGCGGCAGCCAGCGCGGTCTTCACTTGACCCCGAAAGCCACGTAGTCGTCCAGCAACTGCCAGACCGTGCCGACTTCGGAAAACCCCGCTTGCGCCAATGCGGCCAGGTGGAAGTCGACCGCCGTACTCGGTGGCGACTCGCGGTGCAGAAACCGTTCGGCACGCAGCGCCGCCAGGGCTTCACCGCCGGGCCGCGCCGACGCCGCGGCCCACCACTGGTCCCAGGTCAGAGCACCCGCCGCGTGGCTGCGAGCCTGAGTAGCGTCATCATGCGCGGCGGCAAGCTTTTTCAGCATCGGTGAGCGGCTGTCGAATCGGAAGTGGTCTCCGTTCAACAGGATTCCCCCCTTGGGCAACATCGCGGCGGCCGCGCGGTACACGCCGATCAGGTCCTCGGGCCGAAGCCAGTGCAGCGCTGTGGTGGACACGAACGCCGACACCGACGCGCCATCGAGAATCTCGGCCACAACTTCAGCCCAGCTCGTGTCGGCCAGGTCGGCCTCGACCGTGGTCACCCGGTCCCCGTACGCGGTGGTGAGTGTCCGCTTCGCAAGATCGAGCAGCAGCGGATCGAAATCGACAGCCAATACCCGCGCCTGCGGAATATCCTGCAGGACACGGGCGCTCAACGATCCGGGTCCGCACGCAAGATCGACCACCACCGGCGCCTCACCGCAGGACAGCCTCACCACCTCGACCATGATGCGGAACCGGGATTCACGGTCGGCGATGTACGCCGCTTGCTGGTCATCCCAGGCCGTCACCAACTCGGCCGGGTCGAGCTCGCCGGTCAGGCTCACCACTGCCCCACTCTCCTTCGAAAGGTCTGTCGCAACCAAATTGCCACGACCCTACTTCGGGAGGCGTGCGCCATCACATGCGGTCCCCCGCCCGGTCCTCGCGCACATCGCACCGCCGTACACCAACCGGGGGGTGAGATTGGGCCAGATGGTCGAACATGTGTTCTAATGGCTGGCATCCGGCCCGGACACCACGGGCGATGTTCAGAAGGAGTTCGCCGCACCGATGACTGTAACCACTCTGCCAGAAGCGCCGTCCGCCCCCACCGACACTCCGGACGTCTCAACCCTTCCCGACGAAAACATCTCGTCTGAGAGCGTGGTGTTTCCCGGCGCCGATGCTCCGGCCGAGGAACAGCCCAAGAAGGCTCCGGCCAAGAAGACTTCCGGCAGGAAGACCAAGACCCTCGAGCTCACCCTCACGGTGACCGGTACCGCCGATGGCGATTGGCGCGCCGATCTGAAGCAGGGCTCGAGCTATCTGGCCCGCAACATCGCGGTTGCAGCAGCAGCCGTCTCGCGGGCGGCCAAGGAACTGCACGAGGACCTTTCCACGCCGATCGACGAGATCATCGGCGAGGCCCGCTCTCAGCAGGCCGCCAGAGTCGCCGCCCTCGAGAGCGAATTGGAAGCGGCCCGCAGGGTTCTCGCCGACCTGGACTGAGCTGTGCCGCGGCGGCTACCGGTCACCGACCCAAGGCATGCGGACAAATCCAGATCCGCGACACGCATTGCGCAGCAATACCTTCGGTCGGTCAGACGATTTTTGTAGCTCGGAGGGTGTAGCTCAAGGGTGCGACGCCTGATCTATTGGTCAGCTCCCATTCGCCGTTGGGTCGTCGAGTCATTTGACCGGGGAGCGCTTCCCACGGAACGCTGTCATGCTCAACCATTGCGTCAAGACGCAGACCGTTGACCAGCAACGCGGTGACGATTTCGCCGAGCGAGTGGTTCCACTCATAGGTTTTGGTTGCGGTCAGCGTTCCCGGGGTCTCTACGTAGGTTTGGTCGTCATCCCATTCGAGAGGTGCCGAATGCTCGAAGTACGGAAAACGCAGGTGTAGATCATCATCGAGAGACTCGTCCATCGCCCAGAGGATGGGGTGCCCCTCCCGAATGAACAGCGACCCGCCAGGAGCCAGGAGTCCGGCTACCACCATTGCCCACTCTTCGATGCTGGGTAACCAGCACAGTGCGCCGATGCCGGTGTACACGAGATCGAAACCGCCAGGCCCCAGAGCCTCGACCGCTTGCCGCACGTCTGCGTGAACAAAGTTGACGTTCTGCCCAGCGTCTGAGGCAATACGTCGCGCTTCCTCGAGAGACTGCTCGGAAAAGTCGAGGCCGGTGACCTCAGCACCAAGTCGGGCAAGGGAGATGGTGTCGGTACCGATGTGGCACTGCAGATGCACCGCACGCATGCCTGTGATGTCTCCAAGTAGCGGCAGATCAAATCTGACGACTTCTGACAGTGCGCCGGGGTCGTTGATGAGCGTCTGAACACCATAGCCGGAGCCGTCCCGCGCGGCGTGTAGAACAGCTCGCTGGTCCCAGTTCGCCCGATTGTGAGCAAAGAAATCCACGCCCTGTTCTGCCACCGCATCGGCCTGAGTCACGGGGTGAGCCTACCGGGGCGCTCAAGCGGGTCGACGACATCGCGACAACGGCCGCCGGAGTGCTCCTGCTGGTCAACAACTACACCGGCGACAGAATGGCCTTCGAGATGGCCCAGGAAGTGGCCACCGACGAGGGCATCGAGGCGCAACTGCTGTTCATCAACGACGATGTCGCCGTCGAGGATTCGACCTACACGGTCGGGCGCCGTGGCGTCGCGGGCAACTTCTTTGTCATCAAGGCCGTCGGCGCTGCCGCCGAGCAAGGCCTCAGCCTCGATGCCGTCCGCGCCATCGGCGAGCGAGTCAACGCCAACACCCGCTCACTCGGAGTCGCACTCACAGCCTGCTCACCTCCGGCCAAGGGCGCCCCGCTGTTCGAGCTGGCTGACGACGAGATCGAATTCGGAGTCGCGCCGACAAGCCCTTCGAATCCGGGGCGCAGGTTGCGCTGATGATCAACGGTCTCGGTGCCACCCCGATCAGCGAGCTCTACATCTTGTACGGCCATGCCCACGACCGGCTGCTGAGCAAGGGAATTCAGGTGCGACGGTCCTATGTGGGTAACTACTGCACCTCCCTGGACATGGCGAGTGCTTCTGTGACCGTGCTCGAACTCGACGATGAGATCTCGGCGCTGTTGGATGCGCCCGCATCCACCGCGCTGCGGATCTTCTGACCGGAGACCCCAACTCATGCGACTGGGCATACTGAACAGCGCTGGCGACCTTGGGGTAGATCCAACGAGGCGCAGTACCGACAGCATTCGACCGGGTTCTCGCCACCCGGATGGGCATGGCCGAAGCCGTGGCGGAGCTCAAGACGTTGCCCATCAGCCGCTGGGATGAAGCCCCGACATTGTTTGGCTGACACGCGGCGGGCAGCCCGGACTGCCAGGAGTTTCGCCCCTACAAGCTCGGCACCAGCGACGTTCTGAGCTCAGCCGGTGCGGTCCCCACTGCGGCGAGCGACGAGTGAAGGGGATGCCCGACAATGCCGCGCAGCAGATCCCTGGCGGCGGTGAGTCGCTCGGTGTCGATTCCGGTCTGGATTCCTTCACGGTGTAGCAGATGCACCAGGTCGTCGGCGGCGATGTTGCCGGCGGCACCCGGTGCGAAGGGACACCCTCCCAGACCACCCAGGGCTGCATCGAATCGTCGTACGCCCAGTTCCAATGCCTCCCAGACGCTTGCCGAAGCCATCCCGTAGGTGTTGTGCAGGTGCAGCCCCAACTCCGTTTCGGGAAAGGACTTCTGGACTGCGCTGACGGTGCGGCGGATGTCCCCAGGAGTGGCCGCGCCGATGGTGTCCGCGAGATGCAGCACGCCGATACCGCAGTCGATGAATCTCTGGGCGACGGTCAGAACTCGTTCGATGGGGGTGTCTCCGTCAAAAGGGCAGACGAACGCGGTGGCGATTGTCGCTTCGGTCGAAACCTGCTGATCGGCCAACCAATTCGCCGCCTCTTCGATACGATCCATCGCCTCGAGCGTGGTTGCACCGGCATTTGCAAGGCTGTGTCCATCGCTGGCGGAGACCACAAACCGGACGTGGGTGGTTCCGCAGGAAACGGCCCGGTGGGCGCCACGCAGGTTGAACACCAGGGCGTGTAGGGCAGCCGACGAGCCGTCGAGCCCGCGCATCACGTCTTCGGAGTCGGCCATGGTGGGCACCTTGGCAGGGTTGACGAACGCGCCCACCTCCAGATTTGTGAATCCTGCATCGATGAGCGCGCTCCCGAGACGAAGTTTGTCGGCCGTGGGAACCGTCACGGGTTCGATCTGCAACCCGTCACGCAGCGAGACTTCCGTGATGATCGCCGTGCTGTCCATCGTCAGATCACTCCTTCTGCGCGCAGATCACTGAGCTCGTTCGGCCCGATGCCGACTTCGGCGAGAACTTCCTCGGTGTGCTCACCGAGCTCGGGGCCGAGCCAGCGGGTCTGGCCCGGTTCGTTGGCCAAAGTCGGGACAATCCCCGGAAACTGCACCGGTTGCTGTTGCGCTTCGCCGATATCGACCGGGTGCGTTTGGAGCATGTTGCGGTGCTGGAAATGCGGATCGGCAAGGATGTCGGCGGCCTCGAAGATCGGACCGCTGGGCACCCCGGCGTCTTCGAGGATCTCGAGGACTCTGTCGTTGCCGAGCGTCAGAGTCCATGCGGCGATGGCCGTTTCGATGTCTTCCTGGCGCTCGACTCGTCCGGAGTTGTCGCCCAATGCCGGGTCCTCGGCAAGGTCGGCCCGGCCCACCGCGTGCATGAGCCGCTTGTAGATGGCGTCGCCGTTGCCGCTGATGACAACGTACTTACCGTCGGCGCACTCGAAGGTGTTGGACGGGACAATTCCGGGCAACCCGGATCCCGCCGGGATCCTCTGGATTCCGAAGGCATCGTGATCGGGAATCAGCGATTCCATCAGCGAGTAGACCGCCTCGTAGAGCGCCACGTCAACGACCTCACCACCGGATTTGGTGGTGCGGCGCAACAGCCCCATCAGCGCCCCGATGACGGCGTACAGTCCAGAAACGGTGTCAGCCAGACTGATTCCGACCCGAACTGGAGGACGGTCGGGATATCCGACGATATGACGTAGTCCCCCGACGGCTTCGGCTACCCCACCGAAACCGGGACGATCTCGGTACGGCCCGGTCTGGCCGTACCCGGAGATTCGCACGAGCACCGCTTCCGGATTGGCAGCGTGGATGGCCTCAGGGCCCAGGCCCATGCGTTCGAGGGTGCCTGGACGGAAGTTCTCCAGAATGACGTCGGATTTTGCGATCAGTGCGAGAGCGATGTTGCGTCCTCGCTCGCTCTTCATGTCGAGGGTGATGCTGCGCTTGTTTCGTCCGAGGGTTCGAAACAACAGGCTGGTGGTTCCTCCATGGAGTCGCCAGGTGCGCAATTCATCACCGGTTCCGGGTCGCTCGACCTTGATGACGTCGGCGCCGAAGTCGGCGAGAAGTCGTCCAGCGGTGGGTGCGGCAATGAAGTTGCCCAGTTCCAGCACTCGGAAACCGGTCAACGGTCCGTGCGAGATGTTGTCCATACCGTCCTTCAGCATTTCGGTGTCATGTGTGCGGTTCAGGTGCGGCGGGCGCTACGCCAATCGCTGGTCACGGGGCCAGCTACTGGGCCGCCGGCAGATCGAGGGCATGGCCCATCCGGTCACGTTTGGTTCGCAGGTAGGTGATGTTGTCGTCGGTCACGGCCGTCGGTGACGGGATCCGTTCGGTGACGAGGACACCGCCGCCGGCGATGGCCTCGATTTTCTGCGGGTTGTTGGTGATCAGACGGACGCGAAGGATTCCCAGATCACGAAGTATGGCAGCCGAATCGGTGTAGTCGCGGCAGTCGACGGGCAGTCCGAGAACGGTGTTGGCGTCAACGGTGTCGTGCCCGCCGTCCTGCAAGATGTAGGCGGCCAGCTTGTGTCCGAGTCCTATCCCCCGGCCTTCGTGGCCGCGCAAGTAGATCACCAGACCTGCACCTTCGGCGGCGATCTGTCCGAGTGCGGCGTCGAGTTGACTGCCGCAGTCGCAGCGCTGAGAACCAAAGACGTCGCCGGTCAGGCATTCGCTGTGCACCCGGACCAATACCCCGACGGATGTGGTGGACGCGGCACGCACGTCGCCGTAGGACAGCACGAGGTGTTCGGCGCCGCCATCCCCGATGTGGGTCTGCGCGCTGAACAAGCCGTGCCGGGTGGGTATCGATGCACTGGCCCCCAGCACGGAGGCGGCCTGCGTGCGTAGCCGATGTGTAACGAGGTCAGCGACGGTGATCATCGGAATACCGTGCATGGCAGCAAAATCGGTGAGCGTCGTGCCGGACATCGGAACACCGTCGTCGTCGACCAGTTCGGTGATCACAGCCACCTCGCGGCATCCGGCCAGCCGTATCAAGTCCAGCGACGCTTCGGTGTGCCCGTCCCGGACCAGGACGCCGCCGTTACGCGCCCGTAGCGGGAAGACATGTCCGGGCCGACGCAGATCGGCAGGTCGAGTCGTCGGACGGGCCAGCGCCCTGATGGTGGCGGCCCGGTCTGCGGCAGAAATTCCGGTGCCCACCTCGACAGCATCGACTGTCACAGTGAATGCGGTTTGATGGTTGTCTGTGTTGGCGGACACCATCGGGGTGAGGTCGAGTTCATCGGCGATGGCCTCACTCATGGGTGTGCACACGATCCCGCTGCCATGGCGCAGCAGAAATACCATGTCGGCCGCCGTGGTGAACTCGGCGGCCATCACGAGGTCACCTTCATTCTCACGATCTTCGTTGTCAGCGACCAGAACCATCCCGCCGCGGGCGATACGGCGGACCGCCTCACCAAGTGCGTTGAACTCGTGCATGATTGGACCTCCGTCAAGGAATGGGGTAGATCGTCGGCGACGTTCGCTCAGCTGAAACGACGCTCACGTTCGGCGAATCGCAGATGTCATCGACTCGTGGTGCCGTGGTGGTGTGGCCGAGCCAAGTGGTAGCCGCCCCGGTAGTACAGCAGCGGGCTCCTGTCTGGCGTGCCGTGCAGTTCCAGTACCCGGGCGGCGACCACAGTGTGATCGCCCCCGTCGTACTCGGCCCAGAGGTCGCATTCCGCCCACGCCACCACACCGTCGAGGATCGGTGCACCGTGCGGCCCAGCTTCCCAGCGCACCCCGGCGAATTTGTCGGCACCGGAACGGGCGAAGCCGTTACTGATGGTGTGGTGGTCGTCGGCCAGGACGTTGACGGCGAAGGTCCCGATGTCTCGGATCTTCGGCCACGTCGTGGATGTCCTTGCTGGGCTGAAGGATACAAGCGGCGGGTCCAGTGACAACGAGCTGAAGGACTGGCAGGTGAAGCCGACAGGGCCGTGTTCGGTCTGCGCGGAGATGACAGTGATACCCGAGCAGAAGGAGCCGAGCACTTCCCGCATGCGATCGGCGGTGATCATCGAGAGTTCCATCGTCTATCCCCTGCAGCCTCGGTGGTGGTCGTCTTCGCCGAACCATAGGCACCTTGTGACTGGTGTCACTATCCGCCCAGTGCCGCCACTATCCGCCCAGTGAACTCACTTCGCCGGTGCGCACCGGGTCTGCACGCAACGGATAGTCACGCGCACTCTGTGGCTATCGACCCACCCGGCACGCTGCCTAGGGTCTGGAAAGGGTGATATGCACCACAGGAATTTTTCGAGGAAGTGAGCCATGACATCTACCCAGCTCGGATCCCCGCCGCAGGCGGAGCGGGATCTGGAACAGTTCAAGATGTACGTCGGGGGTGAATTCGTCGACGCCCGGTCAGGAAAGACGTTCGAGTCCGAGAACCCTTATCTGGGCCAGGCCTGGGCATCGATACCGGATGGTTCCACCGAGGATGTCGACTTGGCAGTGGCCAGTGCGCGGTCAGCCCTTGACGGCGAATGGGGTGCCACGAACGGGTTCGAGCGTGCACGGCTGCTGCGCAGACTTGGCGACCTCATCGGCGAGAACGCCGAACGTCTTGCTCGACTGGAGGTTTCCGACTCCGGCAAGTTGTACCGAGAGATGATCGGCCAACTGCAGTACCTACCGCAGTGGTACTACTACTACGCAGGTCTGGCCGACAAGCTCGAAGGTAGGGCCATTCCGTCGGATAAACCCAACTACTTCGTCTACACCCAGCGCCATCCCGTCGGCGTGGTCGCGGCCATCACGCCGTGGAACTCTCCGTTGCTGTTGATGACCTTCAAGCTTGCGGTGGGGTTGGCCGCGGGTTGCACATTTGTCATCAAGCCGTCCGAACATGCGCCGGCTTCCACCTTGGCGTTCGCCGAAATGATCGACAAAGCAGGGTTCCCCGCCGGCACAGTCAATATTGTCACCGGGTCCAGCCGCGGTATCGGGGAGCATCTGGCCAGCCACACCGGTGTCGACAAGGTTGCGTTCACCGGTTCCACGAACACCGGACGTGCGGTGGCTCAAGCGGCCGCGGCCAATCTCAACAGAGTCACCCTCGAGCTGGGCGGCAAGTCACCGCAAATCGTCTTTCCCGATGCTGATCTGGAAGCTGCCGCAAATGGTTTGGTCGCGGGGGTTTTTGCCGCCACCGGCCAGACCTGTATGGCGGGCTCCCGGTTGATAGTCCACGAAAGCGTCCACGACGAACTGATCGAACTGGTCGCGAAACGGGCCAGTGCGATCAAGCTCGGCGACCCCAACGATGCTGCCACCGAGATGGGTCCGGTCGCCAACCGCCCGCAGTACGACAAGGTGTTGGGCTACCTGCGCACGGCGATCGACGAAGGTGCCACCGTGGCCAGCGGCGGCCGCGCCAGCGTCGAACACGGCGGGCTGTTCATCGAACCGACCGTTTTCACCGATGTCACCCCCGACTCGACCATCGTTCGGGAAGAGGTGTTCGGTCCGGTTCTGGCCGCCTACAAGTTCTCCACCGAGGAACAGGCCCTGAAACTGGCAAACGACACCCAGTTCGGGTTGGCCGGTTCGGTGTGGACCAAAGACGTCCACCGTGCCCACCGCGTCGCCGCCAAGCTGCGGGCCGGCACAGTCTGGGTCAATGCCTACCGGGTACTTGCTCCCAACGTGCCCTTCGGCGGGTTCGGTGACAGCGGCCTCGGTCGCGAGAACGGGCTCGACGCCATCAACGAGTACACCGAGAACAAGTCCGTGTGGGTCGAACTCACCGGCGCTACCCGCGATCCGTTCAAGCTCGGCTGACAAGGAGATTCACGATGACCGACACACTCGAATATCATCCGACCGCACCGCGACCGATCGCGGAAACCGCCCCGTTGGTGGACCGGGTTTCGACCAATCCGATGTTCAACGACCAAAAGATGAAACTCGGATTGTTCGGTACCAACTGCTCGTACGGCCTCATCATGTCGCATGCCCCGACGACCTATGAGGCGACATGGAAGCACACACTGGAAGTCGCCCAGCGCGCCGACTCTCTGGGCTTCGAAGCCTTGGTACCCGTGGCACGCTGGAAGGGGTTCGGCGGCACCACGAACTTCAACGGCAACTGTTTCGAAACCTACACCTGGGCAGCGGGATTGGCTCAAGCCACCGAAAACATCGCGATCTTCGCCACGTCCCATCTGCCGACAGTCCATCCAATTGTCGCAGCCAAAGCGGCCACGACCATCGATCACATCTCCGGCGGCCGTTTCGGCCTCAATCTGGTGATGGGATGGGTGACACCGGAAATGGAGATGTTCGGCGGTGCACAACGCCAGCATGACCAGCGCTATGCCTTCGGCCAGGAGTGGATCGACTACGTCAACAAGCTGTGGACTGAGCCTGGTTCATTCAGCTTTCACGGCGAGTTTTTCGACGGCGACAATCTCGAGTCCTACCCCAAGCCCCACCAGGCACCACGCCCGGCCCTGATCAACGCGGGCAACTCCAAGAGCGGCATCGAATTCTCGGCCCGCAATGTCGACTTCAACTTCGCCTCCCTGGACACCTTGGAGAACATGAAGGCCTACACCACGGCGATCGTGGCCAAGGCCCGCGACGAGTACCAGCGCACCATCACCCCGATGACGTACGGGCTGGTGGTGTGCCGCGACACCGAGAAAGAGGCCAAAGCCGACTTCCAGCGTGTCATCGACGATGGCGACTGGGGCGCCGCCGGCAATGTGATCAACATGGCGCTCTCCGGCGCAAGCCAATCGTTCGATCACGCCCGTGAGTTCAAGGAGCGGTTCATCGCCGGCTGGGGCGGATACCCGATTGTCGGAACCCCCGAGCAGTGTGTCGAGGAGATCGGCAAGCTCAACGACGCCGGCATGAACGGCATCATCATGGGGATGATCGACTACAACGAGGAGATGAAATACTTCGGCGACGCCGTAATGCCGCTTCTCAAGCAAGCTGGTCTACGCCACTGACGACTATCGTGGCCGGGTTGTAGCGCCCAACTCGCTGCAACCCGGCCACGGTCTGGGGTCATGACGGAGGTTAAGGAGCAGACCGTGAGAGACACCCGCGAACAGCCGCTTGACGCATTTCCTGTGCTGCACACTCGCAACCTGGAAGAAGCGCGCCAAGCAGTCACCGACGTGTACTTGGCCCACCAGCTCTACGCCGAAGACCCAGGCGCACTGGACATGACGCTCAATGCTGTTGAGCAACGGCATTTCACCGCGGGATTTCTCACCTACGGAACCAACACGACTCTACGAATGCCGGCAACCGATGACTGCTACCACGTCAACCTCACCACCGCCGGCAGCACCCACGCTGATCGCGCCGACGGCCAGAAGGTGGTCACCGAGGCCCGTCACAGCGGGGCAATCTTGCATCCTGAGCAGACCAACACCGTGCACTGGACACCGGATGCGGAACAAATCATCCTGAAGGTGCCGCGCGTCAGCCTGGAGTCGCATCTGTCGGAATTGTTAGGGCGCCAGGTGAACTCTGCCATCGACTTCGAATTCGGGCTCGACCTCTCGACAGCCGCGGGGGCCAGCCTGCTGGCATCGGTCGAGTTCTTCGTTCGCGAGCTCGACCGTCCCGGCGGGATCGCTGAAATGCCCATGGCTCGAGATCAACTCGAATCCTTCATCATGAGCCAGCTACTCAACGCCGGCGATCACCCTTACAAAGATGACCTGTTGGCACCGCCACCCCAGGTCCGGCTCGGTCGACTCAAACCCGTCGTCGACTTCATCGAGATGAACGCCGATGAACCGCTCACACCCAACGAACTCGCCCGCGCCGGATCAATGAGTGTGCGGACACTGCATGCGTCGTTCCAGAAATGCTTCGGTATGTCACCAATGGCGTATGTACGCAAGATCCGTCTCGAACACGTCCGGGAAGAACTACTCAAAGGTGGTGCCGAAGGCGAACTCCGTGTCACCGATGTGGCGACGCGGTGGGGCTTCTTTCACCTGGGGCGGTTTGCCCAGCAATACAAGGAAAGATTCGGCGAATCGCCGTCCGAGACCATTCGCCGCTAGACCAGGTGCGATTACCAACGGCCGCAGCAGCTTCTGCCACCTGGCTACTCCTCATCAGCTCCGTTCAGCAGGAGCGACAGGGTCTCCCAATTCTGTTGGGTGGCTTCCGCCGCCGCATCGGCATCACCTTGGCGACAGAGTTCGATGATGCGCTTGTGTTGCGCTATCGACTGGCGACCGGACAGGGAGGAGAAGCGCCGAAATTCCAGTCGGCGGAGCACTGGGGTCACATTCTCGAGAGCCACCGGAATTGCCTGGTTCCCGCTGGCGTCGACGGCAACACCGTGAAAGAGATCGTCAGCCTGCATCGCCGCTTCCGGATCTCCCGACGCGAGGGCGGCGGCAAACTCCTTGTTGGCCGCCACCATGGCAGCAAATTCCTTTTTCCCCATCAGCGGCACCGCGATACGGACGGCGAGCGCGTGCATGGCGGCTGCAACAGCCTGCGCATCGAGCACCGCCACACGTTCGATGGTCGACACCACAGTCGAACGCCCCGGCATCGTATGAACCAACCCAGCCGTTTCCAACCGGGCGATGGCCTCGCGGATCGGAGTGCGGCTGATGCCCAACCATTGCTCGAGTTCGGGGTCGCGTAGCTTCTCTCCGGGCGCGAACGTGCCGTTGACGATTGCATCCCTGATCGAAACGTACGCCTGCTCTCGCAGCAGCGATCGTCTGTGTCTTCCATGCTCATCTGGGACTGGCATGCGGAATATTCTATGCGATATCTCACGGGGAAAGGTGCTTGCAACCGCAGCTGAGGCGCGCCGTGACTCCGGTTGACTCGTACATGCGGTCCCGACACGCCCCGGTACCAGAACCAGAAATCCGATGCCGGTTCTCCAACTCACCCGATACGGCAGAGTGCGCCTGTCGGCTCAAGAGCAGGCCATCGCCGCAGGCAGATCGCAGTTCGAGCTATGATTCCCGGAATCAATTGCCGGACTTCGATCCCCGCGCATTCCCGGTCGCGGCTGCTGGACCGGATCTGGCGTCCCTTCTTCCGACATAGCCGACCGCAGCCCGCGACGCGCTCGGTGGAGACGGGACATTACGGTGCCCATGGGAATGCTTTCGATCTCGGCGATTTGTCTCACCGAGAATTGGCATACGTCGGCATAGAACAGAGCAGCTTGCAGTGCGATGGGCAGTGCGCGGATACTCTGCCGCAGCCGATCATTGGGCAGATGTGTCAAGGCCGTCTCCTCAGCCGACTGCACATGGGTGCGCTGTTGTCGATCGATCGAGATTTGGGCATCGGTGGCGGAACCGGCGAGCACTTCCCTTGGGCGACGTTGAGTCTTGCGGTGATTGTCGATCCAGGTGTTGATCATGATGCGCACCATCCACGCCCGAAGATTGGAGCTGGGTGTGCAGGACTCGAAGCCGAGCCAGGCCTTGACAAATGTCTCCTGCACAAGGTCTTCAGCATCATGGATACTGGGCGTGTATCGGTGTGCGATGCGTATGAGCTCGCCCCGCAACGGAAAGGCCTCGCAAGCGAAACGTTCTTCCAACCCGGCGCGAGCCGAGCGATCCAGTCCTTGGCTTGCAGCTGAGGTGCATTCCTCCAGGTGTGGGTTTTTCAACGCGATTCCTTCTCTGGCGCCTTTCGGAAGCACAACCGCAAGTGGCCACGCTTCAGATAAGACAGTTAGCTATCGTCGTATCGCTGCCAAGGTCGCTGAGCTGTACCGGCGAAGTTGGTCGAAAACATCGCGATTCAACGATCTGGAAAGCAGCACTGGTTGCGTCAACTCACCGGGCTACGTTGCCCCACACCACTATCAGCGTTTGTACGATGAGTCGATCATCATCATTTTCGATACTTTTCGCCGCACTACTGGCGCCGATGCCGCAATTACTTTCTGTCACTCCCAGCCGGATAGAATCGCCGCCAGGGCTGCCGGCTGGGCAACATGAGGGAAGTGGCCGTTACCCGGCAACACCGTGATCCCAGCCTCGGGCAGCATCTCCAAGAACCATTCCGCGTAATCGGCGGCCACGACGCTTCGGCTGACGTAGTGGTAGGCCGTCCCGGCCCCGCGCACCGCAGTCAGCTGCTGTGCCCGCCGTTCCCGAAGTATCGCCGGGGATGTCTCCAGAATCTCCTTCCAATAGCCGAGCAGAATGTCCTGACGAGGTTTGGTGCGCAACAGTCGCCGATGTTGAGGCGCCAACTGCTCAGTGCCCATCCCGGCGAGCAGTTTGACCCAGATGCTCAGGTGGTCCGGTCCACGCAGGACAGCCTCGACTGATCGCAGGTACTCCCCAAAAGGGCCGGGGAGCAACGGCTGATCGATGTTCAGCACCGCCCGGGTCGGGTGGTTGCCTGCGTACATCGTGGCCAACAGACCGCCGACAGAGTGCCCTACCATCACCGGCCTTTCCACATCGGCGATCCGGAGCGCATCGTGGAGAACCTCGACAACCTCGTTCAGGTCGTAGGAGTTTCGCCGGAGTGAATCACCGTGTCCGGGCAAGTCGAGCGCCAACACTCTGCGCCCCGATAGCTCCCTGACCATCGGAGCCCACATATGACGATCGAAAGTCAGCCCGTGTAGGAGCACCACCGGCGGCCTGTGGTCACCGGTTCCCGTCACATCCGCACCGAGCTCACCGAATCTCATATTGCCTTCCGTCGGATAGATGTCCGCCAAGTTCGGCCAGGGTGCAGCAACCCGCCGCCAGTTCGGTCAGGCCGTTTGCCGGCGAATCAGGTCGGCGGCCTTTTCGCCGATCATGATCGTTGCGGCGTTGGTGTTGACGGACACGATTCTGGGCATGATGGATGCGTCAGCCACTCGCAAGCCACCAAGGCCGTATACACGCAGCTCTGGGTCGACGACCGCATCCGGCCCGTTGCCCATAGCGCAGCTGCCAACAGGGTGGTAGTAGGTTCCGGTGCCGCGCGCCAGAAAGGAGCGCAGCCCCTTCTCATCGGTGATGTCCGGCCCGGGGAGCACCTCGCGGCCGCGCCATGGTGCGAACGGCTCAGTCGCCGCGATGTCCCGGGCCACGGTCAAGCCGTACATCATCCGCTGGATGTCCGACTCCACGCCGAGGTAATTCGGGTCGATCAGTGGCGGAGTCTCCGGCTCCGGTCCGGCGAGGCGGATCGAGCCTCGGGCCTCGGGCACGGTGGCTATCGCGAGTGTGAAGCTGTTCGCGGGGGCAACCAGGTGAGGCGCGTGGAACGGAACGTGAATGAACATGAGCTGCATGTCGGGGCCCGAAAGGGATTCGTCGCTGCGCCATGACAACGACACTTCGGCGTGGTTGGCACGGCCGACTGGTATCGGTTGGGTGGCCTCGTAGACGACCCCGCAGAACGGGTGGTCATGGAGGTTACGGCCTACCCCGGGCAGGTCGTGCACCACAGTCACGTCGGCGGCTTCAAGCTCGGACGCCGGCCCGATGCCGGACAACAGCAGCAACCGTGGCGAGTCCACAGCACCCGCGCTGAGCACCACCTCAGAGTCGGCGTACACAGTGATCAGCTCACCGCGACGCTCGAAGTCGACTCCTACGCAGCGTTTTCCTTTGATGCGCAGTTTGCGCGCGCGGGATTCGGTCGAGATGGTGAGGTTGGGTCGCAGACCGCCTATCGGGTTCAAGTAGGCAGCGGCGGCGCTCTGGCGAGCCCCCATTGAGATCGAAAGGTCATGCCAGCCCGCTCCCTCGGCGCAGGCCCCGTTGAAATCATCGGTCATCGAGTAGCCCGCGGCGACGGCCGCATCGACAAAGGCCTGAGACAGCGGGTTGGCGACATCGGCCGAGACAGGCGCAGGTGCTACCGGCCCCTCGGTACCTCGATAACGTCGATCCCCACCGCTTACGGTTTCGCTGCGCTGAAAGTAGGGCAGAACTGCTTCGTAGTCCCAACCCGTACAGCCGGACTTGGCCCAGATGTCGAAGTCACTGCGGTGGCCTCGCAGGAACACCATCGCGTTGATGCTGCTGCTGCCGCCGAGAGTATGGCCACGTGGCCAGTTGTGGGCAATCCCGTCTGTGCCCGCTTGCGGGACGGTGTCATAGGCGTAGTCAACTGTGCTACCCCACAACGTCGGCCATGCCGGCGGAGCCGCAATCTCGGGTCTTGTGTCAGCCGCGCCGGACTCGAGCAGCAACACTCGAACGGCCGGATCCTCGGACAGCCGGGCAGCGAGCACACAACCGGCCGATCCGGCGCCGATCACCACATAGTCGTAGTGTCCCGACGGGACGTCCGGCGCCAGTTCGCTGGGCGGGCCGCCGATGTTCTGCTCCAGTCTTCCGCGACTGGCAATACCGTCTCGCATGTTCGTCCTCACTTGTTTCCAGAGCTTGCGACAGCTCCTGCGTATTTGCACAATGGCTTAGGGTGCCGGGGGGTGTGCTTCACTCTTTGGCTGGAGTACGAAGTCGTAACTCGTTAGCAGCCAAGGAACCTCGCACATGCGGCCGTCGGGCGTCGGACCCGGATCGCGACGTGCGAACTCGACCACCAGCTCGGCCTTTGTGCCGAATACGACATCGCTGTCGAGGTACTGCGTCCCCTTCTCGAACAGATGAGTGATCAGCGGCTCGTATCCCGGCACGTCTATGAGGAAATGGATGTGCGCCGGCCGGTAGTGGCTGATGTCGGTTCGCGCCATGAGCTCGCCCACTGGGCCGTCCATCGGAATGCTGTAGCCAAGCGGTGCGATTGTCCGCACGCAGAAGGCGCCGCCTGGCGTCGAGGTGTATTTGCCGCGCAGGCGTGCCCCATCAACCTGCAGCTGGGCCTCGTAGGCGCCGTCCGCGTCGGCCTGCCACACGTCGAGGACCGCTCCCCCAACAGCTGCGCCGTCCACATCGTGGACTCTGCCCACGATGAAGAGGGGCGTGCCCTGCACACCTTGGGACATGTCCGCGCCGAACTCCAGCTCTGGTGAGCCATCCACATGGAACGGACCAAGAACCGTCGCCGGTGTAGCGTCCGCGTCCAGGTGGTGATTCAGCTCGACGAGCAGCGTCGACAACCCCAATACATCCGCCGCGAGAATGAACTCGTCACGCTTGTCGTCGCTGATGTGACCCGCGCGGCGAAGCCATTGGACGGCGGCCGCCCACTCCTGCTCCGTCAGCCCCACGGTTCGAGCAAAGTCGTGTAAGTATCGCACCATCTGCTGCATGATCTGCGCCAGCCGCGGATTGTGGGCGGTGGCCCACCGCGCCGCAGCAAGATCGGTGATGTTTTCCTCAGTGATCGGTTGCATATCTGTCTCCCCCTTCTATCGCGCACGCCGTTACGTCCCCCGGCGCCCGTGTCGGCTTCCTCCTGACGTCAGAAGTTCTGTGGGACGCCCAGGATCAAACCGGTCGCACATACTCAACGGATCGTGCGACCGCTTCACGGCTCGGCTCGGCTTGACTAGCTGCGCGTGGAATCGGCTGCCTGAGCGATCAAGTCCGCCACAACCTCAGGCACCGACACTGTCACCGCGTGAGACGCCTTGACCTCCAAGGTGTGAGCGTTCGCGCGGGCCCCCATGAAGCGCATTGACTCGGCCGGAATCGCAAGATCTTCGGTGGTCACCAGATTCCACGACGGAATCGCCTTCCACGCAGCCTTCGAAGCCGGCTCCTCCAACGCTGCCGCAGCAATGGGCCGCTGAGTAGCAGCCATCAACGCCGTGACATCCTCGCCGACATCGGCAGCGAAGACCCTCCGGAACTCATCCTGCTTGATGTACAAATCACTACCTTCCCCACCACCAGCCAACGGGAACGGCACCGAATCCAACGCAGGACCCAGCTCGCCACCAGGGAACTTCGCCGCCAACTCGCCCGTACTCTCCCCCGGCTCCAAAAGGAAACTCGCGATGAACACCAACGCCTTCACGTTCGACAACCCCTCAGCTGCCTGACTCATCACCGACCCCCCATACGAATGGCCCGCCAACACCACCGGCCCCGCAACACCATCGACCACACTGCGCACATACTCAGCATCAGATGCCAGTCCCCGCAACGGATTAGCCACCGCAATCACCGGATAGCCATCCGCCACGAGCTTGCTGATCACCCCATTCCAACTCGAGGAGTCAGCAAAAGCGCCATGAACCAACACCACCGTCGGCTGATTGGCGGGCACCGGCGGCTCAGCATCCGCCCCACCACAGCCGGCCGCGAGCATCGCCACCGCAACACCCACCGTCATCGTCGTCAGAACAGACTTGATCATCATCTGTGTCTCCTGAGGTCTGGACAGCCCTGGGACCATCGCATCGATTTTTTCTTCGCAATATATTGCATGTCGGACAGCGATATTTGTCAAGGGGGTCGCCGAAAATATGCAGACAGCACCTGACAGAGAAGTGCCGATCGGCGGTCCCGTCGCGCGACCCCCACGCTCAAGCGTTTCGAATCACATTGCCGTGGACCTACGTTCACGCGAACAACAATTGCCGATGCACCTTCTCCCCGGGGAGAGTCAATTCGGCTTCAACCGCCAGCGTTGGGGAATGAATCTATCTCGTCGAGAGGCTCCGCCGGGTTTCGTCCCGCCTTGCCATAATTCGCAATCATCACCAGAGCGAGTCTCCAACGAAGCCCTGCCGATCACCAGATCTCTGCCAGTCCTAGTAGTGACAGACCCACCCTGGTTCCAGCCCGGAGCACCGACTGGCATTTCGATCCAAAAATTCTGCCTCGGAGCACTTTTAAACAAAACCGATGCCATCGGTGGCGCCACATCACCTCAAAAGACCGTCGGCGGAGTCGTAGTCCTCAGGCCAATGAGTTGCCTCTGCAGCGGGCAGCCCCCTCAGTACCTTCAGCCGTCGCGTTCTCGGTAACGCACCCAATCGTGACGAGCCCGCCCCGGTGCGCCGCGAGTGAGCGACGCAGTAGGAGCCGACCGCGATGCATCCGGGACATCACAGTACCTGGCGGAACGTTCATCGCTGTGGATACCTCGCGATACGACAATCCAACAATCGCGATGTAATACACAGTGAGGAGGACCTTCTCAGGGAGGCTTGACAGCGCCGCGACGGTTCCCGGATCTGCCATTCCACGCAAGGCGATGTGCTCAGCCGAGCACTCGTGGCGCGACCACTGCGACACGATATCGAGATTGCCATCGGTGAGATCCCCGACAAGTGCCTCAGTCGGCCGGCACAGGCCCGCCCGATAGTTGTTGATCCAGGTGTTTCGCATGATGCGCAGTAGCCAGGCTTTGAGGTAACGGTCGCGGCCGAGCGTAGCGAATGCCCGGTAGGCCTTCAGCAGCGTTTCTTGAACAAGGTCCTCCGCGTCGGCCGCATTGTGGGTGTACGCCAAGGCACGCCTACGAAGGTCTGCCAACAAAGGCATCACCTCCCGCTCGAAGTCGGGACGGACCTGGCCGGCCCGTACTTGATCAAAACTCGATATGGACGTCATGTCAGCTTTCGTTCAACTAGTTGTCGGTCGGTGAACCTCCCGCATCGTTGCGATATGGCCACACTCAGGTCATAACGTGGGTGAGAATGGACCAACCTGCGGCCGGCTTGTCGCCGTCGACCTGCTCCGTGCATCAGCTCTCAACTCGTGAATCACCAGTTCGCCAATCCTTGTGCCTAGATAGCCGAATGCTGAGCCAACCGCTGCAGCGCCGACCAGGAATGCGATGAGGGTTCGGCGTGGAAGACCACCATGGCGAGATCGTCGGTGCCCGCGAGGATGAGCTTCTCTCGGAACAGCTTGAGGCGCCCCAGGGTTGGGTGGCGGAGACGGATCGGACTGAGGGGAGCGTGGTTGACCTCGTGGCGTGACCATAGTCCCCGGAAGGTGGCGCTACGCTGCAACAGATCGGCGATCAGTTCCCGGGCAGGCGACATCGTGAGCTCCCCACCAACCGCAAAGCGCAGCTGTGCGACGCAATTGGCCGTTGCCCGGTTCCAGTCGAGATGCATGGCCCGCTCCGATGGGTCGATGAACAGAGACCGAATACGGTTCACACCGCGGTGTAAGGCCGGCGACAGCGCTTCCGCCATGGGATTTGAGACGAGTACATCCGTGTACCGGGTCTGGATGATTGCCGGTGTTCCGAGCGTCCGTACGAGTACCCGACATCCCTCGGGGACTTCCGGTCTGGGCGAACGGACATCGACATTTGACTTGCGAGGACTGGCAAGCGCATGCAGGTGCCCGGCTTCATAGCGATCTAGAGTGAGCGCGTCCGCGAGCGCATCGCACACGGCTCCAGAAGGATTGCGCTCGCGACCCTGTTCAAGACGGGTGTAGTACTCGATACTGATTCCGGCCCGAATGGCCACCTCCTCGCGCCGCAGTCCAGGCACACGGCGAACTCCCCGTGTTTGGATACCAACCAGCTCCGGCGAAAGTCGCTCACGGTGACTTCTCAGGAACTCCGCAAGAGGGCCGATATCGGCTGCTGATGGCACACCGTATTACACGTATGTGGACCGAATCTGATTCACTTTCGGTTCCCCAGATGGGGATACCAGGACCGACGTCCTTGTCAAGTGTCATAGCGACACGGTGCCACCTCCCCCAGCGGGAGAGTCAAGTGGTTGAAAGCGCCCATCGACGGTTGACAAGAAACCTTTGCGCATCGCAATATATTGCGCGTTGGATGTTGCTGACCGTAGACCCATCCCATCCGCTGCGGATCGCTCTGCGAGTCGTACTCAGCTACCGCGGCTATGTCCGTACTCCAGGAGACAACCCATGGCTATTTCAGATTTCGAGCGCTACCCGCTGACCTTCGGCCCGAGCCCGGTCCATCCGCTTCCCAGGCTGAGTGACTTTCTCGGTGGCGCTGACATCTGGGCCAAACGCGAGGATGTGAACTCCGGACTCGCGTATGGCGGCAACAAGACCCGAAAGCTGGAGTACTTGATCCCCGAAGCGCTCGAGCTGGGAGCCGACACCCTGGTCTCGATCGGGGGTGTTCAGTCCAACCACACCCGTCAGGTGGCTGCCGTCGCCGCCCACCTGGGCCTCAAGGCGGTCCTTGTCCAGGAGAAATGGGTTGACTGGCCCGATTCGGTCAACGACAAAGTCGGCAATATCCTTCTGTCACGGATCATGGGCGCCGACGTCCGTCTCGATCCCTCCGGTTTCGGCATCGAGTTCAAAGACAGCTGGCAGAAGGCCATCGAGGATGTCGAGCGTGCAGGTGGTATCCCATACGCCATCCCTGCAGGTGCATCCGATCACCGGTTGGGCGGCCTCGGCTTCGCCAACTGGGCATACGAAGTCCAGCAACAGGAACAAACACTCGGGGTCTTCTTCGACACCATTGTGGTCTGCACAGTGACAGGATCGACTCAGGCAGGGATGATCGCCGGTTTCGCCGGCCAGGACCGGCCACGCCGCGTCATCGGCATCGACGCTTCGGCGACCTTGACGAAGACCCACGCACAGGTTGCGCGCATCGCCCGCAGCACTGCAGAGCTCATCGGACTCGGCCGTGACCTTCGTGATGACGAGATGACAGTTCTCGAAGGGTGGGCGGGCGATCGCTACGGCGTACCGGTCGAATCAACAATCGATGCGATCAAGTTGGTCGGACGCCTCGAAGGAGTCATCCTCGATCCCGTCTACGAAGGTAAGTCCATGGCCGGCCTGGTGGACCTGGTTCAGTCTGGGCAGATCGAACCCCATTCGAAGGTTCTCTACGCGCATCTGGGCGGCCAGCAGGCCCTCAATGCCTACAGTGGCATCTTCTGAGCAACTCCCACACTTCAGGGGGACCTCAGCGCGGCAGTCAAAACGCACTCGGCTCCCGGTTCGTTGTCTCCGAGCACCTTCCCCTGGCGACTAGCCCTGATGGCTGCCCGACGCTCATTCGCCTTGCTCTTCGAAACCTGTTCTCGGCTCTGGACGCTGCGCTAGTTGAGCGTGGTGACCGCAAGTGGTGTGGTTGTGCCTGTTTCCCGGATTTCGATGCTGCGGATCTCGGAGGTAGGGATGACGGTGGCCGCCGCCAGGCCCGAGGCCTCGTGCCCGGACGGGCTCCAGGTGGCCACCGTCGATTCTGCTCCGCCGATGGTGGTCACAACGAGGCCGTAACTGGTCACAGTCGAAGCCCAGTCTTTGGTGTACTGGCATTGCCAGTCCAGCCTCGTTCCCCACCGTTCGCCTGTCACGGCCAAGGATGCGCTGACTCCCTTGCGCTGCCCGGGTGCCATCGCCTGCAATGTGACGCCGGTAGACGGGGAAGCGCCGATCGAGTTGTATCCGATGATTCCTCCGATGAGGAGGAACGCCGCTGCCGACGCCAAGACGCTGGCGATGACGGCACGACGGGACCGGACCCGGCGCTTTTCGGCCGCCGCCGCCAATGCCGGCAGCAGGATTGCGGGTGCCACCTCGGGAATTGGCGCACCCTCAACAGCCTCGTCGAGCAATGCCAGCGCTTCTTGCGGTGACAGCAGGTCGAGCAGAGCAGCTGTGTCCGCGAAGTCTGTCAGCGCCGCGATGTTCGTCGGCTCGGCCGCGCGAAGCTGCTCGTACTCCGACCTCTCCTCCGGAGTAAGTGCGCCGAGAACGTAGGCAGCATCCCAGTCCGACATGTTGCCATCGGAGTTCATTGGGCCACTCCCCTTTCTTCCAGGGCGACGCGCAGCGCCCGAAGTGCATAGTGCAGACGAGATTTCACGGTGCCTGGCGGAATGTGTTCCTGCCGAGCGACCTCGACCGCGGTTTGACCCAGGTAGTGCACCCGTACCAGCACTGCGCGATGTTCCGGGCTCAACGCGCGAAGCGCCTCGGCCACCACCCACTTGTCGACTGCCGGCCCGAGACTGTCTGGCGCGTGCTGTTCGGGGACGCTGTCGGTCTGTAGCTCACGCTTGTAGCGCGAGCTGCGTCGGTCATCGATCACCAGGTTGCGGGCCACGGTGTGGAGCCATGCCCGCACGGACTCGCTGGACTGTGTGGTCAGGAGGCTGGGTTTCTGCCACAAGCGCAGCAGGGCTTCCTGAACGACATCCTCGGCGAGTTCCCGGTCTCCTCGAGTCAGCCGCAGCACATACCGAAGAAGCGCCTGGGAGTGCTCTTCATGAATCCTGATGAGGAGTTCGTCGACATGCCCGCCGCCTCGCGGTGATTCCGCATCGCGACGAGTCATCCACACCGGACTGACACGTGGTGTTGTGCGTGTGCACGGGTCTCGGCTGCGTTCATGGCTGAGAAGGACCGCCCCCCTTGTTGCATGGAGTGATGATGTATCAGATCGTCAAACACGCAGAACGGTTCAACTCTTCGGTCCGGGGCATCTCCGGCCGTGGCAGCGGAGCCTTTGTGATGGCCACGATCGAGTGTTACACCCGGGCAGGTCGACGCGTCCGATAAGCCCTCACCCACTGGCTGTAACTCCTGCCTCACCCGTGGATCTGACCCTCAATGAACCTTTCGGCGGCCGCGATCGTCGTACCGGTCGACCGGCTCGACAGCGAGCTCTTCGAAAGGAACAACGTGACTGTGCTCTTGGCCGGAATGTCCACAACTGACCTGGGCGCGTGGCATTTTGATGAGTTTGTCCTCGATGTGGCGCGCTACGAACTGCGCAGCGACGGGGTCGTGATTCCGATGGAGCCCCAGGTATTCGATGTCATGACACATTTGGTGATCAACCACCACCGCCTGGTCACCAAGACTGAACTCTTCGACAGTGTCTGGGGAGGTCGCTTCGTGGGCGAGGCCGCTCTCACCAGCCGCATCAAAATGGCGCGCCGAGTCCTCGGCGACGACGGCGAATCGCAACGTTACATCCGAACGATTCGCGGCCGTGGCTATCGGTTCGTCGGCACCATGGACGAGTGTCAGGGCAATGGTCGGCTGAGAGGAGGCCGAGACTGCTGAGCAATGGCGTTCGGCAGTCTCCGTCATCGTCTTGTTCTGTAACAATCACGGAGACAGACAATTCCGCACTTCCTCCTCCAGGGATCGCGATGACGTCGGCAGCGCGTGCCAACTCCTGTTGAATCAGATCAGCTGGTGATCACATGGCGACACCCACATCGCCGCTGTGGAACCGAAGCTTTCTGGTCCTCGCCTTGTTGTCCTAAGTGACGGCGGCGAGGCTGCTCCCCGCCGCCACTCGGTCGGGACCGCTTACACGCTGCTTTTTGTGGTGTTCTCGAGGGGCGGAGGGGATGGATCGTGCTACACCGGATCGCGCTGCTGGCGCTCGCCGCTCCCCGGCGCGTCGTCGCCCTCTCGGTTGCGGTGATGATCGGTGCGGCCATCTTTGGCCTGCCCGTCGCGAAAAGTCTCTCCTCAGGCGGCTTTCAAGATCCCAATTCGGAGTCGGCGCGGGCTGAGCAGCTACTCCAGGACAAGTTCTCCCGAAGCGACATGCAACTGATGTTCACCCTCACCGTGGACAACGGTGCAGATGGCACGGTGGCTCGCAACGCGGGTCGGGACATCGTCGACCTCCTGGAGAACGATCCAAATGTGACCAGCGTGATGTCGCCGTGGACGTCCCCTCCGGCGTCCGCGGTCAACCTGTTCAGCAGGGACGGTGGCACGGGATTGATTGTCGCCGAGCTGGCCGGGGGCGTGACTGACGCGCCGAGATATGCGCAAACGCTGTCCGACACCGTTGCGGATGACATTGTTCCCGAATACCAAGGCGTCCAGGTACGTGCCGGCGGTTCAGCGATGACGTACGCGCAGATCAATCAGCAGACTCAGAGTGACCTGTTGCTGATGGAAGTCATCGCTGTGCCATTGAGCTTTCTGGTGCTGGTCTGGATATTCGGCGGGCTGCTGGCCGCGGCTGTGCCGATGGTGGTGGGCGCACTGGCCATCGTCGGATCGATGTCGGTACTGCGACTGATCACTGTCGTTACCGACGTCTCGGTACTTGCGCTGAACCTCTCCGCGGCAATGGGTTTGGCACTGGCAATCGACTACACATTGCTGATCATCAGCAGGTATCGTGACGAGTTGGCCGATGGTGGAACCACGGAGCGCGCGCTCGTTCAGACCATGATCACCGCCGGTCGCACCGTGGTGTTCTCCGCGACAACAGTGGCGTTGTCGATGGCCGCCTTGGTGCTGTTCCCGATGTACGTTCTGAAATCGTTCGCGTTTGCCGGCCTCGCCACGGTGGCATTCTCTGCTGGTGCGGCGATTGTGGTCACACCGGCAGCCCTGGTGCTGCTGGGCACCCGGGTCGATTCGCTCGACGTACGCATGTTTGCGCGGCGAATGCTGCGTCGGCCAGCGCCCGCGACCACGGCTCTCGATGAACAGTTCTGGCACCGGTCAGCGCGATTCGTGATGCGCCGCGCGATTCCGCTCGGTCTGGCCGTAGCCACGTTGCTGGTGCTGCTGGGAATGCCGTTTGTCGGCGTGAGATGGGGCTTCCCGGACGAACGGGTGCTTCCACCGTCGGCGTCCGCCCACGAAGTCGGTAACGATCTGCGCTCCTCGTTCGCCGCCAATACCGACACTTCGGTGACCGTCGTCGTCCCCGACGCCAACGGGCTGCCGGCGACGATCATTGATAGCTACGCTGTCGCACTATCTCAGGTGCCAGATGTTTCCATGGTTGCAGCCCCGTCTGGGACGTTTGTCGGGGGGCACTGGTCGGGTCCTCCAGCGGCACCGACGGGTGCCGCTGGAGGCAGCGTCTTCCTCACCGTGAGCAGCACGGCTCCGTTGTTCTCCGATGCCTCCGAGGCCCAGTTGGACAGGCTCGAGGCCGTGCCGGGCCCCGGCGGTCGTGATGTCGAGATGTCCGGTGTGGCGCGGGTGAACCGAGACAGCGTCAAAGCGATCACGTCACGATTGCCCATGGTGCTGGGGTTCATCGGGATGGTCACGTTCGCATTGTTGTTCATGCTGACCGGAAGCGTCGTGCTTCCTCTGAAAGCACTTGTGATGAATGCGCTCTCACTGACAGCCACATTCGGGGCTCTGGTGTGGATCTTCCAGGATGGCCATCTGGGGGCCCTCGGCACTACGCCAACCGGCACCCTCGTCGCCAACGTGCCGGTGCTGTTGTTCTGCATCGCGTTCGGCCTGTCGATGGACTACGAGGTGTTTCTCGTGTCGCGAATCCGCGAACACTGGCTCAAGAGCGGTCGCACCCGTGACGACAACGACGACAGCGTTGCTGTTGGATTGGCTCGCACTGCCCGGGTGATCACTGCAGCAGCGTTGGTGATGTCGATTTCGTTCGCAGCGTTGATCACCGCGGAGGTGTCCTTCATGCGGATGTTCGGTGTTGGCCTCACGTTGGCCGTGCTCGTCGACGCCACCTTGGTGCGGATGATTCTGGTGCCCGCCTTCATTCATGCGCTCGGCCCATGGAATTGGTGGGCGCCTCGAATCTTGGTTCGGCTCCATGACAGGTTCGGGTTCAACGAATGCGGTGACATCGCTGCAATACCCACCGGCAATCGCGGGTAGGTTTCCCGAACCTTCAGTCGTGGCGACGTCAGCATGTGGCGAAGGGAATCAAGGTGGCGCGTGTTATCTCCTATGCCAGCAGTTCAGACCATAGCGCCAGCGGAGGATGTACGAATGCCATTTCCCAACAGTCGTTCTCGACCCCACTCCGCCCCTTCATCACATCGCGAGTTCGGGGCCGGGGTTGCGGGGCGAGTGCCGCCCGTATGGTTGGCGCGATCTGTCGAAACACTCCGCAACGGGCTCCGGAAAGCAAGTTTCAAGATGGTGCCGCCGCCAGTCGGCATTCTCGACGCGGCAATGGGTGGAGTCGCCACCGCACAGACCATCTATGCGGCCGCGAGGCTGGGAATTGCCGACGTTCTCTCAGACGGTCCACTTACCGCCGAGGTGATTGCCGCCCGTGTCGGCGCCGACCCCGCGGCAACTCATCGACTGCTGCGCGCACTGGCCATGCAGTCGATATTCGTCCATAGGACCGACGGAACGTTCGAGTTGACCGCAACCGCCCAGACGCTGCGCAGTGACACGCCGATGTCGGTGCGACCGCTTCTCCTGTTGCTCAGCCACCCGCTGTACTGGGAACACTGGGGTCGGCTCACTGATTCTGTACGCACGGGGCGGTCCAGCATCGAAACAAGCTATGGCATGACGTTGTTCGAATGCCTCGGTCACGAGCCCGAGGTGGCCAAGGTATTCAATGACGCGATGTCCTGCACCAGTTCGCTGGTCATCCCCCCGATACTGGCCGCGTACGACTTTTCGCGAGCACGCTCGATAGTGGACGTCGGCGGCGGAAATGGCCGGCTCCTTTCCGCGATACTGAAAGCGGCGCCCGAAGCGCGCGGTGTGCTCTTCGACATCCCCTCAACGGAAGCGAAGAGCCGCGAGCATCTTGTTGCAGCAGGGGTCGGTCACCGGAGTGATGTCGAAGTCGGTTCGTTCTTCGACACAGTGCCGCCGAGCGGGGATCTCTATGTTCTCAAACACATCATCCATGACTGGGATGACGACCATGCCCGGATGATCCTGGGCCGTATCCGGGAAACCATGGCGCCCACGGCGACACTTCTGTTGATCGAAGCCGTACTACCGTCCAACAACAAGCCGCACCTGTCGAAGTTCCTCGATCTCGACATGCTGATCTTCGCCGGCGGGCATGAACGCACCCGGCCGCAGTACGACACGCTCCTGGACACAGCAGGATTCCGGGTGAACCGGGCGATTCCGACGGCGAGTCACCTGTCGATCATCGAAGCTGTTCTGCGCTAGACAACAAACGTCGGCGCCCCGACTTTGTCCAGCGGCTCTCTTCCCGCGAAGGAGGCGATGCTCTATCCCGCATCCGGAGGACAAGTAGCCCGTCCGCCGGAATCCACCGGATGCGGGATGGCATGGCGGACTCAGCGCGACGAAGCAGTGATCGCCCGTAGAACCGCACGGCTGGAAGTGCGTTCGCCGACAGTGATACGGACCCCACCGTCAGCGTAGGACCGGATGCGCAGATCCGTGTCGACAAAAGCGTCCGACCACGGCCGGCCGCGCTGGGGCAGATAGACGAAGTTGGCATGTGAGTCGCTGCTGACGACACCGAGTGCGCTCAGACGAGAGCGCAGGTAGCTCCGCTCATCCGCAATCGCCCGAACCCGTCGTTGCAGTTGGTTCTCGGCTTCGTACGAGGCTGTCACCGCCGCCAGACTGGTGATCGCCGCGCCGAACGGCATCTGCATCGTCCACAAGGTCCGGGCCAGATCGAGTCCGCAAAAGCCGTAGCCGGTGCGGATCCCCGCCAGTCCGTAGGCTTTCGAAAATGTCCGTACGACAACGACGTTCGGGAACTTCTTGATCAGGTACCGGGTCTCCAGCCGGCGCTGCGGAGCAGCGAACTCGATATAGGCTTCGTCGAGCAACACAATGGTGTCTCTCGGCACCCGCGACAGGAATTGGTGGACGCTGGCGGCTGACTCCATGGTGCCAGTCGGATTGTGCGGCCGGCACAACACCAGCACCCTGGCCTGAGTGGCGGCGTCGGCCATCATGTCCAGGTCATGGTGACCGCAACGGTCAAGCGGCACCGCGACAGATGTCAGGTGGGCCATCCGCGCGAGAATCGGATATCCATCAAATGTCGGTTCCGCCAAGACTATCCGGTCACCTGGGGTGGTCACCGCGTTCAGTACCTGCATGGCGACACCGGTGGCACCGGCGCCGATCACCACCTGCTCGTTGCGGACCCCGACGTGTCCTGCGATGACCCGACGCAACCGTTCGGGAAGGAATTCCGGGTAGCGGTTGACTGCACCGATGCTCTCGACGATGGCGGCGCGCACCGACGGAAGTGGAGGGTACGGATTCTCGTTGAGCGACAACGCCATCGGGTCTACCGGCTGAGGAGATGGAACGGCGTCGCTGATGGCGTGTAGCGCTCCCGTCATGGTCGGCCACCCCAACGGATCGCGGCAGCCCCAGCGAAGTCACCGGCGTGAGCGAATCCGGCCATCATCACGGTGTCACCGGCTTTGATCTGGCCGTCGTTGATAGCGGCCTCGAAGTTCACCGGGATGCCAACGCCGAAGAGATTGCCACATTCATGGAACGTGTCACGGTGGCGCTCTCGTGGAAGTTCCAGCGCCTCATTCCAGTTCCGCAGGAAGACTCGGTTGGGCTGGTTGGTCACCAGCAGATCCAGGTCTTTGGATTTGACGCCGATGCGATCGCAGACCGCCAGCGCGACCTCGGGAACCAAACGGTTTCCCCGCGACAGCACCTTGGTGATCTTGGCTTCGTTGAAACTGACGTACCCCTGGCCCGCGCCGGCCTGCCACCATTGCCGCGGCGGGTCGGATGCCAGCGTCATGTCCCCCGCGTACTCACCGTAGTATCGGCACTCCACATCCAGGATCGGCGACTCGTCGGACACTCTGAGCAATCCCACGGCCGCGCCGTCGCCGGGCACCGAGGACTGCGCTTTCTTGCGAACCTCCGATTGATCGAACACCTTCCCCGCACAGGTTTGCGCCACAGCGATCAGTGCAGTCCGTCCTGCCCCGGCGGCAAGCATCTGCCGGGCAAGTTTGAGCATCAACACAAATGCCGCGCACCCGCCGTTGTGCACATCGATGATCCACTCGGGGTGCATGCCAAGGCGGTGGGCGACTTCGCCGCCGGCACCCACGATGGGCAGATCCGGAAGCTGAGAATGCGTGAGTAACACGTCTACGTCAGCCAACACGTCTGCGCCGTGGCGGCCCAGGAGACCCGCGGCGGCCTGCTCCACCATGTCGACGTTGGTCCAGTCCTTCTCGACGTGATGGCGATACTCCGGCGCCCGAAACATCAGGTTCTCCCGGAGGTCGTCGGTTCCAGCGAAATCGGCGTAGTACTGGGCGGGAACCCTGTTTGCGGGTAGGTAGGTGGATACGTCCATGAGGCTGACGGCGGTCATTCGGGATCCTTCTTCATCCAGTCCGGCGTGATCGGCAGTCCGGTGCGGTGGCGGTACTCGGCAATGGCCTTGAGGTTCTGCAACTCCAACAGATGCCCGGGTCCGAACATGTCCCAGAAGTCGCCGACCCACACGGGCCGCCCGGCAGGCGCGGTCTCCGGGTACGGGTTTTGGTCGTAGAACGGGTGGCGGCAGTTGGTCCACAACACCACCGAGCCCGGTTTGTTGAGCACCGTCTGCGCGTCGACGACGCGCATCAGGTAGATCATCCAGAGATGGGTGCCCTGATCCCAGGCACAGTGGTAGTCCACGGTGCGGGCAGCGGCGTTGGCCACCGTGCGGGTGTAGATCTCCGTCTCGGTGCCCAGCCTGTCATATGCCAGCCAGAGGCCCGGCTGCTCCGTCGGGGTGAATCCACGCAGACTGTAGGTCCACTCCTCCAGACTTCTGGTGTCCGATAGATATTCGAAGAGCTCATCGGGCGGGCAGTCGATGTAGTCGTTGACGGTGCAATAGTCGCCGTACACCTGTTCGTGTGGGTACACCGACCGCATCATCTCCATGATGATCGGGGTCGCCTGCTCTCGCGGGCTGGTCTCGATTCTGGTCACCCCGTCCAGGGGTCGGACGATATCGTCAAGCGCCGGCAGTGACATGGTGCTGGTTCTCCTTGTTCTGTCGTTGAGGTGCAGCGGGTTTCGTTTCGGTCAGAAACGGGGCGAACGGTGGGATCTCGTCGGCCGAGCATTCGACGCTGATCACGGCAGGTCCGTCGACATCCAAGGCAGCCTCGAGCGCGACGGGCAGGTGGTTGATCTCAGAGATGTCCAAGGCGGACAGACCGGGGAACATCGCCGCGAGCCCACCACCGAGACGGCTGGGCCGAAACCTGTTGTAGCTGTATTGATCGGCGTAGAAGATCTGTTCACGGGTGACACACATGGCATGCGCGTTGTTGTTGAACAGCACGAAGGTGATCGGAAGCCGGTACTCACACGCTGTATGAATCTCCATGCCGTGCATGAAGAACGAGCCGTCGCCGGCGATCACCACGGTTCTCCTGCCTCTGGCGAACGCTACGCCGATGGCAGCCCCGAAGCTGTACCCCATCCCACCCATCCCCAGCGCGACGACAAATCGACCGTCCGGCCGGGCAGGTAGATAGTGGATTGCCGAGGCTCCGGTATTGCCCGCGTCGACAACGATGTCGACGTCGTCGGGCAGCATCTGATCCAGGACAGCCATCGCCTCCCGATAGCGGATGCCCGGCCCCCGATGCGCGGGCGGCCGTAGCTCAGGCAAGCGGATGCCCGGTCCGCGATGCACGGACGACCACAACTCAGGCAGTGGGTCCGAACCTGCGGCACTCAGGGCAGCCGTCAGTGTGCTCAGCGACACCCGCAAATCGGTCGATCGAGCGTGGCGGCAGGAAATGTAAGGCGCCTCGGCACCTATCGACAGGGTGGTCACGCTTGCCAGCGCATCATCGAGGCCTGCTCGCGCGGTTGCCCCCAGCCGGGTGCCGATCACTAGGCACACCTGACTTCGTCGCACCGCGTCTGCCACACCCAGATGCCCCATGACCCCAGTGACCCCGAGCGTCGCGGATCTGCTGACGTCCTTGGCGTCAGGAACCGTGGCGAGTTCGGCGCCGAGTGCAACGCGAAGCCGCTCCAGGTCCTCGCGTGCGTCGTCTCGACCCACTTGTTCACCGGCGATGATCGTCACCCGGCCGACAGCGCGGGCCAGTTCTCCGGCGAGCAACGTGAGATCTGCACCGTGATCGACCGTGGCGTGGCCGGATCTGTCGACAAGCATGTCATCGAGCCGCAGGCGGCTCTGCTGGATGTCTTTGGGGAGCAGGACAACCGCCGGGCCGCCGGTACGAGCGGCAGCAACCGCCCGGGACAGCGCACCAAAGGTGTCAGCCGGATCGATCACCCGCTCACAGTGCAGCGACACCGCCGAGAAGAGCGCATGCGCGTCCAGAGAACCGTTGCGACCGCTGGTGTCCTGAAAGCTTCCGTGCCCATCCTGGCCACTGGGAGGTTGACCGACCAATGCCAGGACCGGGACCCCACTGGCCAAGGACTCGCCCAGGCCCGGCACCAAGTTCAACGAGGCCCCGCCCGAGGTTGCCATCACCACCCCGAGCCCGGCACCGGATCTGCTGTACCCATCAGCCATAGCGGCAGCGGCGAACTCGTGCTTGGCAAGGACCGCGGTGATGTCGTCGCGGAAGTGCGCGGCGTCGTACAGGTCCTCGATGTTGGCTCCACCCACGCCAAACACATGCCGGACACCGATCGACGAAAGGTATTCGATGATCACACATGTATCGACGTAGCCGATCGGAAAAACGTTCAGTTCTGGCCAAAAATCGCTGAGGGAGAGCGATGTTCGTCACAAGCCCCGTCGATCACGACGATTCTCGACGATCGCGTTGTTAGACAAGGACGTGCGATACCGCGCTGGTACCGGGCTACTCGGACAGCGGGTCGGTTTCAGCTCGAACGCGGGCAAGCAGGTCGGCAATCCCGTCAACGATGGCACTGAACAGCGCATCTCCAGCGACCGCACTCGCTTCGCTCGGAGCGCCCACGACCCCGCTCAGGGTCACCTCGGGCATCGGGTAGGTCAGCACGCGACCCACCGTCCGATCGACCTCGTCGACTGCACGGTCACCCTGCACAAGCTCCGGGGCGATGTGCAAGAGCATCGATGTCTCGGCTTCGTTTGCGTGGGGGTCCTCCGCATCGGCGTGATATCCGGCTCTGGCTGCAGGTGTGATGTCGTAGAGCGAAGCGAACAACGTTCGCAGCGCGGGTAACTCGTACCGTAAAGTCAGCAGCGCACTTTGGCACGGAGGTCCGTTGGTGGCATGGGAGTTGAGCACCACGAGCTTACGGAAACCCGAGGCGTGTACCCATCGGCCGATGTCGCTCAGCACCGCAGTCATCGTCGCGACGTTCAGTGACAGTGTGCCGGGCCAGTGTTCGGTATGCCCCAACGAGCAGCCGTACGCGAGAACGGGCAAAGCGATATCTCGGGTCCGCGCCACTGCGTCTTCGACTGCTTGCGCGACCAACAACGCGTCGGTGCCGGTCGGCAGATGATCCCCATGTTGTTCAACCGCACCGATGGGCAACACGGCCACCGCACCTGAGCGCGCTGCCATACCGACCTCCTCGCGAGTCAGATCCGACCAGTTCGACACGCTGATTCCTCTCAGAGAATGGTTTTCGACCCTCGCCACCTGGCCTTGCACTGTCCGAAAGTACGGCGCACCGTCAGTGCCGAACAGGGATGCCACGAAAATGTGGGCAACCTGCACGCTGCCTGATGACTGTCGGGCGGTTAGGTTGGGCAAATGACAGACACCGGCGGGCTACGGCGCTGTCGGCAGGTCGACTCATCAGCAATGAGACGGGATGAGGCGCCGTGCCGCAATGGGCCGGCTGGTCCGGAAAGCTAACACGATGACAGATACACAGGCGCACGCTGCCAACCCCCTGAGCGCCGACGAGGCTGTTGTCGCCGAGGTACGCGCACTGTTCGCCCGGCACCAGATTCGTACGGTCCAGTTCGGGATGCCCGATATCGACGGCGTGCTGCGGGGCAAATTTGTTCCCGCCGACTTCTTCCTCGAATCCATCGCCGGCCACGGGTCGACGGTGCCCAACATCGTCTTCGGCTGGGACATCGAAGACACGTTGATGGATTGCCTGAGCTTCTCCGGCTGGCAAACCGGCTATTCCGACGTCGTGCTCAGACCCGACATGTCGACCATCCGGCCGATTCCGTGGGACCCGGGTCAGGCAATGGTGCTCTGTGATGTCACTGATGCCGTTGGGACACCGGTAGAGGTCGCGCCTCGTACCGTCCTCAAACGGCAGGTCGAGCGGGCTGCCGCCATGGGTCTGCGCTTCACGGCCGGTTACGAAATCGAGTTCTATCTCTACCGGGAGACATCGGAATCGGCAGCAGCAAAAGGATTCCGCAACCTCACGCCAGCGACGCCGGGGATCGCAACGTTCAGTCTGCACCGTGCCGCGGCGCTCGAGGACGTCATCGGTGCCATCCGAGAAGGCATGCGCGCGTGCGACATCCCGATACTCGCGTCGAACACCGAGTATGGCGCCGGTCAGATCGAAATCAATATCGAACATGATGACGCCCTCAAGACAGCCGACCGCGTAGCGATCTACAAAAACGGCGTTCGCCGCATCGCCGAGCAGCACGGTCTACTGGCCTCGTTCATGGCCAAGGTCAACACCGATTCGGCTGGCTCCAGTGCCCACATCCACCAAAGCGTGGTCCGGACCGGCGAATCGGGGCGAAACGCGATGTGGCACGACAACGGTCCATCACCCACGATGCGACACATCCTGGCGGGGCAGTTGGAGACGATGCGTGAGTTCACCATTCTCTATTGCCCGACGGTGAATTCCTACAAACGGCGTGTTCCAGGATCGTGGTCACCGGTCTCGGCAGCATGGGGCGAAGACAACCGCACCACAGCACTGCGCGTCATCGCAAACGACGAGCGGTCGTGCCGGATGGAGAATCGGCTCCCGGGAGCCGACGCAAACCCCTACCTGGCCTTGTCTGCGTGTATCGCCAGCGCATTGCACGGGATCGAGAACGAGCTCGAACCCCCGGCACCGGTAGCGGGTAACGCATACGACAAGCCCGGCACCGAGCTGCCATTCTCCCTGGCAGAGGCCGTTGCCACATTCGAGACCAGCCAGCTCGCCCGCAGAGCTTTCGGTGACACGTTCGTAGACCACTACCTCGCCACTCGTATCTGGGAGCGAGATCGTCATCGCGAAGCCGTAGGCGACTGGGAAGTGAAGCGGTACTTCGATCGAATCTAGCCACATGTCTGCGGCTTGCACTGTGCGATACGGGGGCCGCGGCTTACCCTTAGCCATGGCCGACACCGGGATGGCTGACGCCGAGTTGAGGGCGGTGCAGGAGATCGCACACGCGCTTCGCTCCCCCGATGAGCTGTCCACGGTGCTCCAGAAGATTGCCGCAGCTATCGCCGGGGGTCGCAGAAATCGCGACGTTTACCTCTATGTCTTCGATCCAGAAACCAACGAGCTGGTGCTGGCCGGGGCGACAGAGAGCCCGGCAGCCAGTCAGGTCGGCACCCTTCGCGTCGCCTACGGAGAGGGAGTGACGGGGTGGGTCGCCGCGTCACGCCAGAGCTATCTGATCCATGACGAGTTGTCGCAAGACCCGCACTTCCTGGCCTACCCGGGCATCGGGGAAGAACAGTACGGCGCGATTTTCTCCGTTCCCATAGTGTCCTCCAAGGAAGAACTGCTGGGGTGTGTCACGGTCTGGGCCACGAATGGTCACCCCTTCGACCCTGACGAGGTGCCGTTCGTCGAACGCGTCGCGTCGCTGGTCGCCGGCACCTTCGAGACTGCTCGGCTCGTCGAAGCCACGCGCCGCCTCACCCTCGTGGCGGACGGCGTTGCCGAGTTGGCCGCAACAGTTGCCTCGGGGGCGCCGATTGCGCGCGCCCTCGACTGCGCCACCGAACTGGCCCGAGACACCACCCATTCCGATTTCGCCGTCTGTGTCGTCACCGACCCCTCGGGCGCTGACCGAATGCACATCAAGGCCGTCGCACCGTCGGCTGATCGAACGTCACGCGAGGTGTTCGAGTCCGTTCGGCACAACCTGCTCAACATCGATCAGGACATCCGACACGGCAGGTTGAGTTGGCGAGCCGCCGGTGAACAAGTGGGCCAAGTGTTGACTGGGATCTCCCATTCAGTGACGGTGGCCGCAATCCGAGTCGGTGCCGACGAACTCGGAATCCTGGGTTGCTACCGCCTCAGGAACGCACCCTTCGCCAGCGGCGACGTCGCCACCGTGGCGACGATCGCCAACCATGCCGCTGTGGCCTTGAAACTGGCGGTAGTCTCCGAAGAACTGACCCAGCGCCACGGCCTGACCTGGTTCCTACGAGATCTGTCCGCCGGGCGGACCAATGCCGACGAGTTACGACGACGAGCGTCCGCACTCGGGCTCGACAACGCCTACGGCTACATCTTTGTCGTGGGCAGCGTCGCCGCACAACCGTTGCCCGGTGTGGATGTCAGTTCGGTCAAGATCAATCCCCGACTCGAAAAGCTGATGGCCGAGGTGCCCGAAATCCCTGCAACCACCCACTTTTCGGTGACATCACATCAAACCGTGGCGCTTGTCCCGTGGAACGGTGAAGCGGACGCCGTCGATAACCTCCGCACGCCGCTGTTGCGAGTGTGCTCCCACCTCCGCTCCAGTACCGGTACCGCCCTCACCTTCGGCATTTCCCGTCCGGTCTCGGCGATCGAGGAGTTCAACCACGCGTTGGCCGAAGCACGGGAGGCCATGGCGATCGGGAGTTCGCTGACCAGCCCCAACGGAGTGTTCACATTGGACGACGTCGGCCATCACCTGTTGTTGAGCCGGGTCTCGGGTGCCAGTTCGGTTCGTGATCGCTATGCGACTGCCATCGCGAGAATTGCCGAATACGACCGGGTGAAAGGGACCGAATTACTGGACACCCTGGCGGCGTTCCTTCACTTCCGGAGCCAAACCGCCGCGGCGCGCAGTCTCTATGTTCACCGGAATACCCTGAACCAGAGGCTTGGTCGCGCCACCCAACTCAGCGGGTTCGACATTCTCGCCGCTTCGGAGTGGTTTCCTCTACAGCTCGCGTTGAAGGTACACCAGGCAAGACCCGGAACCACACCGGTGGGCCACGAAGACAAGCAGCGCCCGCTCACCGAAATCCAGCGCAACGCCCTGTGAGGCCAGGGATTTCCCTCTCCGATTCCTGACATGGTGAATCCGTCGAGGACCGGGCGCTGCGCACGCGCCAGCGGGACCGAAAATCCTGCCGCGCCCAGGCGCAGCCAAGACTGATATATTGCATTCCGAAATAGGGGGATCATCACATGGCCGACGCCAAAACCACCACCGAATGCACCTCAGTGCTGAAGCGCGTCGTCGCTGTCCTGACCACGATCCTCACCCTGCTACTCGGTCAAGCAGGCACATCGCAGGCACAGCCTTCACCAGAAGCGGTGCACAACGCCGGCGACGTCAACATCTCCGGTGACGTGCACAACCCTCTGGCTTTCACACCAGATTCATTGCGCGCGTTGACCAGCCGCACCGAGTCCGTGACATTCCACACCGCATCGGGGATGCAATCACACTCGTACCTGGGGGCCCCGGTCGACACACTGCTGGCCGCCGCGCAGCCACTCCTCATCCCGGGGGCGAAACATCCGGACATCACCCTCGCCGTTCTCGCCACCGGCGCCGACGGATACTCGGTCACGCTTTCCTGGGCAGAAGTATCACCGGCCCTGGCACCCCGCCCGGCACTTGTTGCCTGGTCGGAGGATGAGGTCCCACTTTCCGAAGCCCGCCTCGTTCTGCCTGACGATCTGACCGGCGCTCGATACGTCAGCGCTCTCACCGACCTCAGAGTAATCCAGCTCGCCGCGCACTGAAGAGGCAAGAGACGCCTTCAGCCGAGAACTGCTCTGCCCCCTCAGTGCGCAGGACACGGTGTGATGTGTGCGCTGCTGCCGGACTCGCCCCGGTGCGTGCCGAGAGATCGACGCAACAGAATCCGACCCCGGTGCATCCGCGACATGACAGTGCCCGGCGGAACTTTCATCGCTTCGGAGACCTCACGATAGGAAAGCCCAACAATGGCAATGTAATACATTGTCATCCGGAGGTTCTCAGGGAGCTCTGACAGAGCCGCGACAATGCCCGGATCAGGTACCCCGCGCAACGCGAGGTGTTCGGCGGAGCGCTCATGGAGTGACCACCGCGATGCGGTGTCGAGGTATCCATCGGCCAGATCACCGATGAGTGATTCCGCGGGCCGGCACTGGCCGGCGCGGTAGTTGTTGATCCAAGCATTCCGCATTATGCGCAGCAGCCAGGCTCTGAGGTGGCGGTCCTGGCCGAATGTCTCGAAACCCCGGTAGGCCTTGAGTAGCGTCTCTTGAACGAGATCCTCGGCATCGGCCACATTCTGCGTGTAGGCCGTGGCACGTCGAAGCAGATCGTCCACCAAAGGCATCACCTCCTGTTCGAAGTCGAGACAAGTCTGGCCGCCCGGTGCTTGGTCACAGCTCACTCTGGTTGTCATGTCAGCTCTCGTTCAACTCGTTGTTGGTTGGTGCACCGCCCGCATCGTCGCGTTGTGGTCATGCTCTGGCCCCAGCGTGGGCGCCGATCCCAGCTCGTCATCACGCTGAAGGGCCCGGCCGCCGGGGCAAGACCCCCCGTTCGAACAATGCACCGTCCCAATGTTTCTCACCCGCGACGTCTCACCGGCGGCCCCGACAGCAATACTGGCGGCAAGCACTGGCATCTACTTGGCGACAGTCGGGAGATTGTGGGGAGAATCCGCGCCCCCGGCATCGGAGCCGAATCCCGCCCCTCACTGAGAACTGATGGTCGTCAGCATGTCCACATCACGCAGTGGGCCTCCGATGTGAGTCTCTCCGAAGGTGAATAACGATCATGCGGTGGTTCGTAACTGGTCACCGATCTCCAGTCGTCCAGCGTGGACCATTGGAAGGGCGGCTGAAGTCAGGATCAACACCGCGAGTGTCGAGACGCCTGTGCTGAGGGACGTCGCCGACAGTCCCCACTCGATCTTGATGCCGTAGTTGGCTGGAGATCCCAGGGACTGAAGGTAGGTGAGTCCGATCCCGCCCAATCCGCCTGCCACCGAAACCACGATCAGCAGCAGGCTCGCGTGCGTGAGCAGAACGGCTTGTTCGAGCCGCTGCGTAGCCTCGATTGCGCGTAGAACCGCGCGCTCGCGCCCGGCGCTGCACCAATCCGAGTACAAAGACATTCAGGACGCTGAGTCCTGCCGCCGACATCACCACGTATCCGGCGGCCGTGAAAGGTTCGAAGAAGCGGGTGATCCCGGCGGCAGCAGCCGTACGCCAGTTCGCGTCGTCGTAGACCGCCAATCCGCTGCCCGCTGACAGAAGCGTTGCTCGATGGGCGGATGCCTCCTCGCAGATCGCGCCACATCGCCGCCGGATCATCAAGCGACGTGTACAACGCCGTGCTGTACCAATCACCCCGGTGTCACCCCGATGACCAGCCGAGGCGACGAATCCGTCGATATCGTCGATCGCCAGCGCTCTGCAGTGGGCCTTCCCCTGACAGCCACCCCTATCCGGTCAACCGTCTCCTGGGCGATGTGACCGTTACTCTGATCCAAGACCGACTGTGCTGACACCAGCAAGGTCTCGGGCAGCAACTGCGGTTTCTGCGCTGCGATTTGAGCCATACCCAGTATCTGCATGGTCTGCGAGCCAATGGCCAGACTTACGCCGAGGGTTCGTCATTGTCGTCAGAACGGTCTTGATCATCATCTGTCCCCTCCCCGAATCGCGGTGCACCCTGCGGGCCCGAATCGACCCGAGTGGTTCCCGATCGCTAATATATTGCATGTCGCAGGTGAACTGTCAACGACTTGTAAATACAAGTGCGCATCGGCTCCGTCGTGAACCGCTCTGCCCCTGGCGAATTGGTGCACTCACACAATCCCTGGCACATGAGAAGTCGCCGGCCGCTGTCGGTGATGTCAGTCTCCCGGTGAAGAGAATGGCGCCTCCGACACGTCTCAACGTATGTAACACCGATTTAACGACCATCCACCGGAGGAGTCTCTGTGACCTACTACCCGCCCTTCGTCTCCCCTCACTGCTGTGTAGACATCCCCAGCGGCCCCCTCGGCCGGCTCCCGTTACGCGTCCGACTGGCGGCTCGCCTGTTCGCGGGGCACCTCGACGGACAACTGGCCATGGGCATCATCGGCCCACCTGACAGCGCGATCGGCCTCCGCGCCACCCACCTCGAGTCCGTCAATGAACGTCAGGTGACGGCGCGAGCACTTCGGCGCGCTGTGATCGAAGCGCGTGAGGGCCGCGCCACAACGGCTGCAACTGTCCCGGTCCACCGGCGCAATGTCGCCGAAGCCGAGGAAACGATCGACGCGATCACGCTCCGACTGCACTCGCCACACCCCGTGAATGCCAGAGGAATGGCCCGCCTGCGACAAGTACTCACCAACGGGTGCGGGCCTCTCTATACACGTGATGGCCACAATCTGGATGACCAGCTGCGTGCCGCCCTGGCCATGCTCTGAAGCAAAACCCCCTGACACCGCCACACCTCCGGCAGTGTGGTACTCGATTGGAGAACGATGAAACTGCTGCGCTCTGCTGCGATCCGGCTCGCCGCCTGGTGGATCGGCGTCCACGAGTTGCTTCGACCTGTATCAAAAACCCTCGCCCACTGCGGTCGAGACTCTGTTCGTACCCGCTTTGAGCAGCGCCCGTCGTGGCCTTCGCCAGGCGCCATGGGCGAACGACGCTGACGAGCCCCGCTGCGCGACTACCAGCGAAACGCCAAGGCATACGCCAACACCTGCGTGACCTGCCTCGGCGAGAAGTTGTCATCGCTGACCAGTAGAACAGTTTGTCGGCCATCGTAAAGCCTGGGTCCCAACGTGATTCCTTCGATGTTGTCGATCCGGGCGACATCGTCCGTTCCAGTGAGATCGGCAACCAGCCTTTTGGTCACCGCACGAACGGGTTGACCGCTAAAGCTGTTGCGATGCAATACGTCCTCGGCGTCTCCGATGTCAGCTTGATAGATTCGGACGGTGTTGTGGGTGCTGAATCCCCGCTCGATCACCAAGAACGAAGAGTCCCCTAGCGCGGCAAGATCCGAGACACCGTTATCACCGCCGGGCCCGGCCGACACCGGATCCACTGGATAGGCGTACTGACCCGTCGCCAGTCCGGTCTCCGCGTCGAAACGGGTCAACCGGGTCAGCGCCCCCTGCGCCTCCGACGCAAGCTCACCGTCCTGGTAGAGAGGCGCCTCCATCGCCGCCCACAACCATCGCCCACTCGGGGTCAGCGTCAACCCCTCCAACGAGAGGTTCTGCCGCGGCCCCCTGTTCTCGGCACTTGTCGTCAAATGGTCCGGAAGAGTGAACTGACCGAGGTAGCGGCCGTCAAAATCGGCTATCCGAATCCACGGATCGGCCAGCACGGGTGCGCCCCCGTCTTCGACGAGACGTTCACCTTCGCTTGACCAATACAGCCGCTGTCGGCGGGTATCCACAGCGATACCCTCGGCATCGGGCGGCACGACAGGCGGGTGCGCGGCGGTATCGAGTGGCCCAAAGGGTGCGCCATCAACATCTAGCCACGGCCGTACAGACTCAAACCGCAACGGTCCCAGACCCGCTGGAGGTGACACATCGATACGGACACTGTAGAACCGGGCCGGATTCTTTGCAGACCTGTCGTCGCTGACCATGTAATAGATCTGTCGATCCGGATCGTAGGTGATGCCGGAGAGCCCGCCGACCACCGTGCCATCGACCATCGTTCCCGGTGCCACCAGCTGCTGTCCTAGGAAGGACAGCCTCCGCGGGGCGGACGACGCACTCGCACAACCGGTTGCCGTCACGATCACGAGGAGAAGCAGCGCGCCGAAGCGGCTCCTCACGAGGGCACCGGCACGAACAGTCGAGGACTGCATTGTATGGTCCCTTCGAGAGATTTCCACGAACTCCACCGGCGCACAGGACTATCCACTGCGCACGGTCTTCACATAGACAGGCCCCGATACTCCCAGCCGTGGCCTTCCTGGTAGTACGATGCAGACCCACCCTTGGTGAAGACATCAGCAGGGGTTCGGGCTGAGCACGCTGTGGTGGGCTGAAAGCGACGCAACTCAGAACAGGGGCAACCCTGGTTCCCGGCCGAGGTGCACCCGCCCCGCAGCCACGAGAAAGCGTCGCGAATGGTTGGCGTGCTGCAAAGCAGCCATGCCGTCGCGGAACATGCGCTCTATCGGGTTGTCCCGGTATAGCGCTGATGAGCCTGCGGCTTCGTAAATCGCGACCAAGGCCTCCCGGCTGACTTCCGCTGCGTGGCACATTGCAGCACGGAATGCTGCCCGCTGCTGAACTGTCACTTCGTCGCCTCGTTGAGCAGCGATCTGCAGCGCCCCTGCCGTGTCGAACAACAGCAGCCGTGCTGCAGCGATCGCGGTGTCTGCTTTGGCGATCGTGTACTGGCAGTGCATGTCGTCGGCCCGTAACCCGCCCTTCGACGAGGTGGTCAGCTCCGCCAGGGAAGTGAACTCGTCGACCGCTGATTTGGCAACACCCAGAGTGACCGCAGTACAACCGGCAAAAACCAGGGTGGGGATGAAGCCACGATAGAGCGGTCGGTTGATCCGCGGTGGCTCTGGCAGCGGCGGCGTGACAAGATCCGCAGGGATGAAAACGTCGTGAATCGTGACATTGTGACTACCGGTGCCCCGCATGGCGTTGACATTCCAGGTCTGTTCGACGGTGAAGTCACCCGAGCGCACCGCGCACAGTCGCAAGTCCGGAACACCATCGACCAGACACGGATCTCCGCCGCGAGTCACAATGGCGCACACCACGAGCCAGTCTGCAGACTCAACCCCTGTCACTATCGGGAATTCACCGCTCAGCTGGTATCCGCCGCTGACGATCTCGGCAGTGCCGGCTCGCCCTGAGTTCGCCAGAATCGGTTCCTGCGCGCTGCTGAAGATCTTCCGTGCACCCGTATCACTGAGCAATGCACCGATGAAGCCGAAGTTTGCATTCCAGACAATCAATCCCGTGGACGCGTCCAGCCGCCCCAATCCCTCGTAGACACCGAGCACAGTCGTCAACGGCGTTTCGCTACCACCGTATTCTCGGGGTGTCAGCATGCGAAACGCCCCCGCATCCCGCAATGCATCCCGCAGCCGCCGAGGTGCGGCACTGCGTAATTCCCTTTCCAGCGCGGTTGATTCGATCACTGGTCTCAGCGCCTCCGACAGGAGCACCGGATCAACCAGCGCGGTGGAGGCGACGGCATCGGGTAGTTCGGTCATACGGATGGAAACAAGCAAATGGCGCAGATGATTCGCACCACCTCTCGGGAGCAGGTAACCAACCACCATCCTCAGGTCGGCGATCTTGAGCCGGCGATGCAGGCAGGCCTCGGAGATCCCGACATGTTTCGCGATGCGGCACCCGCGCGGGCCCATGTTCTGGTCCCTTCCGGCCTCGGCCGTCTCACTCGACCGTTCAACCGGAGGCTTTATCGCCAGACGTCCAACTTCTCTGAGGACCAGATCGGATCCCTCCCGATTCCCCAGGCCCCCGATGTCATTGAAAGTCAACAGACCGGCAACCGAGATCATCTTCGGTCGTGCCAGGGTCGACGCCGAGCAGCGTCGTGAGCTGTTCTGTTTCCTGTTCGGCGACGAAGCTGTCGCCGGCAGCAACTCTGCCGGCGAAACCGTCGAGCAGCAGGATCCGAGTCCGCCGTCCACAGAGGTGAAGCCGGCGATCCGCGGATCTCGCAGCCCGGACACCGCATCACCCTGTTACTCGAAGAAGACGAATGACTCCGTGCGCGGACTACACCGCCTGGCTTACCATCGAGCGAGCAGGGCGTTCCCGCGCCAGCCTTGAAATAACAGGCCGTCAGAAAACGCGGGGTCAACGCCCTGCGCCAGCGGGAGCAGGGTCCCCAGCGCTAGCTGTGCAGTAACCGGCCGTTTGAACGCGCGGGCTGACCCTGCTTCTCTTTAAACGGCTGCTCCCCCTGCCCTCGGCAAGCTATCTTTTGTAGTGGAGCAGGGTTTCCCCCGTGAAAGCCGTTAAATGATCGGCCGTCAGAACTCTCGGGATTGGGGCTCTGCTCCACATCGGCCTGAAGCTACAAGAGGTGACGATCATGACAAGACCAGACGACCGCGCACTCCGCGACCTCGCCTTCACCGCCATACCTTCCGCGTGGATCGGGCTCACCGACGCGGCCCGCGAAGAAGTCATCGACCTCCTGTCGACGTACGACAACCGGTTAGCGTTGCGCTACCTGATCGACTCCCCGTCGCTTGACCCCAAGATCGCCAATGGGGTCTGCTGCACGATTAGGTGACAGTTTTGGTCACGCGGCCTGACTGGCCGGTGTGGTCATGATTGCTTCGAATTCGATCGGGGTCAACCGCCCGAGCCCGGACTGGCGTCGGCGCCGGTGATAGGTCCGTTCGATCCACGTGACGATTGCGATCCGGAGCTCGTCGCGGGTGTCCCACCGGCGGCGGTCCAGAACCTTCTTCTGCAACAGGCTGAAGAAGCTCTCCATAGCCGCGTTGTCACCGGCCGCCCCGACCCGTCCCATCGATCCGACCATCTCGTAACGGCCCAACGCGAGCACAAATCTCGTTGATCTGAACTGACTGGGTTCAAGCGGTCGAAGCAACCGGCCACCTCACCGCGGCGTGCCACCGCACTATGAAGCGCTGCGGTGGCCAGCCGGGACTTCATCCGAGAATCGATTGAGTAGCCCACGATGCGGTTGGAGAACACGTCCTTGATCGCACACAGGTACAGCTTGCCTTCACCGGTACGATGCTCAGTGATAGCGCTGAGCCACAACTGATTTGGCGCATCAGAAGTGAAGTCGCGCTCGACAAGATCGTCGTGGACGGGCGGGCCCACTTTGCCGTTCTTGCCCCGCTTCTTACCGAACGCGCTCCACCATCGGTTGCTGGCACAGATCCGCCAGGCGGTCCGCTCGGCCATCGGCTCACCGGCATCGCGGGCTTCCTCGACCAGGTAGCGGTAGCCGAACTCGGGGTCATCTTTGTGGGCGTCGAACAGGGCGTTGGCGCGGTAAGCCTCCACGAGTTCGGCGTCGGTGATGGGGTGGGCCCGCCAGCGGTAATAGGGCTGACGAGCGAGCTTGAGTACCCGGGACGTCACCGCCACGGGAATCCCGTCGGCGACGAGCTCACTTACGAGCGGGTAGAGCTGTAATGAGTGTGGTCGGCCCGAGGCTGGCTGAGAAGCTGGACCTGGCTCGTACTCGTGACTCTCGGTAGAGCGGACCCACGCACGTGGTGTCTGGAAAAGGACATGTCCGAGGACGAGTCGGGTTCGGCCTCTGCGTCCGGGTGTCCTGATTAGAAGCTTGTCCACCCGCCTGTTGGGTGTGACTCATTACAGTGACGGCGCTCATCGAAAGTCCCCAGCTGTGCTCGCTGAAAATCCCCACCTGTGAGCATCGGTCAGTGTAGTGGTTGGCGGGTTCCGGTGGTGGCTCGGCGTAGGGTGTCGGTGGCGGCGTGGTGG
>NZ_JBARXZ010000160.1:0-22102 GCF_049647605.1 Mycobacterium sp. | reverse complement strand
ACGCAGCCGCGGGCACCGCAAGCGCACAGTGGCCCGCCGGGTTCGACCACCACATGTCCGACGTGTCCGGCATTGCCGGTCCTGCCGAACACCGGTTTCCCGTCGAACACCAGCCCGCCGCCCACTCCCGTCGAGATGACCATGCCCAGCATGTACTGCGCACCTTGCCCGGCGCCGCGGCGGTGTTCGCCGAGCGCCATGCACACACCGTCGCCGGCCATCCGGACCGGCAGCGCGGGCAGCAGTTTGTGGACGCGGTCGCGCAGTGGGAAGCCGCCGGTCCAGGCCGGGATGTTGATCGGGGCGACGGTGCCGGCGGGCAGATCGACGGGCCCGGCCGAGGCGATGCCGATGCCGGTTGCCTCGCCGCCCAGTTCGTCGGCCAATTGTTCGACCACGGCCCATACTTCTTCGGCGTCACCGCGAGGGGTCCGAAGGCTCCGGGAGGTGAGCAAGGTGCCGTCGGGTGAGACCAGACCGGCGGCGATCTTGGTCCCGCCGATATCGAGTGCCAGCGTCAGGTCGCCCATCAGCGGCGGGGACTGCGTGGATCTGTGCTGTGGCGGGCTCCTACGGCGGTCATCTCGGCCGAGCGGGTTTCGAGCCACTGCCGGAACGCCCGGCGGCGGGCGGTACCGCGCAGGTGGGCGGCGATGGCCGGCCGTACGGCATCCAGCGGGGGTGTCTGCGCACCGGTGCGCCGGCTTCCGACATAGGACACCGCGGCGGCGAAACGCCGCGGGTTGCGGTCGTGGTAGGCCGCCACCTCCATCTCGGAGACGTCGACATCCTCGGTGACGTACCAGTAGACGGCCCGCGCTTCCGGATCGGCCAGCGCCGATGCCGCGATGCTGCCGACCTCGAACCGGGCCGTCCCGTCGGGCAGCACATCGGCAAGTTCTGGGGCCTGGTCGGCGGTGACGCCCAGGCGGACGGCTTCGGCGTGCAGCAGCCGTTCGGTGATGACCAACCGGGTCAGCCAACGCCGTAGGAGCCGCCACTGCGGTGTCCCGATCAGCGGTAATGCAGCTCCGGGGGTGGTGGCCCGGAACAGTGCTTCGCGCGCGTCGACATCCTCGATGGACACCGATACCGTCGCTGAGTGCTGCATCGCTCGGGCCATGACGTCAAGCTTGTCGGGGTGGCACTGCGGTTGCCACTGCCTGTTGGCTGATCGTGCCCAAGAGTTCACAGCCTTGTGACCAGAACAGCCACCTCGAGTCGGCATCGGGGGTTCGGTAACACTTCATGTCACGGTCACGAGACTTCTACGTGCCTCGGATGCCGAGTTCCGGTTGCTATGCAACAGTGGAGTCATTGTGAGAAACCGAGTCATCACCGGGGGCGGCAGCGGTCCTCGGGGCCTGCTGTCGCTGGGCTTCGAAGCACATCGCAGCGCACTGTTGCTGCGGTTGCGCTGGCATCATTCGCGTGAACTGAAGCTGCGGTCGGCGGGTCACAACCGTGACACCACTGCCGCCGACGGCCCGTGGCCCGAGATGGATGACGGGGTACCGGGCTGACGGCGTTCCCGATACCCGTCAGCTGACCGACGCCGCGATCCGCTGGGCCATCGCTTTGGCCCCTTCGATCACTTCAGGCGGACCCAGGACTTCGAAGTCGACACCGACCATCGCCAGGTAGAGCAGGATCCATTCGGGGTTGTCGGCACCGGCGGTGACCAGGCACGAGTCCGGCCCCTCGGGTTCCACGGTCGCCGATGACGGCGAGAAGTGTTGTGAGACAACTTCGCTGGAAGCGTGGTAGCGCACCCGGGCGACATATCTGTAGGGCGAGCTACTCAGCGACCTGCTGACGTAGGCGGCAGCATCCGGCGCGTCGCGGGGCGTGAAAGTACTGCCGCGCGCCGAGACGTCGGCCATGCGGTCCAGGCGCAGGGTGCGCCAGTCCTGTTTGTCGCGGTCATAGGCCAGCAGATACCAGCGCCGCCCGGTGGTCACCAGCTGGTAAGGCTCCAGCCGCCGTTGCGTTCGGGCCCCACGGATGTCGGTGTAACCGGAGTCGATGTGCTCATGGTCGCGGCAGGCACGCGCCAGCGTCATCAACGCTTCGGGTTCCACCGGGGTGTCACTGCCGGAGGTCAAGGTCACCGTCGACTCGTGTACGGCCGAGACCTGCGATCGCAGCCTCGCCGGCATCACCTGGTCGAGTTTGGACAGTGCCCGCAACGCGGATTCACCGACTCCGGCGACGCTGCCGCCGGCTGCCAGACGCAGGCAGACAGCCATCGCAACAGCTTCTTCGGGGTCCAGCAGCAGCGGCGGCAGGGCGGCGCCGGCGCCCAACTGGTATCCGCCGCCATGCCCGGTGCTGGCGTGGACCGGATAGCCGAGTTCCCGTAGCCGTTCGATATCGCGGCGCACGCAGCGTCCCGTGACGCCGAGTCGCTCGGCCAGTTCACCGCCGGTCCACACCCGGCGGGCCTGCAGCAGACCGAGCAGTCGCAGCACCCGGCTCGTCGTTTCGGACATGCCATCAGTATTCGCGATTTTAGGACCGAAGCTGTCCTAAATGGGTGACACGCTTGTCCTATGACAGCTCACCGCCTGATTTCAGCGCTGGCAGATCAGCTCGATTTCCACTGGCAGAACTCGCTGCGGCCACGACTGGAAGGGCTGACCGACGAGGAGTATTTCTACGAGCCGGTGCCCGACTGCTGGACCGTGCACCCCGACGGCGGGATCGATTTTGCCTATCCCCCGCCACAGCCGGAGCCGTTCACGACGATCGCGTGGCGCTTGGCTCATGTGATCGTCGGAGTCCTGGCGATGCGTAACCAGAGTCATTTCGGTGGCCCGCCGGCCGACTACCAGACCTGGACCTACGCCCTGGATTCGACGACGGCGCTGCGCCAGCTCGACGAGGCCTATCGGGGCTGGATGGACGGGGTGCGTGGGCTCGATGACGACGCGCTGTGGCGGCCGGTCGGCGCCGCCGAAGGCGTGTGGGCCGAGCACCCGATGCTGGATCTGGTCTTGCACATCAATCGCGAAGTGATCCACCACGGAGCTGAAATCGCTTGCATCCGTGATCTTTACATCCACTCGAAAGGAAAATGACATGCCCGCCATGCCGCCACCCATCGCCGACGAGCGCGCCGGATTGCTCGAGTATCTGAAGGCTCAGCACTATGCCTTTCGCGCCATCGCGTTTGGGCTCACCGACGAGCAGGCCCGCCAGAAGCCGACGGTGAGCGCACTCTCGATCGGCGGCATCATCAAGCACGTCACCGCGTGCCAGCAGGGGTGGATGGCGCGGGTCGCGGCCGCACCCGAGCTGTGCGCCGACGACCTGCGGTCGATGGAAGACCAGTCCGCCGACTATGCCGACGAGTTCGTGATGCGCGACGACGAGACCCTGGCCGGTGTCCTGGCCGCATTCGAGGCCGGCAATGCTACGGCCGCCGCGCTGATCGAGGACGCCGATCTCGGTGCCGCGGTGCCCGTTCCGCAGCAGGTGCCGTGGTTCCCCAAAGACGTGTCGGCATGGTCGGTGCGCTGGGTGGTGTTCCACTTGATCGAAGAGCTGGCCCGCCATGCCGGCCAGGCCGACATCATTCGCGAAAGCATCGACGGTGCAACGCTGTACGAGCTCTTGGCCGGTCTCGAAGGCTGGGAGCCCACGCCGTGGCTCACCCCCTGGGGCAAGGAACCGGTGGTGAGCTGAGCTGTGAACGGGGCCCCGGTCGGGGTCGCGCTCGAGGCGAGGGCAGCCACTCGGTCCACACCCGCCCCACTGGCAACTACCCCGACAACTGCCGGAAATGCCCGCCCAGCTGCGGCTGAGATCCACCAGCGGCGGCCGGGACAGCTCACCGGGCAAAGCCGATAGTCAAGCTTGGTTAGGCTCATCCCTGCCGATTTGAGACACTGCAGGGATGAGTTCAACCAAACACCGCGAGGTGGCCGCCCTCGACCGGGTGCCGCTGCCTGTCGAGGCCGCCCGAATCGGCGTGACGGGTTGGCAGCTCACCCGCACCACCGCACGCGTCTTCTCCCGGCTGCCGGCCCGGGGATCCTGGCAGTTCAAGGTCATCAAGGAGATCCCGCAGACGTTCGCCGATCTGGGGCCCACCTACGTGAAGTTCGGCCAGATCATCGCGTCCAGCCCGGGGGCGTTCGGCGAGCCGCTCAGCCGTGAGTTCCGGGGCTTGCTGGACTCCGTGCCGCCGGCCGACACCGCAGAGATGCACAAGCTGTTCCGCGAGGAACTCGGCGACGAGCCGGCCAAGCTGTTCCGGCATTTCGAAGAGAAGCCGTTTGCGTCGGCGTCGATCGCGCAGGTGCACTTCGCCACCCTGCACACCGGAGAAGAGGTGGTCGTCAAGATCCAGCGGCCCGGTATCCGCCGCCGGGTGGCCGCCGATCTGCAGCTCCTGAAACGGTTCGCGCAGCTTGTCGAGTTCGCGAAGCTGGGCCGTCGCCTTTCCGCCCAGGACGTGGTCGCCGATTTTGCCGAGAACCTGGCCGAAGAGCTGGATTTCCGGCTCGAGGCGCAGTCCATGGAGGCGTGGGTCAGCCACCTGCACGCCTCGCCGCTGGGCAAGAACATCAAGGTGCCCGATGTGCACTGGGAGTTCACCACGCAGCGGGTACTGACGATGGAACGCGTCCAAGGGGTGCGCATCGATGACGTGGCCGCTATCCGCAAGATGGGGCATGACGGCACCGAACTCGTGAAGGCCCTGCTGTTCTCCACCTTCGAAGGCGGGCTGCGGCACGGCCTGTTCCACGGAGACCTGCATGCCGGCAACCTGCTGGTGCAAGAGGACGGTCGGGTCGTCTTCCTGGACTTCGGCATCATGGGCCGCATCGACCCCCGCACCCGGTGGCTGCTCCGCGAGCTCATCCACTCGCTGCTCGTGAAGAAGGACCATGCTGCCGCAGGCAAGATCGTGGTTCTGCTCGGCGCGGTCGGCAAGGTCAGACCCGAGCAGCAGGCCGCCAAGGATCTCGAGGCGTTCGCCGAGCCCTTGAGCATGAAAACGCTCGGCGACATGTCGTATGCGGAGATCGGCAAGCAGCTCGGAACGCTGGCCGAGGCCTACGACGTGAAATTGCCGCGCGAGCTCGTGCTGATCGGCAAGCAGTTCCTCTACGTGGAGCGCTACATGAAACTGCTGGCACCGAACTGGCAGATGATGCGCGACCCGCAGTTCTCCGGGTACTTCGCCAATTTCATGGTCGAGGTCAGCCGTGAACACCGCAGCGACCTGGACGAGAAGGTATAGCGAGTGGAGATCCGTACCGGCTACGCCAAGTCCGGCGATCTGGACATCTACTACGAGGACATGGGCGACCCGGGTGATCCGGCCGTCGTCCTGATCATGGGTTTGGGCGCCCAGCTGCTGCTGTGGCGCGACGGGTTCTGCCAGAAGCTGGTGGCCAGAGGCCATCGGGTCCTCCGGTTCGACAACCGCGATGTCGGGTTGTCGAGCAAGCTCGACGGGCAGCGGGTCGAGACCAATCAGTACGCCAGCATGGCGCGTTCGCTGGTCGGCCGGAAGAGCCCGTCGGTGTACACGCTGGAGGACATGGCCGACGACGTCGCCGCCGTGTTGTCCCACCTCGACATCGACCGGGCGCACGTCGTCGGCGCCTCGATGGGCGGCATGATCGCGCAGGTGTTCGCCGCCCGGCACGCTGCCCGAACCTCGACCCTGGGCGTCATCTTTTCGAGCAACAACCGGGCTGCACTGCCGCCGCCGGATCCGCGCGCGCTCTTCGCTGTCATCAAGGGCCCGCATCCGGACTCACCGCGGCAGACGATCATCGACAACGCAGTACGCGTCAGCAAGATCATCGGCAGCCCCGGATACCCGTCCACCGACGAACGTATCCGCGCCGAGGTCATCGAAAGCTATGACCGCAGCTACTACCCGTGGGGCGTCAAACGCCAGTTCGGCGCCATCCTGGGTAGCGGCAGCCTGCAGCATTACAACCGGCGGATAACGGCCCCGACGGTGGTGATCCACGGTCTGGCCGACAAACTGATGCGCCCCAGCGGTGGCCGCTCGATCGCCACGACGATCCAGCGCGCCCGGCTGGTGCTGTTCCCCGGGATGGGGCACGAACTCCCCGAGCAGCTGTGGGATCAGGTGGTCGGCGAACTGTCTGTCACATTCGCCGAAGATCCGCTGCCCGCCGGCGATTCACTTGGGTCCACGACCTGACGTTCTGGGGGTAGAGTCCGAAACGGAAATCGGGGTGGTTGTTGGTTTCGGGGGAAACGAGATAACCGGCCTCTGGGTGCAAACCTGAAGGACGTGACCGATCGTGGCAAAAAAATTAGAACCGCATTTCGACGACGTTCAGGCCCATTACGACCTGTCCGACGAGTTCTTTGCGCTGTTCCTGGACCCGTCACAGACCTATAGCTGTGCCTATTTCGAGCGTGACGACATGACGCTCGAGGAGGCTCAGCTCGCCAAGATCGACCTGGCGCTGGGCAAGCTCGGTCTGCAACCCGGGATGACGCTGTTGGACGTGGGCTGCGGCTGGGGCGCGACGATGCGCCGCGCGGTGGAGAAGTATGACGTAAATGTCATCGGTCTGACGTTGAGCAAGAACCAGGCCGAGCATGTGCAACGCAGCTTCGACGCGATGGACGGCCCGCGCAGCAAGAGAATCCTGCTGAGGGGTTGGGAAGAATTCGATGAGCCCGTCGACCGGATCGTCTCGATCGGGGCGTTCGAGCACTTCGGGCATGACCGTTATCCGGACTTCTTCAGGATGGCCCACGAGGCGCTACCCGACGACGGCGTGATGCTGTTGCACACCATCGTGGGTTTCAATCCGGTGGATGCCAAGGAACTGGGCATTCCGATCAGCTTCGAGCTGGCACGGTTCGTCAAATTCATCATGACCGAGATCTTCCCGGGCGGCCGGTTGCCGTCGATTCCGATGGTGGAGGAGCGTGCCGCTGAAGGTGGCTTCACCATCACCCGGGTGCAGCATCTGCAGGCGCACTACGCCCGGACACTGGACATCTGGGCCGCGGCGCTCGAGTCCCGCAAGGACGAGGCCCTCGCGATCCAATCCGAAGAGGTCTACGAGCGGTACATGAAGTACCTCACCGGGTGTGCAAAGCTGTTTCGTCAGAGACAAACAGACGTGTGCCAGTTCACCTGCGAGAAGTGATCGGGCCAGCACCACATTCACCAAGTCAGGCCCAGCAGCGCGCCTCGACGTCACGCATCTGCCCTGCAGGTAGGGTGCCTGTCACACAGTCCAGGGGTGGCCCTGCGCCGGTGCAGGGTATTAGGAAGGGCAAGTAAGACCGATGGCCGACCAGACTTCAGGTACAACTGATCTACAGCCGCACTTTGAAGACATCCAAGCGCACTACGACCTTTCCGATGACTTCTTCGGCGTGTTCCAGGATCCGACACGCAAATACAGCTGCGCCTACTTCACCGGCCCCAACGTCACGCTGTCCGAGGCTCAGGTCGCCAATGTCGACCAGCACCTCGATGCCCTCGACCTGAAGCCCGGCATGACACTGCTGGAAATCGGCTGCGGCTGGGGCCTGACCCTGCAACGCGCCGTCGAGAAGTACGACGTCAACGTCATCGGCCTGACGTTGAGCAAGAACCAGCAGGCGTACTGCACCGAAATGCTGAGCAAGATCGACACCGAGCGCACGTTCGATGTCCGTCTGCAGGGATGGGAGCAGTTCCACTCCCCCGTCGACCGAATCGTCTCCATCGAGGCGTTCGAGCACTTCGGCTTCGACCGGTACGACGAGTTCTTCAAGAACTGCTACGACATCCTTCCCGCCGACGGCCGGATGACGATCCAGAGCAGTGTGGGCTATCACCCCGACAACCTGCAGGCCCGCGGCAAGAAGCTGACCTTCGAGATGGCCCGCTTCATCAAGTTCCTGATCACCGAGATCTTCCCCGGCGGCCGCATTCCGACCACCGACATGATGATCGAGCACGGCGAGAAGGCCGGGTTCTCGGTGCCCGACGTGGTCTCACTGCGCAATCACTACATCAAGACCCTCGGTATCTGGGCCATGCGGCTGGAAGCCAACAAAGACGCGGCGATCGCTGCCACCGACGAAGAGAACTACAACCGGTACATGAAGTACCTGACCGGTTGCCAGTACTACTTCATCGACGAGAGCATCGACGTGAGCCTGGTGACGTACCGCAAGCCGGCTTCCGCGTAAGAGCTGCGGCTCTCGGATCCTCACTACGCCGAGGACGCCGGCCAGGAGGCATCCGCAGAGGTGGCTGCGCAATTGATCACGTGACTGCGCGCCAGACAACCCGGGCGCGTTGCTGCTGACCGTGGCACGCAACCGAGCGCTGGACCGACCGTGTCGCGAATCTGTGCGGCCCGGAACGGAATCAGATGCCGCGCCCGAGGTGCTCTTACCCGCGCGTCTCGCAGCAACCCGCACCAGGTGCACGGTGACCAGCTGCGGACGACGGTCACCCGCGCCGATCCCGCACTGGAGCGCACCTCGTCGGCGTTGGCTGGAGTCTGGTCTGACGGTCGCCGAGATCACCGACGCATTGCCGCAGAGCAAGACTGCGGCGGGACAGCGAATCACACGCGCCAAGAACAAGATCCGTACAGCCAGCGTTCCGCTGCGGGTACCACCACCGAAACTTCTCCCCGAGCGGACACCAACGTCATGTGTGTATTTCGTGTTCGCCGAGGGAGATTGGGCCACGGCCGGTCCGTCGGCGATCCGAGCACGCTACTGTAGCGACGTATTTCCGAGTGCGCGGCTCAGTAGGCGCCAGAACTGGTGAAGACGGCTTTGACCGTCTTCACGGCGATCACCATATCTGCGATCATGGTCCAGTTCTCGACGTAGAACATGTCCAGCCGCACCGAGTCTTCCCAGGACAGGTCCGAGCGTCCACTGACCTGCCACAGGCCGGTGATGCCAGGTTTGACCAGTAGCCGCTTGCGCGCATAGTCGTCGTAGGACTTGACTTCCCGCGCCAGCGGCGGACGCGGGCCGACAACACTCATATCTCGTTTGAGCACGTTGATGAACTGCGGCAGTTCGTCGATGCTGAACTTGCGCAAGATGCGGCCTACCGAGGTGACGCGCGGGTCTTCCTTGATCTTGAAGAGGACGCCCCCCTCGCTCTCGTTGAGAGAAGCTAGCTGGCCAACTATCTTGTCCGCATCGTTGACCATGGTGCGGAACTTGATCATCTCGAAAGGCTTGCCGTCGATGCCGATTCGTTCGGAGCGGTAGAAGACCGGGCCTCGACTGGTCGCCTTGATGACGATCGCCACTGCAATCAGGATCGGTGACGCGAACAGCAGCACCGCACTGGCGAACACCACGTCGAACAGGCGCTTCTCGAATCGCTTGGTGCCGCGGTACTGCGGCTTCTCCACATGAATCAACGGGAGGCCGGCGACCGGCCGCATCTGGAGGCGAGGAAATGCGACGTCGACGACACCCGGGGAGACCAGAAGGTCGATGTTGTGCTCCTCGAGTTCCCAGGACAGGTCGCGGATACCGGCGCCGTCGAGTCGTTGGGTGGCCGTCACCGCCACCGCTTGGCAGGCAGTCGCTGCGACCGCGGCCGCGATGTTGGACTCGTCACCAAACGTACGGATGGCACCGACACCGGGGACGTCGATGAGCCTCTTGGAATCCGGGCCGGCAATGCAGGCGCCCACCACGCGGTACTCAGACCATGGCTCACGCACAAGCGCTTTCGCGAAATCACGCACCGCTGCCTCGTTGCCGACCACCAGAACCCGCGTGATGCACTCGCCATGCTGGCGTGCCTTCACCACCTGGCGACGGGCCAGCCAACGGAACAAGCCAAGGATCGCGATACCGGTGGGCAGAGCGATCATCAGGTAGCCGCGGGCGATCTCGAGCTTGAAGAGCATCGAGATGACGGCGACGGAGCCGAAGGTCGACAAGGTGGCCAACACGACTCGTCGATACTCTTCGGCCCCGGAGCCGATCACCCGCGGAGAACGAGAACGGTTGATAGACAACGCCGCCAGCCAGCCCAATGCGATGACGAATGACACGACGGAGTAGTTCGAATACTGGAAGGCACGCTCAATCTCAGGCAACTCACCAAAGCGCAGCCACTGCGCCAGCCCGATTGCCAAAACCACACCGATCAGGTCGATCACGACAAGCCGACGGGCGTAGTCACGCTGCCAAGCGGGGACTTTGTTCAAACCAGAGCCTCGCTCCCCCGCCGAATCTAAGTTTGCTGTAGCGCTAGGGTGATTATGCACCGCAGTCATTACTTCCCCTTGGTTTATCCCCCATACGCTGCAACTTTAGACTACGAGCGGCGTTGCCCTCAAGGCTGACAGCGCGTTCGCTCAGCAAAGCTATCACCACCAGCCGCTAAGCACAGAATCCGATAGGCAAAATTCACGTTCTCGTAACGTCGCGCCAACCAAGCCTCGACGCACCCGCAATCATTCGGAATCCGCTCAACCCGGCCCTGGGCCGGAAGTGTCGTCACAGTGGTTGTTCCGACGCGGGCCGCCTCGTCGATTCAGATACCGGACGACACACGAACCGCGGCTAGACGTAGATAGCAAACCCGTAACTCCCATTCCCGCACCGCTCGACGACGCAGGTCTCAGCGGCGGCCCAATCGCAGCTACCACCCGGCCCAAATGAAGGCTGAAGTTACCGAATCTCCTTGCCGTCCAACACGACATAGCCGGCAACCGAGTCACCCCGCCCCAACGACATGGTCGAGCATCGACATGACCGACCGCCGACAGAGCACTGCAGCAGGCGCCACAGAGTTCTGGTCGACACGACGAGTAGCAAGTGTGGCCAGATTGATGGATGCTTGTCCGGTTGCGACGGCAAGTCGAGCGATCACAGACACAAGGCATCTCGATTGGTGACCTCACAGTCGACCAGCGAGGTAGAGGGAGATGAAATGGGCTGCCGTATAGCAGTTTTCGGCACCGGCTACCTGGGCGCCACACATGCCGCATGCATGGCTCAGCTCGGCCACGAAGTCATCGGCGTCGACGTTGATCCCGCGAAGCTCGCAAAGCTTGCTGCAGGCGAAGTCCCGTTCTACGAACCAGGGCTCGAAGACGTCCTCAAAGAGAATGTCGACAACGGTCGACTGCGGTTCACATCCTCCTACGAAGAGGCTGCCGAGTTCGCAGATATCCATTTCATCGGCGTAGCGACCCCACAGAAGCGCGGCGAGTTCGCCGCAGATCTTGTGTATGTCGATTCGGTGATCAAGACGCTGGCTCCGTTGCTGACAAGGCCTTCAGTAATTTTCGGGAAGTCGACCGTGCCGGTCGGCACCGCGGCTCGGCTCGGCGAGATGGTCAAGCAACTCGCCCCAGTAGGCGAAGATGCCGAACTGGCTTGGAATCCCGAGTTTCTACGTGAGGGCTTCGCAGTGCAGGACACCCTGCATCCAGATCGGATCGTGCTCGGGGTCGATGTCGACCGCAGCGGTCGAGCCGAAACGGTAGCGCGCGAGGTCTACGCCGACATCATCGATGAAGGTGTGCCGTTTCTGGTCACCGATCGCGAAACCGCGGAGCTGGTCAAGACTGCCGCCAATGCCTTCTTGGCCACCAAGATCTCCTTCATCAATGCCATGGCCGAAGTTTGTGAGGCGGCCGGCGCCGACGTCTCCGAGCTTGCCGATGCCATCGGACACGACGCGCGAATAGGCCGTCGATTTCTCAATGCCGGGATCGGATTCGGCGGAGGTTGCCTACCAAAAGACATCCGCGCCTTCATGGCCCGAGCTGGTGAACTCGGCGCAAACCAAGCGCTCACGTTTCTGCGCGAAGTCGACAGCATAAACATGCGACGACGCGCCAAGATGATGGAAATGACCAGGGAAGCAGCTGGCGGCTCCCTCATCGGTACGCGTGTCGCCGTGCTCGGAGCAGCATTCAAGCCCGACTCTGACGATATACGCGACTCACCCGCGCTGAACATTGCAGGTCAGATCCAACTGCAAGGGGCTTCCGTGACTGTCTACGACCCAAAGGCAATCGAGAATTCCCGCAGGCTCTTTCCCACCCTGGACTATGCAGATGATGTAAGCCACGCTTGCAAGGGTGCTGACGTGACGCTTGTACTCACCGAGTGGGAGGAATTTCGCCGGCTCAACCCCTCCGAACTGCACCCCATCGTCCGCAAGCGCAGCATTATCGATGGACGAAATTGCCTCGACCCAGCAAAATGGACCGACGCAGGCTGGGATTACCGTGGGATGGGTCGACGCTAACCGGCCATCAGCCGGACCAGAATAACGATTCGAAGTTGCGCGTTCGGCTACGCCGACCACTGTCGCCAGTTCGGCTACGCTTGAGCCGAGCGGAGCGACATGGCCGCGCGTCGACCTAGATCATTCGACGAATTCTGAACAAGTCGAGCACAAATAGCTACGACATTGGAGATGTACGGCGTGACGCAATCGGCGGAATGGATGACGGCAGCTCGTGTGCTGCGCCGCAGCGGCTTTGGAACGACTGGATCGACCGTGGACGCAGCGGTAAACGACGGCGACCTATCCGCCACCATTGCGGCCATACTCGACACCCGCTTTGCAGATGACCCCGGGGCTCGGTCAACACCCATTCCAGAATTCAGGTCCGCTCTACCCCCGAAGGATGTTTCAGATACCGAAGCTGAAAAGATACGTAAAACCCGGCAACAGCAGACGAAGGAACTCACCTACTGGTGGCCGCGTCGCATGGTTGCAATAGAGCAGCCCATCATCGAGAAACTCACGTTCGTTTGGCACAACCATTTTGCTACGGCAGCGTCGCCTGTGCGGAGCCCCCAGCTCATGGCCATTCAGAACGAACGTATTCGAGAACGCTGCCTCGGCGACTTCAAGAGCCTCGCCTACTCGATGCTCACGGACGGCGCGATGTTGCGATGGCTGAACGGTAATTCAAATACTGCGGAAGCTCCGAATGAGAATCTGTCCAGAGAATTCTTGGAGCTGTTCACTCTCGGCCACGGGAACGCATATTCCGAGACCGACATTCGTGAGGGTGCACGCGCTTTGACTGGCTGGGTTGTCTCGCGAGACGGATCCGTCACATTCGCCAACGATCGGCATGACTCAGAAAAGAAGACGGTGCTCGGTGTCACCGGCAACTTGGATGCAGCTGCATTCTGCGATATTGCTCTCGAACAGCCTGGTTCTGCTCGCTACATCGCCACTCGATTGTGGCAGCAGCTGGCCGCAAACACTCCTCCGACGCCGCAGACACTCGAGCGGCTGGTCGAGGCGTACGGGCCAGAACGCGATCTGAAGACCCTGACCGCAGCCATCCTCGGCGATCCCGCAGTCCTCGACGGACAGGCCACGCGGATCAATGGCCCGATCGATTGGTTTATCGGGCTACTCAGAGCCCTCCGGGTATCGCTTGAGGACCAGAAGACAAACGGTGACGTCGCCAGAAGGCTCAAAGCTCTTGGCCAGCTACCGTTCCATCCACCGAACGTGGGGGGCTGGCCCAATGGTCAAGCATGGTTGTCCACCGCACCAGTCTTCTTGCGTATCAGCGCAGCCACCATGGCCGCGACAAATGGCGATATCAGCCTCGTCGCCGATTCGCCCGTGGACGAACGGATTGATGCTGTCGGTTACCTGCTCGGCGTCGGTCAATGGTCGGGACAGACTGCAAAGGTGTTGGGCCGTCACCGTCGAGACCCTGTGGCGCTCGTGGCAGCGGCCGCCAACACACCAGAGTACGTAACAATCTAGGGAGAACGAATGACGTCTCTGAGCCGTCGCGCATTCCTGGCAGGTTGCGGCGTTGCCGGCGTTGGGACAGTTTCCGCGTCTCTCAATCTGCGCTGGACAGACATCCACCTCCTCGCCACCGAAAAGCCGATGAATCCCGGGCAGGGCGTCCTGGTACTGGTGACGCTGTACGGAGGCAATGACGGCATCAATACCGTTATTCCCTATACCGCCAACGAGTATTACGACGCCCGTCCCGATCTTGCTTATTCAGCTGATGAAGTAATTGACCTTGATGGCCAGTTCGGGTTGAACCCGGGAATGAGAGGCCTGGGCCAGCTTTTCCATGAAGGGTCGCTGGCGATCATTCAGGGTGTTGGCTATCCGGATCAGGACCGTAGCCATTTTCGTTCAATGGACATCTGGCAGACGGGTTCAATCGACAACAGCGTCGGCACCGGATGGATTGGACGTTGGCTCGATCAAGAAAAGAACGGAGATCCCCTTCGCGCGATCAGCGTGGGGAGCGTTCTACCCATGCTTGCCATCGGAGAGAAGACCACGGCTGCAACGATTCTGACCAGGGATTCGACCCAGCGCGCCGATCAGATCAAGTTGATCTCGTCGCTCTCAGAGCCAGATCCAAGCGACAACGAGAGCATGTCGGCTGTGCGGAATTCGTACCTGGCAGCCTCGAAATCTGGCCGGCAATTCAACGAAGCCTTTGACAACGCCGAGGGGCCGCAGGCATCTGCGGAGAGTCCTCCGGACGAGAGTTTGTCGGCGCAGCTCGATGTTGTCAGCCACTGCATCCGCGCAGGCTTGCCGACACAGGTCTATTGCGTGTCAACGGGAGGGTTCGACACACACGCTGACGAAAAAGGTACGCAACAAGGCTTGCTCCGAGCCGTTGACCGGTCGCTGACCAAGTTTCTCGAAGAAATGTCCGGGCACGATCGCGGCCAGAACGTCGTTTTGATGGCCTACTCTGAATTCGGTCGCCGCGTCGCGGCAAACGCATCAGATGGTACCGATCACGGCACCTCAGGGCCGGTCTTTGTGGCGGGCAAGCCCGTGCGTGGCGGGTTCTACGGTGACGCCCCCAGCCTGACCGATCTCGAGGGCGGGGATCTGAAGACTACAAACGACTTTCGCGACATCTACTCCGAGCTGATGACTTCTACGCTGGCCGCCGATCCCGACGCGATTGTTGGATCGAAACGTAAACCTCTCGGGTTTCTGGCGTGAGACTCTCCCGAACTCGATTGCGCACCAGCACGCAACATCGGCAAACGAGATACGAACGAGCTCCGTAGGTCACTGCGTCTGTCGAGACTGACGTGCGTGTCAGCGCGGCACGTGAACCGGCCCGCCAAAGCCCTTGTGGGGTCGAGGGTCTTTCTTTCACATCAGCCCGCGGGCCAATTAGGCCGACACCACCGGATCACGCTCCCCCGCCGTCATGCCGCAGCCCTCGAGCACCATGTCAAGCCGCTGTCTTCTCACGTTCGTAACCTGTTCGAGTCCGGTCAGGACGTTGACGCCCGAGCGAGCCCTGCGCTCCATCGCCAGACTGAGGTCGGCCATCTGTTGAAAGCAGCGACACTGTCCTGCATCCGCACTCGGATGTCGGCTTGAGCTGCCTGCCTTGAGACTTCGTCACTTCACGGGAACTCGCGCATACTCTCGTATCCGGACGTTCAGCAGCGCGGCAAAGCGACCATAGGCATTGAAGAGATTCTCAAACGGCCTTGCCTGCAGTCCCCGGCCGGTTGCCAGGCCCGCCGCCAAGAACAAGATCCCATAGCCGGCGCGGATCACTCCCCCACCCAGTCCTCTCAGTAGCGAGTCTTGGTGCTTGATCCGAACACGCGTATCCACGATGCCGTTTCTGATGGCCCGTCGACGCAACCAACGAAATGTGAGCCGTTCCACGGGAACCTCTTCATAGACAATCGCTCCGGCGCAGAAGAGAATCCTCGCCCCCGACTTTCGGATCCCGTGAAACAGATCAGTGTCTGAACCACCTGTCGCCGAAAAAGAGGGGTCGAACCGCGGCGCTCCCGCACGGATCCATGCATCCCGCAGTAGCAGGGTGTTGTTGGTTGCCGCGCTGCGAAGCTCCTGCCCGTCTTCTCGGATCCTGCGCTGGATGAAACCGCCCCGCCTGACCCAACCCGGTGTCTCATCTGGGTATTCGCTCACGACGGGACCCAGCACCACATCGGCTCCCGAGCGGTCCGCGTAAGAGGTAAGGGTCGTCAGCCAGGAAGGAGACACCCATTCATCGTCATCCACGAAGATTATGCCCCGAAACCGGTCGCTGAAATGATCGAGCGCTCGATTACGCGCAGCGGCGATACCAGGCTCGCACTCGACGACATACAGCGGCTGCAGAGCATGCTGAGTTGCAACTGTTCGGGCCGTCTCCTCGGAATCATTGTCCACGACAAGGATCTCGACACTTGTCGATCCAATGGCATCCTGCAGGCTGTCGAGCAGTTTGCGCAGCCCTTCCGGACGTCGGTAGGAAGCGATCGCAACCAGGTAAGTGTCAGCCATACAAGCAATTATGAGCCACCACTACTCGTCGAGCTGCGTGAGGACCATGTTGGCACGATGATAAGTTCGGGACTCGGCGAGTCCGTCGACCGCTTGACCGTGACGCCACGGACCGACGACGATCACCATGTACCTGTGTGTCGGTGCATGATTCGAAGCGGTGACAGTTCATCTGGGCATGCGATACAGGCTTTGTAAGGATAGGAATCCATTGAGTTGGGGGTTTGGATCAACGATGCCTGAACTTTTTGTGCTGGGTACTGGACAGGAAGACAACATCGGCGACGTTGTTCTCCGTAGAGAGTATTTTGACCGTCTCCGCAAAGTTGGGCGTCTCCACATATACCTTGGGGACTCCTCCGCCGACTTCCTGGAAAGCCTCGACCTTCATCAGGAAGACGTCATTTACAGCAATCTTCGTCAGTGGCATCGCGCCGCCTGGCGCGCTCTTTTTCAAGGCAAGGTGTGGTTCGTCGACAAACCCGGCGAGCTCGGCCTCGACGACCGGACTCTCCGTCGACAGATCAAGCTTCTCCCACTCGTGCTGGGCACTCGCTTACGAGGCGGTCAAGTCCTACGCCTTGGCATGGCGATGCGGGCCATGAACCCCGTGTACTTCAAGTACCTGCGCCTATTGTTCAGGCTTTCCACAGAGGTTCGCTGGCGGGACAGCACCACCAAGACGGCATTCCTTTTTGGATCCGTTTCCCCTGACTGGGCCTTTGGATGGCCCCCATCGGGCACTCAACTTGTCGACAACGACCGCCCTCTCATCGCCGTCACCTATCGGGAAGATCGCGACTCCCCTTCAGACACTCTGCTCGAGTCCCTGCGAGCCCTGGCGCACGCTAGCTCGAGACGGCTGGTAGTCGTCACTCAGGTCCGTCGCGACGGGGTACGAAGTGCCGAACTTGCGACTCGCCTCAACGCCGAGCTAATACCTTGGCCGGCTGATCGCACGCTCTTGGACCATGAAAACGTTCTCCGCGAGATCTACCAGAACAGCGTGCTGGTCGTGAGTGATCGCCTCCACGCCTTGATTGTCGGAATGACCGAGGGTGCAGTTCCGCTTTGCGTCACCGACAGAGCAGAGACAAAAATTGGTCGCCACTTCGACGCCGTGGGCTTTCCTCGGTCCACGGTTTCTCTCGAGGTCATCCCGAATTCACTCGACACCATCTTCGAAGAGCAGATGGCGCGTTGCGCGGAAGCTCAAACCGTAACGCAAGCGGCGTGGAATGACCTCAATGACTTGACAGCACACCTCGAGTTACTTGCGACAAACAAGCGCTAGGGCAGGATGAATTGAGCTCTTTGGCCCAAAGCGCGTTCAAAGGCGCAACCGCAACGCTTTTCTGGCAGGCCACGAGAATAGGACTTCTCGTAGTTTCCATTGTGGTTCTGGCGCGCCTTTTGACGCCTGCGGATTTTGGCCTCATCGCGATGGTCATGAGCATCATCGGCATCGGGGAGCTGCTTCGCGACTTCGGCCTTTCCGTGGCTTCACTGCAAGCCAGAACCCTCAGCGCTCACGAGAAATCTAATCTATTTTGGCTGAACACCGCCATTGGCGCACTCCTGGCGGCTGTCGTATTTTGCGCATCGTGGCCGATAGCCTATTTGTACGGCGACGACAGACTGATCGGGATCACACAAGCACTATCCGCCACCTTTCTCATAAATGGGTTCACCACACAATTCAAAGCGCAGATCAATCGCGATCTGCGCTTTGTCGCACTTGGGGCGACCGAGGCGATTCCTCAAGCAATCGGACTCGCGGCAGCTATCGCGATAGCTGCCAACACACATAGTTACTGGGCACTTGTCACTCAACCTCTGGTCGTCGCAATTCTAGAAGCGCTCTTCGGAGTGCTGCTAGCCGGCTGGAGGCCAGGCCTGTACAAGCGCAACGTGCCGATAGCAAAATTTGTCCGCTTCGCGGGGGCACTGGTGGGCACGCAGGGCCTGGCCTATATCTCCAAGAACATTGACAGCGTGCTACTCGGAGCATTGCGAGGCCCCACGGAACTCGGCATCTACAATCGGGCGTACCAAATCGTGGTACTCCCACTCACTCAAGTAACGGCACCACTGTCACGAGTCGCCATTCCAGTACTGTCCAAGCTGCAGGACACCGAAAATGCCTTCATGCGCTTCCTCAAAACTGCGCAGTTCGCGACTGTAACGGTAACCTCGCTTTTTTACGGCGTCATGATCGGCTTCGGAGAGCCGCTTGTTCGTATTGCGCTCGGCAACCAGTGGCTTGAGTCAGTGATCATCTTGCAGATTTTGGCAGTGTCGGGAATTTTCCGCGCCCTTGGCCAGGTTCCGTACTGGGCGTTCGTCACTCTCGGAGAAACTCGCAGGCAGCTGGTCATCTACACCATCGGCCAACCTCTCATCATCGGATCGATTGCGGTGGGGGCGATCTGGGGCGGAATCGGAGTCGCGACCGGTTGCTCAGTGGGCTACGCAGCATTTTGGGCAGTCAACATGTGGTGGGCCGGCCGCGTAACGCAACTACCGATGGGCAAGCTCGCTCTTTCCGGCCTGTGTCTGGTAGCTGTTTTTGCACTCCCCGCAGCCGCAATCGGGGCGGCGGCAACACGTCTTTTCGATGGGACTTGGGTTCCGCTTCTCATCGGGGGCACAACGGTTTTCGTCTGGTCCGCCTTCGTGCTCCTGGTAACTCCTGCGTACCGCGCCGAGGTACGCAGGTTCGTCCGGCTTGCGCGAAATCGAGCAAAGCCCGACGGTGCCGCATGACTGAGCCGAGGGGCGTCGGTGCAGTCACGCTCGCCCCCTGTGCTGTGCGCGCGTGACTGCGAAGAAGCATCAAGTTTGCTAGGTTTGAGTCGCTTTCAAGCACTGGAATGTTCGACAACCCTGCCGACAGGACAGCTCGCGGGCACATCTACCAACAAATCAGATCACGGGTGTCATGAGGCGTATCAATGACTAGCCAACAGTTGTTTTCGACGCGGCCCGAAGCGCTGACATCGTCGGGCTGCAGCGACAAGTCGCAACGTTCCTTGTTCTGGACCGGCCTCTGGTCTGTGATTGCGGCGCTGGTCCCAGTCATGCGGACATCAGTCAACGCCGGCTGGCAGTTACCTCAACGCCACATTGAGTACATGATTCTCCTGGCGCTGGTCGTTGCTGCCCTTTTGGGGCGTGTAGCGCGACCTGCCGGCTTTCCCATATGGATTGCAGGAGCCGTCGTCATCCCGACCGCTGGGTTCATATCCGGCTTCTCGAGCTCTATCTCGGCAAGCCTGACGATCGCTGTCGAACTCGCCCTGATATGCCTCCTTGCTCCAGCCGTTTTCCGGTACGAGATACTTCGGACGAAGAGCTTTGTCCCGTGTGTGCTGAGCGCTTTCCTCGTTTCACAAACCTTGTCGGCAGCCACGGGTGTCTTACAGCTCACGGGCGCAGATGTTTTCGGCCGCGGAGCGGTATTTGGGCGGTCGACCGGTTTTGCCGGCCATCCAAATGTGCTAGGCCTCATGGCGGTCATCGCCTTGCTGGTGAGCCTTACGATGATGCGAAACGCACCGCGTCCTGCACAGGCCGCTCTGTGGGGTGCCTTCGCAGTGAACGCCGTAAGCCTGGTCGGCACTGGAAGCCTGAGTTCGATGCTTGCCGGCGCGGTGGGGTTGATGGTCTACGCCATCGGTCGCCGTCGGTTGGTCGCAGCCTTCTTTGCCGCATTGGCGGCGGGCACTTCGATTTTCATAGTCGGCGGTGCCTGGGCTGTTTCAGTTGTCGAGTACCGAATGGCAGTCGTGACAGGTGCAGATGACGTCGGTGGTGCCGCCTCGGTAGATGTCCGTCTCCGGACCTATCAATGGGCGCTTGAATACCTGTCCGATGATCCGCTTTTCGGGGTAGGGATGGACGACGCCAGCTCTGGCACATTTGACGGTGTCACAGCAGTCCATACGTATCTCCTCCATGCCTGGTACCAGGGCGGGTTATTGCTGTTCCTGTGGTTTCTCGCTGTCACAGCTCTCTTGCTGACGACCATCCTGAGGGCGATGGCGGGCAGCCGGTCTGTTGAAGCGGCCGCGGTTCTCGCTGCGTTCCTGACATTTGCGTCGATGTCAGCTTTCTTCGCCCAAGACCAGTACTGGCTACCGCTGCTGTTTGCGATAGCCACGCTTCCAGCCGTAGGCATGAGCAAGCACGCGCGAACCCCCACAGTCGACACCGGGTTGATCCGATAGCCCGTCGGATGAAAACTCAAGGATCCTTGACACGAGCAGAATTTAGTTCATCTGATGTTGCTTACTCGGGGGAAGGGTCGTAGATGCCAAAATGGGCACTCTGGTGGAGCCGTAGACCTTGGCGAACAGTTTTAGTTTGTTCCTTCGCTGCTCTGCTGGCGCTACAGGGATATCTATCGTTCATCGTCCATCCCGAACCCTATCCCAGTATTCGCATGCCGAGTTTCGGAGTTGCCGCCGCGTCAGATAAGACTTTCGGCGTAACTTTCGCAAGCGCGGAGGCTACAGCAAGGGATGGCACTACCCGGCCAATCTCAATACCTCAACTAATGGAAGAGTTCCGCTATTCCACGGCACGGCCGTCATATGACTATCTCTTCCTCTCGGCCGACCCTTCCAGTATTACTCCCTCGGTCAAGAATTGGCTGCGAGACCGCATAGAGACGACGACTGGAATCGAACCGACTGAACTACGGATGTGTTGGCAGAAGAACCTCATAAGCGTCGTCGATTCGACTGTCGTCAAGGAGGCACCTTGCGTATGGAAGGTCATCACACTGTGATCAACTGGGTAGAGCAGCGGATCACTCGGATAGCGGATTCGTACGCTCCCGATCTGAGAGTTTTGGCCGCACTACGAATTGCGTTCGGCGTCTGGGTAGTTATCTTCCCGATCAATCTAGCGTGGATCCCACAAGTCCCAGCCGAATTTTTCCACCCTCGCCCAGGAGCATTCTTTTTTCTGTCGACACCGCCACCAGAGGGCTTTCTTTTCGTTTTGACAGCTATAACAACTCTCCTCGGCGTATTGCTAGCAGCTGGGGTATGGACCATCCCGGTGTCGGTGGCACTATCGGTGGCGCTCATCACTGGATCCGGAATTTCTTACTCATTTTCAAAAGTTGATCACTTCATACTGTTTGAATTGGCGCCGATATTTCTGTCCTGCGCCGGCTGGGGTCGTGCGTGGTCTGTAGATTCCTACATCCGGCGGCGCCGAAAGCGCGATCAGAACCCCATTTCGAATGGTATGCCAGTACTACTGTATGCGATGACAATCGGCTGGGCCATGCTGTCGGCTGCAGTGCCCAAAGTTATAGGGGGTTGGCTCGATTTCGATCGCCAAGCTTCACGCGGTCAATTAGCGCGAGACATTATTCGGGACGAAAAGCCCGGACCTCTGGGCTCATGGATCTTCCAAATTGATAACGATGCGTTTTGGAAGTTTCTTGATTACGCGACACTGGTGGCTGAAGGCGGGCTGATTTTTGTCGTATTCATGCCGCTGATATTCAGATTATGGCTCCTCCTCCTTGCTGGTTTCCATGTTGGGGTCTTTTTGACGCTAGGAATAAGTTTCGTGGACTACATATTTGTCTACGCCGTGTTCTTCTCGCCAGTGTTTGTCTGGATAGCCAGCCGCGCAGCTGGCACCACGGCCGAGGCAGACGAGCTAGTGGTGTGTCACGCAAATAGCTAACTGCATGTTCGGTATTCTTCGTGGGTGAGCGCATCACCAGCAGCGGCCCTGTCGATGACGGCGGCCGAGCGTGAGACTTTGGAGACGCTGGAGCGGTCG
>NZ_JBARXZ010000159.1:0-99894 GCF_049647605.1 Mycobacterium sp. | reverse complement strand
GCGGCGGTGCAGAAGGCGGTGTCGTGGGAGCCGGCGGGGTGGGCGGCGGCGCTGGTGGCGCGGGGCGCACCGGCGGCATCCAGCCGGTCTCCTCGCTGGGACGCCGGTGCGAGCCCCGATACCCGTCTTCTTGGCGGCGCGGCGGCTGCGTCAGCGGTTCCTCCGGAACATCGATGATGCGCTCACTGTCCGCGACCACCGGGTAGCCGGGTTCCTCGCGCACCTCGCGCACCGCGTTGATCCGGCTGCTGGCGACCCGGTCCGGTATGGCCTGGAACGCACGATCTGTTTCGATCGCGGGGCGGTGCGCCAGATCTGCGTCGAACAAAATCTCCAGATTGGTGCGCAGCGCCGCCAGTTCGGCGCGCAACGCGGCCACTTCGTCGGCGGACTGGGCCCGCAGTTCGGAGGACAGTTCACGCCGAAGGTGACTCTCGACCGTCAACTCGTACTCGCGCCGCGCCGAGATCTCGCGGTCCAGCTGCAGGTCGTACACCAGCTTCAGATCACGCACTTTGGCCTGGTCTGCGTCACTTTGCCTGCGGTAGATCACCGAGACGAAAGCGGCGACCACGGCTGCCCACAGGGCCAGGATCACGGCGAGTTTGAGCAGCTCCACCCGGTTGGTGAACACAAGCGCGGAGCTGGCCGCAATGGCCAGGACCAGCAACACCGTCAACAAGACCCAGCCCGGCCTGCGGCCGCCGCGACGAGCCCGGGCGCCGCGGGACAGAACGGTCATGGGGCGACTGTACCCGCGTGGGGTCGCTGCGCGGGTCGCGGTGCGCGGCGATTCGGCTGAGTTCTCGGTGAATGACTTGTTTTCTCGAGGACGGTTTCCGCCAGGGACGGCCTTTTCCAGGGACGGCTTCCCCGAGGAAGCTGTGGCGCCTGCATCAGGTGCGCCTAATCGACCGCGCCATCGGGCTCGGCGGACAGGTCCGGTGGCGACTTGCAGCAATGCTGTAACCACAGCGCCGCCACCACGAGTACCAGCGCACACAACGCGGCCACCACCGCACCCGTGGTGTCCTCACCCGCGACCTGGAGCGTGGCCCGGCGCGGAATCAGGTATGCCAGCACCGCAATCCACCACCCCAGCACCACCGCACCCATCCATGCCGAAGCCTTCGCGATGACCACGCTGCGCGCGACGGCAAGTGGATGCAGGCGGCCGCCGCCGACGCCGATCTCACCGTCGTTGATCTTTCGTCTGATCTGGAAACCCCATACCGCTTCGGCCAGACCGACAGCGGCCAACGACAGCCCGGTCCACAGCGTCAGCGGCGGGAAGTAGCGGTACAGCATCAGGACCAGCACGTAACCGATGACGGCGGCAGCCACCACGGCGGCGGTGAGGTCACGCTTGCGGGTGGGGCCCATCAGTCGGCGACACCGAGCACCAAGGGAGTCAACCGAACACCGTCGCGGTCCTGCTGACTGAGCTCAGCCAGCAACCGCGAGACCGGTTGCTCCGAATCGGTGATGGTCAGAGCGGCATCAGGATCGACCGCCAGCCACGGAATCAGCACAAATGCCCGCAGGTGCGCCAGGGGATGCGGCAAAGTCAGCGTGGCGTCGCGGGAGCGCAGCTCGGCGCCGTCGTCATGGCAGGTCACCAGGTCGACGTCGAGGGTGCGCGGGCCCCACTTCTGGCCCCGGATCCGGTCAGCCGATTCTTCGAGCCCCTGAGCGAATCGCAACCAGCCGGGTCCGTCCAGCCCCGGGTCCTCGCCGACGACAACCGCATTGAGGAATGGGCTCTGATCGACTCCGCCCCACGGGTCTGTCTCGTACACCGGGGAGACGGCGCGTAGCCGGCTCCCGAGAGCGTCGACCACGGACTGCAGCCGGGCCAGCCGGTCACCCAGATTGGAACCGATGGACAGCACCACGGTGCTCATTCGCGATCTGCTCCCATAGCCGTAGCCGGCACGACGCTGCCTCGGCCCCCCCGTCGTGACCGGCGCGCCACCACGGCGACATCGGCGAAGTTCAACGGGATCGGCGCCTGCGGTTTGTGCACCACGACCTCGACCGCGTGCACCCTCTTGTCGGTGATCACATCTTCGGCGATCTCCGCGGCCACGGTCTCGATCAGATTCCGCGGGGTCCCGCCGACGATATCGGCGGCGCGCTGGGCGAGTACGCCGTAGTCATAGGTGTCGGTCAGCTGATCCGAGGCCGCCGCATCAGCCAGGTCGATCCAGACCGTGATGTCGATGATGAAATCCTGGCCGTCCCGACGCTCGTGGTCATAGACACCGTGATTGCCACGAACAACCAAGCCGCGCAGTTCGATTCGATCAGCCAAGCCCCTCACCCCCGGTGTTCCAGGCCTCCACGACACGCAGCGCGTCGACCGAGGCACGAACGTCATGGACCCGCACGCCCCACGCGCCGTGGGTGGCCGCCAACGCGGAGATGGCGGCTGTGGCGGTCTCGCGCCCATCAGGTGGACGAACCGTACCGCCGGAGTCGGCGAGCAGCGAGCCCAGGAACCGCTTGCGCGAGGCGCCGATGAGCACCGGGAGACCGGAGGCCACGAAGTCCGGCAACGCGCGCAGCAGCTGCCAGTTGTGTTGCGCGGTCTTGGCGAAACCCAAGCCGGGATCGATGATCAGGTTGTGCGGCTCCACCCCCGCGGCCACCGCCCCGTCGACGGCCTGCAGCAATTCGGTTCGCACTTCGGCGACCACGTCTGCATATGACGGCACCGAATGCGGTTGCCCGGCAGCCACCGACCGCCAGTGCATCAGGATCCACGGCACACCGGCCGCGGCCACCACCCGCACCATGTCGGGGTCGGCCCGGCCCCCGGAGACATCGTTGACGATACGGGCGCCATGCTCGAGCGCCGCAGCCGCGACATCGGCGTGCATGGTGTCGATACTGACGGTTACGCCTTGAGCCGCAAGGCTTTTGACCACGGGAAGGACCCGGGACAGTTCGACGCCCGAGTCGAGACGCACCGCACCGGGGCGAGTGGACTCGCCGCCCACATCCACGATTGCGGCACCGGCAGCCACCAGCGCCAGACCGTGTTCCACCGCATCGTAGTGCGCCAGGAAGCGCCCGCCGTCGGAGAAGGAGTCGTCAGTGACGTTTACGATCCCCATGACCTGCACGCGTGGACGACTCACTTTCGCAGGATGAGTTCCAGCGCTTCGGCCCGAGAAGCCTTGTCGGTCTTGAACTGTCCACGCACCGCGGAGGTGGTCGTGACCGCACCGGGCTTACGGATACCTCGCATCGCCATACACAGGTGCTCGGCTTCCACGACCACGATGACGCCGCGCGGATCCAGCTTGCGCATCAACGCATCGGCGACCTGGCCGGTCAACCGCTCCTGCACCTGGGGCCGCTTGGCGTAGAGGTCGACAACACGGGCGATCTTGGACAGCCCCGTCACCCGGCCGTCCTCGCCGGGAATGTAGCCGACGTGTGCCACCCCGTGGAACGCCACCAGGTGGTGCTCACACGTGGAGTACATCGGGATGTCCTTCACCAGCACGAGTTCGTCGTGCTGTTCGTCGAACGTGGTGTTCAGGACGTCGTCGGGGTTGGTGTAGAGCCCGGCAAACATCTCCTCGAAGGCGCGCGCCACCCTGGCGGGGGTGTCGAGAAGCCCCTGCCTGTTGGGATCCTCGCCGATGGCCAGCAGCAGCTCGCGCACCGCTGCTTCTGCGCGCCCCTGGTCGAACACCGGATGACCCACCGTCGTCACGTGGGAATTGGACTGCGTCATTGCCACCCCGAACCCATAGAGCCTCCGCTCGTGTTGTCAGCCGCGTGCCGGCGGATTGTGCCGACCGGCATCCTCGCCGCGGGAATCCGGTGAACCACCCTCGGGGGCGGGATTGCCGGGCTGCGGCGGGTAGGGCTGATAGGGGTAGGGCTGCTGGCCTGGACGACCATCTGGCTGGCCTCCTGGATAGCCACCGGGCTGGCCCCATCCTCCGGACGGTGGTCCTGGGGCGGGCGGCGGCGGATACCAGTAGCCGGGGGGCTGCTGCTGCGGCGGTACCGGCTGCTGCGGAGACTGCGAGGGCGGCCAGCCCGGGGCGTGCCAGCCGGCCGGGGCGCCATAGTCGGGCTGCTTCGGCCCAGGTGCTCCGTTGGCCCCGTTGGAACTGTTTCCGTTGTTCTTGCGCTCGGCCTCACGCATGGCCGCCCGGAAGGCAGGCTCCGGCAGCGGCTTGGGCCATTCTTCGCCGCGCTCGATGGCCAACTCACCGGGTGTCTTGATGGGTGGCTTGTCCGACGGAACCCGGCCACCGAAGTCGTCGAACGTGGTGATCCGGGGACGTTTCTTCACGGCGCTGAGGATCACTTCGAGCTCGGCGCGGTGCAGCGTCTCCTTCTCCAGCAGCTCTCCGGCGAGGATGTCGAGAACGTCACGGTTCTCACTGAGAACCTCCCACGCTTCGGTGTGAGCGGCCTCGATGAGCTTGCGCACCTCTTCGTCGATCTCGCGGGCGACCTCGTGGCTGTAGTCGGCCTGAGTGCCCATGGACCGGCCCAGGAACGGGTCCCCGTGCTCGGTGCCGTACTTCACGGCGCCGAGCTTGGCGCTCATGCCGTACTCGGTGACCATGGCACGCGCGATCTTGGTGGCCTGCGAAATGTCCGACGACGCACCCGTGGTCGGCTGCCGGAAGATGAGCTCCTCGGCGGCGCGTCCACCCATGGCGAACACCAGCCTGGCCACCATCTCCGAGCGGGTCATCAGGCCCTTGTCATCCTCGGGTACCGCCACGGCGTGACCGCCGGTGCGTCCACGCGCCAGGATGGTGACCTTGTAGATGGGCTCGATATCGGGCATGGCCCATGCAGCGAGGGTGTGGCCACCCTCGTGGTAGGCGGTGATCTTCTTCTCTTCTTCGCTGATGATCCGGCTCTTGCGGCGCGGTCCACCGATCACCCGGTCAACGGCCTCTTCGAGTGCCGCGCCGGTGATGACGGTGCCGTTCTCGCGGGCGGTGAGCAGCGCGGCCTCGTTGATCACGTTGGACAGATCTGCGCCTGACATGCCGACGGTCCGCTTGGCCAAGCCGTCGATATCGGCGTCCGCGGCGATCGGCTTGCCCTCCGAGTGCACCTTGAGCACGGCGCGGCGACCGGCGAGGTCGGGGTTGGTGACGGGGATCTGCCGGTCGAAGCGGCCCGGGCGCAGCAGCGCGGGGTCCAGGATGTCAGGGCGGTTGGTGGCGGCGATCAGGATGACGCCCTGCCGGTCACCGAAACCGTCCATCTCGACCAGCAGCTGGTTGAGCGTCTGTTCACGTTCGTCGTGGCCGCCGCCGAGGCCCGCGCCGCGCTGGCGGCCGACCGCGTCGATCTCGTCGACAAAGATGATGCAGGGATTGTTCTGCTTGGCCTGTTCGAACAGGTCCCGCACCCGGGAAGCGCCGACGCCGACAAACATCTCAACGAAGTCCGAGCCCGAGATGGTGAAGAACGGCACGCCGGCCTCGCCCGCGACGGCCCGCGCCAGCAGGGTCTTACCGGTGCCGGGCGGACCGTAGAGCAGCACACCCCGGGGGATCTTGGCGCCGAGGGCTTGGTAGCGCGACGGGTTCTGCAGGAAGTCCTTGATCTCGTAGAGCTCCTCGACCGCCTCGTCGGCGCCCGCGACATCGGCGAAGGTGGTCTTCGGCATGTCCTTGGTGAGCTGCTTGGCCTTCGACTTGCCCATCCCGAAGCCCATCCGCCCGCCGGCTTGCATCCGGGAGAACATGATGAACAGGCCGACAAGCAGTAGCAGCGGCAGCATGTAGATCAACATCGACCCCAGGACGCTGCCCTGGTTGACGACGGTGTTGATCTTGACGTTCTTGTCGCTCAGATCGTTGAAGAGGGTGACTCCGTACCCGGTGGGGTACTTCGAGATGACCTTGTCGGAGTTCTCGGTGTCGCCATTGCCGCTCTTGAGATCGAGTCGGACCTGCTGTTCGCGGTCGTCGATCTGCGCACTGTTGACATTGTCGCCGCTGATCTGGGCGATCGCCACGGACGTGTCGACCGGCTTGTATCCGCGGGTGTCATCGGAGAAATACAAGAAGGACCAACCGAGCAGCAATACAACGGCGATCACCGTGAGCGTACGGATCAGGGTTTTACGGTTCATCGATATCTTCGGCCAGCATGCATTTTCTGCCGGCCTGGTCCTTCCAATGCGCGCGGGGAGAGGTTCAAGGTTACCGCTAGCCCAACGTTCGGCAGTTCCCGCAGCCGCAAAAACGAGACATTTGTGCGCCGCTGCGGATCACCACCGTGGGATTTGGCGAATCTTTGCACACGTCGGCCGCCCGGTTGGCGCTGCCGAACCGGTCACCCCGGCCGGGGTGAGCAGCCCGACTGCTCCACCCCGCGCGAGGCCCTAGTCCCGGACCGTCTCGTACACGGCGGCCAATCCCTGACCACCGCCGATGCACATGGTCTGCAAACCGTAACGGACGTCGCGGCGCTTCATATCGCGCGCCAGGCCGGCCAGCATGCGGCCGCCGGTTGCCGCGATCGGGTGCCCGAGCGAGATACCCGACCCGTGCACGTTGGTGCGCTCCCGATCGGACTCCGTGAAGCCCCACTCCCGCATGACGGCCAGTGCTTGCGCGGCGAACGCTTCGTTGAGTTCGATCACGTCGACGTCGGCGAGAGTGAGACCCGCGGTGGCCAACGCCGCTGCGGACGCCGGCACCGGACCGATACCCATGATGTTCGGGGGCACCCCGGCCACTGCCCACGACATCACCCTCACCAGCGGCGAAAGCCCGAGTTCGGCGGCCCGTTCTGCGGTGGTCACGATGCACATCGACGCCGCATCGTTCTGGCCGCTGGAATTGCCCGCGGTCACCGTTGCCGCCGGATCGTCCTTGCCCAGAATCGGTCGGAGCTTGCTCAGCGATTCCACCGTGGCGTCGGCACGGGGGTGCTCATCGGTGTCGATGACCTGCTCGCCGGTCCGGCTGCGGACGGTGACACCGATGATCTCCTCGGCGAACACCCCGCTGCGCTGCGCGCCGATGGCCCGCCGATGGGATTCGGCGGCCAACTCGTCCTGCTCGGTGCGGCCGATCTCGTACTGCCGGCGCAGGTTCTCCGCCGTCTCCAGCATCCCCCCGGGTACCGGATGATGTCTGCCCCCGGCAGTGACCCGGCCGCGTGTCAGGCCGTCCTGCACTGTCACACCGGTTCGCGATGCGCCCCAACGCATATCGGTCGAGTAGAACACCGCATTGCTCATACTTTCGACGCCACCGGCGATCACCAGGTCGTTGCCGCCACTGCCGACCTGTAGGGCCGCCTGGATCACCGACTGCAATCCGGAACCGCAGCGCCGGTCCACCTGCATGCCCGGCACGGTGACCGGAAGCCCCGCATCGAGTGCCACCACCCTCCCGATTGCCGGAGCCTCACTGCTCGGGTAGCTGTGCCCGAGCACCACGTCATCGACAGCCTCGGCGGGCAGGCCGGTTCGAGCCAGCAATCCGGTCAACGCGGCCACACCGAGGTCGACCGCCGACAGCGACTTGAACATTCCGCCGTAACGGCCGATCGGTGTGCGTACCGGCTCGCATATCACCACGTCGCGCATAGGTGGTCCTCTCAGTCGAGGGGATTGCTGCGCGACTGTGACTTGCGTCATTGATGCAGGTCACGTGATGAATTTAACGCCCCTCCAAGGAGGCTTTTACGCAGCTCACCCCGTTTAATGGGTTACATAGAAAATCGACGTAAACGTAAAGAGGGATAAAATGACTTTGACTCAACGCTTGCAGCAGGCCCGCACCAACATCACCGAAATCTTCGAAGTCGCCCGCATCGGCATGGCCCTCCAGAACCGCGAGATCACCCCCGAGCAGGCTTCCGCAGCCATCACCCGCGTCGGCGCCACCCAGGTTCGTCGCGACGAGCTTGCACTCGCCGGCTCCTGACTCGATCAACCCAGCACCGAAATCCCGAGTAGCCCCTGCGGCCAACGCAGTTCGGCAAATTCGCCGAACACGAAGAAGACTGCCACCAGGGAAACCAGCGATATCGCAGTGAATTTGGGGCTGACCTTGGCGTCGAAGTGCAGGAGAAGCGCCAGCACCAGCACCGACGCGATCACCATACCGACGACGTAGGTGGCGGCAACGTAGGCGACGAGCACGCCGAGATAGCCCACGCTGGTTCGTAGCACCCCAACCGTCAGCGCATCGTTGATGGCCTCCGCGGTGGTGCCGTAGGTGCGCACATCTCCGCGCCTGGACCTCAGCAGCCGCACCACTTCTCGCCCTACGGCCAGGGTCATCAGCACTGTGGCAACTGCGCCTGCCGCCAGTGGCGCGTACCTGGCCAGCTTGTGAAAACTCAATGCCTCGAAGGTGTAGAGCGCGCTGAGCGCCAGTAGCACCGAGCACAGCGCGATACGGAACGGCCCCTCGATCACCCGATCTGTCACAAGCTGGCCTCGCTGTCGAAGTTCTTGCCCATCTTGGGTTTACGCATCCGCTGGAACAGCGGAACGCCCACCAGGACGATCAGCACGATCAGCCCGATGGTGATGACACCGGGCCGGTACAGCCATTCGGAACCATAACGACTTATCGAAAGATGCAGGTAGCGCTCGATACTGGGCGCGAGAACAAATCCGACGACGGCCGGCGCTCGCGGAATGTTCGCGATCTTCATCGCGTAACCCAGTACGCCGAGACCGAGTACGGCCAGCAGGTCACCGAAGTTCAGCGAGGCCTGGTACGCCGCAGCGAAGAACAACACCACCAGGAACGGGGCCAGCAACTGCCCCGGCACCAGCGTCACGCGGGCGATGTAGCGCGACAGCGAGAAACAGGTGACCGTCGCCAGCACGTTGGCCAGCACCAAGGCCCATACGACAAGCATCAGGATGTCGAGATCTTGGTCGAGCATCGCCGGGCCGGGGGTGAAGCCCAGCAGCACGATCCCACCGAGCATCACCGCAGTGGACCCGCTGGCCGGGATCCCCAGGGTGAATGTGGGAACCATCGCGCCGCCGTCGACCGAATTGTTGGCCGCCTCGGGCGCGATCACGCCGCGGATGTCTCCGCGCCCGAATTTGCTCTTGTCTCTGGCGGTTTGACGCGCAAACGCATACGCCATCCAGTTGGCCGCCGTGCCCCCGATTCCGGGAATGACACCCAGGACGGTGCCGAGCAGCGAGCTGCGCACCACCAGACCCTTGTGCTTGCGCACCTCGGCGAAGCCGTCGAGGATGCCGCCTTCGATCTTGGCCGTCTTGGCGATGGCGGTGCGCTTCACCAGCAGCGAGATCACCTCGGGCACCGCGAACAGCCCCATCGTCACGATCACGATGGACACCCCGGAATACAGGTACAGCGAGTCGAAGGTGTAGCGGTATTCGGGATAGGCCGGGGCGCCGCCGATGAGGCCGATCATCACGCCCATCACCGCCGCGGCGAACCCGAACAGCGCATCGCCTTTCACCAGCGCACCCACTGTCGCCAGACCGAGCAGGGCGAACATCAACAGTTCCGGAGTTCCCAGGCCACCTATCAGCGGCCGGGCCGCGGTGATGACAAACAGGAATGACACCGCGCCGATCAACCCGCCGATCAGCGAGGACGAGAACGACGCCCCCAGCACCCGGGCCGCCTGGCCTTGCCGTGCCAGCGCGTGGCCGTCGAGTATCAGCGCCTGCGATCCGCCGGAGCCGGGCACCCCGATGAGAACCGACGAAAACGTGTCGCTGGTCCCGCCCACGGCGGCCATGCCGACGAGCATTGCGATACCGGCCGCCGGGTCCATCCCGAAGAGGAACGGCAACAGCAGCGCCATGCCGGAGCTGCCACCGAGCCCGGGTAGCACGCCGATCACGAGACCGACCGCAACGCCCACCAGTAGATATCCCAGAACCTGAATCGTGAACAGGTTCGCCAGCGCCGTCGTCGCGGCGTCAAGCACGCGCCCACACCAATCGCACCATCACGTTTGCCCTATCAAGTATCCTAATTATGCAACTTATACTGAGTGCATCACTTGGCGGTCCCTGGCGTCAAGGACAATTACGTCGAGGCCCGTTTCACCACTAGGAGGACCGTGACCACCGAATCCGCGACACCCGCCGAGAGCGGCCGACTGCTGATCGAGATCATCGACATCGACGGATCACTGCGCCCCGAGGTCATCGAATGGGTCCGCACCGAGGTCGCACGTCGCTCGTCGGCGCCCGAACTCGGCGCGGTGCAGGCCTGGCTGGGACAGTCCGACGACACCGGCACACTGGGCGCCGACCGTAGCCGTGTCATCCTGCTGCACCACCCCACCGGCCCCACCGGCGGCGTCGACCTCACCTCTCAGCCGCAGTGGCTGACTCAACGACACATCTACGACGGCACCGCGGTCAGCCGCCGCCGCGCCGCGGGCCGGCCGGATCCCGAGACCGCAATCGGACTGCGTTTCGTGGCGATGAACTGCGCCGACGGCGCCGAGGACGAGTTCCACGCGTGGTACGAGGAAGACCATCTGCCCAAATTCACCGATGTCGGTGGCGTACTCGAAGGGCGTCGGCTGCACTCCCCCGATTCGCCTCGCCAGCACCTGGCGCTGTACTGGCTCGAAGACATCAAGATCGTCGGGATCCCCGAATGGAAGGCCGCTGCCGGTACCGATTGGACAGCCCAGATGCGCAAGAAAACCTTCGACCGTGACCGCATCAACCTTGTGCCGTTCCCGATCGATCAGGCATGAATGATGACGTAAGCCATTCTCCCCCTGGCACATCCGCCGGGCACCCGGGTCACGTAATTCTCCTCGTCGACACAAAGCAAGTGCTATTAGTAGTTTTTGGATACTAATTAACTCGAGGAGCATGTATGCGTATGACCAAGACCCTTGTTGCCGTCGCCGCGGTGGCAACACTGACGCTGTCCGCTTGTAGCGGCGGGAGCGACAACAACGCCGAGGGTGGTTTCTACGCCGGCAAGACCATCGAACTCATCGCGCCGGTGTCTCCTGGCGGGTCCGTCGACGGGGTCGCAAGGCTGTTTGCCCGCAAGCTCTCCGAGCACCTGGAAGGAAACCCCACCGTCCAGGTCGTCAACATCGACGGTGGGGGCGGCATCCTGGCCGGCAACGAGTTCGCCAACAAATACCGGCCGGACGGCGAGACGCTGATGCTGATGACCCAGGTCTCGGTACTTCCCGAGATCCTGGGGATGGACGCGGTGAAATACAACCTCGCCGACATGACCACGTTGTGGGCTGCCAACCGCGGACAGGCGGTGATGATGGCCAACACCGGCACCGGCATCACCGACATCACCCAATTGGCGCAGACCCCAGGAAAACTCACGATGGGCACCATCTCCCCCGCCGGCGCAGACCTGCCCTCGGTGGTCAGCCTGGAGGTGCTCGGCCTGCTGAACGATAAGGTCGACGTCATCAGTGGTTACGAAAACGGTGATGCCGTGCGCAACGCGTTCATGAGCGGTGAACTCGACATCCACTTCGACCGGTCCTCCGGCTATGTCAAGGAGTTCCAGGGTAGGTACCCGGCCATCTACACCTATGGCGAAACCGACGGACAGGGCAACGTGACGCGAGACCAGGTGGTGCCCGACGCTCCGGATGTGGGTGAGGCCTACCAGACCCTGTTCGGCACCCAACCCTCCGGCGAGGCGTGGGACGCCTACGTCATGCTCCTGAACATCCTGGGCCGTGGCGGCTACTCGCTACAGACCCACAAAGAGGCACCCGCCGATGCCGTCGAGGCGCTCGACGCCGCCGTGGCCGGAGTCGTCGCCGATGCCGAATTCACCGAACAGCTCCAGACTTTCATGGGACCGTTCCCCAACGAGATCATCGGCGAGGATGCCCGGCAGTGGGGTGAGAGCGCCTCGAACGTCGACCCCGAATCACTGACGTGGGTGCAGAACTTCCTCGCCACCAACTTCGACATGAAGTTCAATTAGACATGAAGTTCAATTAGAAAGGATGCACATCCATGACACCCCCACTCCCTGACAGGGTCGCTGTGGTGACCGGAGCCGCCCGCGGAATCGGAGCGGCCGTCGCGCTCCGGCTGGCAGAAGACGGTCACGCGGTGGCATTACTGGATCGTGACGCCGACGCGTGCCGCGAAGCTGCGGAGCGGGTCCGCGCCACCGGCGTTCCCGCAGTGGCGGTGGCAGCGGATGTGTCCGACGAGGATTCGGTCTCCGCGGCTGTCTGCACCATCGCCACCGAGCTCGGAGCACCCACGGTGCTGGTCAACAACGCCGGGATCTTGCGCGACAACCTGCTGTTCAAGATGTCGGTGCAGGACTGGGATGCGGTGGCCTCGGTACACCTGCGCGGCGCGTTCCTGATGACAAAGGCGGTTCAGCCCTATATGCGCGAGGCGGGGTTCGGCCGCATCGTGTGCCTGTCGTCGACATCGGCACTGGGCAACCGAGGTCAGGCCAATTACGCGGCGGCCAAGGCCGGCTTGCAAGGCTTCGTCAAGACGCTGGCGCTGGAGCTCGGGCCGTCCGGTATCACCGCCAACGCGGTGGCGCCCGGTTTCATCGTCACGGATATGACCAGGGCGACTGCCGAGCGTATCGGCCAGCCGTTCGAGGAGTTCGAAAAGGCCAAGGCCGCAATGATTCCGGTGCGCCGCGGCGGCACCCCCGAGGATGTCGCGCACACGGTGAGCTTCCTGGTCGACGAGCGCTCGGGGTTTGTCAACGGGCAGGTCATCTATGTCGCCGGCGGCCCCAAGGCCTGATCAGCTGAGTACCTGAGTACCTCAGTACAGCAATCAGCCCCGGAGCTCGGGCTGCGAGCTCCGGGGCTAATTTGTGCGCCGAAACGTACGTTTGGGCGCGTTTTTCCCACGTTTTTGCGCCGAAACGTACGTTTCGGCGTTAGCGGAACGCGGCGATGCCGGTGACGGCCTGGCCGATCGAGAGAGCGTGCATTTCTTCGGTGCCCTCATAGGTGGCAACAGTTTCGAGGTTGTTCATGTGCCGCATGGTCTGGTGATCCAGCGTGATGCCGGCCGCACCGAGCATGCCCCGCGCAGTTCGGGCCACCATCAGCGCCGCGTTCACATTGGCAAACTTGCCGTAGCTGATGTGCGCGGGCTCGACCCGATGCTCATCCTTGAGCCGTGCGATGCGCAACGCCGCCAACGCCGAATTATTGACGGCAACAACCATATCGGCGAGTTTGCGCTGGGTCAGCTGGAACGAGGCCAGCGGCTTGTCGAACTGTTTACGGACCAGTGTGTACTCCAGCGCCTCCTCGTAACAGGCCCGCGCCGCGCCCACCACACCACAGAGGATGCCAAAGCGCGCCTCGTTGAGGCAGGTCAACGGACCCTTGAGTCCACGCACCTCGGGGAACATCGCCGAAGCCGGCAACCGCACCCCGTCGAGGACCAGTTCGGCGGTGACCGAAGCACGCAGTGAGAGTTTGCGTTTGATGGGTACGGCCGAGAATCCCGGAGTGTCGGTCGGCACCACAAATCCGCGGATGCCGTCGTCGGTACGCGCCCAGACCACAGCCACTCCGGCGAAGGTGCCGTTGGTGATCCACATCTTGGACCCGTTCAGCACCCAGTCGTCGCCGTCGCGCTTGGCGTAGGTACGCATCGACCCCGGGTCGCTGCCGGCCTCGGCCTCGGTCAGACCGAAACATCCGAGCACCTCGCCGGTGGCCATCCGCGGCAGCCACTCCTGACGGTGCTCTTCGCTACCCCAGTGGTGGATCGCAAACATCGCCAGCGACCCCTGCACCGAGACGAAGCTGCGCAGCCCGGAGTCGATGGCTTCGAGTTCCTGGCAGGCCAGGCCGTAGGCCACCGCGCTGGTGCCGGCACAGCCGTAACCTTCCAGGTGCATACCGAACACACCGAGCTCGCCCAGGCCGGTGGCGATATCGCGGGGCACCCGGCCTTCCTCGAACCACTCGGCGACGTGCGGGGCCAGCTCGGAACGTGCGTAATGCCTTACCGCATCCCGAAGTTCGCGTTCGTCCTCGGTGAGCGTCTCGTCGATCAGCAGGTAGTCATGTGCGTTGATCATCGGCCCTGCCAATTGGGGGTCTCCTTGGCGTTGAACGCGCGGTGGAATTCGGAGTGGTCATGGGTGGTCATCAGCAACGCCTGGGTCATGGCGTCGAGTTCCATCGACGCTCCCAGGGGCATGTCGAGCTCACGGGTGATCAAGGACTTCGTCTGCGAGTACGCCAGCGTGGGGCCGGTCGCCAGCCGCTTGGCCAACGCGGCCACCTCGGCATCGAGGTCCTCCTGTTCGACCAGCTTGGACACCAGGCCGTAGCTCTGGGCGGTGGCGGCGTCGATGGTGTCACCGAGCATCAGCAGCTCGGTGGCCCGGGTGTAGCCGATCGCGCGCGGCAGCAGGTACGCCGCACCCATGTCGCCACCGGAAAGTCCCACCTTGGTGAACAGGAACGCGAATTTGGCTTTGGGCGTACAGATCCGGAAATCGGAAGCCAGCGCCACCACCGAACCTGCACCCGCGGCGATACCATGGACGGCCGAGATGATCGGCAGCGGGCATTCCCGCATCGCCTGGATGGCGTCACCGGTCATCTTGGTGAAGCCCATCAGGTCGCGGGCATCCATCTTGATCAGCTCACCGATGATCTCGTTGACGTCACCGCCCCCGCAGAAGCCCTTGCCTTCACCCTTGATCACGACCACCCGGGCGCCATCGACGTGCGGGAGCTCCCCGAGCAGATCGCGTAGGTCCGCGTAGCTCTGGAAGGTGAGCGGGTTCATCTTCTCTGGACGGTTCAGGGTGATGGTGGCCACCCCGTCTTCGAGATCAAATCCGAAATGTTCCCATTTCTCGGTGATACCGGCGGACGCACGGTAACGCATATCTACTTCCCTTCCTTGGTGGTGGCTAATTCTGCTGCAGCGCGCTGGTTCTTGACGAGGTGACGGCCGATGATGGTGCGTTGGACTTCAGAGGCTCCTTCGTAGATACGGGGGCCACGCACATCACGGTAGAGCTGTTCGAGAAGGTGACCGCGCTGCAGCGCGCGGGCACCGTGCAACTGCACCGCCAGATCGACGACGTACTGTGCCGACTCGGTTGCCTGCAGTTTGGCCATGGCCGCCAGGAATGACACCTGCAATGGCGCTGCGCCACCGTCGTAGGCGGTGGCCGCGGCATAGACCATCAGTCGGGCGGCCTCCGTGCGGGTGGCCATATCGGCCAGCGTGTGCTGGACGCTGGGCTGATCGGCGAGGTAAGAGCCGTAGATCTCGCGTTCGGTGGACCACGCCACCGTTGCATCCAGGGCAGCGGTGGCCATACCGACGGCAAAGGCTCCGACACTGGGCCGGAACAGGTCCAGGGTCCGCATGGCGACTTTGAACCCCTCTCCCAGCGACCCGATCATGTCATCGTCGGTCACCCGGACGCCGTCGAAATTGAGTTCGCCCAGCGCATGGTCGGAGATCATCTCCAACGGACTGCCGGACAGACCCGGGGAATCGCCGGCCACCACAAATGCCGACACACCACGGGAGCCGGCACCACCGGTGCGGGCAAACACCGTGTAGAAGTCCGCGTCCGGGGCATTGGAGATCCAGGTCTTGCAGCCGTCCAGCCGCCACGCCCCGGGACCGTCGGCAACGGCGGACAGGGCCAGCCGGCCGGCGTCGGAACCCGCTCCGGGCTCCGAGAGTGCAAACGCCGCGACCGCCTCACCGGAGACCACGCCGGGCATCCACCGCTCGATCACGCCGGGCTTTCCCGATTGCAGGATCGGGTAGCTGCCCAGTCCTTGCAGGGCCAGCGCGGTTTCGGCGTGGGTGTCCACCCGGGCCAGCGTCTCGCGCAGCAGGCAGAGCTGCATCGCCGCGGCACCTTGCAACGGTTCATCGGACGCTCCACCGAAAAGCGCTCGCAACAAACCTGTTTCACCTAGGGACCGAACCAGGTTGCGGTCGACGCGAGCCGGGGATCCGTCTACGTCGTGCCGCAGCTTGCGCCGGGCGATGTCGTCGACACGCTCGACAAAAGCATGCTGGTCCGGCGTCAGCGCGAACTGTTGCATTGGGTGGCCCTCCAGACGCCGGCTTTTTCACTTACGCCAACCGGTTTAGCATATTAAGTATCCTAATACTACCCTATCGGGGACAGAGCACCACGAACGAGACGCCACCGGCGAACGAGGAGCAGCACGTGACAGAGGTAAGCCTGGAAATCACCACCGGCACCGCAGTGTTGACGCTCGATGCGCCGGCCCGACTCAATGCCATCACCCCCGACATGGCCGATGCCATCGCCGCCCACTGCCAATCGGTGACGGCCGACCCCACGATCGCCGCCCTGGTGGTGCGCGGGGCCGGTGACTCGTTCTGCTCGGGCGCCGACCTGTCCAGCCTCGGCGAGGTGTCCGCCGACCCGCTGCGTGACGACAACTTCGAGGCGATCGAACGGATCTACCGGGCGTTCCTGGCCGTCGAGGAACTCGACGTGCTGACCATCGCCGCAGTCAAGGGCGCGGCGGTAGGGGCCGGACTGAACCTGTTGCTGGCCACCGATATTCGCATCGTCGCCCATGACGCGCGGCTGCTGTCCGGGTTCGTCAAGTTGGGCCTGCACCCCGGTGGTGGGCACTTCGACCTACTGGCGCGCTCGTCGTCACCTCAGGTTGCCTGCGCACTCGGCCTCGCCGGGCAACGCATCGACGGCGACGACGCCGTCCGGCTGGGGCTGGCCTGGGAGGCCGCCGACGCCGCCGACGTCGACGCCCGCGCGATCGAGATCGCCGACGGAGTGGCCGCCAACCCGGCGGTGGCGCGCGCCGCCAAACGGTCGATCCGGCTCTCGGTCACCGAGCGCGCCACCCGGCAGGCAGCGGTGCAGATAGAACGGGTGCAACAGTTGCGCACGGTTCGCCGCGTCGGGTCCGCCGTGACTCGAAAATGAGCCCGCTATTCGCCGTAATGGGTCTGGCGCAGATACCCGACCCAGCGGTCCCGCGGCAGGATGGGACCCTCGAGCCGGCCACCGGTGTCCATCACCTTCTCGAACGCCTCGATGTGCTTGAGCATCACCGCCGCGGCGGTGTCACCGTCGCCGGCCATGATCGCTGCGGCGATCTTGGCGTGCGCCCGGCCCGCCGCTTTGACACCGTCGGGCGGAATGTCGTCGACCCGGGTCTGCCAGCCGACCACCCGGTTGATGGCCGACATGATGGTCCGCAGCACGTCGTTCTCGACGCAGTCGACCAGCAGATCGTGGAAGGCCGAATCCCCGGCGTCGTCATCCCGGGCGAATTCGACGAGCTTCTGCTTCTGCTCGTCGGTGGCATCGTGGGCGGCGGCCGCGGCGACCGCGGGCTCGATCAATTTGCGGAATTCGAAGATGCTGCGCAGCGGCGTCCCACCCACCGTCAGCAAGGTCGCCAGCGACCGGCTCACCACGTCGATCTCGGGGTGGCTCACCATGATTCCACCGCGGGGTCCGCGCCTGATCTCGATGAATCCGTCGGCCTCCAGCAGCCGCAGCGCCTCCCGGACGGTGCCTCGGCTCAACCCGAACATCTGGATCAGCTCGGGCTCCGAGGGCAACGAATCGCCGGGCTCGAGGTGCTGTTCGAGGATCTGTGCCCGCAATTCGTTGGCCAGAGCTCCAGATGCCTTGGGCAACCGGATTTGACGCGGACCCGAACGGTTGACCGCCATCGCCTTACCTATACCCCTTCAGAGGAATCCCCACTCAGACCGAGCTAGACCCTCATGATAATCAGAATCCTTAGGAGCCTAATTGAGATCTGAAATATCTACACGTAAAGCCATTGTGACCGGCGCGGGAACCGGCATCGGACAAGCTACCGCAGCCACCCTGGTCGACGCGGGATTCCACGTTGTTCTGGTCGGGCGCCGCGAGGAACCACTGGCCGCCACCCGCGAGCGACTGAACCGCCCCGACGCGGCCACCCTGCAACTGTGCGACGTCACCGACGAAACCGCCGTCGCAGCCATGTTCGACACTGTCGGTCCGGTGGACGCCGTGGTCTGCAACGCCGGCGTGTCCATGTCGGCGCCGTTTGCCCGAACCAGTGTCGAACAGGTGACCCAGGCCTTCACCGTGAACGCCCTCGGCGCCTTCCTGTGCCTGCGGGCGGCGTTGCCGGGCATGCGATCTCGCGGCTGGGGTCGCGCAGTGGTGGTGTCCTCGATATCGGGTGTTGTCGGCGCCCCTTATATCGCCGCTTACACCGCTTCCAAGCACGCGGCCATCGGGTTCGTGCGGTCGGCGGCGGCCGAGATGGCCGGCACCGGTGTCACCGTCAATGCCGTCTGCCCCACCTACGTGCGCACGCCCATGACCGAGCGCACCGTGGCGGCCATATCCGACAAAACCGGCCGGGAGGCAAGCGCTTCCGAGGCGTCGCTGGCAGCGGGCTCACCGCTGGGCCGACTGCTCGAACCCGCTGAAGTGGCTCATGCCGTCGGCTTCCTGTGCACCGACCTGGCAGGAGGCATCAGCGGACAAGCCCTGGTCATGGACGGCGGCGGTGTGCAGCACTGAGCCGCCCATCAATTAGGATAATAAATAGCCAAAACCCTTGACCGTCTTCGCGGGACGTAACTAGCATTCCGCCCATGGGTGTGAGCCCCATCACCAACACCGTCGTTAGGAGAATTCCTGTGCGCCCCAGATCGATGTTCCGGAGAGGGATGAAGGCCGTGGCAATCGCGGCCGCCGCCACGCTGGCCTTCAGCGCCTGCGCGCGTGAAGCGACCACCACGTCGACCGAGGCCGTCGACAACACCGAGATGTCCGCCGAACAGCTCGAGCAGGTGTGGGCCGGCAAGACCATCCGATTCATCTGCAGCGAATCCGCCGGCGGGAGCCTCGACACCACCTCGCGAGCCCTGGCCCGCCACCTCGGCAGCCACCTGCCCGGCAATCCGCGTGTTGTGGTCGAGAACATGGAGGGCGGCGAGAGCCGCATCGCCACCAACTACATCTACTCGGCCAAGCCCGACGGCCTCGTGATCGGGATGACCGACATCAACATCCCGTTCTACTCACTCATCGGCGAGGGCGAAGCCGAAGGCGTGCGCTGGGATCCGAACAACATCAATTGGCTGGGCAGCACCTCGAAGGCACCGCAGGTGCTCGCCATCCACAGCCGCACCGGCATCGATCCCAAGGATCTCGACGCCATCCGTGCCGCCAACATCAAGCTCCCGTACGGGGCGGTCGGCGACGGACCGCACACCGGACACGTGCTGATCAACGAAGTCCTCGCCCTGAACCTGCAACCGGTATTCGGGTACGGCGGCTCCACCGAGCGCATGCTCGGCCTGGATCGCGGCGAGGTCGACGGCACCGTGAGCACCTGGGACAGCCTGAAACGCCAGAAGAGCGACGAACTCGCCGACGGCACCCTGGTACCGGTACTGCAGATCGGCGGGCCGATCGACGACCCCGTGATGGCAGGCGTTCCCACGCTGGCCGATTTGATCGCCGGCAACTCCGAGGACGACAAAGACCTGCTCGGGGTGGTCGCCGACCGTTACGAATGGGCCCGCCCGATCATGGCACCCAACGGCACCAACGCCACCGTGCTCGAAGCCCTGCGCACCGGCGTCGCCGACACCCTCGCCGATCCTGAATTCCTCGCCGAAGCAAAACAATTGGGCATCGACATCAACCCGACCTCCGGCGAAGAAGTCACCGAACGCATCAACGCCTATCTGCAGTTGGACGGCGCCGCCGTGGAACGTCTGCAGAACGCCATCAACGCCGACGGCAGCTAGTCGGTCGACGACCCGGCGCGAAACACGCCGGGGAGTCAGGGCCGGCTGCACCACGCTAGTCAGCAGAAAGTAAAGAGGAGAGCCGGAAGATGTTACAGGAACTCGGACTGTTCGTCTCGAGCCTGGGGAGCGTGCTGTCTTGGCCCACGTTCGGGTTCCTGCTGATAGGAATGGGTCTCGGCTTCCTGGTCGGGATCCTGCCGGGCCTCGGCGGCAGCACCGCCCTGGCTCTCATGCTGCCGTTCACCTTCGGGATGGAGCCGGTGGCGGCGTTCGCCTTCTTGCTGGGCATGGGCGCCGTCACCGCGACCACAGGTGACCTCACCTCCATCCTGTTCGGCATCCCGGGTGAACCAAGCTCGGCGGCAACCGTTTTCGACGGCTATCCGATGACCAAACGTGGTGAGCCCGGCCGCGCGGTGGGCATTGCGTTGGTGAGCTCACTGATCGGCGCCCTGATCGGTGCGTTCTTCCTCGCCTTTGCGGTCCAGATAGCCAGACCGGTGGTCTTGAGTTTTGGTCCACCGGAGTTCTTCATGGTTGCCGTAGTTGCACTGTCCTTCGTGGCCACGCTGTCCGGCAAGGCTGTCGCCAAGGGCCTCATCATGGCCTGCGTCGGGTTCCTGGTGGCCTCCGTCGGCCAGGACCCGGGTACCGGCCGGATGCGGCTGAGCTTCGGAGTGCCCTACCTCTTCGACGGCATCTCGGTGGTGCCGGTGGTGGTCGGTCTGTTCGCCGTCCCCGCGGTGCTGGCCATGATGTCCATCGTCCGCGACGGAAACGACGGCAAGACAGCACCTTCGATCCAAGGCTGGACGGTCGGTGCCCGCGACGCAATCAGCCGCTGGTGGCTGATCGTGCGCTGTAGCGCCATCGGCATCTTCTGCGGCATGCTGCCCGGCGTCGGCGGCAGCTCTTCGCAGTTCATCGCCTACGCCCACGCCAAACAGACCTCGAAAGCGCCACACGAGTTCGGCACCGGCTCCGTCGACGGCCTGGTGGCCGCCGGCTCGGTCAACAACGCCAAAGAGGGCGGCGACCTGGTACCCACCGTCGGATTCGGTGTACCGGGCAGCGGCCAGATGGCAATCCTGTTGAGCGCCTTCCTGATCACCGGTTTGACCCCCGGACCGGCGATGCTGACCGACCACCTCGACGTCACGTTCTCGATGGTGTGGACACTGGTGGTGGCCAACATCATCGCCGTCATCCTGTGCCTGATCTTCATCCGCCAGATCTGCGGGATCACCCGGATCCCGGTGCGCCGCCTGGTCCCATTCCTGTTGGTGTTCATCGCGATCGGCTCGTTCACCGCCACCAACTCCTGGAACGACGTGATGATCATGCTGCTGTTCGGCGGCATCGCGGTGTTCGCCGGACGCTGGGGCTGGCCACTGCCACCGTTGTTGTTGGGGTTGGTCCTCGGCCCGATGATCGAGAGCAACTACTTCCTGTCCTATGAGCTGAACGACAAGGGCTTCGGCTGGCTCGGCCGACCGCTGGTGCTCGTGATGATCGGCCTGCTGGTGCTGAGCCTCGGCATTCCGCGCCTGAAACGCTGGATCGACAACCGCGCACAACGCTCCGTGGCCGCCAGCCTCGAACTCGACAAGACCGTCACCGCCGCCCCGACCCCAGCCGAGCCCGTCGCCGGCCCCTGGCGCCTGGTGTTCAGCGCAGCCACCTTGCTGGTGGGCCTGGTCGTCATCTGGCAGATGCAGTACGCCGCCGATATCCCGCTGCGCACCAAGCAGTTCCCTCTGCTCGCCGCGGTACCGATGGCCGCGCTGTCGGCCTACCAGTTGTTCATCGACCTCCGCCCGATGTTCCGCCGCCGGCCGCCCACCCAGCCGATCCCCGCCGATACCGCAGCCTCCGGCCCGCAGCCCTCCACATCTGACGGCGCCCAACAGGTGGCGGTCCTGCAAGAGGCAGCAGTGGAAACCGACGTCACCTCGTTCTCCCGGGAAGAAGCGTCGTCGATCACCTGGAAGGCCACCGTCGCCTTTGCCACGTTCTTCGTCTGCCTCTATGTGTGCGGATTCATGGTCGGAATGCCGCTGTTCGCGGGCCTGTACCTGCTGTTGATCGCCCGGGTGAAGTGGTGGGGTGCACTACTCGGTGGCGCCGCCACCTATGGCTTCCTCTGGCTGGTCTTCATCGAGATCGCCCCGATCCCGATGATGCCAAGCCAAATATTCGGCTGGTAACAGCCGCATCTGAAGAGCGTCCTGCGGCCAGCGTCGGCCGCAGGACCGATAGTTCGCGAAGATAGAGAAGGTAGAGAGGTCGAAGTGAGAGAAACCGAGCAGCTCAGCGAGTACATCGCCGGACTGAAGTACGAGGACCTGCCACCAGCAGTCGTCGAGCAGGCCAAGATCGCCATCCGCGACGCCATGGGTGTCGCGCTGTACTCCGCCAACCTGCCCTGGACCACCATCGTCTCGGAGTTCGCCGGCGAGTCCGGCGCGCCGGGACCGGCCACCCTGTGGGGACGACCCGGATCCTTGTCGGCACCGGCCGCCGCGATGGTCAACGGCACCGCGGCACACGGTATCGAAATGGACGACCGCAGTGCGGCTCTGGACCTGCACGCCGGGGCACCCACCATTCCCGCCGCCATCGCCACCGCGCAGTACCGCGGCGCCAGCGGACGTGAACTGATCACCTCCGTCGTCGCCGGATACGAAGTGGCCTACCGGGTGGCGCGCGCCACCCAGGGGACCATCACCCGGTTCTACTGGGTCAGCATCCGCAGCATCCTCGGTGCGGCCACCGCCTCCGCTGTGGCCAACCGGCTCGACGCGAACGGACTGGTGAACACCCTCGGCATCGTGGGCAGTTTCGCCTCAGGACTGCTGGCACACATGCAGGAGTCCAAGGGCACCATGGTCAAACGGCTCCAAGGCGGCGGCTGGCCGTCGCAGGCCGGGGTGACTGCGGCGCTGTTGGCCGGTCGTGGGTTCACCGGACCGTCGACCATCCTCGAGGGCGAGTTCGGCATCTGCTCGGCGTTCTCCACCGAGAAGGCCCCGAACCTGGAGGCATTGGTCGCCGACCTGGGGTCCAGCTTCGAGATCGCCGGCTGGGAGACCAAACCTTATGCCGCCGTTGGGCATCTGCACAGCACCATCGATGCCATCAGCGAGCTGCGCTCGCGGGCGGGCTTTGATCCGGCCAAGGTCACCGATATCCAGGTGGCCTGCTCGACGAAGATCACCCCGAACGTCGACAACAATCCCCCGCAGTCGTTGATGGCCGCCCAGCGCAGCCTGAACTTCATCGCGGCCACCGCATTGTTCTACGATCTGCGCGACGCCGGCACCTGGCGCGAGGAGATCATCGAGGACAAGCGCCTGATCAACCTGGTACCGCGGGTCACCACGGAGGTCGACCCCGAGATCGAGAAGATCTACCACGCCACCAACGATCATGGCGGCGTTCGGGTCACGGTCACCATGGAGGACGGCAGCACCCACACCGCCGCCGTGCGCCATGCCGTGGGCACCCTGGCCAATCCGATGAGCAAGGACCAGTTGGTCGGCAAGTACTCGCTGCTGTCGGAGCGCACGCTGCCCGCCGAACAGGTGCAGGCACTGTCAGCGTGGATCGACAACCTCGACCAGCACGAGAACCTCGACGGCCTCGACTCCCTCGTCACCCCGAAAGGTGCATCATGACTGAAACATTCGATCTGGTGATCTCCGGTGGCCGGGTGCTCGATCCCGGCGCCGGCATCGATGCGCGTACCGATGTCGGCATCAAAGACGGCAAGGTCGCCGCACTCGGTGACCTGTCGTCTTCGGCTGCGGCCAAGAAGGTCGACGCCGCCGGCAAGGTCGTCACTCCCGGGCTGGTGGATCTGCACGCCCACGTGTACTGGGGCGTCGGCCGCGGTGTGGACGTCGACCAGGACTGCCTGCCCCGCGGTGTCACCACCGTCGCCGACGCCGGCAGCAGTGGATCGCTGAATTTCCCTGGCTTCAAACGGTATATCGTCGATCCTGCCCAGACCCGCATCGTCAATTTCCTCCACCTGTCCTACATCGGACTGGTCGGCGGCACGCCGATGGGCGAACTGATCAAGGAAGAGTGGGCCGATCCCGAGGGCACCCTGGAGGCCATCAAGGCCAACCCCGATGTCATCAAGGGTGTCAAGGTCCGCCTCGAAGAGCGTGCGGTCGGGGAACGCGGCAAAGAGATCATGACCATCGCCCGCGAGGTGTGCGCAGCGGCCGGCGTGCCACTGATGGTGCACATCTGCGGTGCCACCGATCCGCTGGCCGAGCTGCTGCCCTACTTCGCGCCGGGTGACATCGTGACGCACATGATGACCGGCCGTGGCAAGGCTCAGCTGCTCGACGAGGACAAGCTGATCCCCCAGGCCGTCGATGCCCGCGAACGCGGCGTGGTGTTCGATGTTGCCCACGGCCGCAGCCACTTCCCGTTCCGGGTGGCCGAGCGACTGATCGGCGAGGGATTCCTCCCCGATGCCATCAGCACCGATGTGACCAGCCTGAGCCTCAAAGGTGCGGTGCGCGATATGCCGTACATCATGAGCAAGCACCTGGCGCTGGGCATGAGCCTGGAGGACGTCATCCTGGCGTCGACGTCCGGGCCGGCGAAGGCGCTGGGCATGGAGCAGGAGATCGGCAGCCTGGCGGTGGGCCGGGAAGCCGATATCGCCGTGCTGGAGCTGGTGGATGCCGACGAGCTGATCACCGACACCGAGGGGCAGGAGCGCGCCCTGAAGCAGCAGTTGGCGCCGACGGCCACGGTCCGGGCCGGCGTGCTGGTCGCCTAGACCCGCTGGTCGCCTAGACCCGCTGAGCAGACACAAAATCGGGTGGTCCGGTCACGGATCACCCGATTTTGTGTCTGCTGGCCACGGTTATCCCCAGCCCGCTTCCAGGTGAGCACGGCACCGGCCCCGTTGCCCGCACCATCGGCTGATGAATCCCGAAGCCCAGCGGCTCCTCGACGAACTCGGTGGTCTGGCGACGACTCGGCAGCTCCTCCGGGTGCTGACACGTGACCAGCTCGCCTGGCAGGTTCGACGAGGGGAGATCGTCCGGGTCGTGCATGGCGTGTACGCGTCCCGCGCACCGGACACGGCAGCTCGGCTCAGCGCACTCGATGTGTTCCTCGGGCAAGAGGCGGTGGCCTGTCTGGGGACGGCGGCGGCACTCTACGGATTCGACACCGAGGCGACCTCAGCCATTCATGTTCTGGATCCCGCCATCCGCCTCCGGCCGAAGGTGGGCCTGATGGTTCATCAACGCTATGGCGCGCCGCTTATGCGGGTCGCGGGCCGGTTGGCGACCAGCCCGGCATGGACTGCGGTCGAAGTGGCACGGCAGGTCAGCCGTCCACGGGCGCTCGCGACGCTCGACGCTGCGCTGCACTCAGGCTGGTGCACTACCGCCGAGCTCGACCAGGCCGTCAAAGAGCAGCACGGTAGGCGCGGGATCGTCAACGTACGCGCGCTCGTGGAACACGCCGACGGCCGCGCCGAGTCCGGCATGGAAAGTGAAGCGCGCCTTGTCATGATCGACCACGACGTCCCGACGCCGGAGCTGCAGTACGAGATCATCGGTAGAGACGGCACGACGTATCGCGTCGACTTCGCCTGGCCCGATCACCGGGTGGCTGCCGAGTACGAGAGCATCGATTGGCACGCCGGCCGAATGGAGATGCTCCGCGACAAAAGGCGATTCGCCGCTGTGCAGGAGGCAAACTGGCTGGTCATCCCCATTGTCACGACCGACGTGAGAGATCAGCCCGCTCGTCTGGCCGCGCGGCTCAACCACCACCTGGCCCGGGCCAGCAGACAGAAACTCGGGTGATTCTGTCCAGAATCACCCGAGTTTGCGTCTGCTCGGCGGAATTAGTGCGCGGCGGGACTAGGTTCGGCAGGGCTGGTGGGCGGCCGGACCAGTGCGCGGCCGGATCAGTTATGCAGCAGAGCGGCGACGTCGGCCATGTTCTCGACGTTCTCCAGGTCGTCGACCAGTGCGATCAGCTTGTCGATCTGATCGTCGGAGATTGCTGCCGAAGCCAGGCTGCGGAACTTGCCGACCAGCTCCTCGTGGGTCAACGGGTTCTGCGGAGCACCCTTGCGGTACAGCTCTTCCCGCAGGAAGGTGCGGCCATCCTTGAGGGTGATCTGGGTGCGCGAGCCCCAGTACAGATCCCAGTCGACGACCTCGGTGGCGCGGCCGTACTTCATGTCGCCGTGTACGTGCAGCTTGTCGCCGACGGCCAGCACCTCGGGGTCCTTCAGCACCTCGGGGTCGACGTAGTACTTCAGCTCGTTGCTGCCCTTCACCATCGCCAGACCCAGGCTGAACGCCAGACTGAACTGCGCGCCGATGGTGTCCTTCGGCTTGACGATCGCCGCGCCGTGACCCAACGCGTGCGGGTTGATCCACACGTCGATGCGATCCAGCTCGTCGAACGTGACGTTGTGCTCCCGGATCAGGTACGAGAATGCCTGGATCGCGGGCGGAATAGTGCCGACGGTCGGGTACGCCTTGACGATCCGCTTCTCCAGGGCATACCACTCCGGCGAGTCCTCCTCGAGGATGCCGGACACGTCATCGAGGCGGGCGTGCAGCTTGCCCAGGCCACGCTTGCCCTCGAAAATCTCTGGCGGGCCGGTCAATCCGTTCTGCGCCAACAGGGTGGCGATCATGCCCGCGCGGGCGGCCATGCCGGAGTGGTAGCGCTTGACCTCGCCGCCGCCCTGGTCGTATTCCATCGTGCCCGAGGAGTGACTGCCGGTGATCGACAGGGCGTTGGTGATGGTGTCGACGTCGAGGTCGAGCAGCTTTGCGGTGACCGTGGCCGAGCCGAACGGGCCGACGAGTGCCTGGGCGTGGAACCCGAGTTCCGAAATCGGCCGGGTGATGACGCGGCCGATCTTGTAGAGCACCTGGCAGCCGAGTACGACGGCGAGCAAGAAGTCACGGCCCGAGAGTTGACGGGCCTCAGCCAGCGCCAGCGCGGAGGCGACGGTGATGCTGCTGGCGTGGGTGCCGCCGGAGTAACCGGTGTCGTCGAATTCGCAGGAGTGGGCGTAGTTGGAGTTCACCATGGCGGCATCCGGTGCACACACCTTGTCACCATGGCCGGCGATGGTGCTCTGCGGCTTGCTACCCAGCTCCAGTGCCAGTTCGTAGCTCGGTCGGGTCCAGGGCAGGGTGGACCCCATCAGGATGATGCCGAACTGATCGAGGATCGCCTCCTTGGCGGCGGCAATCGTATTGTCCGGCAGATCCTCGTATTTCAGCGAGGCGATGTACTCGGCGAGCCCCCGGGCAATCGGGTCGGCTTCAGTTGTCATTGAGGGGTCCTTCGGAGGTTGTGGCGTGATCGAGTTACGGGTAGAGCGGTACTTGGTGGCGGCGCCCGGCCGTGGCCGCCCCGGCATGTCAGAAGATCACTCCGGCCCACAGCCGCAGATTCAGCACACCCCAGAGCAAGTAGTAGACAAACGCCCAGACGACCAAGCCCCAGATCACCGCTGTCCACCACTTGGTCTTGGCGACAACAAAGAGGTACACCGCGGTGAACACCGGTGTGAAGAGCATGAAGCCAAATGCCCAGAGGCCGGCGATGAAGCCCAGGAACTGGGCCAGCACCACCATGATCTGCCGCGGCCCGGCCTCGACCACTTCGGCTTCCTCGGCTTCGGCGGTCTTCTCGCGCAGCGCAACAATGGTTGCCGCGCCGTCGTTGTCTGCATCGACCGGGGACGGTCCGGACACGCTGTCGGGCGCTTCCGGCTCCGCCTTGCGCTTGCCCAACACCGTCACGGCGGCACCGACGCCGATACCGATACACAGTGCGGTCAGGATGAAGGACACCGATTCCGGCACCAGCGCCGCACTCGTCGGCAGGTCTGAATCACGGAGATCGAGGAATGCAAAAAGTCCGATCGCCGCGAACAGCCCAGCCAGTGCGATATCGCCGCGCGTCATCGGGCGCGCCTTGGACATCGGATCGGTGCGCGCCGACTTCTTGCCGCGGTAGTAGCGAATCAGTGGGGATGCCAGGCTGATCACCGCGATGACCGCCAGGATCATCACGATCGGACGGGTCATCCAGGCCGACGGATCACCGTAGATGTTGTTGGACAGGAAGAAGTTCGCCTCGGCGAGCTTCCCGAGCACCAACCCGATCAGCATCGGCGCAACCGGCCAGCTCATCCGTTCGGCCGCAAACGCCACCAATCCGACGACGACCATCAACATGATGTCCTCGAAACGGAACGATTCGGTGAAGCTTCCGACGGTGATGAACACCAGCAGCAGCGGCACCAGCAGCGTCTGCCGCATATCCGCCAGGCTGGCAATGCGTTTGGCGAGCAACAGGCACAACGCCACGCACAGCAGGTTGGCGATCACGATGGTCCACACCATGCCGAACGTCACGCTGACGTTGGTGGTCAACAGTTCTGGACCGGGCTGCACTCCGGTGATGATGAGCGCGCTGATCAGGATGGCCATGGCGCCGCTGCCGGGAATACCGAAGGCAACGGTGGGGATGAGGCTGCCGCCCTCTTTCGAGTTGTTGACCGAGCCGGCCGCCAGCAGACCTTCGATGGAGCCCTTGCCGAACTCCTCCGGATGTTTGGAGGACTGCAGAGCATGCCCGTAGGCGATGAACTGCGCCGAAGTTCCGCCCACACCTGGAATCAGGCCGACGTAGGCGCCGATCAGGCTGGTGCGCAGGACAAGCCATTTGTGGCGCCAGGTGTCCTTGGCTCCCTCGAACCACGAGTGGATCCGTACCGGCTGATCGCCGAAGTCCGACTTCGACGGCAGCATCGATGCGAGGATGGCGGGGACGGCAAACATCCCGACCACCACCGGTATCACGGGTACCCCGTCGAGCAGGTACAGCGAATCGAAGGTCAGGCGAGTCTGGGCGGTGGCGATGTCCTCGCCGATGGTGGCGAGCAGCACGCCGAGGGTGGCCATCGCCAATCCTTTGGCCATGCTCTTGCCGGACAGCGCCGCCACGGTGGTCAACGCGACCACCGCCAGCATGAACACTTCGGGTGGACCGAAGCTGAGCACCAGTGGTCGCACCAGTGGTACCGCAAGTGCCAGACACAACGCACCGAACCAGGCACCGACCAGTGAACTGGTCAGCGCGGCGCCGATTGCACGGCCAGCCTGCCCCATTCGGGTCAGTGGATAGCCGTCGAACACCGTCGCCGCCGACGACGCCTCCCCCGGTATACCGAACAAGACCGAGGTGACGTCGCCGGCGGTGGCGCAGGTGGCATGCATCGCCAACAGAAAGGCAACAGCGGCCAGGGGTTCCATGGAGAAGGTCAGTGGCAGCATCAGCGCCATGGTGGCCGCGCCACCGAGCCCCGGCAGCATACCGACCGCGAATCCGAGCAAGGTGCCGATGAGCATGTAGCCCACCGTGGGCCACACGAACAGAGCTCCGGCGCTGCCGAAGAACGTTCCCAGCCCAGCCAATCCGTCAGCGATCATCGATACCTACTTGGAGTCGGATTCGATCTGCGCGAGCACCGGAGCGACAATCGCAGGATCGACGGTGACGTACTTGGTGATCCGCTCTGCCACGGTGGCTCCGTCGCTGGGCACCACCGCGTACAGCGGCTCGGCTTCGCGCACGTAGTCCTCGTCGGCGTTCATCTCGTCGAAAGCGGTGCGGTAAGCGGCCACCGCTTCCTCGGACATCCCCGGAGGGCCGCCCAGAGAGCGCGCAAACCCGTACCGGGTGAGGACCACTTCGAGCAGTTCCTGCCCCTCGGGTGAGGCGTTCTCGAAGAGTTCCGAGGCGGTGGAAACGCCCTTGAGTTCCGGGGCCGACAATGCGGGCGCATCCGACAGGCCGACGGTGACGATGGGGAGCAGAATGCCCTCGTCGATCATCGCTCGTTCTTCGTCGTTGACGCTCTCCCAGGTGGTGACGATGGCGTCGACCTCACCACGCTCGATGGCCAGCCGGCGCTCGCCCTCATAGCCGAAGATGGTCTCGAAATTCCAGCCCAGGCCATTGGCCAGGGTGGCCTGCACCAGGTGCGGGCCGTCACCGGGTGAGCGCTGGGCGATGCGGACGGGCGGGCCTTCGGTCAGCGGCGCCAGGTTGTCTTTGGTGATGCCGGTGCGGCTGTGGACCAGGAGCACATTCGTGGTGACCGTAGGGCTGCCGAACCACTTGAACTTGGACGCGTCATACCGCACGCCGTCCGATTCGCCTTCGCCGATGAGGTTGTAGTGCGGCACGGCGACCGAGAACACGCCCACCGCCGTACCGTCGGAGGCGGCTTGGTTGTAGGCGTAGTTGGCCATCACCTTGTCGCCGCCACCTGGCATGTTGCGCACGATCACGTTCGGCTTGCCCGGCAGGTATTCACTGATGTGACGGGCGATGACGCGTGCCGTGGTGTCGTGGCCACCGCCGGCCTCCTGCCCGACGAGAATCTCGACGGTCTGACCTTGCAGGGTGAATTCACCTTCTGCAGAGGAGGTTTCGGCGGGTTTGTTGATACAGCCGGAAAGCGTCGCGGCCAGCGTCAAAGCTAGACCGCCGACAAACATTCGGCGCGAGGGTGAGCGGCTCATACAAGACTCCATCGACTTGTTCGAGTGGAAAGGGGTATTTCGTGCAATTAGGATACCTATTGGAGTGTAGAGAGTCCGCGCGCGAAGTCAAGAGCTCACCGCAGATTCATCCCCGTCGCAGGCGAAGGGAGCCCACCCACGCGACACTCAGACCTCTGCGATGAAACGCCGTCAACCGTCGCAGACGATTACGCCTCGGTGCTCAGGCAGCGCCGGAGATGAAGCCGGAGATCAACGCGACGGCCAATCCCCCCAGATAGCCGCCCCGGGGACCTCCGTGTACACCGGCCACGTCACCGGCCGCCGACAGACCTTCCAGCGGCGCGCCGTCGCGACCCAGGACTCGGCACCGCCCGTCGATCCGCACTCCACGCATGGTCGCGGTGACACCGGGAAGCACCCGCATCGCAAACCACGGACCGGACGATTTTCCCTCGGTCCACGCGTCGACGGACTTCTTCAGCTGGGCACGCGGAATGCGCAGCCGCACAGTGAGATCCGAGATCGAGTTGGCTTCGAAGATCTCGGCACCGCGCTCGGTCAACTCGGCGACATCTCGCAGGTGCCCGTCGGTCTGGGTGGCGCCGCGTTCGGCGGAGGCCTCGTCGCGGGTCCGTCCGTCGAATACCACGGTGAATCCAGAAGGGTCACCGGTGCGCACCATGGCGTTCACCAGAGCGATCCCGTTGTCGACGTCCGGGGTGAAGGCGTGCCCGTCCCGATCCACCAGCAGGCCCCGGCGGGCCACCGCATCCACCGTCGGCTGCGGCCACAACCGCGTTTCGGTGACCGCACTCGCCGACAACAAATGACCGTAGACAGCCGAGGACGGCTCGGTCACCGCCGCACCCGCACCGATCAGCAGGCGCAACCCATCCCCGGTGGACGACCGGGTGGACCTCAAGAACACATCGTCGGCGTGTGGCCCCACAAAGGCCCGCATCATCTGTGGGTCGGCCTGGAATCCACCGGTGGCCACGATCACCGAGCGGCCGACCACCGCCTCGGAGCCCCCGACCCCTACCTGCCATTCGTCCGCATCGCGCCGCAACGCATCTGCCGAACCGCGAACAAACCGCACACCGGCCTGGCGAGCCCGCTCCCGGAGGATGCGCAGAGCGCTCTCCGCACCACGTTCGGGTGCCGGTGTGACTCCACGAGCTTCCAGCCACGGTTGACAGGTGAACTTGTCATGTGGCCGAGACCCTTTGGGCCCCAGCTCCACCCCTTGCTCAGCCAGCCAGCGGATCGCGGATCCGCTGGCGTCGGCGAGGGCCCGTGCCAGCTGCGGGTCGACTTCCCCGTCGGTCTGCTCGACCATCCGTCGCACCAGGTCGTCGGCCGGTTCATCGAGGGCACCCCACGCGAGATGGAACACTCCCCCGGAAATGCGGCTGTTGGCACCGTTGCCGTCGGGCTCGGGATCAACGATCACCACCGATCGGTCCGTCTCCCGGGCCCGCAGCGCCGCCGTCAGCCCGGCCAGACCGGCCCCCAGGACGACCACATCAGGCACGGACGTAAACCTCGCCTGCCATCAACCGGCGGGCAGTGCGCACCACGGCCACCGAGTCGACAACACCCTCGGAGTCGAAGCGGACCTCCGCCGCGGCAACACCTTTGGGGTGACCGCCCCGCACCCACGCATCGCCATGCTCACCGCGCAGCCGGTTCGGCACCGTACCGGGGGTGACACCGGCAACCGAAGTGCAGATCAACCCGGTGAGCGGATGCGCGTGATGCATGCGCTGCAGCGAGAACACCCGGGCGACAAAATCGATGTCACCGCCGTTGACCGCGGTGCCCTGCGTGGTCTGGTAGTCGGTGGCCTTTGAGACCACCGACAGCAACGGCAGGATCGGGGAGGCGATCGACGCGACGTCTCCGGGTTCGACCAACCCGAGGTGCACCGCACCGGCAGTACGCACCTGTTCGAACTTCTCCAGCAGCGCGTCATCCGAATTGACTTGGGCCGGAAGGATCGTGCCGTCGATACCGAGCGACTCGGCGTCGACGAACATCACCAAGTTGGCGGCGTCGACAAACGACGCCTCCACCGCACCGAAGGGCGTTTCGATGATGTCGATCGGCGAACCGGTGGGCAGCGCCCCGCGATCACGGAATTTGCCGACCGGATCGAGGTATTCGTTGATGATCTGGGCGCCCGGGCGTGGCACGCCGGCGACGTCGACATCGCCCTGCACCGCGGCCCGGCCGTTGACCACGGGGACCGTCGCCCGGATGTTGGTGCGGGTGTTCTCGTTGTAGAGCACAAACGTGGTCTCGGGTTCGATCGCCGGGACCAGACCTTCGTCGACGACGTAGGCGCACACGGCCGAGGTGAGGTTGCCGCTGTTGGGTTTCCAGTCGATCAGTGCGTCGCGCACCGACACCTGACCGAACAAGAAGTCGACGTCGACGCCTGGTCGCCGGCTGGATCTCACGGTGATGACCTTCGAGGTGGACGACGATCCGCCGCCCATACCGTCGATCTGCCCGACATCGGGGCTGCCCATGATCTCCAGCACCACCGCATCCCGGTCAGGCCCGGGTGGCGGCAGATCGGCGTCGCGGACCATCAGTCCCTTGCTGGTTCCGCCGCGCATCCACACGGCCGGAATTCCACGCTGCGGCATGTTATCTCGCCTTCGCTATCGCTTCGCGTAATTCGTTCTTCTGGACCTTGCCGGTGGTGGTGCGAGGCAGGGCGTTCACCAAACGCACCGATTCCGGCCAATACTGTCGCGCCATCCCGAGGGTGTCGAGATGCGCACGCAACGCATCGAGGTCGAAACCGCCGCCCTCCTTGGGCACCACAACCGCGCAGGCACGTTCACCCAGTCGCTCATCGGGGATTCCGACCACTGCGACGTCGGCAACGCCCGGGTGTGCAGACAGCGCGTTCTCGACTTCCAGCACGGGGATGTTCTCCCCGCCCCGAATGATCATGTCCTTTACCCGACCGGCAATCCGCAGGTTTCCATCGGTGCGGATCTCGGCGAGATCACCGGTGTCGAACCAGCCTTCGGCATCAAGGGCCGCCTCGTACAGATCATGGCGGGGGAAGTAGTCGACGCACTGTGAGGCCGATCGAATCCACAACTTGCCCACGGTTCCCGCCGGCTGCGGCACACCGGAGTTGTCGGTGATCTTCAGCTCCACCCACGGCAGCGGGGATCCGTCGGCCTGATCGGCTCCGGCACCCGGCCGGGTCATGGTGCAGACACCGTTCTCGGTCATACCCCACGCCATCGACACCTCGGCCCCGAGTTCGGTGCGGACCCGCGCCCGCACCGAGTCCGGCACGGCCGCGCCGCCGCTCTTGAAGGCGCGCAACGGCGTGACATCTCGCTGCAGTCGCTGCTGGGCAATGCACAGGTCCAGCATGAATGGGGTGGCGCCCGAGGCGAAGGTGACGCGGTGGTCACTGATCAGCGACAGCGCCCGCTCCGGATCCCACTTGTCCAGGTACACCGCTGTCATCCCCTCGGCGAGCGGCATCACGCAGCCGCCGAGGAACGCAGTCTGGTGGGCCATCGTCGACGGCGCGAGAACCACATCGTCACAACCGAGTTCGGCGGCGATCGCGGTGGCGCGGTAGGCGGCGTAGAGCGTGTTGAAAGTGTGCACCACACCTTTGGGTTCGCCGGTGGTCCCCGAGGTGAACTGCACCTGCGCCACCGAGTCCGGTGCCACCTGGGCAGGCTCGTCGGTTCCGGAGGCCGGCAACTCGGCAGACAACAGCGCGGACTCGAACTCGCATGTGTCGCCGCCGCGGCCCACCGTGACCACCGGCACTCCAAGCGCCAGCTCGTTGTACATCGCCTTCACGTCGAAGCCGCCGATCCGGGAGGCGACCACACACAGGGTGCTACCGACCGCCCGGATGGCATGTGTGACTTCGCGTTCCCGGTGAATCGGTAAGATCGGATGCACAACAGCACCCAGCCGGGCGCAGGCGAACACCAGCACGGCGAACTGCCAACAGTTCGGCAGCTGGAAGCTCACCACCGATCCGGCAGTGACGCCGTGGCTGCGCAATCCGGCCGCGCATCGGCTGACCCGGTCGGCCAGCTCGCCGTAGCTCACCGTCACCGTTTCACCGGTGTCCACCTCGTGGGCCACCAGCGCCGCGTGGCCGGGCCGCAGGGCGGCCCAGCGGCGGAAGTCGTTGTCGTAGGTCCGCTCGGCGCGCCACCAATCATGCTCGAGATAGGTGGCGCGCACCTGCGGATCACCGACGGTGCGGACTGTGATCGTCACTCAGTCGACCATCGTCAGGCCGCCGCTGACGCTGAGCACCTGCCCGGTGATGTAGGAGGCCGCATCCGAGGCGAGATAGGTCACCGCTCCGGCGATCTCCGAAGGATCGGCCAGTCGGCGGAACGGGATGGCGCGGATCAACGCCTCCTGGATCTTTTCCGGCTGATCGTGGAACAGCGGGGTGTCGGTGGGGCCGGGTGAGACACAGTTGACGTTGATCTTGTAGCGGGCCATCTCGCGGGCGAAGGCCTTGGAGAACGCGATGACGCCGCCCTTTGCACCGGCGTAGACGGCTTCTCCCATACTGCCCACGCGGCCTGCGTCACTGGCGACGTTGACAACGTGGCCCGGGGTGCCGGCGTCCACCAGATCCGGTACGAAGGTGCGGCACATGGCAAGCACCCCGCCATAGTTGATGTCGATGACGCGTCGCCAGAAGTCGGGCTCGGTACCCAGGAACGGCTGCCCGATGTTCCAGCCCGCGTTGTTGACGATGATGGTCGGCGCGCCGTAGGCGGCGTGGATCTCGGTGCGCATGGCCCGCACCGATTCGATGTCGGCGACGTCACCGGTGAAGGCACCGGCGGTGCCCCCGGCCTCCTCGATCAGGGCGACGGTCTCCTTGGCACGGTCTTCGGCGAGGTCGGCCACCGCGACGCTGGCGCCACCGGCTGCCAGGCGCAGCGCGATGGCACGTCCGATACCGGAACCGGAGCCGGTGACTACTGCGATCTTGCCTTCGAGTTCGCTCATGCTGTGCTTGCTTCCTCCTGTTGTTGCGGCCTTTTCCTGCGGTTCAAGAATGTGGTGAGCAGATCGATGGTCTCGGGGTCGCCGTAGAGTTCCCGGCTTGCGGTCAGCTCACGTTCGTAGCCTTGCGCGCTAGGGGCGACCAGCACACATTCCTTGGCCAGTGCCAGTGCCCGCGCCGGGCGCTGGGCCAGCGTTCGTGCCAACTCGCCGGCGGCGGCCTGCGCGCCGTCGGGACAGTGGTCTGCCAATCCCATCCGGTCTGCCTCACCTCCGTCGACCATCCGGCCGGTGAGCACCAGCTGCCGTGCCTTCGCCCGGCCGATCACCGCCGCCAACCGTTGGGTCCCACCGGCACCCGGCACCAGACCGAGAGTGGTTTCGGTGAGGCCCATTTTTGCCTCTGGCCCAGCCAAGCGGAAGTCACAGGCCAGCGCCAGTTCCAGCCCGCCGCCCAGAGCCAGGCCGTCGATTGCCGCGATGGTGGCCAGCGGCGCCTGCTCCAGCCGATCGAGCACCTGCTGGAAGCGGCGGGCGAACGCCACCATCTCGTCCACCCCGCCGATCCGCTCGGTGGCGGCCTGCAACATGGCGATATCGGCCCCGGCGCAGAACATCTTCGGATTGTTCGACCGCACCACGAGCACCCGGGCTCCGGCGGTCTCGCTGTGTTCGATCGCCGCATCCAGGAGATCGAGCATGCGCATGTCGAACGCGTTCACCGGCGGCCGTCGCAACAGGACGGTCGCTACCGATTGATCGAGGATCAGTTCAATCACAACAGCTCCACCGCCTTTCCTGATAATGAGTATCCTACATATACTATTTGTTCTAGCGGAAGGACATGCCATGTCGCAAGGTCACGAGTGAGCAAGTCGCACCCTTCGCTCGTCGCGATGGTGGCCCTGACCATCGCCGCCGCCGCCGTGGGCGCCCTGCCACTGAACCTCGTCGGCGCCCTCGGGTACCAGATCGAACAGGACCTCGCGCTGTCAGCGGCTGGAATCGGCATCGCTGTCGCCACTTTTCGTTTGGTACAAGGGGTTTCGGCATACAAGCTGGGCGGAATGGTCGACGTGCTCGGCGCACGACGGGCCCTTTGCGTAGCGACTGCACTGACGGTGGTGTGCTCACTGGTCATCACCTTCGGCGCCCGCTCATTGGTCGTGCTGATGCTGGCGATGGCCGTCGGCGGTATCGGCAAGTCGTTGATGCAGCCCGCCAGCAACCGCATGGTGGTGACCGAAGCGCGCGGCGACCAATACGGCATCGTCATCGGTTTCAAACAGGCCGCCGCACCGCTGTCGACACTGCTGGCCGGCCTGGCCGTTCCCCTGGTTGCCATGACGCTGGGCTGGCGCTGGGCTTTTGGCATCACCGCCGTGCTCGCCACCCTGTGCTGCGCGCTGGTGCTGCGGTTCATGACGGAAGAGAAGACCGGAAAAGCCAAGTCCAGCAAGCAGGAACGCCCGCCCCGCAGCGAGTTGCGCCTGCTCGTCATGATCGGTGCGGCGATGGCCTTCGCCAACGCCACCAACTCCATCATCCCGGCATTCTGGGTTCTGGGCGAGACCCGGGCCGGTGTCAGCCCGGCCCACGCGGGTGTGGTCCTGGCGATCGCCAGCGGATTGGCCATCGCGGTACGGGTGTTCAGCGGGATCGCCTGTGACCGATTGCCGGGTGATCCGATGAAATTCTGTGCCGCAATGCTTTTCGCCGGTGCGATCGGAATATCGACGCTGGCCTACGTCGAGTCGGACACCATCAGATCCGTCGGCCTGGTGATCGGCTACGCCGGCGTGTGGGGTTACCCGGCCGTGCTCTGGTACGCGGTGCTGAAACGCTTCCACCGCACCCCCGGCTACGTCACCGGCCAAGTCACCATCTATTCACTGGTGGGTGGCTCGATCGGGCCGGTGGTGTTCGGGCTGATCGCCGACGCCACCACCTACGCCGCGGGCTGGATCCTCACCGCATTCCTGGCCGTTGCGTCCGCGGTCATCATGGCACTGTGCTCGCCGCGGATGCGCGCGTGATCTCCGTAGCAACAAACCCAGGACACTAGGAAGCAAGCCCCAGCAGGCGAGGAAGCAGCATCGAGACATCCTCGACGTACGTGAGCAGCATCAGCATCGCTATCAGCACTGCGAGCATTGGCAACATCGGTCTGATCACCCGTTCGATAGGGAGTTTGGCCACCGCTGCCGCTGTACTCAGGACAAGCCCGATGGGTGGAGTGATCAGACCGATCGCCAAGTTTGCCGCCACCAGAATTCCGAAGTGAATTGGTTCGATTCCGTATGCGACGGAGATCGGCGCCAGGATCGGCATCAAGATGAGCAGTGCGGGCACGCCATCCATGATGAGGAAGATGACCTGCACGATGAACAGGAAGGCGAACGGACCGGGTATGTCGATCGGCCGGGCGCGCTCGCTACTGCTCGGTGCGCGCAAACGGCTACATTCGACGCCATGCCCTCCGCCGGGAACACCACACGCCATAAGCGCTTCTCCCTCGTCCTGCTCGCCGGGTTGACCGTCGCCGCTCTCACCGCGTGCGACACGACACCGCCGGCGGCCGCTCCGCTACCTGGCGACACGCCACGCCAGGTCACCGTGATCGGCTCCGGGGAAGTGGAAGGCACCCCCGACACCTTGACCACCAACGCGTCGATCAGCTTTGTCGCCGACGACGTCACCACCGCGATGAACCAGACCAACCAACGCCAGCAGACCGTCATCGACGCCCTGGTGGACGCCGGGATCGACACCGGCGACATCGCCACCACCGACGTCAGCCTGCAACCGCAATACGGACCCGACGGAGCCGGCACCGTCGTCGGATACGAGGCCCGCAACTCGATCAACGTCACCATCCGCGACACCGCAGTCGCATCCCGGGTGCTGGCGCTGATCGTCTCCAACGGTGGCGATGCCACCCGCATCAACTCGGTGAACTTCTCCATCGCCGACGACTCTCAACTGGTCAAGGATGCCCGCACCCGGGCATTCGACGACGCCCGCGCACGCGCCGAGCAGTACGCCGGACTGTCGGGGATGGAACTGGGGCAGGTCATCTCGATCTCGGAGGTCAGCGGTGGCTCCGCGCCGCCGTCACCCATGCCGATGGAGCGGGCGATGGCCAGCCAGGTCCCGCTGTCCCCCGGACAGCAGACCGTGTCCTTCTCGGTCACGGTGAATTGGGAGCTGCACTGACCTGCACGGAGAACCCGTTGAGAACCGCGGTCCCCGACAGCGGATCGAGACGGGTCCCGTCGTTGAGCGCATTGACGTTCACGCCGGGCTGGACGGCCGCCACCGTCAGTCGGGTCCCGTCCTGTCCATGACCCCAGCCGTGCGGAATCGATACCACCCCCGGCCGGATCGTGTCGGTCACCTCGACCGGCACCGTCAACTCACCGGCCGGCCCCTTCACGACGGCGAACTCGGAGAGTCCGAGCCGGTGAGCATCGTCGGGATGGATCTGCAGGGTGCACCGATTGGTGCCACCGGCGAGCGCGGGCACATTGTGCATCCAGCTGTTGTTCGAACGCAGATGGCGACGGCCGATCAGCACAAAGTCGGCCGGCACCCCGCCCAGCGCACCCGAAAGGCGGGCAGCGTCGGCCACCAGCGCTGCAGGCGCGAGTTCGACTGTGCCGGAGACGGTCCGCAATACCCCGGGGAGCCGGGGCTGCAGCGGACCCAGATCGATACCGTGCGGGGCCGCTTTCACCTTCGCCAGGTTGATCCCGTCCGGGCGAGCACCGAACGCATCCCCGTACGCGCCCAGTCGCAGCATCATGTCGAGCCGCCGCTCGTAACCGGGCCCCTCAGGCAGCATGGCGGCCAGATCGACCGGATCCCGGCCGGACACCGGTGACTGCAAATCGGCCGTCTCCTTGGCCAGCGTCATCGCGATCACCTGTTGATCGGCCAGCGCCGGATCGGCGTCGACACCGGCTCCGAGAATCAGCAGCGCCAATCTGGACAGGATCTCCGGCTCCGTCGGGCGGTCCCTGACCGGCAGCACCGGCGGCGAATACCGGACGTTGTTGCGGACCGCGAGGTTGTTGAGCACAAAGTCGAAGTGCGCGGCCTGCGAGGGTGGGGGCGGCGGCAGCACCACGTCGGCGTGCCGGGTCGTCTCGTTCAGGTAGGGGTCGATGCTGAGCATGAACCCGATCCCGTCCAGCGCGGCCGCCAGCCGCCGGCCGTCGGGCGCCGACAGCACCGGATTGCCCGCCACCGTGATCAGCGCCTCGATCCGGCCGTCGCCAGGGGTGTCGATCTCCTCGGCCAGCGCGGTGGCGGGGAACTCGGAGGAAACCTCGGGATGGCCCGCCACCCGGCTGTGCCAGCGCCCGGTGACAAACCCGCGCCCAGGCTTCGGTGGCCGTGGCGCCGGCGCGGTGGGCCCCAGCGGGAACATCACCCCGCCCGGCCGGTCGAGATTGCCGGTGAGGATATTGATCACGTCGATCAGCCAGCTGCCCAGGGTGCCGAACTCCACCGTCGACGTGCCGATCCGGCCGTACACAGCACATCGCGGCGCGGCGGCGATCGAACGCGCCAGGTCGCGGATGTCATCGACCGTGAGCCCGCAGTACGCAGCGACGACCGACGGCGCAAAGTCGGCTGCCAGCTCACGTACCTGTTCGACACCGGTGACATGACGGGCGATCCCGCCCAGCTCCGGTGACACCAGGCCTTCGGCGAACAGCACATGCACTACGGCAAACAGCAGCGCGGCGTCGGTTCCGGGCCGCGGCGCCAGATGAGTGTCGGCCAGCTCGGCGGTGCGAGTGCGGCTGGGATCGATCACCGTGAGGCGGCCACCGCGGCGGCGCAGCAACTTGAGCTTGCCGCCGAAATCCGCGGCGGTGGCCACGCTGCCGTTGGACACCAACGGATTGGCCCCGATGACCACCAGATGGTCCGTGCGGTCGATATCGGGCACCGCAAAGGCGAAGGCGTTCCCGTACAGATAGCCCTGCGCCACTTGTTTGGGCATCTGGTCCAGAGTGCTGGCACTGAACACGTAGCGGGTCCCCAGCGCTTTGAGGACCAGCGGTGCGTACAGCGCGCCTGCGATGGTGTGCGCGTTCGGGTTCCCCAGATACACCGCGACCTGAGCACCCGGGATCGGTCCGAGACCGGCGGCGACGGCGTCGAACGCCTCCGCCCAGGACACTTCCACCAGATCGCCGTCCCGACGCACCAGCGGCCGCGTCAACCGGTCCGGATCGCTGTCCAATTCACCGAAACTAGCGCCCTTCGGACACAGGAAGCCGCCGCTGAACACATCCTCGCGGTCTCCGCGCGCGCCGGTGATCCGGGCGGCTCCGCCGGTGTCACCGATCGTGAGGACCAGACCGCAGGTCGCCTCACACAGTGGACAGATACGCAGCGCGGTCCGGGACATGGGACTCCCTCAGTGGGTGTACACCTTCGGTTCCAGTGTCCCGATATAAGGCAGGTCGCGATACCGTTCGGCGTAATCCAAGCCGTAACCGACAACAAACTCGTTGGGAATGTCGAACCCGACGTAGGTGATGTCGACGTCCGCGCGCACCGCTTCGAGTTTGCGCAGCAGCGTGCACACCCGCAGCGAGCGAGGATGCCGGGTCGCCAGATTCCGCAACAACCAGGACAGCGTGAGACCGGAGTCCACGATGTCCTCGACGATCAGCACGTCCCGATCGTTGATATCGCGATCCAAGTCCTTGAGGATGCGCACCACCCCCGACGACGAGGTGGACGATCCGTATGAGCTGACGGCCATGAACTCCAGCTGAGTGGGCAGCGGGATCGCCCGGGCCAGATCGGAGACGAACAACACCGCACCCTTGAGCACCGTGATCAGGAGCAGATCCTGGTCACCGCCAGCCTCGCGGTAGTCCGCCGCGATCTGTGCTCCGAGTTCGGCGGTCTTGCTCCGGATATCTTCTTCGGACAGCAACACCGATTTGATGTCCCCTGGATACATCTCGGCAGCACGCTCAGGCACGTCCCACACCCTAGTCCGGCAAGGCGGCCAGGTGACAACCGGCGCAGGCTTCAGACCGGGTGCCGATCGAGCACCAGGCGGCCGTCGCGACGAACGGCGAACAGTCGCTGATCCCGGACCCGACCGGGCACCGCCACTCCCCCCTGCCCGCGCCAGTGGGTGATCAGCCGCTCGGCCGCCCGCAGTTGTTTGTCCGTCAGGCCGACCGCCCCACCGCCGAGCAGCCACAGCCGGATGACCCGGCGCCGGACCGCGGACGGCAACCCGCAGAGCTCGGCTACCGCCAATCCGTCGCCGGACCGCGCGCGCTGCCACCCGTCGTCAGCGAGAGCGTCGAGGACGTCACCGTCCTCCTGTAGAGCGGCGGCGGTACGTGCCAGCGCCGCCGCCACCCCCCCACCGAGGATCTCCTCCAACAACGGCAGCGCCTCCGCCCGCAACCGGGATCGGGTGAACCGCGGGTCGGCGTTGTGCGGGTCCTGCCAGGGGGTCAGTCCGAGTTCGGCACAGGCCGCTTCGGTGTCCTGACGCCGGATCGACAACAACGGCCGGCACCACGGCGGGTCGCAGGGCCGGATGCCGGCGATCGACCGCGGACCGGATCCCCGACCCAGACCCAGCAACACCGTCTCGGCCTGATCGTCGAGAGTGTGCCCGATCAGTACCAGCGCGCCGTCGCGAGCCTGGTCCAACGCCGCGTACCTGGCCGTGCGCGCCGCCCCTTCCGGGCCACCGTCCGTCCCCACGTTCACTGAAATGACCTGCGCTTCAATACATCCCAGATCACGAGCGTGGGCCGCAGCAATCTCGGCAACCGTCCGGGAGCCCGGCTGCAATCCGTGATCGACGATGAGTGCCGTCGTCGGCAGCACCCGCGCCGCCGCCGCGGTCAGTGCCAGTGAGTCGGCGCCGCCGGACAGCGCAACACACCACCGGTCCGCATCACCGGCATAACCACCGGCGAAAGCGGTTACCGCGGTGACGATCCGGTTCAGAGAACTCTGTCGATCCATTTCTCAGGCTGATCGATCTCGTCGGGACGCGGCAACGTCGCACTGCTGGTCCAGATCGCGTTGAAGCGGTCCATACCCACCCGGCCCACCACGTCGTCGACAAACGCCTTGCCACGCGTGTACTGCGCCAATTTGGCGTCAACCCCGAGCAGGGACCGCAGAATACGTTGCAGCGGAGGCTGTTTACGCTTCTTGCGCTGCTCGAAACGGTGACGGATGGAAGCCACACTGGGCACCACCGCCGGGCCCACCGCATCCATCACATGATCGGCGTGACCTTCCAGCAGCGTCCCGAGCACCAAGAGCCGATCCAGGGCTTCTCGTTGCTCGTCGGACTGCACGGCCCGCATCAACCCGAGAACCCCCTGGGAGTCCGGACCGTCGTCGACGCCTTCGCGGCGCCGCTTCACCAAGTCGGCGAGTCGGCCGACCACCTTGGTGACATCCTCGCCGCCCTCCCGGGTCAGCGTTGCCAACGTCGACGACATGTAGCCCGCCAGCCACGGATTGGCGGTGAACTGCACCCGGTGAGTCACTTCGTGCAAGCACACCCAAAGACGAAAATCCTTGGGGGGCACCCGCAGCTGCCGTTCCACCGCGATGATGTTGGGATACACCAGCAGCAGCCGGCCGCCACCGTCCTGCGTCAGCGAGACAAACGGGTCGTACTGGCCGAGGATGCCGGAGGACACGAACGCCAGCACCGCACCGGTCTGGGCACCCGTCACCCGCCCGGTCAGGAATCCCGGCGGGGTGGAGTCGCTGCCGCCGGTCATGGCCCGCATCGATTCCGTGGCGGCCTCGATCCACTCCGGCCGGTCCACGATGCGGGCATCCGGGACCGGCCCATCAGCACTGAGCCCGGTGACGTCGCGAACCGGCGGTTCAGCCGCCCGCGACGACGCCGCGAGTTCGGCGATCGCCTGATTACGGGTGTATTCGGTGACCGGCGCCGCCGACCGGGCGAGTTTGGCGCCGACCGTGGCCGCAAAACCCCAGTCGACGGCCTGCCCGATAGCCGGGTCGCCCGCGGCCGGACTCACTTGTCACACCCACAGGCGCGCAGGGTGGCGGCCAACACGTCGAGCGCGACCCGGCCCGTCGGCCCCGCATCGTTGGAGATGAACGCAAAAGTCAGCACGCGGCCGCTGGCATCGGTGAGCACACCCGCCAAGGTATTCGTGCCCGTCAGCGACCCGGTCTTGGCACGCAGCCATCCGGCGGCCGAACCGGTCACGTCATCGGAGTATCGGTTCGACAGAGTGCCGCTGCCACCGGCGACCGGCAGTAGATCCAGCAACGGCCGCAGCCGCGGATGATCCGGCCCGGCCGCTGCGCCCACCACCTCGTCGAGGGTGCGGGCAGTCAGCCTGTCGTCGATCGACAACCCGCTGGAGTCGAACAGTCGCGCCCCGGCGAGGTCGATGTCGATGCCACGCAACTCATCGAGCACCGCGTCGGCGGCACCGGCGAAGCTCAGCGGCCGCCCGGTGGCGGCCGCCACCTCTCGACCGATGGTTTCGGCCATCACATTGTCTGAGGCACCCATCATCTGCCGTAGCCGCTCCATCAGCGGGGCCGACTGCACCGAGGCGAGTTCCCGGCCCCGCTGCGGCCCGGCCGCCAGGGTGACCGTCGCCGGATCGACCCGCAGCGCCGCGGCCAACGCCTGGCCCGCATCCAGGGCCGGTGTCCTAGAACGCCGGGAATCGAAGCTGGTCGGCTGAGTACGTCCGCCGTCGAGCATGACCGATTGGATCGGGGCGATATCGCCGCCGTCGATATCGGCGGGATCCCAGCCCGGCGCCATATCCGGCCCGGTGAACAGGGATATGTCGACCTGTACGGCCGTCACCTGCACCCCACTCTCCCGCACCCCGGCCGCCAGGTCGCTGATCCGCGCAGCGTCGCGGTACCAGGTGTCCTCGTCGGCGGCAGCCGCCGACAACACCGGGTCGCCACCGCCGACCAGCACCACCACACCCGGGCGTGCTCCCTCGACAACCGAGGTGGTCAGGCGCGCGTCGCGATCCAGGGTGAGCAGCGCGGCGGCCGCGGTCAGCGACTTGTTGGTCGACGCCGGTTGCATCGGCGTGTCGTCGCGCTGGCTCCACAGCTCCTCACCGGTATTGGCATCGGTGATCCGGCCGGTCAGATTGCCCAGATTCGGATCCCCAAGCGCCTCGGCCAGCGCCCGCGCCAACCCGGCCTGCGTGGGCGCCGGCGCCCCGGACGCCACCGGAGTGACCGCAGGCTCCACGGTGACCGGCGCCGGCTGCGCCGTGATCTGCGGGTCCGGTTGCCTGCCACCGGCGGTCACAGCCGTGACCGCCACGACCGCAGCAACGCCCACGAGCACAGTGGCGCCCACCGCCAGATGGGTGGACCTTTTCCAGCTCGAGGGCCACCGGGTAGCACGCATGCACTGCAGAGTATCGCTCCATTAAGGTTTGTCCCGACGACCAGAGACCCCCAGATGTCTCACCAAAGGCGAAGGAGCCGTGCGGCGTGGAATTCGACGTCACTATCGAAATCCCGAAAGGGCAGCGCAACAAGTACGAGGTGGATCACGAAAGCGGGCGAGTGAGGTTGGACCGCTATCTCTACACCCCGATGGCTTATCCCGCGGATTACGGCTTCATCGAAGACACCCTCGGCGAGGACGGCGATCCGCTGGACGCGATGGTGCTGCTGCCGGAGTCGGTGTTCCCCGGCGTGCTCGTGGAAGCACGGCCGATCGGCATGTTCAAGATGGTCGACGAGGCCGGCGGTGACGACAAGGTGCTGTGCGTCCCGGCCGGTGACAAGCGCTGGGACCACATCCAGGACATCTCCGATGTCTCGAGCTTCGAACTGGACGCGATCAAGCATTTCTTTGTGCACTACAAGGACCTCGAGCCCGGCAAGTTCGTCAAGGCCGCCGACTGGGTGGGCCGTGAGGATGCCGAGGCTGAAGTGGTGCGCTCGATCGAGCGATTCAAGACCTCGGACCACTGACGCGGAGCTGAATTTCCACGGCCGTAACACGCCGTAACGCCGGTGTGGTTTCCGGCTCCGATCATGGATCTGTGCTCATGCATCAGGGGGTTGGCCTCGAGACGTTCAACACGACGTCCGAGAAGCGGGCCGTGCACGCGCTCTTCGAATGCTGCAACAGTGTGGGCCTGGCCCGCAGCCTGGCGCACGGGCGGCCCTACGCCGATCACGACGCACTGTTCCGGCGCGCGGACGCGATGCTGTTCTCGCTTCCCGACGCCGCGATCGACGAGATCCTCGAGGCTTATCCGCAGATCGGGGCCAGGCCGGGCAGCGTCAAGTCCGCCGCCGAGCAGTGCTCGGTGTGGAACGACGACACCTCGGTGATGGCGGAGTTGGATGCCGGCGCCCTTCGCTACCGCGACCGGTTCGGGTTCATGTTCGTGATGTACGTCGGCGGGGCCAGCTGCGCAGAGGTGGCGGCCGCACTGTCCGACCGGATGCACAACGACAGCGAGACCGAGCTCAAGGTCGTGCGCAACGAACTCGCGAAGATCAACCGCACCCGCCTCGAGCGCATGCTGGGACCCGAAGGTGGCTACCAGAACTGGTGACTGGGCTCGTCCCGGTGGGCCCCCTGGCACCGGCCTGCAGACCGTGCGCAACAGGTGGGAGACCAGCGCCTGAGCCGGGCGCCAGTCACTCGTGGGTGAGCTCCTCATCGTGGGCGAAGTCGGTTTCGACATGCCGTCCCGGATCCACTGGATCCGGCGGGTGATAGTGGCGCGAACGCTCCCAGTCGAAGTCGAATGTCGACTTCAGCCGCGCCACCGCCTCCGGTGCGGCCACCAGGATACCCAGCTCACGGCGCAGATCAAAAGCGCTGCGGTCGATGTTCATCGATCCGACGAGGGCGCGCGCATCGTCGGCGATCAGCAGCTTTGCGTGGACCCGCAGGTTCTTCTGCTTGTGCACCTTCGCCCCGAACACCCGCAAGGTGCGCAGCGAGGCGAACGTGTCGAGAATGTCCCAGTCGCTGATACCGTGCCGGCCCCCACACAACACGTGCACTTTGACGCCCCGGCCGGTGGCGGCCACCAGCCGGTCCAGGATCACCGCGTCGACGTATTTCGGGTGCTGGACGTCGAGGCGATACCGTGCCGAGTCGATGAAATCAGCCATCTGCAGACGTGAGTTCGAGTTGCTCCACAGCAATCCCACATCCCTGCCGGGTTGCCAATCCTGGTTGTTCCAGTCGGCATCGAAGACCTCGACGATCTGCGCCACCTGCTGCAGATCGCGGGTGATCACCCCGTAGTCCCGGGTGCGGGTGAAGTATTTGTCCATCAGGTTGTACGTGGCCACCATTGCCGCGACACCGTCAACGACAATCGATTTTTCATGTGTCACATAGAATTTCGAGCTCGACCACTGCACCTCGACCCCGGCGGCCCGGAGCTGCTCGAAGGTCTCGTCGTTGGCCCGGGAACCACTGGAGCGCTGCGGGTTCAGCATCACGCGAACCCGCACACCGGCCCGCCTGCGCTCGATCACCGCGTCGATCAGCGCCGGCTGGGTGAACGTGAACTGTTTGATGAGCAGCGTCGTGCTGGCGCCGGCGATGAAATCCCGTACCGGGCCGACGCCGTCGTCGGGTTCGACGATCAGCCCGGTCACCGTAGAGTAGGCCATAGCATCGGAATGCCAATACTCCCAACAGTTTCCCCAGATGCAGTATCCCGAGGCGTCACTCCGAAGCGCCGCCACTGTCCTTGTGACTGTCCTTGCCGGCCTTGCCACTGTCCTTGTCGGCCCGGGTAGCCCGACCCGCTTTGTCTGCAGTGACACTCTCGGCCGCATCCGACTCACGCCCGACAGCTGCCGCCTTGCGCTTCGTTGCGCGTCCCGCGTCGACTTTGGTGCCGGTTTCAGCTTTGGTGTCGGTCTCGGTATCCGCTTTGGTGTCGCCGTCGACGTGTTGGACGCCACGAGTTTCCTTGTGCGCCGCGATTCTGAGTCGCTCCGCGTACCCGGTGGAGGTGTCGGTATACGCTCGCAGCTGCGGCGCCGCCGTTTGCACCTCGGCGGTCGTGGCCTCATCGGCATCGCCGGAGCTTGGCTCTGCCGGGTCGACACCGGCCGCCTTCGAGGCTGAAGCAGTGGTGACGGCCTTGTCCCCCACGGTGTTCGAACCGGGCGTACGGCCCGCGAGGAATCCGGTCACCACACTGAGGTCGTACTCGAGTGTTCCCCGGATCGAGTCGGGCAACCCGCGGGTCAGCGAGGTGACAAACGTGTTCAGCGCTGCCTCGGTTTGTGCTGCGATACCGGAGAACTGCCCGGTGAGGACAAGACTCAACGGCACCCGCACCACCGAGATCGCGTTGTTGACAACGGTGTACACCGATGTGTACGGCGACGGGATCAGCGACGACGTCGGCAGAATCACGCCGGACGTCCCACCCGCGACGATCGCAAACGCGGTTTGAATCGGTAGGCCGAGTACATCGAGGAAGGTGTAGCCCACCGCCGCAACCTGAGATGTCGCAACCCGATCCGCTGGTTTGTCCACACTGCCGGCGACACCCGGCCGGGTTGTGACCGTCAACTGCGGGCGAGCCTGTTCCACGGTGACGGCGATGCTGGGCCGACCGGCCAGGAGCAGGCTCAACGGCACCCGCGCCACCGAGATCGCATCGTTGTCCACGGTGTACACCGACGCGTAGGCCGGCGTGTCGACCGTCGGCGCGGGCGCTGCAGGCAGCACCCGACTGGTTCGCGAATATGGTTCCGATGCCATGTCTTTGGTTGCCACAACCGGAACCACCGCCGGTGTGCTCAGGCAGATCAATGCCAATGATGCCGCCGCAGCGGGCGCCAACAACGGTGCTCTCATCAGAAACTCCCCTTGTCCGATCAGTGAAGCAACCCTGGATCAGTGACGCCTCACGGTGGAGGTGCTGGTAACACGATCCCGGGAGGCAGGTTGGTGCCCGGAAGGGGCGCGGTACCCGGAAGAGGCGCACCGAGCTGTTCCTTGGGCATCTGGCCGAGTGCCGCGCCCTTCAGATTGCCGTTGCGATACAGCTCGGTCAGCTGTCCCAGCCAGGTCAACGACCCGATATCGGCGTTCTCCGCACCTGGTGCGACGCCCACCACGGTGCCCTCACCGGGGGCCGACGGCACCTCGTTCTGTGGCAGCCAGTAACCGTTGTTGAACGCATTCAGATTCGGCCCGACCCCGGGCAGACCGCCAGGTGCGCTGGGAACCGGGTTCTGGCCCAAGGCATGCTGCGGGTTCAACTCCGGTAGCGCCGGAGTTCCCAACGCGTCGACAGCCGGCACACCGTTCTGCCCGAGCACCGAAATGCCCTGCGGCCCGAGATGCCCGCCGAACAACGGCACCGACGGACCAGGCTGCGGCGCGGGAACAGGAGGCGGCGGCTCGGGAGCAGGCTCGGCGGCAGCGAGGCCGGCCGGCCCACCGGCGACAGCGGCCAGCGCCACCGCCACTGCCACCAGGTTTTTCAGCTGAACGACCATCGCAGAGCCTCAGACAGCCTTGGTGACGCCGTAGTAAGCCACGGTGTCGTCGGCTTCGGCCGTGGAGTTCGTCAGAATCGCGTAGGACCGGAGGAACGACTGCCCCGCGCAGCCGTCGACCTTGATGTGAATGTCCTTCAGCGTCACCCGTACCGGAGCCTCTTTGAAGGTCTTCTTCGTGACCGTCGCGGTGGTGACGGTCCCCGGGTTGACGTGGATCTCAAAGGTACCGGTGGTCGGGAAGCTCACTCCCGTCGGAATGAGCCCGCCGGTGAGCGCCGAGCCCGAGGTCCCGATACCCGTCGACCCGATGAGACGGACCTGACTGACGTTGATGCCGCAGCCGATCTGATAGCCGACCTCCAGGGTGCCGCCGGAGAGCGAGGCCGAACCCGACCCCGTCACATCACCGGTGAATGTTCCGGCGACCATGTACTCCCGCGACGACGTCGCAGTGGTCAGCGGAGCCACTGGCAGCTGGATCTCGTCCTTTGCCGACACAGCCAGGTCCCAGCCGTCCGGGGTGGTGACCAGAGCTGGTGGAGACGACGCCACGACCCCGTTGTCCGGTGGCGGGACAGTAGCGCCGACAGGCTGCACGGCAGCGTCCGGCGGCGGCGGTGGTGGCACCGGCTCGGCGGAAGCGAACGGCGCCATCGACACTGCGAGCGACACGCAGACAGCGGCGGTTTTGGCCATTGCAGGAATTACGGCAAAACGATTCACCATGTCCGTGTTTACACCTCTCATGATGATGATTCCGGTCCACGATGAATGGCGAACGAATTCGATTCAGCGATATCAGAATCGAATTTCCCGAGGCGGCGATACCCGAAGCTACTGGTCACGGCGGCTCTCACACTGCCTTGGTCGCACCGAGGTAGGTGATGATGTCTTCACTGTTGTCAGTCGAATTGGTCGCCGTTGCATAAGACCGGATGAACGACTGCCCGGCGCACTGGTCGATTTTGACGCGCACCCCGGAGAAACTGACCCGGGCCTCGGCGCCCTTGAAGGTTTTCTTGTTCAGGGAAATGGTGTTGGTCTGGCCAGGCTTCAGATACACCTTGCCCTGCAGGCTCAACCCGGTGCCCATTGTCGAGTTCGCCCCGGTGAAGGGGATCCCGATACCCGGGGTCAGCGTGGCACTCGGGTTGATCTCGGTTTCATCGGAAATGATGCCGCACCCGATCTGGATACCGGCGTCGAGCGCGCCCCCCGTCAGCGTCGAGCGCCCCGACCCGGTGACCTTGACCGTGAAGGTCCCACTGACCAGGTATTCACGTGAGGACACCGCCGTTGTCAACGGAGCCACCGGCTGCATGCTCTCGTCACTGCCGGCCACCGTCACCACCCACCCGTCCGGAGTGTCCAACACCCCCGGCGCGACCGACATCATGGCGCCGAGATCGGGAGGAGGCGGTGGCATCGGCTCTGCCGACGCTGCCGGAGCGACTCCCACCGGCAGCAGCAGGCATACTGCCGCACTGGCAACGAAACGATTCATCATGTTCCGTGGGCGCCTCTCGTCGGCGAATGTGTCTGTGGCCCCAGTGCCGCTGAGAATGCTGCAGTGTTCCGATTTCGAAACGGTGAACGCATCAAAAACACTCACCCTCTCGATCCGGTCGGGATTGCGTCCTCTGGCTGGTGATTCGATGTCAGAAACCAGGAAATTGCCTGTGTCTCGAATAGCCTTCGAAGACAACAAGATACCGACATTTCGTCCGTCGACAGCAGCACCGGATGGCCATGAGACGGCAATGAACCCGCCTGGTTACGTTCAACTTCCGGACGCCTGGCACGCCGACCGTGGGTGCGCTGCACCACGACGGAGGACCGATGAACCCTGCACGTGCCGCACGATCCGGATCACCCGTCGCCGCGGCCCTGATCACATTGGGGGTGCTGTTGGCTCCTGGGGCGGCAGCGGAACCGACCGATGCCGTCACATCTGACCCGGGCACAGCCAACCCCGTTGCCGGCGCGCCGATTCAGACCGCCGACCCGACAAGCCCGGCGTCGGTGGCATGCGGACAGTTCGCAACGGCGCTCGATGGCGCTGCCGTCTACTACGGGTATTTTGCCGACACCATCGACGGCTCGCAGCGTCCCGACTACTCGGATCCGACCGTCAGTGACACGAACTCCATGGGACGCACCGCACTTCGACAGGCGGCCGCAGTGGCGCTCACGGCCGCCGGCACACCAGGCCTGGCGCCCGATATCGCCGCCCCGATGCGCGGTTGGTCGCTGGGCGCGACGAAGCTCCTGGTGAAGATGGGGTTGCGTGGCGGCGGGGAAACCCTGAACTTGACGGCGAACGAACTCAACGTAGACGCCAACGCCGTTCAGATGGCCTGCGCGCTGGCCGGCACACACGCCTGAGAGCACACCCCTGCCGGAGGCACCTGGCCTAGTCTGGGCGAGATGGACTCTCTGCTTCATTTCGCGGGGAACTTCTGGTGGTTGATCTTCCCACTCAGCGGCGTCATCGGCGGAGCGTGGAAAGCAGTGGCAGCGGCCAACGAGCGTCGCGCCGAACGCCGCTTGGAAAAGTTCCGGATCAAACAGCAGACCAAGGTCTTGATGGCCGAAGCCGCCGGGCGCGGCCACGAAACCGAGGCGCTGCGCCGCCGCGAGCTCGACAAGTTGTGGGGCCGGCACGACGACACCGATCAACGCTGGCTGTCATACGAGATGGATGTCGCCAAGCTGCTGGACTTCCCGCTGATGACGGATATGCGGGATCCACTCACAGCGGGATTCCACAAAGCCAAGCGGCGGGCCGACCTGCTGCGCCCCGACAAAGTCGAGGACCTGATGGCAGATCGTGCAACTCAGTTGGAATACCGCGACGCCGTACACGATTACGTCAGTAGTTTCGACATCGCCGAAGCTGAAGCGATTCGGCGACGGCGCAGCGATTTCTCCGCAACCGACCAGGAGCGGTTGGCCCGCGCGCAGCGCCTGCTGCGGCTCGCCTCCGACGACGGTGCGACCTCCGCTGAACGTCAGTCCGCCTACCGAAGAGCACGGTCCGAGCTCGACGGGCTGATCGCCCTGCCGGCCGCAACCGTGGCCGGCATCGAGCGTCGGGTAACGGGCGAATTGGAGGCTTGACGCTATGCGGCGGTGTGTAAACGGGCTGCAACCCGTTCCAGCGTCGCCACCCCGAGCGAGCGGGCGTCCTCGTGCGGCGCCGCAGGAATGAGCGTCACCCCGTCGGCCACGCCCGCGTGGTAGATGTCGGCGATCAAGCCAGCCAGCCCGTCGAGCGTGCCGGCATAGGCCAGCGAGTTCGCGGTGTCGGCGGCGAGCTCGGCCAGCCGGCGCTGCGCCGACCGCACATCATCGTCGACCAGCACAGTGACGTCGAGAACCGCCGACACCGCATCCTCGCCGAGAATCCGGCGCCGAAGACGTTGCGCCTGCGACAGATCGCGCGCGCTGAACCGCACGGCAGCTTGCTCGCCCGCCGTCAGCTCCGTCCACTCCGCAGCAGGACCGCCGATTCGCCCGTCTGCAACAAAAACCCGCAATGCACGCTGATCACCAGAAGACACAAAACGGACGCTAACCGGGCCCCAGCTCGGTGTCAGTGGTTGAGATCAGGCCGACTCGAACTAGCCGGTCGGTTCCTTCTTCCCATCCGAGCGGGTCTTGTACAAGCTGGCGACCGTGGTGATGGCCAGCGTCACGATGATCACTCCCAGACTCAGCAGTGTTGGGATCTCCGGCACCATCACATGCTCACCGCCATTGATGAACGGCAACTCGTTCTCGTGCAGAGCGTGCAGGAACAACTTCACACCGATGAAGGCGAGGATGAACGCCAGCCCGTAGGACAGGTAGACCAGACGCTTCACCAGACCGCCCAGCAGGAAGTACAGCTGGCGTAGCCCCATCAACGCGAACACGTTGGCGGCGAACACCAGGTAGGGCTCCTGCGTCAGGCCGTAGATCGCCGGAATCGAGTCCAGCGCGAAGATCAGGTCAGTGGTGCCCAACGCGACGATCACCAGGAACATCGGCGTCATCAGCTTCTTGCCGTCTTCGCGGATCCACAGCTTGAGACCGTCCCACTTATCGGTGGTGTTCAAGTGGTTCCTGGCGAATTTGACCACGGCATTGTCGCCCTCGTCATGGTCGTCACCACCGCTGACCAGCTTCCACGCGGTGTACACCAGGAACAGCCCAAAAATGTAGAACACCCACGAGAACTGGTTGATGGCCACCGCACCCAGGGCGATGAAGATGCCGCGGAAGATCAGCGCCAGGATGATGCCCACCATCAGGGCTTCCTGCTGGTACTTCCTCGGCACATTGAAGCTGGCCATGATGATGATGAAGATGAACAGGTTGTCCACCGACAGGCTGTACTCGGTGAGCCAGCCCGCGAAGAACTCCAGACCGTACTGACCTCCGTGGTAGAACCAGGTCCACAGGCCGAAGGCGATGGCCAGGCTGACGTAGACCGACAGCGCCTTGCCGCACTCTTTCATCGTCGGTTCGTGCGGATTGCGCGCAATGACGATCACGTCAAAAACGATGATCGCGATCGTCACGCCCAGCGTGATGGCCCATTCGAGCCCAGAAACGTTCATCTAGAAATAGCCTCCGGTCGTCAACAAAACGCCAGAGGTCTCTTCCACCGCCACGAATGCTCAATAGCGATCCACGGCGCCGGTCGTCCGCATGGACGGTCGACGTGATGACGACACCGCAGCGAAGGAGTACTCCCCTCTAACCGCCATTCTGACAGGTGGTCTCCGCGTTTCGCTCCTGGGAGTACCCACTCGCCATCAGCGCGGCACCTCGCCGACACGTGCTGGGCATAGTATTCACTGACTGTGACAGCAGATCTGAAGCCGGAAATACCTTCCCAATACCTGCTGTCGGCGTCCGCGCCGCAGCCACGAACGCTGATCGACATCCTCTACGACACGGCCGCCCGCTATCCGGACGCGCCGGCCATCGATGACGGGTCGGTACAGCTCACCTACAGCGAGCTGACCGCCGACATCGAAGACAGCGTGGCGTGGTTGGCTGCCCGCGGCATCGGGCGCGGCGACCGCATCGGCATCCACATGCCGTCCGGAACCTACGCGCTCTACGTGGCGATCCTGTCCGCGCTGGCCGCCGGGGCCGCCTACGTCCCCGTCGACGTCGACGATCCGCCCGAACGTGCCGACCTGGTCTTCAGTGAAGCCGATGTGGTGGCGGTGATCACCGAAGCCGGTCTGGTCCGCAAGACCGGCGCCTCCCGCGGCTGGCGCGCAGCCGCACCGCTGGGCCGCGACGACGCCTGGATCATCTTCACCTCCGGGTCGACCGGCACCCCCAAAGGGGTGGCCGTCACTCACCGCAGCGCCGCCGCATTCGTCGACGCCGAGGCGCAGATCTTCCTGAAATCGAACCCGCTCGGGCCAGGTGACCGGGTACTGGCCGGGCTCTCGGTGGCCTTCGACGCCTCCTGCGAGGAAATGTGGCTCGCCTGGCGACATGGCGCCTGCCTGGTACCGGCGCCCCGATCGCTGGTCCGCAGCGGCATGGATCTCGGCCCCTGGCTGGTGTCCCGCGATGTCACCGTGGTCTCGACAGTCCCCACCCTGGCGGCCCTGTGGCCCGCCGAAGCACTCGAAGCGGTCCGGCTGCTGATCTTCGGAGGTGAGGCCTGCCCGCCGGAACTGGCCGAACGCCTGGCGGTGGAAGGCCGCGAAGTCTGGAACACCTACGGACCCACCGAGGCCACCGTCGTGGCCTGCCTGGCGCCGCTCGACGGCCACGGACCGGTCAGCATCGGTCTTCCGCTGCCCGGCTGGGATCTGGCCGTCGTCGACGCAGGCGGCGCCCAGGTGGCCTACGGCGAGGTCGGCGAGCTGGTGATCGGCGGCGTCGGTCTGGCCCGCTACCTCGACCCGGCCAAGGACGCCGAGAAGTACGCACCCATGGAAACCCTCGGCTGGGCGCGCGCCTACCGCAGCGGTGACCTGGTCCGTCTCGAGCCCGACGGCCTGTACTTCCAGGGCCGCGCCGACGACCAGGTCAAAGTCGGCGGACGCCGCATCGAATTGGGCGAAGTGGACTCTGCCCTGGTGAACCTGCCCGGCGTGTCCGGAGGCGCCGCCGCGGTGCGCCGCACCGCCAGCGGCACCCCACTGCTGGTGGGATACATCGCCAGCGCCGACCCGGCGTTTGATCTCAATGCCGCTCGCACGGCGCTCTCCGAAGCGCTCCCCGCTGCCCTGGTTCCCCGCCTCGTCCTCGTCGACGAACTCCCCACCCGAACCTCCGGCAAAGTCGACCGCAACGCGCTGCCCTGGCCCCCACCCGGTGTCGAAATGAACGACGACACCCCAGACCTGGGCGGCACCATGGGCTGGCTGGCCAACTTGTGGCGCGACGTGCTCGGCGCCGCGATCGACGGCCCCGAAGCGGACTTCTTTGCCCTCGGCGGCGGTTCGCTGTCGGCCGCGCAGTTGGTGGCCGCACTGCGGAAGAACTACCCACAGGTGACGGTCGCCGACCTCTACGACCACCCCCGGCTGGGCTCCCTGGCCGGCTATCTCGACGAGCTGGACCCACCGGTCGAGGTCGACCCCCGCCACGTCACCCCCACCCCGGTCCTCACCCAGACCGCGCAGGTGGCGCTGTCGGTGCCGCTGGCCACCCTGACGGGCCTGCAATGGCTGACCTGGCTGGCCCTGCTGAACAACACCGTGATGGCGTTCCACCCACTGCCCTGGCTGGTCAGCATCAGCTGGTGGTGGGTCATCGCCGCATTCCTGCTGTTCATCAGCCCGCCGGGCCGCATGGCCATCGCCGTGCTCGGGGCGCAGATGATGCTGTCCGGCCTCAAACCGGGCACCTACCGGCGCGGCGGCTCCGAACACCTACGGGTGTGGCTGGCCGAGCGCCTGGCCGATGCCAGCGGCGCGGAGAACCAGGCAGGCGCACCGTGGCTCGTCTACTACGCCCGTGCGCTCGGCAACAAGGTCGGCAAGGGTGTCGACCTGCATTCGGCGCCGCCGGTCACCGGCATGCTGACACTGGGGCACCGCAGCTCCATCGAACCGGAAGTCGACCTGTCCGGGCACTGGATCGACGGCGACCTGTTCCACGTCGGGCCGATCAGCATCGGCAACGACGCCACCGTCGGTGCCCGCACCACGCTGCTGCCCGGTGCGGTGGTCGGCAAGAACGCGGACGTGGCCGCGGGCTCCGGTGTGATCGGCAAGGTGAAAAACGGGCAGTACTGGAAGGGCTCGCCGGCGGTGAAATCCGGCAAGGCGCGCCATCCCTGGCCCGAACAGCGCCCGCCGCGCAGACCGGTGTGGGTCGCTGTCTACGGGATCACCTCGATGCTGCTCGGCGCGCTGCCCCTGACCGCCCTGGCCGCGGGATTTGCCGTGGTCGGCTGGTCGGTGCGCGATACCGGCTCCCCGGGCGAAGCCGTCCTGGCCGCGCTGCCCTGGGTGCCGGTGGCAACACTGGCCGCGGTGTTCGTCTACGCCGGGCTGACCGTGCTGGGAGTGCGGGCGTTGGCACTGGGCCTCCAAGAGGGCTACCACCCGGTGCGCAGTCGAGTGGGCTGGCAGTTGTGGGCGACCGAGCGGCTGATGGACGCCGCACGCAACTACCTGTTCCCGCTGTACGCCAGCCTCCTCACGCCGTGGTGGTTGCGGATCCTGGGAGCGAAGGTGGGCAAGGACACCGAGATCTCGACGGCCCTGCTGACCCCGAAGTTCACGGTCATCGAGGACGGCGCATTCCTGGCCGACGACACCATGGTGGCCTCCTACGAGCTGGGAGGCGGGTGGATCCACGTCGCATTGGCCACCGTCGGCAAGCGGGCGTTCCTGGGCAACTCCGGGATCACCCAACCCGGCCGACGGGTGCCCGACGACGGACTGGTAGCGGTCCTGTCCGCCACCCCACGCAAAGCCAAACGCGGCTCGTCCTGGCTGGGTAGCCCTCCGATCCGGCTGCGCCGCCAACCCACTGCGGCCGACGCGCTGCGCACCTTCCAGCCCCCGACGCGGTTGAAGGTGATGCGCGGCGCGGTCGAGACGTGCCGGCTGATCCCGATGATCGTGACGTTTGCGATCGGAGTGGCGGTGCTCGCCGCGCTGCAGGCGGTGATCTTCGAAGCCGGCTACCTGTGGGCCGCCCTGGTCTGCGGGTTGATCCTGCTGTCCGCGGGCGCGGTGGCGGGCGCCATCGCCGTGCTGGCCAAATGGGCTGTGGTGGGCCGGATCTCAGCCGTGGAACACCCGCTGTGGTCGTCATTCGTATGGCGCAACGAGGTCTCCGACACCTTCGTCGAAACAGTGGCCGCCCCATGGTTCGCCCGCGCCGCCAGCGGAACCCCGGTGATGAACCTGTGGCTGCGGGGCCTGGGAGCCAAGATCGGCCGCGGTGTCTGGTGCGAGACGTACTGGCTGCCGGAGGCCGACCTGGTGAGCCTGGCCAAGGGTTCGACCGTCAACCGCGGATGTGTGGTGCAGACCCACCTGTTCCACGATCGCATCATGCGGATGGACACCGTGATCCTCGAGGAGGGCGCCACACTGGGCACCCACTGCGTGGCGCTGCCCGCAGCGAAACTGGGCGCCGGCGCCACCATCGGACCGGCTTCGCTGGTGATGCGCGGGGACGAGGTTCCCCCGTCGACCCGCTGGCAGGGCAACCCCATCGCGCCCTGGATGGGGCCGAAAAAGAAGAAACAGCCCGCCGCCACCCAACGGCGGGAACCTGCTGCGTGACAAAGAAGAAAAGCCCAACAGCAGGCAAGCCCCCGGTCATCGACCCGTACCTGCCCGGAAACGGCAACTTCGGTTATCGCGTCTCCCGCTACGAATTGAATCTGCAGTACAAGGTCGCGATCAACCGACTGTCCGGGGCGGTGACGATCACCGCCGCGACACTGGCGGCACTGCGCACCTTCTCACTGGATCTCTCGGATGCGCTGTCGGTGTCGAAGGTGTCGGTCAACGGCCGCCGGCCGCAGCACTTCAAGGCATCGGGCCACAAACTGCACATCACGCTGGCCGCCGCCCTGCCCGCCGGGGCCGCCCTGACCATCGAGGTGCGTTACAGCGGGTCACCGAAACCGCTCCACACCTATTGGGGTGAGGTCGGTTTCGAAGAACTCACCAACGGCGCGCTGGTGGCCGGACAACCGAACGGGGCCGCGTCGTGGTTTCCGTGCGACGACCATCCGGCCGCCAAGGCCAGCTACCGCATCGCCATCACCACCGACAGCCCGTACCTGGCGATCGCCAACGGCGAGCTGCTGTCCAAACGTGTCAGAGCCGGAAACACCACCTGGACTTACGAACTCGCCGAGCCGACGTCGACGTACCTGACGACGCTGCAGATCGGCGACTACGTGATGTACAAACTACCCAAAGCGCCCGCCCCCATGTTCGCGGTGCTGCCGGCGGCGCTCAAACGCAACTTCGACCACGATTTCGCCCGACAGCCCCAGATGATGAAGCTGTTCGTCAAGCTGTTCGGCAAGTATCCGGTGTCCAGCGGATACACCGTGGTGGTGACCGAGGATGCACTCGAGATACCGCTGGAGGCACAAGGCCTTTCGGTGTTCGGCGCCAACCACTGCAACGGCAAGCGCAGCACTGAACGGTTGATCGCCCACGAGCTCGCCCACCAATGGTTCGGCAACAGTGTCACCGCCCGACGCTGGCGCGACATCTGGCTACACGAGGGCTTCGCCTGCTACGCCGAATGGCTGTGGTCGGAAGAATCCGGTGGCCCCAGCGCCGACGACTGGGCCCGCCGCTACCACCAGCGTTTGCGGGCTTCACCGCAGAATCTGCTGCTCGCCGACCCCGGCCCCCGCGACATGTTCGACGATCGCGTCTACAAGCGTGGCGCACTGCTGCTACACGCCCTGCGCCTGCGGATCGGTGACAAGAAATTCTTTGCGCTGCTTCTGGATTGGGCCACCCGATACCGCCACTCCACTGTCGTCACCGACGATTTCACCGCGCTGGCCGCCAACTACACCGACCAACCGTTGCATCCGCTGTGGGACGCCTGGCTGTACAACAAGCCGGTCCCCGACCTGTGACGGCTACAGCTGGATGACCGACGCAGCCACCCCGATCGGACCTGTCACCCGCAGCAGCGTCGCGCGGGTCGGTGTGGCGACGGCGGTCACCGCGGTGTGCGGATATGCCGTGCTGTACCTGGCCGCGCGCGACCTGGATCCCGCGGGGTTCTCGGTCTTTGCCGTGTTCTGGGGGGCCTTCGGTCTGGTCACCGGCGCCGCGTTCGGCCTGCTACAGCAAACCACCCGCGAAATCAAGCTCGCCGCAACAGCTTCGGCCGCACGAGGCCCGGTCACCCATCCGATGCGGGTCGGTGCGATCGTCGGCCTGCTCACCGCCGCCGTCCTGGCGGGCAGCTCCGCGCTGTGGGCACCGCACGTGTTCGCCGACGCCCGCACCCTCTCGGTGGTCCTGCTCGCAGTCGGGCTGGCGGGATTCTGCGTACACGCCACCCTGCTCGGAGTGCTGGCCGGAGACAACCGGTGGACACAGTACGGCGCCCTGATGGTCACCGACGCGGTGTTGCGGGTGGTGGTTGCGGTGACGACGGTGCTGATCGGATGGGGGCTGGTCGGCTTCCTGTGGGCCACCGTTGCCGGGGCGGCGTCCTGGTTGTTGCTGCTGCTGGTCTCACCGACGGCACGCGCCGCGGCACACCTGGTCGCAAACCAGAACACCGTCACCTTCCTGCGTGGCACCGCACATGCGGTGGCGGCCGCCGGCGCCAGCGCCGTTCTGGTGATGGGCTTTCCGGTGCTGCTGAAGGCCACCTCCGGCGATCTGGGCGCAGGTGGCGGGGTGGTGATCCTGGCTGTCACATTGACCCGCGCTCCCTTGTTGGTGCCGCTGACCGCGATGCAGGGCAATGTGATCGCCCACTTCGTCGATCAGCGCAGTCACCCGCTGCGCGCGCTCCTGGGCCCCACCGGCCTGGTCGTCGCGGTCGGAGCGGTGGGCGTGGTGCTGGCCGGCACGGCGGGCCCCTGGCTGCTGCGGGTGGGCTTCGGCGCGGACTACGTCGCCTCCGGGGCGCTGCTCGCCTGGCTGACCGGGGGTGCGGTGGCGGTCGCGCTGCTCACCGTCACCGGGGCGGCCACCGTCGCCGCGGCGCTGCACCGCGCCTACTCGTTGGGGTGGGTCAGCGCTACGGTGGCCTCCGCACTGCTGCTGAGCTTGCCGTGGGCGCTGGAGACACGCACGGTGGTGGCACTGCTGTGCGGCCCGCTGGTGGGCATCGGCGTTCACGTCGCGGCGCTCACCTACGCTGCGAAGGAACGTCCATCTGAGAAGGAGACGACATGAGCTGGCTGGTGACCGGCGGCGCCGGGTACATCGGTTCCCACGTGGTGCGCGCCATGCTGGCAGCCGACCTGCCAGTGGTGGTGATCGACGACCTCTCCAGCGGCTTCGCACAATTTGTGCCCGAATCGGTTCCGTTCGTGCGCGGCACCCTGCTGGACCGCCCCCTGGTCGAAGACACGCTGCGGCAACACCACGTCCAAGGTGTCATCCACGTCGCCGGCTACAAGTACGCAGGCGAGTCGGTGAAGCGGCCACTGCACACCTATGAGCAGAACGTCTCCGCCATGGTGATCCTGCTCCAGGCCATGGAGACGGCCGGTGCCGACCGGATGGTGTTCTCCTCCAGTGCGGCCACCTTCGGCACCCCTGACGTCCAGATCGTCGACGAGACCACCCCCACCTCGCCGCAGTCGCCGTACGGCGAGACCAAACTGATCGGCGAGTGGCTGCTGCGTGATCTCGGCCACGCCACCGAGCTGCGGCACACCAGCCTGCGTTACTTCAACGTCGTCGGCTCCGGAGACGACACACTGTTCGATGCCAGCCCGCACAACCTGTTCCCCCGGGTGTTCGACATGCTGATCCGGGGTGAGACACCCCGGATCAACGGCGACGACTACCCGACACCGGACGGGACCTGCCTGCGCGACTACATCCACGTCGCCGACCTGGCCTTGGCGCATGTGGCCGCAGCCCAGCGCCTGGACCAGGGCCTGGCGATCGAGCCGGTGTACAACCTCGGCAGCGGCGCCGGTACCTCGGTGCGCGAGATCATGACCGCGATCCGGGAGGCCACCGGCGTCGACTTCGAGCCCGAGATCACGCCGCGCCGCCCAGGTGACCCGGCCCGCATCGTAGCCGCTGGCGACCTCGCCGAACGCGACCTCGACTGGAAGATGCGGCATTCGCTCGAGGACATGGTGGCCTCGGCGTGGCGCGCCCGACGTCTTGCCGGAGACTCCTATCCGCGTTAGGAACATCGCCCTCGGGCTGATCGCACTGCACCTGGCCGTCCGCGGCGTGCTGGCCTTCGGCGGCTACTTCTACTGGGACGACCTGATCCTGGTCGGCCGGGCCGGCACCCAAGACCTGTGGTCACCGGCCTATCTGTTCGACGACCACGACGGCCACGTCATGCCCGGGGGTTTCCTGCTGGGCGGTCTGATCACCAGAATGGCTCCGCTGGTCTGGGCGGGTCCGGCGATCAGCCTGGTGATCTTGCAGCTGCTGGCTTCGCTGGCGCTGCTACGCACCCTGTATCTGATCCTCGGTTGGCGTCCGGTGCTGTTGCTGCCCTTGGGTTTTGCCCTGTTCACCCCATTGGGGATTCCGGGATTCGCCTGGTGGGCGGCCGGACTGAACTCATTGCCGATGCTGGCGGCGTTGGCGTGGGTGTGCGGCGATGCCGTCCTATTGGCCCGTACCGGCGATCGCAGATACGCGGTGACAGGCACCGCGGCATTCTTCGGTGGTCTGCTGTTCTTCGAGAAGGCGGCCGTCATCCCCTTCGTCGCCTTCGCTGTCATTGCGCTTCTCGGTTACGTTGCCGGCGAACATGATTGGCTACGCAGCGCATGGCGTCGCGGAGCGCGACTGTGGATCCCGTCGCTGGCGGTCACCGCCGGATGGGTCGGCCTCTACGTCCTGGTGGTCGATCAGCAGCGGTGGAGCACCGATCTGGCGATGACCTGGGACCTGTTGGCCCGCAGTTTTACCCACGGCATCGTCCCGGGTCTGGTGGGCGGGCCCTGGATCTGGCAGCGGTGGGCCCCGGCGTCCCCGTGGGCATTGCCCCCGACCTCGGCGATGGTGCTGGGCTGGCTGGCGCTGGCCGTCGTCGTCATGCTGGCGCTGGTCCGCAAGCGCCGGATCGGCCTGGTGCTGGCCGCGGCGCTGGGTTATGCGGTCGCCTGCCAGATACCGATCTACCTGATGCGCTCGTCACAGTTCACGGCGCTGGAACTGGCGCAGACCCTGCGCTACCTGCCGGACCTGGTGGTGGTGCTGGCATTGCTGGCCGCCATCGGCCTGGCAGCGCCCAACAGACCCACCCCGGCGCTGAATGCCTCCCCGCTGCGTACCGCCGCGGTGACGGCCGTCGCCGTCGCTTTCCTGGTCAGCAGCCTCCATTCCACCTCGACGTTCCTGACCAGCTGGCGTGACAACCCGACCAAGGCCTATCTGCAGAACGCCCAGGCGGCACTGTCTCAGGCGGCCGCGCAGTCCAGCGCCCCGATGCTCGAGCAGGAGGTCGACCCACTGATCCTGCAGCGGGTGGCATGGCCGGAAAACCTTGCCGGACACATGTTCGCCCTTCTGCGGGACCGACCCGAATTCAGCACCAGCACTACCGATTTGCGAGTTCTTGACATGTCCGGCCGGCTCGCCGACGCGCAGGTCACCTGGGTGCGTTCCATCCGGCCCGGCCCCACCCCGCAGTGCGGCTATCTGGCTCAGCCCGACCAGCCGGTGGAGATGCCGCTGGACGGGCCACTCCTGCCCGCCGACTGGACGGCCGAGCTGAACTACCTGGCCAACAGCGACGGCACCATGCTGGTATCACTGAACGAGGGCACCGCGACCAAGGTCCCGGTGCGACCGGGACTCAACCGGGTCTTCGTGCGACTGCCCGGCGCCGGTGACACCATCACCGTGGCCGCTCAAACCACCGCCCTGTCCATCTGCGTGGCATCCGGGCCGGTGGGATTCGTCGCGCCGATATGACGCCATCCTGTGGAGCCGCCCAGGGGAATCGAACCCCTGACCTTCTCATTACGAGTGAGATGCTCTACCGACTGAGCTAGGGCGGCGGCACCCGGCAAGCCGGGCGGAACGAGTCTACGGGTAGGCCGTCCAGCCCACCAAACTAGTCGCGCAGCGCCTGGCCGACGGTGGCCACCATCGCGTCGACAGCAAACTTCGGCTTGACGTTGACAGCCAATGCTTCGCGGCAGGCCAACACCGCCTCGACACACCGCAACAGCCGCTCCGGAGAGGCGTGCGCCGCCATCGCCGACACCTGGTCGGCCATGTCGGGATGATTCGGGGCCACGCCGCGCACTCCGGACGAGATCAGCAGTGCATCCCGGAAATAGGTGGCCAGATCGATCAGCGCCCGGTCGAGGGCGTCCCGAGACGCCCGGGTTTGCCGCGACTTCTGCCGTTTCTCCAGGTCCTTGATGGCGCCGGCGGCCCCCCGGATCGCCCCCGCCGCACCTTTGCCGGTGCCCCCGGCCCCCAGTGCCGTCCGCAGTTCCTCGGTCTCGACCTCGTTGCGCCCCTCGGTGAGCGCTTTGGCCTCGATCTCGGCGGCGGCCACCAATTCCTCGGCGGCGGCGTACGCGCGTGACGGCGTGGCCGCATCCCGGGCCATTCCCAGGGCTCGCTTACGCCGGTCGCGGGCGTCGGGGTCGGTGGCCAGGCGCCGGGCCCGCCCGACGTGCCCACCGCTGACCGAGGCCGCCCACTCCGCCTGTTCGGCGCTCAGACCGTCGGATTCGATCAGCACCTGCGCGATGGCCTCGACCGTCGGCGTCACCAGCGCAACATGCCGGCACCGCGATCGCAGGGTGATGGAGATGTCCTCTGGATCCACCGACGGCGCACACAGCAGGAACACCGTCGACGGGGGCGGCTCCTCGACGACCTTGAGCAGGGCGTTGGCCGCTCCTTCGGTGAGGCGGTCAGCGTCTTCGACGACCACGATCTGCCAACGGCCGGTACTGGGCCTGCGGGAGGCGATCTGCACGATGTTGCGCATTTCGCCGACTCCGATGGACAGCCCTTCCGGCACGATGCGCCGCACGTCGCCGTGTGTCCCGGCCATCGTGGTGGTGCAGGACCGGCATTCACCGCACCCCGGGGTGCCCTCCGCGCTGCACTGCAGCGCCGCGGCAAAACACAGCGCGGCGATCGATCGGCCGGAACCCGGCGGGCCGGTGAGGAGCCACGCGTGTGTCATGGTTCCCGCGCTCAGGGCGCTGTGAGATGCACCACCACGCGCAGCGGTAGCCGCAGCCACCAGCTCCGCCTCCACCGCATGCTGGCCCACCAGGCGGGCAAAAACCCCGGACATCACCGTCAACCCTAGTGGGTGGCAGCGACAAGGCAGCCTTGACCGATACGGTTACCGGGTGACCACGGACTCACTACCCGGAGGGCGAATCAGCGCATTCGTCCGCTGGGTGGTACGCACCCCGTGGCCGGTCTTCACCCTGGGCATGCTGCAGGCCGACATCATCGGCGCCCTCTTTGTCCTCGGGTTCCTCCGGTTCGGACTGCCGCCGGAGGACCGGGTGCAGCTCCAGGACCTGCCCACGATGAACCTGGCGATCTTCCTGGCCGTGCTGTTCGTGTCGTTCGGCATCGGCGCCTATGTCAGCCTCAAGCTGCTCATGCCGGTGTTCCGCTGGCAACGCCGCGACGGGTTGCGCGCCGACACCGACCCCCAGCAGATCGAAGCCACCGAACTCGCCCGCGCCAGAGCTCTGCGGATGCCGATCTACCGCACCCTGATCAGCCTGACGAACTGGTGCATCGGGGGCATCGTGTTTGCGCTGGCCGCCTGGTCGACAGCCAGACACTCGCTGCCGGTCCTCGGCGTGGCCACCGCTCTGGGCGCCACTGCGACCACCATCATCGGCTACCTGCAGTCCGAGCGGGTGCTACGCCCGGTGGCCGTTGCCGCGTTGCGAGGGGGTGTCCCCGAGACGTTCCACGCTCCCGGCGTGATCCTGCGGCAAGTCCTGACCTGGGTGCTGTCCACCGGCGTCCCGCTGCTGGCGATCATCCTCAGCGTCGGCGCCAGCAAATTGTCGCTGTTCCGGGCCACCGCCGACAGCACCCTCATCCCGATCCTGCTGATGGCGCTGGCCGCCCTGGTGATCGGGCTGGCCGGCACGGTTCTGGTCGCGATGTCCATCGCCGATCCACTGCGGCAGCTGCGGTGGGCACTCGGTGAGGTGCAGCGGGGCAATTACAACGCCCACATGCAGATCTACGACGCCAGCGAGTTGGGTCTGCTCCAGGCCGGCTTCAACGACATGGTGCGCGACCTCGCCGAACGACAGCGCTTGCGCGACCTGTTCGGCCGCTACGTCGGCGAAGACGTGGCCCGCCGCGCACTGGAACGCGGGACCGAACTCGGCGGTCAGGAACGCGACGTCGCAGTGCTCTTCGTCGACCTGGTCGGTTCCACCCACCTGGCGTCCACCCGCCCACCCGGCGAAGTGGTGAAACTCCTCAACGAGTTCTTCCGGGTCGTCGTGGACACCGTGGCCCGGCACGGCGGATTCGTCAACAAGTTCCAGGGTGACGCCGCCATGTGCATCTTCGGCTCCCCGATCGAGCATCCAGATGCCTCCGGTGCGGCGCTGGCCGCGGCTCGCGAGATGCATGCCGAGCTGCTGCCGGTGCTCGGCAATGCCGAGTTCGGCATCGGAGTCTCCGCCGGACGCGCCATCGCCGGCCACATCGGCGCCCAGGCCCGCTTCGAATACACGGTGATCGGCGACCCGGTCAACGAAGCGGCCCGACTCACCGAACTGGCCAAGCTCGAACCGGGCCGGGTGTTGGCGTCGGCCACCGCGGTCAGCGGTGCCGTCGACGCGGAAGCGCTGGCCTGGGATGTCGGCGAGATCGTCGACCTGCGCGGCCGCACCGCACCCACTCAGCTGGCACGGCCGGTGAATCTTGCTGTGCCGAGAGAGCTCTCGCGCTAGGCCTTCTTCACAGCTTTCTTGGCCGGAGCCTTCTTCGCCGGAGCCTTCTTCGCCGCGGCTTTCTTGACGGCCTTCTTGGCCGGCGCCTTCTTCTTCACCGGCCCCCGAGCACGCCTGTCGGCCAACAACTCCGAGGCACGCGCATCGGTGATCGACAGCACGTCGTCACCCTTGCGCAGGCTCGCGTTGGTCTCGCCGTCGGTGACATACGGACCGAACCGGCCGTCCTTGATCACCATCGGCTGCCCGGAAGCCGCGTCGGTGCCCAACTCCCGCAGCGGTGGAGCCGAAGCAGCTTGGCGGCCACGGCGTTTCGGTTCGGAGTAGATCTTCAGCGCCTCGTCCAGCGTGACGGTGAACATCTGCTCTTCGTTGGCCAGAGACCGGGAATCGGTGCCGCGCTTGAGATACGGGCCGTAGCGGCCGTTCTGCGCGGTGATCTCCTCGTTGTTCGCCGGGTCCACACCGACGATCCGCGGCAGCGACAGAATCCGCAGCGCATCCTCGAGGGTCACCGTTTCCAGGTCCATCGACCGCAACAGCGAACCGGTCCGCGGTTTCGGCCCGGTGGGCTTCTTGCCCTTCTTGGCCGCCACACCGTCTTCCGGCTCATCCGGCGGGGGCAGCACCTCGGTGACGTACGGCCCGTACCGCCCGTCCTTGGCGACGATCTCGTGTCCACTCACCGGGTCGACACCCAACGAGCGCCCCTCCTGCGGAGTGGCAAACAGCTTTTCGGCCAGTTCGAGAGTCAGCTCGTCCGGGGTCAGCTCGTCATTGAGGTTGGCGCGCTGCGGTTTGAGCTCCCCGTCCGGGGCGTCCGGATCGACAATCATCCGTTCCAGGTACGGGCCGTTGCGCCCCACCCGGACATTGACCGCCCTGCCTTCGGCATCATCGAAGAGCTTGATGGAGTTCACGACTCGCGCGTCGATGTCCTCCAGGTTGCCGCCGACCAGCTTCTTGAGCCCACCGGCCCGGGCGATCGACCCGTCGACACCGTGATCGCCACCGAAGTAGAAGTTCGACAGCCAGTTGGTGCGCTGCTCGGTACCGGAGGCTATCGAGTCCAGCTCGTCTTCCATCGCGGCGGTGAAGTCATAGTCGACCAGGCGGCCGAAGTGGTGCTCCAGCAGCCCGATCACCGCAAAGGCCACCCAGCTGGGCACCAGGGCGCTGCCCTTCTTGTGCACGTAGCCGCGGTCTTGGATGGTCTTGATGATCGACGAGTACGTCGACGGCCTGCCAATCCCCAGCTCTTCCAGAGCCTTGATCAACGAGGCCTCGGTGTAGCGCGCAGGCGGATTTGTCGAGTGCCCGTCCGGGATGAGCTGGTTGGCCGTCACCCGCTGACCCTGGGTCAGATTGGGCAGCCGACGCTCGGCATCGTCCGCCTCGCCCCCGGCCTGCTCGTCCAAGCTCTCGACGTAGGCCTTCAAGAAGCCGGCGAAAGTGATGGTGCGGCCGCTGGACGAGAACGTCACCTGTTGGCCGGTACTGGCGTCACCTGAGATCCGCAGGCTCAGCGTGGTGCCACGGGCGTCCGCCATCTGGGAAGCCACGGTGCGCTGCCAGATCAGCTCGTAGAGGCGGAACTCGTCATTCTCCAGCTCCCGACGCACCCCATCCGGGGTGGCGAAGGTGTCACCGGCCGGGCGGATGGCCTCGTGGGCCTCCTGAGCGTTCTTGACCTTGCGGGTGTACTGCCTGGGCGACGGGTGCACGTACTGCTCGCCATAGAGCTGTGCGGCCTGCGTACGGGCCGCATTTATGGCCGACTGCGACAGCGTGGTCGAGTCGGTACGCATGTAGGTGATGTAGCCGTTCTCGTACAGCCGCTGCGCGACGCTCATGGTCCGCTCCGAGGAGAACCGCAGCTTGCGGCCGGCTTCCTGCTGCAGCGTCGACGTCATGAACGGCGGATACGGCTTACGGGTGTAGGGCTTCTCCTCCACCGACGAGACCGCCAGCGTGGCGCCCTGCAGTCCGCTGACCAGCGCACCGGCAGTGGCCTCGGTGAGTACCACCACCTCGGCGGGTTTGCGCACCGCGCCCAGGGAGTCGAAATCGCGGCCGGTGGCCACGCGCAGTCCGTCGACCGAGACCAGTCGCGCGTTGAAGACCGGCGGCTGGGCGTTCGGATCGGACACGCTGGCGTCCAGCTCGGCGGCGATATCCCAGTATCCGGCGCTACGGAACGCCATGCGCTCACGTTCGCGCTGCACGATGATCCGCGTCGCCACCGACTGCACGCGGCCCGCCGACAGCTTCGGAGCCACCTTTTTCCACAGCACCGGGGAAACTTCGTAGCCGTAGAGCCGGTCCAGGATGCGCCGGGTCTCCTGCGCGTCGACCAGATCGATGTCCAGATCGCGAGGCGACTCGGCGGCCGCCCGGATAGCGGGCTCGGTGATCTCGTGGAAGACCATCCGTTTGACCGGGATGCGTGGCTTGAGGGTCTCCAGCAGATGCCAGGCGATCGCCTCACCCTCGCGGTCACCGTCTGTCGCCAGATAGAGCTCGTCGACGTCCTTGAGGAGGCCCTTGAGCTCGGTGACCGTGCTCTTCTTCTCGGGGCTGACGATGTACAGCGGTTCGAAGTCAGCGTCGACGTTGACCCCGAGCCTGGCCCACGGTTCGGACTTGTACTTCGCCGGCACATCGGCCGCCGCACGCGGCAAGTCGCGGATGTGCCCTCGAGAGGATTCGACAATGTAGTTCGGACCCAGATAGCCCGCGATCTTGCGCGCCTTGGTCGGGGACTCGACTATGACAAGACGTCGAACCCCACCCTTACTGCCACCGTTCCCACGGCTATCGCCAGCCACCAGCGCCTACGCTCCACTCCTGCGGTCTTGCTCGCTTCTGCAGCCCCCCGACCCTGCGGGGAATAGCCAATTTTGCATTGCGGGCCTCCCGACGCAAACCGGTTGTCGGTCTCATTTCTACGTCACAGCCATCAGACACGTGGCCACTGGGTGAACGCCTCGACATCACCAGGTGGTTCCCCCACGTTCTCTACCAGCCGCGATAGCCGTCGACGGCCACTGATCCGCAGCGCCGGGCGCGCCCCTCTGGTGCCGATCAAGGTCGGCGCAATTCCGACCCGCATCAGTGCCGAAGCCAGCGGGGAATGGGTGTCCGGGGCATGTGGGTCCAGCCCAAGCAGGTATCGGTCGGCTTCCGGGGACCCGGCCGCCAACGTCCAGGCCCGCAACTCGCGCGGACCGGGCAGCCACAACGGCGGAACGGTCTTCACCGCCCCACGTGTCCAGTCCTGCGCGATCCGCGTCAGCCGCGGATCGACAGCCGTGCGCACCAACGGAGTGTTCTCGTCGGTGCGACCGATCTCCGGTTCCAGACCTGCCTCGGCGATCATCTCGGCCAGTGCGGCAGCTCGCCACAACTGGTCGACAACCACCGACAGCCGGGCACCGGAGTCCTGCAACACCACCTGTCCGCCAGCGGCGAGCAGGCCCGTCAGGTCGGTTACCGCAGGCGGCACCGACTCAGCGGAGAAGAAGGACAGCTGGGCCACGCCACTGACAGTAGGGCAGCGACGCTCAGACACTTGAAAAGAAACACCCCCGCCGGACCAACCAGCGGGGGTGCAATCGTCAAGTGACGGGTGGCTCAGACGGCGCGGACGCCGGTGGCCTGCGGGCCCTTGGGGCTCTGGCCGACCTCGAACTCGACCCGCTGGTTTTCTTCGAGGGTACGGAATCCCGAACCCTGGATTTCCGTGTAGTGGACGAACACGTCAGCGGAGCCGTCCTCGGGTGCAATAAAGCCGAAGCCCTTTTCCGCGTTGAACCACTTCACAGTTCCCTGTGGCATCTTTCGATCTTTCCTTAACTTGTAACTACCGGGTGCGACACATCGATGTTCGATGAGCCGGGCCCGTTCCGACCGCACATCCTTCGCAGGAACCGCGACCGCAACGTCGATCCTGCGAGAGCGTTTGACACCACACAGAAGCTGCGACCACCCATATCCAAGCACGTTCGGGGCCGACGCGACAGTCTCGTTGTCACTCCGCTCGTGAACAATTCTTGATGTGACGGCAAATTTCGGCGGCGAACTGCTCTCCGCGGCGCTCTCGAAGGCGGTTTCCGGAGCCGAATTCGGCGAGGATCCGCTGCGTCACGTCGCCGAGTTGCCGGCCCAACAGGGACGCCCGACACACTGGCCTACCTGGGCAGATGCCGAATTGGTGGCACTGTTCGCGGAGCGAGGTATCAGCGCACCGTGGTCGCATCAGGCCGAAGCCGCCGAGCTGGCGCACTCCGGACGGCACGTGGTCCTGAGCACCGGTACCGCATCCGGAAAATCGTTGGCTTATCAGCTGCCAATTCTCCAGGCACTCGCCACCGACCGCCGCGCGCGGGCACTTTATCTGTCCCCGACGAAGGCGCTGGGGCACGATCAACTGCGCTCCGCGTACCAACTGACCGCCGCGGTGTCACGCCTTCGGGACGTCGCACCGACCGCCTACGACGGTGACAGCGCCACCGAGGTGCGCCGGTTCGCCAGGGAACGGTCCCGCTGGCTGTTCTCCAACCCCGACATGATCCACCTGTCGATGCTGCGCAACCATGCCCGCTGGGCGGTGTTCCTGCGCGGACTGCGGTACATCGTCGTCGACGAGTGCCACTACTACCGGGGCGTCTTCGGCTCCAACGTGGCGATGGTGTTGCGCCGGCTGCTGCGGCTGGCCGACCGGTACTCGGGATCACCCACCGTCATCTTCGCCAGCGCGACCACCGCCGCCCCCGGCGAGACCGCCGCCGAACTCATCGGGCAGACCGTCGCCGAGGTCACCGCGGACGGTTCACCCCACGGAGCCCGCACCGTTGCGCTGTGGGAGCCCGCGCTGCGAACCGACATCACCGGCGAGAACGGCGCCCCTGTCCGACGGTCCGCAGGCGCGGAGGCCTCGCGTGTGATGGCCGACCTGATGACCGAGGGAGCCCGCACCCTGACATTCGTGCGGTCGCGGCGCGGCGCGGAACTGACCGCGCTCGGCGCCAAGGCACGCCTCGAGGACATCGCTCCCGAACTTGCCGACAAGGTGGCCTCCTACCGAGCCGGCTACCTGGCTGAGGATCGACGTGACCTCGAGCAGGCTCTGGCCGACGGACGATTACGCGGGGTGGCCACCACCAATGCTCTGGAACTCGGCGTCGACATTTCCGGCCTGGACGCGGTGGTGCAGGCCGGCTTCCCCGGCACCGTCACCTCGTTCTGGCAGCAGGCGGGCAGATCCGGACGACGCGGACAGGGCGCCCTGATCGTGCTCATCGCGCGTGACGACCCATTGGACACCTACCTGGTGCACCATCCGGCGGCGCTACTGGACAAGCCGATCGAACGAGTGGTGATAGATCCCCGCAACCCCTATGTTCTTGGTCCCCAATTACTCTGCGCGGCAACAGAATTACCCGTCAGCGACGCCGAGGTTCGGCTATGGAGCGCCGATCAGGTGGTGGGCGAGCTGGTTGATGATGGCCTGCTGCGGCATCGATCCGGCCACTTCTACCCCGCGCCCGGCGTCGATCCGCATCCAGCGGTCGACATCCGCGGCTCCAGCGGCGGACAGATCGCCATCGTCGAATCCGGCACCGGGCGGCTGCTTGGTGGCGCCGGGGCCGGACAGGCGCCGGCGACGGTCCATCCAGGCGCGGTCTACCTGCATCAAGGCGAAAGCTACGTGGTCGACAACCTGGACTTCGAGTCGGCGGTGGCATTTGTACACCCCGAAGACCCCGGCTACACCACACACGCCCGCGAGCTCACCGACATCACCGTCACCGCACCGGGCGAGCACGTCGACCTCGGCGATGTCACGCTGGGCCTGGTGCCCGTCGCTGTCACCCACACCGTGATCGGCTATCTCCGCCGAACCCTGGCCGGCGAGGTGATCGATTTTGTCGAGCTCGACATGCCGACCAGCACCCTGCCCACCGTTGCCGCGATGTATACGCTCACTCCGGAACTGTTGGAGCGCAACGGGATCGAAGAGCTGCGAATCCCCGGCGCCCTGCACGCCGCCGAGCATGCCGCCATCGGCCTGCTACCGCTGGTCGCCAGCTGCGACCGGGGCGACATCGGAGGGCTGTCAACCGCCGTCGGCCCGACGGGACTGCCGACGGTGTTCGTCTACGACGGCTACCCCGGCGGGGCCGGGTTCGCCGAGCGCGGATTCCATCAGATCCAGACGTGGCTCGAGGCCACTACAGAGGCGATCGCCGCCTGCGAATGTCCACAAGGCTGTCCGTCATGTGTGCAATCACCGAAGTGCGGCAACGGCAATGATCCGCTCGACAAGGCCGGGGCGGTCACCGTGCTCCGCTGCGTGCTCAACGAATTGACACGGTGCCGAATGTGAAACTGAACATGAAGCTGCCGAACACGGAACTGGGACAACCAAGGCGGACGACCGACCCCTCGACGGCCGACCTCCTGGACAGGCGCCACGCGACCGTGGCCTTGCAACTTCCCAGGTGCGGTCGAACGGTCGGACAACACGATCCGTTCCCCATCCCGACAGGTCGGGCGCAGACGCCGAAGCTACCCGCATTCCGGGGGCTGCGCAAATCTTTTGGACCCCGTTGTTCGACAGCGACCGCAGCGAATCGTCGGCTCACCGCAGCGATTCTTGCGATCTTCTTCGGAATTCGTCGCTAACTTACGCGCCGAGGGTGAAACCGGCAGTAAAATCTACGCATGGCGCACGACTGGCTACTCGTCGAGACGCTGGGCGAGCAACCGGTGGTGGCAGCACAGGGCCACCAGCTGAAGAATCTCGTGCCGGTTTCGGTGTTCCTGCGACGCAATCCTCACCTCGATGCGCTCACGGCTGCGGTCGCGGAAACGGCCCTCTCCGCGGCGCCGCTGCGACGGCCAGTACCGAACTGCGAGCGGGTGATCCGCGCCGAGCCGGTGGTGATGTCCGACGGCAGGGTCCACGGTGTACACGTCTGGCTGGGGCCGGCAGACGCCGAACCGCCGCCGCGGGCCATTCCCGGTCCACTGGTGTGGAACCTGACCACCGGTGTCGCCACCGGTACCGTCGAATCGCTGACCAACAGTGGACTGAACCCCGAAACCGAGCGCACCGACGGCCGAACGTTCGCTCAGGACCTCCCGACACGGGATATGCAATCCAATGAAACCCAGGTGCTCTCGCTTGCCGTGCAGAACCGGCCGGGCACCACGATCTGCGACCTGTGGGATGTCACCGACCATTCCGGCGAGCCGATCACCGTCGGGTTCGTGGCCCGCTCCCGGATCGAGACCGCCGCCGACGGAACCGCGCACCTCATCGCGCGCGCGATGAACTGGCGCAGCCACCGCGAAACCCCGGCCGTTGCACCCGATCACCTTGCTCAACGAATACTTGACGGGCTGGCCCGACCCGGTAGTTACCGCGCGCTGGTGGACATCAACACCTGGACCCTGCTCAAGTGGCTCGATCAGCCGTGTCCGCTCTACGACTGGCGTGACCGGGCCGGCGCCCCCTGGGTCCATCCCGATGACCTGACCCTCATCGAGGCCATGACAACCGAGTTGGGCAGCGGCGTCACCGAACGGGTACTGCGCCTGCCGGGTCGTCACACGGACTGGGTTTCGATGCACGTCACGGTGCACAGGGTGGAGCTCCAGCCCGGTGCGTTCGCCGGGCTGATCACGCTACGCGAACCCACCGGCACCGAACTCGATCACCGCTGACGTCCGTCACCGGCGACAGGCCCGGCCCGCGCGCTGGCCCGTGCATACCCGGCCCCCCATCGCCCCACATGGACCGGAATCTCTACGCGGACCACCACATCGAGCCCATCGGTGGCGCACCCGGAATTCTGGGCCCGCATCGCCGTGACGACCGTTTGGGCCGCCTCACACGCCGCACCCGGTCCGCCGACAAGCCAGGCCGCAGCAGCCAGTGCCGCCAAGTCGGCGGCGGCCTGTGCGCGGTGCCGCGCCACCACTGCCGCACCGACCTGCGTCGCTGCCACCGTCACCACCATCACGACCGCGATCATCGCCGCGGCCAGCACGGTGGCGGCGCCCTGATCGTCACGAAGGCCATCAGCCGGGTTCGACCATCGCGACCGCGTCTGCACTGAGCGTGACGCCCGGAAGTCCCGCCGGGCCGGCCGTGACCGTCGCGACAAAAAACTGTCCGTCACGCCGGATCTGGACACCGGCGCCCGCGGGAGCGATGCGCTGCGCAACCGGTATCGCGGATGCGTCACCACGTGCTGCCAGCCGGGCCGCTTCCCTGGCGGCGTCGACGCAGCGGATCTGCGCCGCCATGGCACCGAGGCCCGCCGCGCACAGCGCCAGAACTGCCACCAGAGCGGCGACGGCCAATGCTGCTTCGACGGTGGCGATTCCGGCCTCACCGGCTAGGCACTGGTGTTCAGGGCACGACCGATGATGCCGGTGAGTGCCCCGACAACGGAGTCTCCGGTGACCACCGTGTACAGAATCGCGCCGAACGCCGCCGCGGCCACCGTGCCGATGGCGTACTCGACGGTGGACATGCCCGTCTCGTCGACGGCCAGCAGCAGTATCCGGGTCCGGATTCGCTGAATCATGTTTTCCATCAATGGTTCTCCCCTTTTCTTGGTATTGAGCGATTCCTTGGCATTTCACGATTCCCACGTCGCTCACAGCAGCCCCGAACCGAATACGTCACCGGCCAAACCCGCAACCGTCGGCACCACGCCGAGGCAGACGAACGCGGGCAGAAAACACAGTCCGAGCGGTCCGGCGATCAACACCGACGCGCGTTCGGCGGCGGCGGTGCCGGCGTGTGTGACGTCCGCCCTGATCCCGTCGGACAGCTCGGCGACACCATGCGCGAGCGCCGTACCCGAGGACGCCGACCGGCGAGCCAACCGCAGCAGCGCTTGACAATGACTGTCGATCGATTCGGAATCTGTTTCAGTCCAAGCAATGTCAGCATCTGCACCCAATGCCAACAGGTCGGCGGCCCGGTTCAGTATCGAGGCCAGCTCCGGGGGCGCATGGACTGCAGTGGCACGCGCCGCGGTCGGCACCGCCATCCCGGCGCGCAGGCACACCGCAAGTACATCAAGACTCGAGGCAGCGGCCAGTGGATCCGCTTGTGGTGGTGCGTGTTTGCCGACCCGTGATCGGCGGTGCAGACCGGCACGGGCGCGGACCTTCGATGGTCCGGCGCCCAGCAGCAGCGCGGCGGCCAATGCCAAGGCGGCGGCGGGCAGCGGGTTCATGCCGGTAGCCGATCGGTGATGTGCCCCGACCACAGCACGCCGACACAGACCAGCAGTACACCGACCACCAGCACCGCACTGCCGGCACCGCCGGACAGGAACGTCAGCGGCTCGGCACCCATCAGCTCACCCAGTCCAACCCCCAGCACCGGCAGTGCGGCCAGAATGGTGGCAGTTGCCCTGGCCCCGGCCATTCCGGCGTCGACCCGTGCGGCGTAGCGCTGACGCTCGGCGATATCGAGCTGGGCGGCGCGCATCAGGACCCCGATGGGAAGCCCTTGATCGGTCGCCAGCTGCCAACAGGCCGCCAGGCGCCGCCACTGCTGGGGCAGCGATGACCGCTTCGCGACGTCCTGCAGGCCGACGGCAACATCGGCGCCGAGGCCGGCACGCGCGGCCACGGAACGTAACCCGGAGCTGACCGCCGCCGACGTGCCGGCGGTTTCGGTTGCGGCGATGTCGAAGGCCGACACCGGGTGGGCGCCGGCTTTCAGCTCCGAGGTCAGCAGCTCCAGTGCGCCGGCCAACGCCAGCCCTTCCCGTCGCGCCTGTCGGCGAGCTCTCGATCGGCGGTAGCGCAGTGTCCCGGTGCCCGCGGCCAGCGCTGCCGCGACGATCGCCGGCATCGGCAGCTGGACCACCACCACCGCGGCAGATACCGCACCCACCATCGCCAGGCCACGACGCGACGGTCCGGCCGGGACCGCTCGCCGGATGATCCGGCGACGGCTACCGGAGGCCGACGGGTGCACCAGCACCGCCATGGCCAGCAGCAGCGCGGGGATCATGACGCTAGCCCGGCTGCGATCAGGTGCCGCAGTTCGGCAGCTCCCTCGGTGTGGCCGCGGTCGACGTGCCATGCCGTCAGGACACGGCAGGTGTCGGCACCATCGTCGCGCTGCAGGATCGCGATCTCGCTGAGCTGCCGGGACCCGTCGCGCGCTCGAGAGACGTGGAGCAGGACTCGCACCGCAGCCGCCAGCTGGCTGTGCAGTGCGGCCCGGTCCAGACCACCGAGTGCGCCGAGCGCCTCCAATCTGGCGGGCACTTCGGCGGGCCGATTGGCGTGCACCGTGCCCGCGCCGCCGTCGTGACCGGTGTTCAGCGCCCCCAGCAGATCGACCACTTCGGCCCCCCGGACCTCGCCCACCACAATGCGATCGGGGCGCATCCGCAGCGCCTGCCGCACGAGTTGGCGGACGGTGACCTCCCCGGCACCCTCGACATTGGCGCCCCGGGCGATGAGGGACACCAGATGCGGGTGCGGCGGCGCCAGTTCGGCCGCGTCTTCGACACACACGATGCGCTCTTGTGGGGCGACCGCACCCAACAGTGCCGACAGCAATGTGGTTTTGCCCGCGCCGGTTCCTCCCGAGACCAGGAATGCGAGGCGGGCGTCGATGACTTCCCGCAGCAGCGATTCCGCGTCGGCGGCGATGGCCCCCGAGGCGCACAGCGCCGCCAACCCCTGGCTCGCGGGGCGCAACACCCGAAGCGAAATGCAGGTCCCGGCAACAGCGATCGGGGGAAGAACCGCGTGCAACCGAATGGTGAGCCGGCGCGCTCCGACACCGCTGAGCAACCCGTCCACCCAGGGGGCGGCATCGTCGAGCCGGCGTCCGGTTGCCAACGCCAGCCGCTGCGCCAGGCGTCGCACGGCGGCCTCGTCAGCGAACCGAACCGGGCTGCGTCGCAAACCGGTCCCGTCGTCGACCCACACCCGGGCCGGGGACGTCACCAACACGTCGGTGGTTCCAGGTGCGTGAAGCAGCGGTTCCAAAAGCCCGGCTCCGGTGAGTTCGGTCTGAACCGCACGCAGGTTCGTCAACACTTCGGTGTCGCCGAGAAGGCCTGCCGATTCGGCCCGGATCGCCTGCGCAACCACCCCGGCGGGCAACGCTGTCGGCCCGGACCGTGCCTCCACCGCCAACCGTTCCCGCACCCGGTCGATCAACGACTCGCTCATGCCGCCCGCCCGGATGTCAACTGGGAGCCCAGCACATCGGCCACCCTGTGGGCGGCTGCTGCCAATGGCGATCGGGCCCGCAGCAACAGACCTCCGCGTTCCAACTTCTCGGCGATCAACGGTTCGGGGCGCATCGCGGCCAATAGCGGTAACTGCGTGGTGTCGGCGATGTCGCCGGGACGCAACCCACCCGGTGCCGGCCCCCGGACCACCAGGCCGACGTTGGGGTTCAGTGCGGTCAGCGTCGGAGCCATCGCCGCGGTGGCGGCGCAGGACCGTACGTCACAGGTTGTCACCAGCACCAGCAGGTCGGCATCGTCTATCGCCGTCCGCACCGCGTCGGTGAGTCGCCGAGGCAGATCGCAGACCGTCGTCACCCCGGCGCGACGGGTTGCGTCGAGAACCGCTTCGACCGCACCCGCGGACAGCTCGAATCCCTTTCTGGAGCCGGACAATACCGAGATCCCGTGGTTGGTGGGCACGGCGTCACGGATCACCGACCAGTTCAACCGCCCGCCCTGAACCTGCAGATCAGGCCAACGCAATCCGGGTCGGTGCTCACCGCCGAGCAGCAGGTCGATACCGCCGCCCCAGGGGTCGAGGTCCAGCAGCAGCGGCGTGGGGAGTTGAACCGCGAGCGCAGCCGAGAACAGTGAGGCGCCTGCGCCACCGCGGCCGGCCATGACTGCCACGGTGCTTCCGCGGGACACCGACGGCGGGGTGTCCGCCATTTCGGAGAGGTGCCGGACCAGCTCGTCGGCCCGATCCGGCAACGTCAGGACATCGCGGGCGCCGATCGTGAGGGCCGAGCGCAATGTCGCCACGTCGGGTTCCCCGAACGCACACAAGAAGACCCCGGTTCGGCGCGGTAGGCCCGACTGCAGACAGCACTCGGCGGCGCCGGCGTCAACCACCACGGCGGCCGCGGCCAGCCAGGCCTTGCGAGAGGGCGGGGCGCTGGGGTCGAGGTGGATGGCCCGGATGCCGGCGGCCGCGGCCACCCGGTCGATCTCCTCCCCGAGCGCGGATCCGGCAATGAGGGCCAACAGCCCGGGTGTGGTCGTCACCGGTCCACCGTGTACCGGGACAGTCGGTGCCGGCCAGTCACCGCCACCGATATGTGGAGGATCTCGGATTTGTGGACAACGACGCGGATTGCTTGTCCAGCGAACAGCCGGAAGGACCCGAAGAGCCGGTTTGGTCACGACTGACAAAAAGGTGAAAAATAAAGGACGACCCTCGCCAGGGGGGGAGGAGGCGAGGGTCGTCGTGTATCAGCCCCGGGGGGTCGGGCTGATGCACACCCGGCATAAGCCAGGTAATAGTCACTATACACACGACCCAGCACACCGGCGCAAGTCTCGAAATGGACACGCCAGCCGACTCTCACCGAAAGATCTGCAGTCTCCGACAGGTGGCTTGAACTGCCATTTTGAACACAATCTCAGACGGCGTGCCACCTATGCCCGGGCCGGCGTTGCGCCTACACCTATTGTGGGGTCGTGACCGCTTCCGATCCGGATGCCAAGCAGCTAACCGCGCCGCAAACTGCCGAGACAGCTGCGCACCACACGCGTACCGCAGCATTTTTTGATCTTGACAAGACCATCATCGCCAAATCGAGCACGCTCGCTTTCAGCAAACCGTTCTTCGATCAGGGTCTACTGAATCGCCGGGCGGTGCTCAAGTCCAGCTACGCCCAGTTCCTTTTCCTGATGTCGGGGGCGGATCACGATCAGATGGACCGGATGCGGTCCTACGTGACGGCCATGTGCACCGGCTGGGACGTCGAGCAGGTCAAGTCGATCGTCGGAGAGACCCTGCACGAGATCGTGGACCCGCTGGTGTTTGCCGAGGCGGCGGATTTGATCGCTGATCACAAACTGTGCGGCCGCGATGTCGTGGTGGTGTCGGCGTCGGGCGAAGAGATCGTGGCACCGATCGCCCGCGCCCTGGGCGCAACCCACGCAATGGCCACCCGGATGGTCGTCGAGGACGGCCGGTACACCGGCGAGGTGGCGTTCTACTGCTACGGCGACGGCAAGGCGCAGGCGATCCGGGAGCTGGCCGCTCGAGAGGGGTACCCGCTCGAGCACTGTTACGCCTACTCGGACTCGATCACCGACGTGCCGATGCTGGAGACCGTCGGCCACCCTTGTGTCGTCAACCCCGATCGGGCCCTCCGCCGCGAAGCGACCGCACGCGAATGGCCGGTCCGGACGTTCTCCAAACCGGTGTCACTGCGGGACCGGATCCCGGCGCCATCGACCGCTGCGGTTGCCACCACGGCGGCCGTGGGAATCAGTGCGCTGGCAGCCGGCGCCCTGACGTATTCGCTGCTCCGCCGGTTCACACTCTGAAGTCAAGCGCAATAACGAATCGGAATCGCACCGTGCAACTTCGCATTTGGGCCTTGCTGTGACGGTGATCACGTAGTACAAAGGAGTCACGGAAGCCCGGTGAGGCCAAGACCGATTCGGAAGAGAAGAATCGATCTCCCGTACCGAGCATCCCAGCACGGATCCCGGCACCCACGCGGAGCCACAGCCGCGATAATGGCAGAAATGTTGCGGGCCTGCGTAATTGCGAAAAGCGGACGAACCAAGACCCCTTGGGTTGGGGTCAGCTTCGAAACGCATCGCAAAGTCGCCGAGGCCAACCCACGCAGCCAACCTATGGACGCTTGGTAACCGTAGATCCGTGCTAGCGGGCGGTGAACCGAATCCTGGATTTCCAGGCCTCGGAGCGCCGCCCGCTTTTGTTGTCGCAAACAGCTCCCCGGTCAGCTCCTCTTGGCCTGATCTTTCGCCTCAGCGATCGAGACCGCCTCTCGCGCACCGGCTTGCAGCGCCCGACAGTGCAGCAGCAGCCACTCTGTCAGCCCCTTCTCCGTGCCCGTGGCGAAACCCAGCGCAGCAGCTCGGTACTCGGCAGCCCGGCGCATCCAATAGACCTCCGGCACGCCAAGCCCGTGCGGATCAAGCCCGGAGCTGATGGTGACCAGCCGCGCAACACCGCGGGCCACCACACCATCGGAGCTGCCGAAAGCCGCAAGAGTGAGAAGTTCGCCGTGCGCGACGGCCGCCAGGATGGGCGCCGGAACCTTCGAGCCGCCCGTCACCAGGGTAGACATCAGGTCCAGCCGGGCCGAGACCTCGGGCTGGGCGCGAGGGCGCGCCAGCTCTTGGTCGGAGACCACATCGGCGGCCGCCAGCATGTGCATCCGCGCCAAGGCCTGCAGCGGCGCCCGACGCCACACCCCGACCATGGTGGTCTCGCCGCCCTCCAAAGCCTGGGCCACCCGCAGCGCACCGGCGAAGATGGGGTCCGAGGCGGTGTGCTCGTCGAGTTGGGGCGTACCCCCGTCGAGCACCGACGACGCCCGAGCCGCGCGCAACGCGGCCTCGGCGGAGGTCACCGGCCAGCCCCGCAGATTGGCACGGTGCCGGTGTGCCCGCCCCAATTCGTCACGGGCCTGTTCGGCGGCATCAGCCACACCTGGCAGGTCCACCAGCGGGGCCAGCGGGTCAGCACTCACGGCCGCTCACCCTACTCGCGAGGTACTCGAGCGCCGCTGGTCCGGGGATCGTCAACCGTTCGGCGCACGTCACACGCCGCCCGCAGCGCGTCATGTGAGTAGCCAACGTCGTTGCAACCTTAGGTGACTACGCTCACAACCATGACCGAGACGCACACCGAAGTTCTGTCAGCGTATCCGCCTGCTGCGGAGTTCGCCGCGCAGGCGAATGCCACCGCCGAGTTGTATGACGAGGCCGAGGCGGATCGGTTGGCGTTTTGGGCAAGACAGGCCAACCGGTTGTCGTGGGACAAGCCGTTCACCGAGGTGCTGGATTGGTCGGCACCGCCGGTGGCGAGGTGGTTCGGCGATGGCACCCTGAATGTCGCCTACAACTGTGTGGACCGGCACGTCGAGGCCGGCAACGGTGACCGGGTGGCCATCCATTGGGTGGGCGAGCCCGTCGATGACGCCCGCTCCATCACCTACGCCGAACTCAAGGACGAGGTGTCGCAGGCGGCGAACACGTTGACCGACCTCGGCCTGGTCGCCGGGGATCGAGTGGCGATCTACATGCCGATGGTGCCCGAAGCGATTGTCGCGATGCTGGCGTGTGCCCGCCTAGGGGTGATGCACTCGGTGGTGTTCGCCGGATTCTCGGCTTCCGCACTCAAGGCCCGGATCGAGGACGCCTCGGCGAAGGTGGTGATCACCACCGACGGGCAGTACCGGCGCGGGCAGGCGGTGTCCCTCAAAGACGGTGTCGACGAAGCGATCGCCGGCTTGGGTGAGGCCAGCCCGGTCGAGCATGTGCTGGTGGTGCGTCGCACCGGCATCGACGTCAACTGGACCGACGGCCGCGACCTGTGGTGGGACCAGACCATCCCGAAAGCGTCGGCCGAGCACACCCCGCAGGCCTTCGAGGCTGAGCATCCGTTGTTCCTGCTGTACACCTCGGGCACCACCGGTAAACCCAAGGGCATCATCCACACCTCGGGTGGTTATCTGACCCAGGCCTCCTACACCCATCACAACGTCTTCGACATCAAGCCCGAGACCGATGTGTACTGGTGCACCGCCGATATCGGCTGGGTCACCGGGCACAGCTACATCGTGTACGGGCCGCTGTCCAACGGTGTCACCCAGGTCGTCTACGAAGGCACCCCGGCCTCCCCGAACGAGCACCGGCACTTCGAGATCATCGAAAAATACGGTGTCACCATCTATTACACCGCCCCCACCCTGGTGCGCACCTTCATGAAGTGGGGCCGCCAGATCCCGGCCGCGCACGATCTGTCGTCGCTGCGTCTGCTCGGTTCGGTCGGGGAACCCATCAACCCCGAAGCCTGGCGTTGGTACCGGATGGCCTTCGGTGACGACAAAACCCCCATCGTGGACACCTGGTGGCAGACCGAAACCGGCGCCATCATGATCTCCCCGCTGCCCGGGGTCACCCACACCAAACCCGGCTCCGCGATGGGCGCCCTGCCCGGTATCTCGGCCAAGATCGTCGACGACGACGGCAACGAACTGGCCCCGGGCACCGACCACGGCGAACAAGCCTCCGGCTACCTGGTGCTCGACAAGCCGTGGCCGGCGATGCTGCGCGGTATCTGGGGTGACCCGCAACGCTTCAAGGAGACCTACTGGTCCCGGTTCGCCGAGCAGGGCTGGTACTTCGCCGGTGACGGCGCCCGCTACGGCAGCGACGGCGAGATCTGGGTTTTGGGCCGTATCGATGACGTCATGAACATCTCCGGACACCGCATCTCCACCGCCGAGGTCGAATCCGCCCTCGTCGGGCATTCCGGAGTGGCCGAGGCCGCCGTCGTCGGGGCCACCGACGCACAAACCGGCCAAGCCATCTGCGCGTTTGTCATCCTCAAATCCTCCGCCCACGGCGGGGACACCAACATGATCGACGAACTACGCGCCGAGGTGGCCCGCGAGATCTCCCCGATCGCCAAACCCCGCGAGATCCACGTCGTCCCGGAACTACCCAAAACCCGCAGCGGCAAGATCATGCGCCGACTCCTGCGCGACGTCGCCGAAGGCCGCGAACTCGGCGACACCTCCACCCTCCTGGACCCCAGCGTCTTCGAGGCCATCCGCGCCAGCAAATAGCGGCCAAGAGGTACTGACCAAGGTCAGACCGGGACGAATCCCGTTCCCGGTCTGCCCTTGGCAGTGATGTCGGCCAGCTGCGTATTGAACGACATCGTGACCGCCGGTGTGTGCAGCGGGATGAACTTGACGACGCAGGTCGGCAGATCCTGACTGAAGGCGCCGTGGATCATTCCGACCAGCTTGTTGTTGACGGTCACCGGCGCACCAGAATCACCCGGCGCTCCACACACCTGATTGAGAATCGTTCCGGGGTTCTCACCAGGCCCCCAGGTGACCCCGCATGAGGTGCCGGTGGTGCGGCCGAGTTTGCAGGCGACCTGACCGAACGTCGGATCCGGGCCGAGGCCGTCGATGACAAAACCGTTGACATTGTTGGTGGGGATCACTTTGCTGCGGTCGAACCTGATGACGGCGTAATCGAGTGCCTCATTGCCTGCCACCATCTCCCCTACCGGCCCGGCCTCCGGCGCACCTTCGGCGGCGACGGAGGCGCCGGGGCCACCGCAGTGTGCCGAGGTGAAACCGACCAGGTCGCCGCGGCTGTCGTTTCCTATGGCCGTCAACGTGCAGTAGGACTCACCGTCGATGACGATGCCTGATCCACCCCCGAGCGTGACGGGGGCAGCGGCGGCCGGGCCGGCGGTGGCGACGGACAACATGGTCAGCGCCGTGACAGCGCAGACCACTAGGCGCGCGATCTTCAATGCGAACTCCCAAGTCAGGGCCCCGACCCTGTGAGCAATCGTCGGGCAGAGTCTAGCGGGGTCTCAGCAGCAACTCCGGCACCACAGCCACAAGGTCGACCGATCAGCCAGAGTCGTCCCCAGTGAACCAGACATGGCAACATGAAGCCGTGAGCAATGGTGACCGCAAGAGTGGCGTGCCCGCGACCGTGACATCGATTCCGCTGATCGACCCCCACGCGGTGCCGGCGGATCCATCGATCGGCGATCTGGTCAAGGACGCCACCACCCAGGTGTCCACTCTGGTCCGCGCCGAGGTCGAACTGGCCAAGGCGGAGATCACCCGCGACGTCAAGAAGGGCCTCACCGGCAGCGTCTTCTTCATCCTCGCGCTGGTGGTGCTGTTCTACTCCACCTTCTTTTTCTTCTTCTTCCTCGCCGCGTTGCTCGACACCTGGTTGTGGACCTGGGCTGCCTATCTGATCGTCTTCGGCATCATGCTGGTGACCACCGGATTGTTCGGGTTCCTCGGCTACCTGAAGGTGCGCCGCATCCGTGGCCCGCAGCAGACCATCGAGACCGTCAAGGAAACCAAGGCGGCGTTCACCGGGACAGACCGGGAAGCTGCCGTCCCCGACAAGGGCATCGCACCCACCAAAGATCCCTCAGGCTGGTAGATGCCGCCCCCGGACCCGTCCGTCGTCCGAATCGACGGGCCCTGGCGGCATTTGGACATACACGCCAACGGCATCCGCTTCCATGTGGTCGAAGCGAACCGGACCGACTCCGGCGACGGCGTAACAGCCACTGACCGGCCGCTGGTGATCCTGCTCCACGGCTTCGGCTCTTTCTGGTGGTCGTGGCGGCATCAGCTGCGGGGTTTGACCGGCGCGCGGGTGGTCGCCGTGGACCTGCGCGGGTACGGCGGCAGCGACAAACCGCCCCGCGGTTACGACGGTTGGACGCTTGCCGGGGATACCGGCGGCCTGATCCGCGCGCTCGGCCACAGCTCCGCAACGCTGGTCGGCCACGCCGACGGCGGGCTGGTGTGTTGGGCGACGTCGGTCCTGCACCCCCGGCTGGTGCGCGCGATCGCTCTGGTCAGCTCACCGCACCCGGCGGCGTTGCGCCGGGCCGCGCTGACCGGCCGGGGCCAGGGGCGTGCGCTGCTGCCGACGCTACTGTCCTATCAGCTGCCGCGCTGGCCCGAACATGTGCTGACCCGCCACGACTCCGCCGAGCTCGAGGCGCTGGTCCGCAGCCGAGCCTCCGAGAAATGGCTGGCGTCAGAGGATTTCTCGGAGACCGCCGCCCACCTGCGACGCGCCATCCAGATACCCGGTGCAGCACACTGTGCGCTCGAGTATCAACGATGGGCGGTACGCAGCCAGCTCCGCAGCGAGGGCCGCCGCTTCATGAAGCAGATGAATCGCCCGGTGGGCATCCCGTTGCTACACATGCGTGGCGAAGCCGACCCCTATGTGCTCGCCGATCCGGTGGACCGCACCCAGCATTACGCTCCGCACGGCAGATTCGTATCGTTGTCCAGTGCAGGCCATTTCGGCCATGAGGAGGCCCCGGATCAGGCCAACGACCACCTCATGAGGTTCCTGGCCCAAGTCGACGGGCTCTGACGAGCTACGTCACGCAGGAGCCGGTCGGCGCCCGTTCGGTGGCATGCACCTTTGCCATCTGCCGTTCGACCTCATTGGCAGTCAGCACAAATCCAGTCTCGGTGTCGTCGACGGCGGCTCCGAACACCACTCCCAATACGTCACCCCCGCGGTTGATCAGGGGGCCGCCCGAGTTGCCTTGCCGGACAGTGCCTCTGATGGTGTACACCTCACGGTTGACGGTGGTGGTGCGGTAGATGTCGGGACCGTTGAGTTCGATGATCTCGCGTACCCGCGCCGGGGTTGCGGCAAAGTCCCCGCCCCCCGGGTAGCCGAGCACCAACGCGTCGGTGCCGGTGATCGCCGGATCGGGCGCGAAGTCCAAGGGCCGCGCGGGCAAGCCCGGCACGTACAAGATGGAGATATCGGCGTTGGGATCGTAGGAGACGACTACGGCGTCGTAGGTCTGACCCGCGGACTCGATGGTGACACTGTCGGAGCCGGCGACCACGTGGGCATTGGACATCACATGGTCGGGACCGACCACAAACCCGGTGCCTTCCAGGACCTTCTGGCATCCCGGTGCCACACCGCGGATCTTGACGACGCTGGGTGCAACGGCCGCCACCACAGCGTCGGTGGCCAACGTCGCGTTCGGTGGTTCAACCTCGACGATCGGTGTCCGGCCGAAGGGCTGCAGCACATCCGGCAACCCCGAGGTGTCCAGCAGCGCCGACAACCGCTTCGGCACCGCCCGCAGCCAGTCGGGTGCCACCCCGTCGACCTGGGCCAGCACTTTGGAGCCCTTCACGGCATTGACCAGGTTCGGCTGATCCGAGGAGGTCAGCGGCGTGGCCAGCAGCCAGGCGGCGACCATCACAACGATCAGCTGCAAACCGACGCCGATGACCGAATCGACCAGACGAACAACAGGGTTGCGGACCGCTCCGCGGACGGCGCGGCCCAGCACCACGCCGGCGACCTCGCCGACGACCACCAGCGCCAGGATCAGGAACAGCGCGGCGAAGAGCTTTGTCCTGGCACCGTCGATGTGATTGACCAGGTGCGGCGCCAGCAGCACCCCGGCAACGGCTCCGAGGATCACCCCGACAAATGACATGACCGATCCGAGCGCCCCCGATCTCCAGCCGGAGATGGCGGCCACGAAGGCAATCGCCACGACGGCGATGTCCAGCCACTGCGACGGTGTCACGCGACCTCACCGCCGACAAGTGCCAGCGCGTCGTCGAGTTCGAGCAGTTTCTCGGTATCCCAGGGTCGTGACCAGCCGGCGACGTCGAGGATCGCCGAGATGACCTGCCCGGTGAACCCCCACACCAGCATCTGGTTGAGCAGGAACGCCGGCCCGGCATAGCGGCTGGTGTTGACGCTGCGATACACCATCAAGCGATTCTCCGGGTTGATGAAGGCCCGGATCGGTACCCGGGCCACGACGGCCGTCTCCGCTTCGTCCACCACCGTGACCGGCCCTGGGTCGGGTGAGTACGCGAGCACCGGCACCACGTGGAAACCCGACGGCGGAATGAACATGCGCTCGAGCGTGGCAAGAGGGTGCAGCCGCGTGACGTCGATTCCGGTCTCCTCCCGCGCCTCCCGCAGCGCGGTGGCGACGGGTCCATCATCGCCCGGATCGCTGGCGCCGCCGGGAAAGGCGGCCTGCCCGGCGTGGTGACGCAGCGTGGCGGCCCGAACGGTGACGAGCAGGTCGGCATTGTCGGGCAGGCCGGGGACGGTGGAGTCCGTCGGTTCCCCTTCTGGTCCCGAGAACAGGATCAGAACCGCCGCGTCCCGCTTGGTGCCGGACAGGGACGCAGCGTCGTTGGCTGCCGTGATGGATGCCAGCACTTCTGGCGGCACCCGCCTCCGGTAGGCCCGGCGCACATCGTCGACATTGTCGAGCAGTGGTCGCAGCCACGACGGCCCGACGTCCGGCGTCGGGGGCACCGCTACGCTCACGGCGCGCCCCTCTCTCATCGAAGTTTGTCTCCGACCGCGGCAGCGATTTCATCGGCGCTGACAAACGGACGCGGCAGGATCTCGGCAACGGTACCGTCCGCCCGTATTAGCACAGTCGCAGGCATCACGTTGGGGACCTTCAGCGCCGCGGCGATACTGCGGTCCCCGTCCTGAAGCGTGGGCAGCCGGACCCCCCACTCGGACAGACGCGCCAAAGCCGCTTCCTGGTTGGGGTCCTGGTGGACGGTCAGCACCTGCACCTCCGGACCCACCCGCTGCTGGTATTCGACCAGCGCAGGCAATTCGTCCGCGCAGGGGCCACACCAATATGCCCACAGGTTGAGCACCGTCGGACGACCGGCCAGAGCCCGCGCCACGTCGACTGATCCACCGTCGGCCGCACACAACGCGGACACCCCCTGCAAAGCGGCCGGCCCGGCGCCGCCGTCGCCGACCGGGCACGGCGGCAGGTCGGCATCGCGGCGCAGCTGTGCGAGCTGTTCCGGGTCGACACTGGACCGGGTTCCGGTTGCGGTCGGCATCCCCGACACACCGGTCTCAGGCTCATCGCCCAGCGACAGCACCATTGCCACCACCAGAGCCGCGATGGCTGTCACCGCGGCGATGGTCCAACGGGCCGAACTCGTCACAGACCGGCCAGGGCCAGCAGATGTTGAGTCTCGGGCCCCTTCACCAGAGGTGCCGCCACCAGCGGATCGGTGGGCCCCGCGCCGAACGAGGGGCAGTCCTTGGCCAGGACACAGACCCCGCAAGCAGGTTTGCGGGCATGGCAAACGCGCCGGCCGTGGAAGATCACCCGGTGACTCAGCAGCGTCCACTCCGAGCGCTCGATCAAGTCACCGACGACCTTCTCCACCTTGACCGGGTCCTCTTCGGCGGTCCAGCGCCAGCGCCGGACCAACCTGCCGAAGTGGGTGTCGACGGTGATACCGGGGACATCGAAGGCGTTTCCGAGGACGACGTTGGCAGTCTTGCGGCCGATTCCGGGCAGCGTCACCAGCTCTTCGAGTGTGGCCGGAACCTCACCGCCGAAGTTGTCCACCAGGGCCTGCCCGAGGCCGATCAGCGAGTTGGCCTTGTTGCGGTAGAAGCCGGTGGGCCGGATGAGCTCTTCCAGCTCGGCGCGGTTGGCGGCTGCATAGTCGACCGCGGTGCGATATTTGGCGAACAGGGCCGGCGTCGTGAGGTTGACCCGAACGTCGGTGCACTGCGCCGACAAGATGGTGGCCACCGCCAGTTCCAGCGGATCCGTGAAGTCCAGCTCGCAGTAGACGTGCGGAAATGCCTGCGCGAGCGTCCGGTTCATCCGGCGTGCGCGACGGACCAACCCCAGGTGCGTCTCCCGGTCCCACTTCGCCTTGTTGGCCACCCCCACAGGCTACTGACCGGCTCAGACACGTTGCGGACAAGCTGCCCTCGATTCGTTACAGCCGCTGCCGATGAGTGTGTAAACCGTGATCCCGCTGAGACCTGGCGCGTGTTTACTTCTCCCTTGTGTCCTGGTTGCTCGCTGCGTCGGTTCCCGGCCTGCTCATGGTGGCGACCTTCGGTCTTCAACGACTGGAGTCCCGCATCTGCACGGCCGAGTCTCGCGACGGCGCTGAGCTCACCAAACAGCCCAGGATTCGCGCCGCACTACCGGCCGCAAAGCGGCCGGAAACAGACTTCCCGTCGTTCCCGTCGCTGCGCGCGGCGTTCGAAGCACTCGACGGTGAGCCCCGTTTGCCGACCCGCTTGAGTACGACGGAACGGATCTCGGCGGACGGGAATCCGCAATTTCAGAGGACTCGACATGCCAATCGTGTGTAACTTTGGCTAGTCAGGCCGCTGTTAACCTCTAGACTTGCATCGCAAACCGGAATAGAGGCTGGTCGGCGCGCATCACACCAGCCAAGAGCTAACAGAGGGGCAACGTGGACGAGATCCTGGCCAGGGCCGGAATCTTCCAGGGAGTCGAACCGAGCGCCGTATCTGCGCTGACGAAGCAGCTGCAGCCCGTCGACTTCCCGCGGGGGCATACCGTGTTCGCCGAAGGCGAACCTGGTGATCGGCTCTACATCATCATCTCGGGCAAGGTGAAGATCGGTCGTCGCTCACCCGACGGCCGGGAGAACCTCCTGACGATCATGGGCCCTTCCGACATGTTCGGCGAGCTGTCCATTTTCGACCCGGGGCCGCGGACGTCGAGCGCCACCACCATCACTGAGGTGCGTGCGGTGTCGATGGACCGTGACGCCCTGCGGGCGTGGATCGCCGACCGGCCCGAGATCGCCGAGCAGCTGCTGCGCGTTCTTGCTCGCCGGTTGCGACGGACGAACAACAACTTGGCCGATCTGATCTTCACCGACGTTCCGGGCCGCGTGGCCAAGCAGCTGCTGCAGCTGGCCCAGCGCTTCGGCACGCAGGAGGGCGGCGCGCTTCGCGTCACCCATGATCTGACGCAGGAAGAGATCGCCCAGCTGGTCGGCGCATCCCGCGAGACGGTCAACAAGGCGTTGGCCGACTTCGCCCACCGCGGCTGGATCCGGCTCGAGGGCAAGAGTGTGCTGATCAGCGACAGCGAGCGACTGGCCCGCCGAGCGAGGTGAGCGCGGGCGGAGCTTGCGTAGCCCGCGCGTAGCCGAGCGAGTATCTGCACCGAGCGAGGTGAGCGCGGGCGGAGCTTGCGTAGCCCGCGCGTAGCCGTGCCGAGCAGACGCAAACTCGCGTTGATTCACCTCGAATCACGCGTGTTTGCGTCTGCTCGCGGCTATCTGAGGGTTCCGGTCCTCAGGTTCTGAGATAGTCCAGCTGAGCGCTGACGGATTTCTCGGCGGCATCCCAGAGCTTCTGGTCGACGTCGGTGTAGACGTGTTCGACGATCTGTCGTGCTGTGGCGTCCTCGCCGAGCTCCCGCATCGCGACGCGGACCTGTTCGAGTCGTTCCTCCCGGTGCGCCAGGTACATCTCGGTGACACCGTGCAGGTCCGCGAGTTCCGGGCCGTGGCCGGGCAGCACCGTACGCTGCCGCAAGCCACGCAGCCGACGCAGCGATTCGAGGTAGTCGCGCAGGCTGCCGTCCTCGGAGTCGATGACGGTGGTGCCGCGTCCCAGCACGGTGTCCGCGGTCAGCACAGCGTCGTCGAGCAGGAAAGACACCGAATCTGCAGTGTGACCGGGAGTCACCAGCACGGTGATGCGTAGGCCGGCGGCGTCGATCACCTCGCCGTCGGTCAGTGGCCCGCCGAGACCTCGCAGGAAGCCACTGCCCACCGACCGCACCACTGCCCCGGTGCGCTCGACCAGCCGGTCGATCCCATCGGTGTGGTCGCCATGCCGATGACTGATCAGTACCAGCGGGATGGCGCCCAGGGCAGCGATCCGGTCCAGGTGTTCCTCGTCGTCCGGACCGGGGTCGACGACCACCAGCTCGTCACTCCCCGGACCCCGCAGCACCCAGGTATTGGTGCCGTCCAGGGTCATGATGCCGGGGTTGTCGCACAGCAGCACCGCCGCCGTATCCGTTACCGGACGCAGCTGGGCGTAGGCGGGGTGCTGCAGAGTCACACCACCTCGACGATGAGCTCGACTTCGACTGGGGTGTTGCGGGGCAGCTCGGAGACTCCCACTGCGGATCGGGCGTGGGCCCCGGCGTCGCCGAATACCTCACCGAAGAGCTCCGAGGCCCCGTTGATGACGCCGGGCTGACCGTCGAATCCCGGTGCCGAGGCGACGAACCCGACGACCTTGACCACCTTGACCACTGCATCGATGCCCACCAAGGCGTGGACTGCGGCAAGCGCGTTGAGCGCACACACTCGCGCCAGCGCTTTGGCATCCTCGGCGCTGACGTCCGCGCCGACCTTGCCGCTACCGAGCAGTTCACCATCGGTGATGGGTAGCTGACCCGAGGTGTACACCAGGTTCCCGGTGCGTACGGCGGGCACGTAGGCCGCCAACGGTGCGACGACGGGCGGGAGCTCGATGCCAAGTTCGGTCAGCTTGGCAGACCAGCTCATTTCGGCCGCTTCAGGTAGGCGACGTGCTGTTCTCCGGTGGGTCCGGGCAGCACCGCGACCAACTCCCAGCCGTCAGCCCCCCACTGGTCGAGGATCTGTTTGGTGGCGTGGGTGAGCAGCGGCACGGTGGCGTACTCCCAAATGGTCGGTTCACTCATGGGCCGAGCTTAGCCGCAGCCCCCAAACCCTTGGTTAGCATGCAAACCATGGCGACGACAGCAAGCGGCGCAAGCACCCTGAGTTGGCCCTCTCGATTGGCCAAAGCCCGGTTGCACTTCGTGAGCGGCAAAGGCGGGACAGGTAAGTCCACGGTCGCCGCCGCGCTGGCACTCACGCTGGCCGCGGGCGGACGCAAGGTGCTGCTGGTGGAGGTGGAGGGCCGGCAGGGCATTGCGCAACTGTTCGACGTCCCGCCGCTGCCCTACCAGGAGGTCAAGATCGCGACTGCCGAACGCGGCGGGCAGGTCAACGCACTGGCCATCGACATCGAGGCGGCTTTTCTGGAGTACCTCGACATGTTCTACAACCTGGGGCTCGCCGGGCGGGCGATGCGCCGGATCGGCGCCATCGAGTTCGCGACCACCATCGCCCCGGGCCTGCGTGATGTGTTGCTCACCGGCAAGATCAAAGAGTCGGTGGTTCGCCTGAACCGCAACAAGTTGCCGGTTTACGACGCCGTGGTGGTGGACTCGCCACCGACCGGCCGGATCGCCCGATTCCTCGATGTCACCAAGGCCGTCGCCGATCTGGCCAAGGGCGGCCCCGTGCATGCGCAGAGTGCCGGTGTGGTGAATCTGCTGCACTCCGAACAGACCGCGATTCATCTGGTCACCCTGTTGGAGGCGCTGCCGATCCAGGAGACGGTCGAGGCCATCGAGGAACTCACCGAGCTCGGCCTGCCGATCGGCAGCGTCATCGTCAACCGCAACATCCCGGCCGTGCTGCCGGCCGACGCGCTGGCCAAGGCCGCAGAAGGCCACATCGATGTCGACGCGGTACGTGCCGACCTCGACAAGGTGGGAATCACCCTGCCGGACAACGATTTCGCGGGGCTTCTGACCGAGAGCATCGAGCATGCCACTCGGATCCAGGCCCGCGCCGAGAGCGCTGAACAACTCGACGCCATCAAGGTGCCGCGCCTGGAACTACCTGCGATCAACGATGGAATCGACCTCGGCAGCCTGTATGAGCTTGCCGAGTCGCTGGCGGCACAGGGGGTCCGATAATCATGAGCCACACACCACCGACGTTGGACATGGCGTCGATCCTGCGCGACACCTCGAACCGGGTCGTGGTCTGCTGCGGCGCCGGCGGTGTCGGCAAGACCACCACAGCGGCAGCCATGGCGCTGCGTGCCGCCGAGTACGGGCGATCGGTCGTCGTGCTGACCATCGATCCCGCCAAACGGCTGGCGCAGGCGCTGGGCATCAAGGACCTGGGCAATTCACCGCAGCGGGTGCCGCTGTCCGACGAGGTGCCCGGCGAATTGCACGCGATGATGCTCGACATGCGACGCACCTTTGACGAGATGGTGCTCGAATACTCGGGAAACGAACGCGCACAATCGATTTTGGACAACCAGTTCTATCAGACCGTCGCGACGTCGCTGGCCGGCACACAGGAGTACATGGCGATGGAGAAGCTGGGCCAGCTGCTGGCCCAGGACCGCTGGGACCTGGTGGTCGTCGACACCCCGCCGTCGCGCAACGCGCTGGACTTCCTGGACGCGCCGAAACGGCTCGGCAGCTTCATGGACGGCCGGTTGTGGCGGCTGCTGCTGGCACCCGGCCGCGGTTTCGGCAAGCTCGTCACCGGTGCCGTAGGGCTGGCGATGAAGGGCATGTCCACGATTCTGGGTAGCCAGATGCTCTCGGATGCTTCAGCTTTCGTGCAATCGCTTGATTCGACATTCGGCGGTTTTCGCGAGAAGGCGGACCGCACTTACGAATTGCTGAAACGGCGCGGCACCCAGTTTGTGGTGGTTTCCGCAGCAGAACCTGACGCTTTGCGTGAGGCCTCGTTCTTTGTGGATCGGCTGTCGCAGGAAGGCATGCCATTGGCGGGCCTGATCCTCAACCGGACGCATCCGACACTCTGTGCGCTGTCGGTGGAGCGTGCGGTCGACGGCGCCGAGGCGCTGGAGCGCGATGACCCAGAGTCGGTGACAGCGGCGGTGTTGCGGGTCCACGCCGACCGGGCGCTCACCGCCAAGCGTGAGGTGCGACTGCTGTCACGTTTCACCGGGGCGAACCCGACGGTGCCCATCGTCGGGGTGCCGTCGCTGCCCTTCGATGTGTCGGATCTGGAAGCGCTGCAAGCAATAGCAGACCAGATCACCGCGTGAGTCGAGGCTGCCGAGGCACGAGGCAGCCGAAGAGCTCACGCCCCAACAACACCGCGTGAGTCGAGGCCGCCGAGGCACGAGGCAGCCACCAGGTATTCGAACTTGCACTGAGGGTCGACTTTTCGCAAAAGTACCGCCCTCACCGCAGTTTCGGCGGACAACAGCAATCAGGCCGCCGAATGTTGTTCGGCGGCCTGATCAGAAGTTTGCAGTTACCTGCTCGACAGTATTAGCCAGCGCTGCGGTGCTTGCGTTGAGCGGCGAAGAAATCCGACCACGAGACCACCTCCGGGTGCTGCTTCAGCAGGGCGCGGCGCTGACGCTCGGTCATCCCGCCCCAGACTCCGAACTCCACCCGGTTGTCGAGTGCGTCGGCACCACACTCGGCGATCACCGGGCAATGGCGGCAGATCACCGCGGCTTTGCGCTGTGCCGCTCCCCTGACGAACAGTTCGTCGGGGTCGGCACCCCGGCAACGTGCTTGCGAGACCCACGCGATCCGGGCCTCTCCTTCCGCCCCCGGCAATGGACACGTCATAGGCGCCGCCATAGCGCTCCCCGGTGCGGTCTGCATTACTGACATCAGCGAACTCCCCTTCGCTCCGGCCGCCCAGTCGGCCACTGCCTCGGGCGTAAATTGCTCCTGCGACTTACGCCACATTGCGCACTTTCTTGTTACCTGTGTCGCACTGTGTGTCCAAGTTAGGTGGTCAGATAGCGTTTTGGCAACACTCAGATTGCGACTTTTTTGGGACAACCGTGCAATCCCTCAGGTAATACACGGTTTCGGGGCACCTCCACCCCCGCCCGCCCGGGCCCCACCAGCACCGGACGGGCGTCACCGCTGCCGACGATCCCAATTACTCTGTAGTCCATGTCGGACCGCCCCCCGGTCGCCGTCACCCTGATCAAGCTGGCTTGGTGCTGCTTGCTGGCCAGTGTGCTCACGGCGGCGTTGATGTTCCCGGTCGTCGGCGGTCTGGGCTTGGTGTCGAACCGAGCTTCCGACGTCGTGGCCAACGGCTCCTCGCAACTTGTCGAAGGCGAGATACCCGCCGTCTCCACCATGGTGGACGCCAAGGGCAATGTGATCGCCTGGCTTTACACCCAGCGTCGCTTTGAGGTGCCCAGCGACAAAATCGCCGACACGATGAAACTGGCAATCGTTTCCATCGAGGACAAGCGGTTTGCCGAACACAGCGGTGTGGACTGGCAGGGCACCCTGACCGGGTTGTCGGGATACGTGTCGGGCAACCCCGACACCCGCGGCGGCTCGACCATCGAGCAGCAGTACGTGAAGAACTATCAGTTGCTGGTGACTGCGCAGACCGACGCCGAGCGGCGCGCTGCCATCGAGACCACTCCGGCCCGCAAGCTGCGGGAGATCCGGATGGCGCTGACCTTGGACAAGACGTTCACCAAGCCGGAGATCCTGACCCGCTATCTGAATCTTGTGTCGTTCGGCAACAACGCGTTCGGTGTCCAGGACGCCGCGCAGACCTACTTCGGCGTCGACGCCTCTCAGCTGAACTGGCAGCAGGCCGCCCTGCTGGCGGGTCTGGTGCAGTCGACGTCGACGTTGAATCCGTACACCAACCCCGAGGGCGCGTTGGCGCGCCGCAACGTTGTCCTCGACACGATGATCGACAACATCCCGGAGCATGCCGAGGCGTTGCGGGCGGCCAAGGCCGAACCGCTGGGCATCCTCCCGCAGCCTCAGGAGCTGCCGCGGGGTTGTATCGCCGCCGGTGACCGCGCATTCTTCTGCGATTACGTCCAGGAGTACCTGGCCAGGGCGGGTCTCACCAAGGATCAGTTGTCCAAGGGCGGATATCTGATCCGCACCACCTTGGACCCCGACATCCAGGCCGGGGTCAAGAACGCGATCAACGAATTCGCGGCGCCGGACCTGGCCGGTGTCGCCAGCGTCATGAGCGTGATCAGGCCCGGCAAACAGTCGCATCCGGTGTTGGCGATGGCCAGCAACCGGACCTACGGGTTGAATCTCGACGCCGGCGAGACCATGCAGCCGCAGCCGTTCTCGCTGGTCGGCAACGGCGCGGGTTCGGTGTTCAAGATCTTCACCACTGCCGCCGCTCTCGAGATGGGCATGGGTATCAACGCCCAGCTCGACGTGCCCAGCCGGTTCGAGGCCAAGGGCCTGGGCAGCGGTGGCGCCCGGGGCTGCCCGAAGGACACCTGGTGTGTTCAGAACGCCGGCGGCTATCGCGGCCAGATGAGCATCACCGATGCGTTGGCCACCTCACCCAACACCGCTTTTGCCAAGCTGATCTCTCAGGTCGGGGTGCAGCGGACCGTCGACATGGCGGTGCGCCTGGGACTGCGGTCCTACGCCGAGCCGGGTACGGCCCGCGACTACGACCCGGACAGCAACGAGAGTCTGGCCGATTTCGTGAAGCGGCAGAACCTGGGTTCGTTCACCCTGGGCCCGATCGAGGTGAATGCCCTCGAGTTGTCCAATGTCGCGGCGACCATCGCTTCCGGTGGCGTCTGGTGCCCACCGAACCCGGTGGACAAGGTCTTCGACCGGGATGGCAACGAGGTCGCGGTGACGACGGCGACGTGCGAGCAGGCAGTGCCGGAGGGCCTGGCCAATACGTTGGCCAACGCCATGAGCGAGGACGACAGGGGCTCCGGTACCGCAGCCGGGGCCGCAGGTTCGGTCGGATGGGATCTGCCGATGTCGGGCAAGACCGGTACCACCGAGGCCAACCGGTCGTCGGGCTTCCTCGGTTTCACCAACCAGCTCGCCGCCGCCAACTACATCTACGACGACTCCACCGAGCCCAGTGAGTTGTGCTCGTTCCCGTTGCGTCAATGCGGGTCGGGCAGCCTGTACGGCGGCAACGAACCCGCCCGGACCTGGTTCACCGCGATGAAGCCGATCGCCACCACATTCGGCGAGGTGGTGATGCCGCCGACGGATCCGCGCTTTGTCGACGGTGCCCCGGGTTCACGGGTCCCCAGCGTGTCCGGTCTGACGCAGGATGCGGCCCGTCAGCGGCTGAAGGACGCCGGCTTCCAGGTTGCCGATCAGGCCACGCCGGTCAACAGCACATCGTCGAGCGGAACGGTGGTCGGTACCACCCCGTCCGGTCAGACGGTGCCCGGTTCCATCATCACGCTTCAGGTCAGCAATGGGATCGCCCCGGCGCCGCCCCCGCCGCCCGTCGGGTTGCCGCCGCCAGGCGCACCGCCGCAGTTCGGGGAGACGGTGGTGGAGATTCCGGGCCTGCCGCCGATCACGGTGCCGGTGTTGATTCCTCCCGCACCGGCGCCCCCGCCGCCACCGCCCCCGTAACGGGCGCCGCTGTTGCGGGGCCGCAGTAGGCTGCAGTGCATGGCTGGCGCATTACAGGTGCTGAAGAAGACCGCTGCAGTGACGCTCGGGACGACGGTCGCCGGGATCGGATACGCGACGATCATCGAGCGCAACGCGTTTGTGGTGCGTGAGGTCACCATGCCGGTTTTGTCGCCTGGTTCGTCTCCCCTGCGGGTATTGCACCTGTCCGATATCCACATGCGGCCGGCGCAGCGGCACAAGCAGGCGTGGTTGCGTGAGCTGGCCGGGTGGGAGCCCGATCTGGTGGTCAACACCGGTGACAATCTGTCCCACCCGAAGGCCGTGCCGGCTGTCGTCCAGTCGCTGGGCGATCTGCTGGCCGTTCCGGGCTTGTTCGTGTTCGGCAGCAACGACTACTTCGCGCCGACGATGAAGAACCCGGCGAAGTATCTGTACGACGCCGATTTCCGGGCCCACGGCACCCCGTTGCCGTGGCAGGACCTGCGGGCGGCATTCACCGAGCGCGGCTGGCTCGACCTCACGCATACCCGCCGCGAGTTCGAGGTGGCCGGGCTGACGATTGCCGCGGCCGGGGTGGATGACCCGCACATCGAGCGGGATCGGTACGACACCATCGCCGGCCCGGCGAATCCCTCCGCGAATCTGCGACTCGGGGTGACCCATTCGCCGTACACCCGGGTGCTGGATCGTTTCGCCGCCGACGGTTACCAGCTGGTCATGGCCGGGCACACGCATGGCGGGCAACTCTGCTTGCCGTTCTACGGCGCGATCGTCACCAACTGCGATCTGGATACCTCACGGGTCAAAGGTGCGTCGCGTTGGGGCGCCGACACCGCTCTGCATGTGTCCGCAGGCATCGGCACCTCTCCGTATGCTCCGCTGCGGTTCTGCTGCCGTCCGGAGGCCACGCTGCTCACCCTTGTCGCGGCCCCGACGGGCGGACATGATTCCGGCCGGATGCTGGGACAGTCGCATCCGACCGCTTCTGTGTCCTGATCTGTGACTCGGGTCGTTGACCGCGGCGGTTCACGCCGCTGGGTGGATAACGCTGTCCGGCTGATCGAGGCGGATTCTCGGCGCAGCGCCGATACTCATCTGTTGCGGTATCCGTTGCCGTCGTCGTGGTGCGACGGGGTGGACGTCCAGCTCTACTTGAAGGACGAAACCACCCACATCACCGGGAGTCTGAAGCATCGGCTGGCGCGTTCGTTGTTCCTGTACGCGCTGTGCAACGGCTGGATTCAGGAGGGCACCACCGTCGTCGAGGCGTCCTCCGGGTCGACGGCGGTGTCCGAGGCCTACTTCGCGGCGATGCTGGGGTTGCCGTTCATCGCGGTGATGCCGGAGTCGACGAGCGCATCCAAGGTCGCACTGATCGAAGCTCAGGGTGGGCGCTGTCATTTTGTGGCCCGGTCCGCGCAGGTGTACACCGAGGCGCACCGGCTTGCCCAGGAAACCGGCGGGCACTATCTGGATCAGTTCACCAATGCCGAGCGGGCCACCGATTGGCGCGGCAACAACAACATCGCCGAGTCGATCTTCACGCAGTTGCAGGAGGAACGGCACCCGATCCCGTCGTGGATCGTGGTGGGTGCGGGTACCGGCGGCACCAGTGCCACCATCGGGCGTTACATCCGGTATCGCCGGCATGACACCCGCCTGTGTGTCGTCGACCCGGAGAACTCCGCGTTTTTCCAGTCTTACGAGCTGGGTAGCGACGTGGTGACGGACGCTTCGTCACGTATCGAGGGGATCGGTAGGCCTCGGGTGGAGCCGTCGTTCCTGCCGCACGTCGTGGACCGGATGGTCAGCGTGCCCGACGGGGCATCGGTGGCTGCGGCTCACCACGTCAGCCGGGTGCTCGGGCGTCGGGTGGGGCCGTCCACCGGTACCAACATCTGGGGCGCATTCGGCCTGTTGGCAGAGATGGTGGCCCAGGGTCGCAGTGGTTCGGTGGTGACGTTGTTGGCGGACAGCGGCGACCGTTACGCCGACACCTACTTCTCCGACGAGTGGCTGGCGAACATGGAGCTCGATACCAGCGGCCCCGCCGCAAAGCTGCTCGAGTTCGAACGCTCCTGCTCCTGGAGCTGATCGACGGGACCGGAGTCGTCGGAGGTGAGGAACAACCACAGGGCCGCCAACGCGAAGAAACCTCCGTACACAGCTGCACCCAACGCAGTCATTGCTGCACCTCTTCCTGTCACCTACCCGGCGCGCGGTATGCACTCCGTTGTGATGGTCAACGTCCACGACTCGCCATTTCCATCCCGATCGCCGTAGCCGGATCGGGTCCCGACGTGGATTCTGGTGTTCCCACAACAGCCGATGTTCACGCGTTTGGCTTCCGGGCCACTCCGTGCGATAGGCTGTCGAAGCTTCACTCGGGGTGTGGCGCAGCTTGGTAGCGTGCTTCGTTCGGGACGAAGAGGTCGTGGGTTCAAATCCCGCCACCCCGACTCGTGTGACTGCAGGTGAGAGGCCCTGACTGGATATCCAGTTCAGGGCCTTCTTCCTTTTGGTCCCCGGAACTTGTCGGTCTCCAGCACTGCCGAGCAGTCCCTGACGCGGTGAGCAATGCCGGGTTCTGTGGAATTGTCGAGACGAGAGCATTCACGATCCGACCGGAAGGGCACTGCGATGGCGCGTTGGTTTCCCCTCGAACCCACCGATGCGAGTGTGTTCGGTTCCGCTCCGCACGTGTTTCGCTACCAGAAGCGCCTGGACGCACCGGTGGAGTCGGTGTGGCTGTCGCTGACCTCGGACCATTCGTTGAGCGACTGGGGTTCCCTGGTGCAGGCGGTGCACTGGTACAGCCCGCGACCGTTTGGCGTGGACACCACACGTGAAGTCGTCTTGGCGCCGGGGCTGGTCAAGGTACGTGAGCATTTACTTGGTTATCTGTAACTAACACCAAGAACTGAGCTGCCCAACTGTTCAGGACGAGCGCTACATGTGTACGCAGTGGAAGTACGAGTCGGATCGGGCTGCACATGTGTAGGACGTGGGTGGGTTTG
>NZ_JBARXZ010000158.1:0-24471 GCF_049647605.1 Mycobacterium sp. | reverse complement strand
CCGTACGAGGGGCCGCTGCGGGAGGCCACTGCCGGCCGGGTGGCCGTGCTCGAGCCCCGGCTGTGGGTGCGGCCCGAATTTGCGTTGTGCCGCTACCTGGCAGTGGGGATCGCGGTGCTACAGGCAGTCGAGAGCGCAGCGGCGGGGATGCGCACCGATCTGGCCACACTTGCCGATGTGCTGGACGCGGAAGCGTTGCGCAACAGTGCCGCCCGCGACGTCGTCACCAATGCTGCAAAGTCCCTGGCGGACCGGATGACAGGGCGCGGCGTGGTGTTCACCGGTGACAACGCGGCCACGCTGGCGTTGGCTCGACATCTGTCGATCGTCCTGCTGCGGGTGGCACACCAGAGCGCTGCCGCGACCGGGCTGGCCGACGCGATGGCGGCACTCGCCGACGGAATGGGCGTCGGAATGGGCTCTGCGTCAAGCGGTTTCGACGCACTGTTCCACGATGAAGAACTCGACGGACCGCTCCCGGAGCGGCCGCGCGTGCTGGCGCTGACGCTGGCGGGTGAGCGCCAGCTGGTCGGCGCGCGGGTGGCGAACATGACCGATATCGATCTCGTGGGCACCGAGGACGTGCCGGACGGAGCGGGGCTGGTGGCCACGCCGGTGGAAACCGGGCGGCCCGAGCAGCAATTGGCTGTTCTTGCCGTCCGTGTGGAAATGGCCGCGGTGTACATGAGACTCGCTCGGGGATGACAGGGGGGACAACAGGATCATGGAGTTGATGCGCGGAGCGATACGCACCTATGCATGGGGTTCGCGAACCTCGATCGCCGATTTCACCCGTCGTGAGGTACCGACAGATCACCCCGAGGCCGAACTGTGGTTCGGGGCGCACCCCGGCGACCCCGCATTCCTGACCACCGCCTCAGGGGAGTTGTCACTGCTGGATGTGGTGCGCAACGACCCCGAAGGACAGTTGGGGCCGACGGTGCGATCCCAGTTCGGTGACGCACTACCGTTCCTGGTCAAGGTTCTCGCGGCCGACGAACCGCTGTCGTTGCAGGCACATCCGAGTTCGGCCCAAGCCGTCGAGGGCTACGCCCGGGAGGAGCGGGCAGGCGTTCCGCTGAACTCGCCGGTGCGCAACTACCGCGACCGCAGCCACAAGCCGGAACTACTGGTGGCACTGGAGGATTTCGACGCCCTAGCCGGATTCCGCCCGGTGACGCGCACCGTGGACTTCCTGCACGCCCTGGCGGTGTCGGATCTGGATCCCTACGTCGCGTTGCTCACCGGGCAACCGGACGGCGACGGTCTCCGGGCGCTGTTCACCACTTGGATCACTGCGCCGCAGCCGGCCCTCGATGTGCTGGTGCCGGCGGTGCTCGACGGTGCGATCAACTATCTGCGCTCGGATGCAACGGAATTCGAAGGCGAAGCCAAGGCCGCTCTGGAACTGGGGGAGCGGTATCCCGGCGACGCCGGTGTGCTGGCGTCGCTGCTGCTCAACTTCGTGCACCTCGAGGTCGGGCAGGCGCTCTACCTGCCGGCCGGCAATCTGCACAGCTACCTGCGGGGCGTGGGCGTCGAGGTGATGGCCAACTCCGACAATGTGTTGCGTGGAGGGCTAACCCCCAAACACGTCGACGTCCCGGAGTTGATGCGGGTCCTGGACTTCACCCCGGCCAGCCCGGAAGCGCTGAGCCCGCCAACCGACCAGGACGGGTTCGAGCTGACGTTCCGCACACCGGCAAGCGAATTTGCGGTGTCGGTGCTGGAGCTCGACGGCGCGGATCTGGGGCACGAAGTCGACGCACCGTGTTCCCACGAAGGCCCGCAGATCCTGCTCTGCGCCGAGGGTTCGACGGTGGTGCGCGCCAAATCGGACACGTTGACCCTGGAACGGGGTGCGGCGGCCTGGGTATCGGCCGACGACGGTCCCATCCGGCTGGTCGCCGACGCCCCGACTCGATTGTTCCGCGCGACCGCCGGGGTGTAAGGCCACCGTCGTGGGGTCGCGTGGTCAACCGAGCGAGATCGGCTCGCCGAGACGCGCGCAGTACCGCCCGATTTCCCCGGCGGTGCGGTCACATCCGACCAACACCGGTTCTGGTCCCAGATCGTGGAGTTCAGCCGTCATGGTGCGACTCTGACCGGTGTGCGGGTCGACGATGGTCAGCACGTGCTCGACATCGGTCACCGACTCGATCGCCAGACCGTGGCCCACCCAGTCCCAGCCGTACCGGAGCAGGAGTTCGCGCTCGAGGGTCTGGTGCCCCGCACTGCGCAATCGCGCCCAGCCACGGTACTGACCCAACAGTTCGTCGGGTGTGCCGGTCCGGTGGAGAATGTGGTCGGCCCGCTCGGGGGTGAGATTGCCCCAGACGCGGGCTTCCGGAAGGTCGATGAGCGTCGGTGCGAACCGGTGGCCGCCGAAGCTGCTGATTCGCCATACCCGCACTCCGTCCTTGCCGCCGTTGGCATCTCGCAGTTCCCGATAGAAGGGATAGCCGTAGGTGCCGCAGTACGCGTCGACCGAGGCATGCGTGCAGACAGCCAGATCGCGGTGGTGCGCCGCGACCCGGTACTGCTCCCAGGGCAGCAGTGCGCTGGGGCCGTCGCCGAACAGCGCGTCCACCAGCGCCGCTGCGTGTCGGACCGGGACATGGTGTTCGACGCGCGTGAGGTCGGTCGCGGTGCCGGTAGCTCCGTCGAATCGGATGATCCGCATCAGTCCGGGTGTCGAGTACTCCGGATCTGGCGCTGCGGCAAATGTTTTCATGGTCAATCCGCGCCCCTCGATGCGGCGGGTCGCTGTTCGCAGTGCAGCCCGTAAGGGTGCCGGTACTCGGTCGGTCTCCCATACCGGGGTCCCCATCCCGGGGGGCCACGGCAGCGGTAATTCCAGCATCAGGTAGCAATCGAAAGGCTTGGCGGACCCGATCGGGTCCGCTTTGGTATCCCGGGCCACCATCGAGCAACTTCGCAGCGAGGTAGAGGCGCGTTGCGGCTCTGCCCGCTTGGGGACCAAGCCGGCGATGGCGTCGGACAGATTACGGCGGGCTCGACTGGCCTCAGAGACCAGCCCGTCGACCGTGCCCAGCTTGGTGACGCTCTCGACGGCGCTGGGACCCGTGAAGCCGTGCTCTCGCAACGTGCGGTAGAGCGCGACGAAATCCACGATCCCGTCTCCGGGGGTGATGGGTGGCGGCATCCCCTCGGCGCGCGCCCTACCCGACCCGCGGGCCGGATGATCCCGGGCTCCGACTGCGGCGATGAACGGCGCGATCTCGGCGAGACCGCGTTCGGGCGGCTGGCCGCCGTAGTGCACCAGGTTGCCCGGATCCCAGCAGGCTCGAAAGCCATGGTGGCCGACCCGCTGGACGAGGGCAAGGGTGTCCGCGGCCGTACGTGTCAGCCCACCATGAGGTTTGACCGCGATGGTCACACCGTTGGCGGCGGCATACGGCGCGGCGGCCGCCATGAGGCGCAGATACTGCTCACTGTGCTCCAACTCGGGACAACCCATGTCGACAAGCGTCGGGACTTCCAGACGTACGCAGTGATCAATCTGTCGCCGCAATTCCGCCAGGGTGACGTCAGCGTCATCGGCGAGATCCGCGGCGTGGCTGAGTATCAGCAGGTCGAGGCCGTGGTCGCGGATGAGTGCGCCGACGTCACGAACGCGGGCGACGGGAGTGTTCGGGGTGACGACGGCGGTGACGCCGTGTACGGGCAGTGCCACGGCGTCGAAGCCCGCTGTCCGGATGCCGTCAAGGGCTCGCTCGAGCGAGAACTGTGCCCAGGGGCGGACCGTGCAGGCGATGCGGGTGGGTGTCATGGTGTCAGCTCCTGGTCGTATCGGGTCACGATGGTGCGCCGGGGCAGGTCGTCGTCGCCTTCGAGGGTCAAGGTGTAGGCGCGAACTCCGTACAGCCGGGATACCGCGGTGTCGGTGAGAACCGTTTCGACGGGGCCGACGTCGTAGTCCGAACTCCCGTGCAACAGCATCGCGGTGTCGGCGATCTCCAGAGCGTGGTCCGGATGGTGAGTTGTCAGCACAACGCAGCGGCCCTCGTCGGCCAGGCCGCGCAGCAGATGCAGAACTCGGCCCTGATTGTTCAGATCCAGTGCCGAAGTGGGTTCGTCGAGGACCAGGACCGGACTCTCGGCGGCGATGGCCCGTGCGATCAGCACCAGTTGCCGCTCCCCACCGCTGAGGGTGGGGTAGTCGCGTCCGGCAAGTGCGGCGACACCCACACGTGCGAGGGCTCGATGGGCCTCGTCGTGGTCCCGGCGTCCCGGGGTGGCCAGCGGCCGCAGATGGCGGACGCGACCCATCAGCACCATGTCCAGAACCGTGTAGGCGAATGTGGACCGATGGCTCTGAGGGACAAAACCGACTGTGCCGACGGCGATCGTGCGACCCTCGGTCGGCACTTCGAGACCGACCACGCAGCGAAGCAGCGTGGTCTTGCCGCGTCCGTTGGGTCCCAGAACGGTGAGGATCTCGCCTGCCGACAAGCGGCAGGAAACGTTGCGGAACAACCAGTTCCGTCTGTCATGGGTGAAGCCCAGGTTGTCCAACTCAAGCATCGGACCACATCCGCTGGCGGCTGCGGTGCAGCAGGAGCAGGAAGACCGGCGCACCGATCACGGCGGTCAGCACTCCCAACGGCATCTCGGCCACGCTCACCGCACGGGTGATCGTGTCGATGACGGTCAGATACGCGGCACCCAGTCCGAGGGTGACCGGGATCAGTACCCGGTGATCTGGCCCCACCCAGAGCCGGGCCAGATGAGGTACCACCAGGCCCACCCATCCGATGACCCCGCTCACCGCCACTGCGCCGGCGACGATGGCGGCAACCGCGGTCAGCAGCACCCAGCGCAGCCGGCCGGGTTTCAGGCCCAGCGCCGTTGCGTCGTCGTCACCCAACGACAACACGTTGATACGCCAGCGCAGCGCGTAGATGACGGCCCCGCCGACGAGCACCGGTACCGCGGCCACTGCCACCTTCGTATAGGTGGCGGTGGCGAGACTGCCGAGCAGCCAGTACACCAGTGATTGCAGTTCGCCATACGGATCGGCGAGGTAGGTCAGCAGTGCGACCAACGCGGCGAAGAACGCCCCGATCACGATGCCGGTGAGCACAATGGTCAGCGGTGGGGCCGGACCTCGGACCCGGCTCAGCAAGAACACCGCTACCAGTGCGGCCATCCCCATGGTGAAGGACCCGAAAATCAGTGCAGCCGTGCCTAATCCGAGGACAATGGCCATCGCGCCACCAAACGATGCCCCGGACGAGATGCCAAGTATCTGCGGGCTGACGATCGGGTTGCCGAAGACGGCCTGCAGTGCCGCACCAGAGGCGGCCAGTCCCGCGCCGACGAGCATTGCCAGCAGGACTCGTGGCAGCCGAACTTCGATGACCACGGCTTGCTCGGTGGCCGTCCAGGTGGGTTCCAACGGCACCACCTGTGCGAGCAGGATCTGGACGACCTGAACTGGCCCGACGGAGTACCGGCCCACCGCCAGCGCGGCGAGGGCGATGACAGCCACCCCCAAGGGGACGATGAAGAGTGCGCTGCTGTGGCGCCAGCTGTCTACCCGGGGGTGAGGATACCGGCGACCGACAGGCCCGGCGGGTGGCTGGTCGGCAGACTCACGCGCCGAAGTTGTCATAGTCCGACGAAGCCGCGTTGGCCGATGTCTGCAGAATGACGTCGAGTTGGCCGTCGTCGGGTTCGGAGGCGTAGAGGAACGCATACTGGCGGGATATCTCGGAACGCAGGCCGGGTGCTTTGGTGCCGTGCACGATACCGGCCAGCCAGCTCCACATCAGCGGAGATTCCTGGCTCGGCGGATCCCAGCGATACCCGCCGAGCGGTACTTTGTACACACGTCGATCGCGAACCGCGCGTAGCTGATTCAATGCGGGGTCGGCGTAGACATCAGCGGGAATCATGGGTCCGAAGTTGCCCAGCAGCAAGATGTCCGGATCCCAGGCCAACAGCTGCTCGGTGTCGATGGTGGCCTGCTCGGCATCCAGGTCGGCCGCCGGGTTGCGTCCGCCCACGAGTTCGGTGACAAAGTGGTTGTAGGAGGCACCGCCGCCGGCCAGCAGACTGTCCGCGGCACCCCTCAGATACAACACCGAGGGTGCGGCGTCGCTGCTGACGGGGGGCTCGGCGCGCAGTCTCCGCAGCTGATCGTGCATGTCGTCGACAATGGACTGGGACCGGTCCTGCTTGCCGAGCAGGTTGCCGTAGAGAAGGATCGCGGCTTCCAGATCCTGCTGGGTGCCGTAGGTGAGCCCGGCGACGGTGAGTCCGGCATTGCGTAACGGGTCCATGATCCCGGCACCCCGGTCTGCCCACTGGATGACCAGGTCCGGGTCGAGAGCCAACACGCTCTCGACATTGGGCGCGAACTCCGCACCCGCGACGTCGGTCGGGACGTCGAGCAGTTGTGGCCAGGCCTGCCCGAGGAATCCACCTTCGATCGCCGTGCGCGAGGCAGAGTTCATCCCGACGAGCGCGTCCGGCCCACCGTTGACCGCGACGATCATGGAGGCCGCGGGCAGCGGGATCGTCACCACCCTTCTGGCCGGGCCGGGTAGCTCGATCGGCGTGCCGGCAAGGTCGGTTGCCGTCAGTCCTGCTCCGGCGCTGACACTTTCGGTCCGACCGCAGCCGGCGATCAACGGGAGTGCGGCGAGCGCCAGTCCGCCTCCGATCAACTGTCGACGCGTCAGGTGGTGTCGAGCAGCCGACGGGGAGTGTGATGAGTTCAGTGCGAGGGTCGCCGCCACGATTGTTCTGCCTCCTGGGGGTGTCCACGCCCCGTTGGTTCGTGTCCGCGACGGACCAGTTCCTGACTCCCGGTCGGCTACACGGTCCAGAACTGGACGACCACCAGCACTGCGGTCTCGCGTGCGCTTCCCGGTCACAGTGGCGGGACCGTGCCGGATTTGCACCGGCTTCCAGGGTTCCGTCGCGTGGGTTGCTGCGCCTACGCTAGCGCATCGCGGAAGTCGCTCAGTGTGGCGTCGCCCCGCGCCGGTGCCGAACCCGCATCGTCATGTTGTGCTGTACGGCGCGGCCGACCAGTCTGGCAGAGGCCACCAGGTAGAGACTGCCGAGTAGGCTGAAGCGACGCAGAAACCATTCGGCCAGAACCGGATCCGTCTCCGAACGGGATGATCCCGGCGGGTCCTTCGGGGGATGCGCGCCTGTGCAGTGGAGCAATCGATCCCGACGTCCACCGTCTCCTCCGGCGGCGCGGGAAATCCCCACTGGCGCAGCCACACCGGTGGCCGGGTGTCGCGCCCCGAGGCGTCGACCCCCCAGATCAGCGGGGATGCTGGTGATTTCGGGACCCACTCGGACGCCCGTCACCGCCCACGCTCGGGGTCGAAGCGGCATCCACCAAGCCGACCAGCAGGCCGGGGAACCTGCGGTACCGCGCCGGTTCTGCGGGCCGTCGGGCAGCAGGTCGCGCTCGAGGATCGTCACGCGGCCGTAGTGCTCCGACAGCACCCGCGCGGCGCACAATCCGGCGATGCCGGCGCCGATGACTTTGTTGTGTTCTTCCGTCTGCCTCTTTGACACCCAATGGAATGGGTACATTGCCGGGATCGGATCGATCGGAAGGCAATCAGCGAATGACGGATAAGTGGCGCACCAAATCGGTCGAACAGTCCATCGCCGATACCGACGAACCCGGTACCCGGCTCCGCAAGGATCTGAACTGGTGGGATTTGACCGTCTTTGGCGTGTCGGTCGTCATCGGCGCGGGCATCTTCACCATCACCGCGTCCACCGCCGGAAACCTGACTGGTCCGGCGATCTCCATCTCGTTTGTCATCGCCGCGATCGCCTGCGGACTGGCGGCATTGTGCTACGCCGAATTCGCCTCCACAGTGCCCGTCGCCGGCAGCGCCTATACATTCTCGTACGCGACATTCGGTGAATTTGTCGCGTGGATCATCGGCTGGGACCTGATCCTCGAATTTGCCGTCGCCGCCGCGGTTGTCGCCAAGGGCTGGTCGAGTTATCTCGGCACGGTGTTCGGTTTTGGAGGTGCGGTCTCCGAGGTCGGCGGCTTTTCGCTCGATTGGGGCGCCCTGCTGATCGTTGCGTTTGTCACCTTTCTGCTGGCGCGGGGGACCAAGCTGTCGGCAAGTGTGAGCCTGGTGGTGACCATCGTGAAAGTCGCGGTGGTCCTTCTGGTGGTGATCGTCGGCGCCTTCTACATCAACGTCGCCAACTACTCCCCGTTCATCCCGCCGGCCGAGGCCGGTCACGGCGGCTCGGGCACGGAGCAGTCACTGTTCTCGTTGTTGACCGGCGCGGAGGGCAGCGCCTACGGCTGGTACGGCCTGCTCGCCGGCGCGTCGATCGTGTTCTTCGCGTTCATCGGCTTCGACATCGTGGCCACCACCGCTGAGGAGACCAAGAATCCGCAACGAGACGTGCCACGCGGCATCCTGGGGTCCCTGGCCATCGTCACCGTGTTGTACGTCGCCGTCACGGTGGTGCTCTCGGGCATGGTCTCCTACACGGTGTTGCGCGATGCGGGTCCGGGAGCCAACCTGGCGACCGCCTTCGAGGCCAACGGCGTGAACTGGGCGGCGACCATCATCTCCATCGGTGCGCTGGCCGGCCTGACGACGGTGGTGATCGTGTTGATGCTGGGGCAGACCCGCGTGCTGTTTGCGATGTCGCGTGACGGGCTGCTTCCCCGTCCGCTGGCCAAGACCGGAGAACGCGGGACCCCGGTGCGGATCACGTTGATCGTCGGTGCGCTCGTGGCCGTCGCCGCCTCGGTGTTCCCCATCGGAAAACTCGAAGAGATGGTCAACATCGGCACGCTGTTTGCCTTTGCGCTGGTGGCGGCGGGTGTGATCGTGCTGCGTAGGACCAGGCCCGATCTCAAGCGCGGGTTCCGGACGCCACTGGTGCCGCTGTTGCCCATCCTCGCGATCATCGCCTGTATCTGGCTGATGCTGAATCTCACCGGCCTCACCTGGATTCGATTCCTCACCTGGATGGCGATCGGCGTGGTCGTCTACTTCCTGTACGGTCGGCGGCATTCGGTGCTGGCCGAGCGTCTTTCTGCCCGATCTGTCGACTGAGCGGTACCCATACCGTCGTCGGGTGCCGGTTCCAAGTCTCGAGAGCTTCGGTGCGACGTTCACCAACCGCGTCGGGGGAGGCACTGCTCGGGCTCTCTGGCGTGAGTGGCGCGTTCGGGTGCGTCACTGGCCGAGGGCTTTCAGGACTTACGTAAGTGCCTGCTGATCGACGGAGGCTCCGAAGAAGCTCTGGTCGGTTTGCTCGACCACACGGATCGCGCGGACTGCGAGCTCGGCACCTGCCGACGTCATGTCGATCACCCTGGCTCGCGAGTCAGTGGGATTGATCGTTCGCTTCACCAGGCCCTTCTCGGCAAGCGTTCGGATGACCTGTGATACATCGCTGCCAGCTCAGCGTCGCGCGACACAGCGGCAGGCCAGGGCTTTCCCCGTACCGTGCACCGATACGTGATCCGAGTGCCCGCCCCAAGCGGCTCGAGTTCGTGCCTCACCCGCACCGTCACGCCGGCGTCCGGAACCACGGTGATGTCCTCGAAACCGCGCCCGTCTTCGCCGCAGCCCAACCGGAACGGCAACTCGGTCTCGTCTGGGAAGACCATCACCCCAGTGGTGCCGGCCTGAAACGGCCCGTCGAGGCGAATGTCGGCAACGTCGTCATTCCACTGCGACGCCCTGTCAGCTCCGCTGTGGTTTACAAAACATGCTTCTGTGTCTAGACATGGGACAAAGACGCCCCTATAGTCAAGTCATTGAGGTGACGACTTTCACATGGAGGTGACTTGCTGTGACTGCACAGATGGACGCCGCGCAGACCCCGGACATCGCAGAATGGCGCGACAAGAAGCGCTATCTCTGGCTGATGGGGCTGATCGCGCCGACCGCATTGTTTGTGATGATGCCGATCGTCTGGGCCTTCAACCAGGCCGGCTGGCACGCTGCGGCGCAGGTGCCGTTCTGGATCGGCCCGATCCTGGTGTACGTCCTCCTGCCGGTGCTGGACCGATTTTTTGGGCCTGACGGGCAGAACCCGCCGGACGAGGTGATGGAGCGACTGGAGAACGACAAGTACTACCGGTACTGCACCTACATCTATCTTCCGTTCCAGTACGCCAGCGTGGTCGTCGGCGCCTATCTGTTCACCGCGCCGGATCTGAGCTGGCTCGGGTTCGACGGTGGGCTGGGCTGGCCGGCCAAGATCGGTCTGGCCCTGTCCGTCGGGGTCTTGGGCGGTATCGCCATCAACACCGCTCACGAAATGGGGCACAAGAAGGACTCGCTGGAACGCTGGCTGTCCAAGATCGCTTTGGCCCAGACCTGGTACGGCCACTTCTACATCGAGCACAACCGCGGCCATCACGTGCGCGTGGCGACCCCCGAGGATCCGGCGTCAGCGCGCTTCGGCGAGACCTTCTGGGAGTTCCTGCCGCGCAGCGTCTGGGGCAGCCTGCGGTCGTCGTGGGAGCTCGAGGCCCAGCGTCTGGAGCGGGCCGGCAAGCCGGTGTGGCATCCCTCCAACGACGTGCTCAACGCATGGGCGATGTCGCTGGTGTTCTGGGCGGTGCTGCTGGCGGTCTTCGGCCCCGCACTGTTGCCGTTCATGGCAATCCAGGCGGTTTACGGTTTTGCGCTGCTGGAGACGGTCAACTATCTCGAGCACTACGGACTGCTGCGGCAGAAGAAGGCCAGTGGCCGCTACGAGCGGTGCACCCCCGAGCACAGCTGGAACTCCGATCACATCGTGACGAACCTGTTCCTGTACCACCTGCAGCGTCACAGTGACCACCACGCCAATCCGACCCGGCGATACCAGACGCTGCGCAGCATGGACGGTGCTCCGAACCTGCCGAGCGGTTACGCGTCGATGATCGGACTCACCTACTTCCCGCCGCTGTGGCGAAAGGTGATGGACCACCGGGTGCTGGCGCACTACGACGGTGACATCACCCGCGTCAACATCCATCCGCGGGTCCGTGACAAGGTGCTGGCCCGCTACGGGGCGTCCTGATGTCCAGCTATCGGTGCCCAGGGTGTGACTACACCTACGACGAGGTCAAAGGTGAGCCACGCGAAGGCTTTCCGGCGGGGACGGGCTGGGGCGAGGTGCCCGACGACTGGACCTGCCCGGACTGCGCGGTGCGCGAGAAAGTCGATTTCGAACCGATGGGAGTGATGAAGTGACCGACCCGTACAAGTTGTTCGTGTGTGTGCAGTGTGGCTTCGAGTACGACGAAGAGTTGGGCTGGCCGGAGGACGGGATCGCCCCCGGCACCCGGTGGGACGACATCCCCGAGGACTGGAGTTGCCCGGACTGCGGCGCCGCCAAGTCCGACTTCGAGATGATCGAAGTCGCCCGTCCGTGAGTACCCGCTCAGGTTGACGCCAGCGACAGTTGGTGCCAGTGTCGCCCCTGTGGCACGACGGCGCAGTGAGGGTAAAGCTGTCCGCGTTCCGTACGCGGAGGCCTCACGGGTGCTCCTGCGGGACCTCGTGCTCGACGCGATGCGAGATCTGCTGGTCGCCAAGGACTGGTCCTCGATCACCCTGTCGGATGTCGCCAAGACCGCCGGTATCAGCCGTCAGACCATCTACAACGAGTTCGGCTCCCGACAGGGGCTGGCCCAGGGCTACGCGCTGCGATTGGCCGATCGCCTGGTCGATGCGGTGGAAGAGGCGATCGAGGGCAACGTCGGCGACATCTCCGCGGCGTTCCAGCAAGGATTCCGGGCATTCTTCCTGGAGTCCGCCGCCGACCCGTTGGTGATCTCGCTGCTCACCGGGGTGGCGAAGCCGGATCTGCTGCAGATCATCACCACCGACAGCGCCCCGATCATCTCGCGATCGTCGTCCCGGCTCACCGAGTCGTTCATGCACAGCTGGGTGCAGGCCTCCGAGGAGGACGCCGGTGTGCTGGCCCGGGCCATCGTGCGACTGGCGATGAGTTACGTGTCCATGCCGCCGGAAGCCGACCACGATGTGGCCTCTGACTTGGCCCGTCTGATGACACCGTTCGCCGAGCGGTACGGTGTCATCGACACTTCGTAGCCGGCAGAGCGCATCATCCGCCTGTCCCGCGAGCCCGCAGGCTGCGGGTGTCTGCCGACCGGGCACGTCCAGGTGCGCTGACGAGGCGACTAAACGAACAATTCAAAGGGGCTCTACACATGACTGCACCGACCCTGACCGCCGATCGCCGTAACGGCATCGACTACAAGGTCGCCGATCTGTCTCTGGCAGAGTTCGGCCGCAAGGAAATCCGTCTGGCCGAGCACGAGATGCCCGGCCTGATGGCGCTGCGTCGCGAGTACGCCGACGTCGCGCCACTGAAAGGGGCCCGGATCTCGGGCTCACTGCACATGACCGTTCAGACCGCCGTGCTGATCGAGACGCTGGTCGCGCTCGGCGCTGAGGTGCGCTGGGCGTCCTGCAACATCTTCTCCACCCAGGACCACGCTGCCGCGGCCGTTGTCGTCGGACCGTACGGCACCGTCGAGGAGCCCCAGGGCACCCCGGTCTTCGCCTGGAAGGGCGAGACCCTCGAGGAATACTGGTGGGCCGCCGAGCAGATGCTCACCTGGGAGGGTGAGCCGGCGAACATGATCCTCGACGACGGCGGCGACGCCACCATGCTGGTGCTACGTGGCGCCCAGTGGGAAAAAGCCGGCGTGGTGCCACCCGCCGAAGAGGACGATTCCGCGGAGTGGAAGGTCTTCTTGGAGCTGGTGCGTCAGGGCTTCGAGAAGGACAAGACCAAGTGGACCAAGATCGCTGAGTCGGTCAAGGGTGTCACCGAGGAAACCACCACCGGCGTGCTGCGCCTGTACCAGTTTGCCGCCGCCGGCGAGCTGTCGTTCCCGGCCATCAACGTCAACGACTCGGTCACCAAGAGCAAGTTCGACAACAAGTACGGCACCCGGCACTCCCTGATCGACGGCATCAACCGCGGCACCGACGTGCTGATCGGCGGCAAGAAGGTGCTGATCTGCGGTTACGGCGATGTGGGCAAGGGTTGCGCGGAGTCGCTGGCCGGCCAGGGTGCCCGCGTGCAGGTCACCGAGATCGACCCGATCAATGCGCTGCAGGCGCTGATGGACGGGTTCGACGTGGTGACCGTCGAAGAGGGCATCGGAAGTGCCGACATCGTCGTCACCTCGACGGGCAACAAGGACATCATCACCCTCGAGCACATGAAGGCGATGAAGGACAAGGCCATCCTGGGCAACATCGGACACTTCGACAACGAGATCGACATGGCGGCCCTGGAGCGTTCGGGTGCCACGCGGATCAACATCAAGCCGCAGGTCGACGAGTGGGTGTTCGGCGAGGACGGCAAGTCGATCATCGTGTTGTCCGAGGGTCGGTTGCTGAACCTGGGCAATGCGACGGGTCACCCGTCGTTCGTGATGAGCAACAGCTTCTCCAACCAGGTGATCGCCCAGATCGAGCTGTGGACCAAGAACGACGAGTACGACAACGAGGTCTACCGACTGGCCAAGCACTTGGACGAGAAGGTGGCCCGCATTCACGTCGAGGCACTCGGCGGCACGCTGACCAAGCTCACCAAGGACCAGGCCGAGTACATCGGCGTGGACGTCGAGGGCCCGTACAAGCCGGAGCACTACCGCTACTGAGCCCTCACCTCTGGCTCGCGAGCAGACACAAAATCGCCCTTTTCCCTCGGGAAAAGGGCGATTTTGCGTCTGCTCGGCATATGACAGTCGGCCGTCGATCCGTAAACTTCGAGATCCGCAGTCAAATGTCGGCTCGTTTGCTACCCTCCGGCAATGCATCGCGTCTGGGTGGCCGTGATCGTCTGCCTGTTCGAGATCGTAAATTGTTGTTCGACAATCAATTTCGCCGCCACCGCCGGTGCGGATGACGATCATCCGTACTGGAACGAGAGTCACTACACCGCGTTCTACACGCCGCCGGATCCGTTGCCGCCAGGTGCTCCCGGTGATCTCATCCGGACCGAGCCGTCCCGGCTGGTGCTCGAGCCATCCGGGCAATTGGGCGCCATCATGGCCACCGGCACCCGGATCATGTACCGCAGCACCGACGCCCGCGGAAACCCCAATGCCGTCACCGGGACCTACTTCGAACCCGTCAACGCCTGGCCCGGGGGCGGACCCCGCCCGCTGATCGTCTACGGACCCGGCACGCAGGGTCAGGGCGATCAATGCGCGCCGTCGCGCCTGTTCAACCAGGGAATTCACTGGTCGCCGTACCTGGACTTCGCCTTCAACTACGAGGAACTGTTCGTTGCGACGATGGTGGCGCGCGGTTTCGCCATCGTGATGACGGACTATGAAGGACTCGGCACTCCCGGAGTCCACACCTACGTCAACCGCATCTCGCAGGGCAACGCGATGCTCGACGCCGGGCGAGCCGCCATGCTGCTGCCGGGCACGTCGCTGGATCCCCGTGGGCCACTGGCATTCTGGGGCTACTCCCAAGGTGGTGGTGCGGCCGCTTCGGCTGCCGAACTCGCGTCGGTCTACGCACCCGAGCTGCGTGTTGTCGGAGCATTCGCCGGCGCTCCACCTGCCGACCTCGCCGCGTTGTTCCCGTTCGCCGACGGCAGCGCCTTGGTGGGCGTGGTGGGCTACGCCATCAACGCGGTGATGGCCACCTACCCGGAGGCCGAGCCGGCGATCCGGTCGACGCTCACCCCGCGCGGCACCGACATGCTGGCCAAGGTGGCAGATCAGTGCATCGCCGAGACCATCGCCAAGTTCACCTTCCGCCACCTGCAGCCCTACTTCAACGCCCCGATCGAGCAACTGGTCCAGAAGGAGCCCTTCAAAGGGCTGCTGGATCTGCAGAAACTCGGCCGCTACCGGCCCAGCGCGCCGGTACTGATCAACAGCAATCGTTTCGATCCGCTGGTGCCGTACGCGCCGGCAGCACAGCTGGGCCGGGATTGGTGCGCACTGGGCGCCGACGTCGACTTCCGCACCAACGAGCAGCCGCCGTTCCTGAACAAAGCGGCCGTCAACCATGCGCTGCCGATGCTGGTCGACGGTGAGCCGGCGATGCAGTGGATTGCGGCACGGTTCAACGGTGAGCCAACCTCTCCGAACTGCGGGTCCTACTGATTCCGTTAGTCTCGAGCCGTGCTCATCGCGATCGAAGGCGTAGACGGCGCCGGCAAGCGCACGCTGTCGCTGGCCCTGCAGGACGCGTTTGCGGCTGCCGGTAAATCCGTGACGACATTGGCATTTCCGCGATACGGCCAATCGGTGACCGCCGATGTCGCCGCCGAGGCGCTGCACGGTGACCACGGCGATCTGGCGGAGTCGGTCTATGCGATGGCCATGTTGTTTGCGCTGGACCGCGCAGGTGCGATCGACGAGCTGACCCGGCTGCGGGCCGAGCATGACGTGGTGATCCTCGACCGTTATGTGGCCTCCAATGCCGCCTACAGTGCGGCGCGGCTGCATCAGGGGGCCACCGGTGAGGTCGTCGACTGGGTGTACCGGCTGGAATACCAACGCCTGCGGCTGCCCAGCGTGGATTATCAACTCCTACTCGATGTTCCGATCGAGCTTGCGGGACAGCGGGCGCGGCGCCGTGCAGAGGAGGACCCGGGCCGGGCGCGGGACTCCTATGAGCGCGACAACGGCCTGCAGCTGCGCACCGGTGCCGTTTATGCCGAGCTGGCGGCGGCGGATTGGGGCGGACGCTGGCTGATCGCCGATGCCGATGCCGATCCGGCCGCGGTTGCCGCCGAGGTCGCCGCCGGGCGTTAGGTGCCGGGCCGGCCACAGCGGAACGGCTTGGCAGGACCACGTTGCGCAAGCATCCGGGGGCTGGTCCAGGGGCCGCCGATGTGACCTTCGCGGATGTCGACATGAATTTGCGCGTGTGGTACCCGAGTTTTGTCGCGATCGGGTGACACCATGGACACCATGAGGCAAAGGATCCTGGTCGTTGATGACGATGCATCGCTGGCCGAAATGCTCACCATCGTGCTGCGCGGGGAAGGATTCGACACTGCGGTCATCGGTGATGGCACGCAGGCGCTGACGGCGGTGCGGGAATTGCGGCCCGACCTGGTTCTTCTCGATCTGATGCTGCCCGGGATGAACGGTATCGACGTGTGCCGCGTGCTGCGCGCCGACTCCGGTGTGCCGATCGTGATGCTGACCGCCAAGACCGACACCGTCGACGTTGTGCTGGGTCTGGAATCCGGCGCCGACGACTACGTGATGAAGCCGTTCAAGCCCAAGGAGCTGGTGGCGCGGGTCCGGGCCCGGCTGCGGCGCAACGACGACGAGCCGGCGGAGATGCTCTCCATCGCCGATGTCGACATCGATGTCCCCGCCCACAAGGTCACCCGCAACGGTGAGCAGATTTCGCTCACTCCGTTGGAGTTCGACCTGCTGGTGGCTTTGGCGCGGAAACCCAGGCAGGTGTTTACTCGAGATGTGCTGCTGGAACAGGTGTGGGGTTACCGGCACCCGGCGGATACCAGGTTGGTGAACGTGCACGTCCAGCGACTGCGCGCCAAGGTGGAGAAGGACCCGGAGAACCCTCAGGTGGTGCTGACCGTTCGAGGGGTGGGTTACAAGGCCGGACCGCCGTGATCGATCGCTGCTACGAGGAGGAGCCGGCTACATGATCCTCCGCTCGAAGCAGCGCACCCGCGGACGCTGGGGCCGCACCGGCCCGCTGCTGAGTGGACTGAGTGCGCTGAGTCGAGCTGTGGGTGTGGCGTGGCGCCGGTCGCTGCAGTTGCGCGTGGTGGTCCTGACCCTGGGGCTGTCGCTGGCGGTGATCATGGTGCTGGGTTTTGTGTTGACCAGCCAGATCACCGACCGGGTTCTGGATGTGAAGGTGCGCGCGGCCACCGAGGAGATCGAGCGGGCCCGCACCACCGTCAGCGGCATCGTCGGCGGCGAGGAGACCCGGTCGTTGGGCAGCAGCCTGCAGCTTGCGCGTAACACCTTGACGTCGAAATCGGATCCCGCGGCGGGGTCGGCGTTGGCCGGCGCCTTCGATGCGGTGCTTGTGGTGCCCGGCGATGGGCCGCGCGCAGCCACGTCGGCCGGTCCGATCGACCAGATCCCCGAAGCGCTGCGCGAGTTCGTCAAGGCCGGCCAGGTCAGTTATCAGTACGCGACAGTGCAGACCGACGGTTTCTCTGGTCCGGCGCTGATCATCGGCAGCCCGACCTCATCGCGGGTCACCAATCTCGAGCTCTACCTGATCTTCCCGCTGTCCAGCGAGGAGAGCACCATCTCGCTGGTGCGGGGGACGATGGCCACCGGCGGCGTGGTCCTGCTGTTGCTGCTGGCCGGTATCGCGGTGCTGGTTTCGCGGCAGGTGGTGTTGCCGGTGCGGTCGGCCTCGCGGATCGCCGAGCGGTTCGCCGAGGGGCACCTGACCGAACGAATGCCGGTGCGTGGTGAGGATGACATGGCTCGGCTGGCGGTGTCGTTCAACGACATGGCCGAAAGCCTGAGCCGACAGATCACCCAACTCGAGGAGTTCGGTAACCTGCAGCGCCGGTTCACCTCCGATGTCAGCCACGAACTGCGCACGCCGTTGACCACCGTGCGGATGGCCGCCGACCTGATTCATGACCACAGCGAGGACCTGGATCCGGCGCTGCGCCGTTCGACGGAGCTGATGGTCAACGAGCTCGACCGGTTCGAGTCCTTGCTCAACGATTTGCTCGAGATCTCGCGGCATGATGCCGGTGTGGCCGAATTGTCGGTCGAGGCAGTGGATTTGCGTTCGACGGTGAACAGCGCGCTGGGCAATGTCGGGCATCTCGCCGACGACGCGGGAATCGAGTTGATGGTGGACATGCCGGCCGACGGGGTGATCGCCGAGGTCGACGCGCGGCGGGTGGAACGGATCCTGCGAAACCTGATAGCGAACGCGATCGACCATGCCGAACGTAAGCCGGTGCGAATCAGGATGGCCGCCGACGAGGACACGGTGGCGGTGACCGTCCGCGATTACGGGGTGGGGCTGCGCCCCGGTGAGGAAAAGTTGGTGTTCAGCCGTTTCTGGCGGTCGGATCCCTCGCGGGTACGCCGCTCCGGAGGTACCGGTCTGGGCCTGGCGATCAGCATCGAGGACGCCCGGCTGCACCAGGGCCGGTTGGAGGCTTGGGGGGAGCCGGGCCAGGGCGCCTGTTTCCGGCTCACGTTGCCGCTGGTCCGGGGGCACAAGGTCACCACCAGCCCGTTGCCGCTGAAACCTGTTGCGCCCGAACGGCGGGACCCTCAGCGCTCGTGGCCGCGTGATCGGGCAGAGGAAAGCGTGTGAAGCGCATCGCCGCCGCGCTGACCTGTGCGGCTCTGATCGTCGCCGGCTGCGCCGGCGTTCCGAACTCGTCGGCCCCGCAGGCGATCGGCACCGTTGAGCGGTCCGCACCTTCGAGCCTGCCCAAACCGACTCCGGGCATGGAGCCCGATCTGCTGCTCCGCGAGTTCCTCAAGGCCACGGCCGATCCCGCGAACCGACATCTGGCGGCTCGCCAGTTCCTCACCGAATCGGCCTCCAAATCCTGGGATGACGCCGGTAGCGCCTTGCTGATCGACCGGGTGGTGTTTGTCGAAACTCGCGGCGCGGACAAGGTTTCGGTGACGATGCAGGCCGACATCCTCGGGTCGCTGTCCGATATCGGGGTGTTCGAGACCGCCGAAGGTGCGTTGCCTGATCCCGGTCCCATCGAACTGGTCAAAACCGCCGACGGCTGGCGGATCGATCGGCTGCCCAACGGAGTGTTTCTGGATTGGCAGCAGTTCCAGGCCACCTACAAGCGTCACACGCTCTACTTCGTCGATCCCACCGGGACCACGATGGTGCCCGACCCGCGCTACGTGGCGGTATCGGATGCCGATCAGTTGGCGACCGAGCTGCTCACCAAGGTGATCTCCGGTCCCCGGCCGGAGATGGCCAACACCGTGCGTAACATGCTGGCCGAACCGCTCCGGCTGCGTGGCCCGGTGACCAGGGCCGACGGCGGTAAGACCGGTATCGGCCGCGGATACGGAGGTTCGCGGATCGAGCTGGAGAGCCTGTCCACCACCGATCCGCACAGCAGGCAACTCCTTGCCGCGCAGATCATCTGGACGCTGGCGCGCGCCGATATCAAGGGCCCTTACGTCATCGACATCGATGGTGCCGCGCTCGACGAGCGGTTCGCCGACGGCTGGAACACCTCCGATGTGGCCGCCAGCGATCCTGGTGCGGCCGACGGCGCCGCAGCGGGGTTGCATGCGCTGATCGGCGGATCCCTGCATTTCCTGGACGGGCAGCGATCCGAACGTGTCCCGGGGACCTTCGGGCAGATGCCGGATCAGCGGGCCGCCTCCCTGTCCCGCGAGGGACATCAGGTCGCCTCGGTGGTGATGGTGCGTGCCGGGGCACCCGACATGGAGTCCTCGTTGTGGATCGGCACCCTGGGGCGGGAGGCGCAGCGAGTTGCCGAGGCTCGCAACCTGTCTCGACCCACCTGGGCTCTGGACCAGGCGGTGTGGGTGGTGGTCGACGGCAACATCGTATTGCGGGTGATCCGGGAGGCGGCCTCCGGCGAACCGGCGCAGATACCGGTCGATGCGACGTCGGTGTCGGTGAAGTTCCCCGGCGCGATCTCCGAGCTGCAGCTCTCCCGCGATGGCACACGGGCGGCGATGGTCATCAACGGCCAGGTGATTCTCGCCGGTGTGGATCAACTGCCGACAGGTGAATTCGCCCTGACCTATCCGCGGCGGCTGGGCTTTGGTCTCGGTAGATCCGTGGTCTCGCTGTCGTGGCGGACGGGCGACGACATCGTGGTGAGCCGCAACGACGATGCGCACCCGGTGTCATTCGTCAATCTCGACGGCGTGAACTCCGACGGTCCGACCCAGGATCTGAAAACACCGGTGGGCACCGTTGCGGCCAGCCCGTCGAGTGTCTACGTGGCTGATCCCAGCGGCGTCATCCAGCTGTCGGCTTCTGGTGCGGAGAACCAGCTGGTGTGGATCGGTGTGCAGCCGATGCTGGTGCCCGGGGCGGTGCCGGTGCTTCCGGGCTGAGTCGGCCCCCGGCGCAGGTGTGCCCACCGGCGGCGCATTGTCACCCCCTGCCATCACACTGCAGCCATGCTCGATCTCGTCCTGCCGCTGGAGTGCGGCGGCTGCGGTGCGCCCATGACACGGTGGTGCGCCACGTGTGCGGCGGCGCTGACTGTCGGGGTCGATGAACCGCACGTGATCAACCCACGGCTCGATCCCGGAGTCCCGGTCTTTGTCCTCGGTCGGCACGCCGGCGCCCGCAGGCGCGCGATCGTCGCTCTCAAAGAACGTGGCCGGGCAGACCTGATCACACCGCTGGCCCGTCCGTTGGCCATCGGGATCCACCGGCTGCTCACCTGGGGAGTGTTGGACGTCCCACTGACCCTGGTGCCCGCACCCACCCGTCGCATCGCGGCGCGCCGCCGCGGCGGGGACCCCGTGACCCGGCTGGCGACGGCGGCGGTCGCGGCCCATCCAAAGATTTCGGTTACGTCGGCATTGCGTCTGAAAAACTCGGCCAAAGACTCGGTGGGCTTGAGCAGTGGCGACCGGCAGCACAATCTGGCCGGACGCGTCCACCTCATTTCCAGCAACATCCCGAGTGACGCCGATGTGGTTGTTATCGACGACATCGTCACCACCGGTGCCACTGCGTGCGAATCGGTGCGGGTATTGGCCGAGGCCGGAATCCGGGTGGCCGGTGTGCTCGCACTGGCGCATGCCTGACGCGGTGCAGTTTCACAACGGACATTGGTCCCGGTAACGAGGGTCGAAAGAACTGGCAACAGGTGCGAGAAAAGGGTGGCACGTTTGGGTGAACTGGGACTACCTTCGGGGACACGAGCTGTGAGACATCGCAGCCGGCTTCGAAAGGGCCAGCGGCCCGCGAAGCCCACTTCGCCCGAAGCGGTAGGAGGTGATATCCGATCCCTAGCGCCGACGGGCGTGCGAATCCGCTCAACCCCTCGGCGAATGAGTATCCACACGCCAGACACGTGCTCGCGTATGACGTAGAGGAGAAACGAGTTGTCAAGCATGACAAGCCAATCCGCCCAGATGCTAGCCGATCCCGACGACCAGACAACCCCGGAGCCGAACGCCGAGGTGGTTGTGAAGGGACGTAATGTCGAGATTCCGGACCACTTCCGGCTTCATGTAGCCGAGAAGTTGGCGCGGTTGGAGCGCTTCGACCGGACCATCTACATGTTCGACGTCGAACTCGATCACGAGAAGAACCGCCGACAACGCAAGAGCTGCCAACACGTCGAGATCACCGCTCGCGGCCGCGGGCCCGTCGTCCGCGGGGAGGCATGCGCCGACACTTTCTACGGAGCGCTCGAAGCGGCCATCCACAAGCTCGAGGAGCGACTGCGACGCGGCAAGGACCGCCGCAAGATCCACTACGGCGACAAGACGCCGGTGTCGGTGGCTGAAGCCACCGCCTTTCTCCAAGAGATGGAGGCACCGAGAGCGGGCCGCGGCGAGGCTGAGGCAGCCATCGCCGCCGCCGACGATCACGTCCCCGGTCGGATCGTGCGCACCAAGGAGCACCCCCACCAGCCGATGACCGTTGACGACGCGCTCTACGAGATGGAACTCGTCGGACACGACTTCTTCCTGTTCCACGACAAAGAGACCGACAAGCCCACCGTGGTGTACCGCAGGCACGCCTACGACTACGGGTTGATCCGGCTCTCCTGAACCCTGACAGCAACCACACGTGGGCGGGATCTCGGTCGAGATTCCGCCCACGTTCTGTTGTCGGCGGCGCGACTCGCCGCAGCGACATCAGGGCTCACAGTGCAGTCACCTACGATGGACTGCGCTAAGACTCCGATCCTGTAGGGGATATATCAGTGCTGGATAAGCTGCTGCGCCTCGGTGAAGGTCGTATGGTCAAACGCCTCAAAGGTGTGGCCAACTACGTCAACACCCTCTCCGACGACGTCGAAAAGCTCTCGGACGCGGAGTTGCGCGCCAAGACCGACGAGTTCAAGAAGCGGATCGACGGTGGCGAAAGCCTCGACGACCTGCTCCCCGAGGCCTTCGCGGTCGCGCGCGAATCGGCCTGGCGGGTGCTGTCGCAGCGCCCGTTCGACGTCCAGCTGATGGGCGGGGCGGCGCTGCACTTCGGCAACGTCGCGGAGATGCGGACCGGTGAGGGCAAGACGCTCACCTGTGTGCTTCCGGCCTACCTCAACGCGCTGTCGGGCAAAGGCGTGCACGTCGTCACCGTCAACGACTACCTGGCCAAACGTGACGCCGAGTGGATGGGTCGGGTGCACCGGTTCCTCGGTCTCGACGTCGGCGTCATCCTGTCCGGGCTCACCCCGGACGAACGTCGGGCCGCCTACGCCGCTGACATCACCTACGGCACCAACAACGAGTTCGGTTTCGACTACCTCCGCGACAACATGGCGCACTCGGTCACCGACATGGTGCAGCGCGGCCACAACTTCGCGGTTGTCGACGAGGTGGACTCGATTCTGATCGACGAGGCCCGTACCCCGCTGATCATCTCGGGCCCGGCCGACGGAGCATCGAACTGGTACAGCGAGTTCGCACGGCTGGCGCCGCTGATGGAGAAGGACACCCATTACGAGGTGGACCTGCGTAAGCGCACCGTCGGCGTGCACGAGGTCGGTGTCGAGTTCGTCGAGGACCAGCTCGGTATCGACAATCTCTACGAGTCGGCGAACTCCACGCTGATCAGCCATCTGAACAACGCGCTCAAAGCCAAAGAGCTGTTCACCCGTGACAAGGACTACATCGTACGCAACGGTGAGGTCATCATCGTCGACGAGTTCACCGGCCGTGTGCTGGTGGGCCGCCGCTACAACGAAGGCATGCACCAGGCCATCGAGGCCAAGGAACGTGTCGAGATCAAGGCCGAGAACCAGACGCTGGCCACGATCACCCTGCAGAACTACTTCCGGCTCTACGACAAGCTGTCCGGAATGACGGGTACCGCACAGACGGAAGCCGCCGAGCTGCACGAGATCTACAAACTCGGCGTGGTCACGATCCCGACCAACCGGGCAATGGTGCGTCAGGACCAGACCGACCTGATCTACAAGACCGAGGAAGCCAAGTACATCGCCGTCGTCGACGATGTGGCCGAGCGCTTCGAGAAGGGCCAACCGGTCCTGATCGGCACCACCAGTGTGGAGCGGTCGGAGTACCTGTCGCGGCAGTTCACCAAGCGCAAGGTGCCGCACAACGTCCTCAACGCCAAGTACCACGAGCAAGAGGCGAACATCATCGCCGAGGCCGGTCGACTGGGCGCCATCACGGTGGCCACCAACATGGCGGGCCGCGGTACCGACATCGTGCTCGGTGGCAACGTCGACTTCCTGGCCGACAAACGTCTGCGGGAACAGGGCCTCGACCCGGTGGAGACCCCGGAGGAGTACGAAGCCGCCTGGGACGAGACGCTCACCAAGATCAAGGACGAGGCCGACGCCGAAGCCAAGGATGTGCGCGCCGTGGGCGGCCTGTACGTGCTGGGCACCGAGCGCCACGAGTCACGCCGTATCGACAACCAGCTGCGCGGTCGCGCCGGCCGTCAGGGTGATCCCGGGGAGTCCCGGTTCTACCTGTCGCTCGGTGACGAATTGATGCGGCGCTTCAACGGCGCCACCCTGGAGTCGCTGCTGACCCGGCTGAATCTGCCCGAGGATGTGCCGATCGAGGCGAAGATGGTCACCCGTGCCATCAAGAGTGCACAGACGCAGGTCGAGCAGCAGAACTTCGAGGTCCGCAAGAACGTCCTCAAGTACGACGAGGTGATGAATCAGCAGCGCAAGGTCATCTATGCCGAGCGCAAGATGGTGCTCGAAGGTGAAAGCCTGCAGGACCAGGCGCACCAGATGCTCGTCGATGTGGTGACCGCCTACGTCAACGGTGCCACAGCTGAGGGCTACTCGGAGGACTGGGACCTGGAGAAGCTGTGGGAGGCGCTCAAGTCCCTGTACCCGGTCAGCATCGATCACCACGATCTGATCGATTCCGATGCCGTGGGCGAGCCCGGTGAGCTGACCCGCGAAGAACTGCTCGACGCGCTGGTGGCCGACGCGGAGAAGGCGTACGCAGTACGGGAAGCCGAACTCGAAGAGATCGCCGGCGAAGGAGCGATGCGCCAGCTCGAGCGCAACGTGCTGCTCAACGTCCTGGACCGCAAGTGGCGTGAACATCTCTACGAGATGGACTACCTGCGGGAGGGCATCGGTCTGCGCGCCATGGCGCAGCGTGACCCGGTGGTCGAGTACCAGCGCGAGGGCTACGACATGTTCCGCGGCATGCTCGACGCGCTCAAGGAAGAGTCGGTCGGGCTGCTGTTCAACGTGCAGGTGGAGGCGGCGCCGTCCGCCCCGGCGGTCGCCACGCAGGCCGCTCCTGAAGGT
>NZ_JBARXZ010000157.1:0-17182 GCF_049647605.1 Mycobacterium sp. | reverse complement strand
CCACGGCCCAGCCGATCCCGGACGCCCCGCCGATGACGACGGCGTGGCGGGTCACGGGGCCACCTGTCCGGTGTTTCGGGGGCGGGGATCGCCCCATTTGGCGGTGACGGCACCCCACGGGTCGGCGTAGCGGCCGGGCGCGTCGTGATAGGCGGCGCGACGCTTGAGTAGCTGATGGACCAGCGGGGCTGCCACCCGCAGCACGTGCCGTCTCCAGCCGGCGTTCTCCGCCGTTTCGATCAGCATCGCCGGCCACGAATACCGTTGGAAGTCAAGAACTTCCTGAGCGCGAGTGGTGTCCATCCAGTCGGTGGCAAACCAGGCGGTGTCACTGGCGGGGTCGCCGGTGCGGCCGATGGGCAGACCGCCCACCAGGCCCATGGCCGCCGACGTCGCGGGCCCGATGTCACCTTGGGTCAACCGGTGCGTGTGGTCTCCGCCGATCAGCAGGGTCTCGCCGAGGCAGTCGGCGGTGGTGGCGTTGGCGAACGCGCGGGCGGCGTCGCGCACGTCGACGGTCTGGATGCGCCCGTCGGTGGGCAGCAGACCTTCGAAGAAGAGGAAATCGGGGTTCAGGTCGAGTTGCAGGGCAACGGTCAGGACGCCGCCGAGACGCAGGATCGCCCAGTCCAGCGTGGAGTCGCGGACCAGTTTCTCGGCCAGCACCTTCTGGGTGCCGTAGATGTCATAGGGCGCGACCGGGGTGTCAGCGGTCAGAACCTCATCGGTGCGGTACGGGTTGCGCGGGCCGTACACCGCAACGCTGGAAGCTAGTACGAATCGTGGCGGGGTCGGCTGGTTGGTGGTGTGCTGCGACAGCGCGGCGATGAGGTTGGCGGTGCCCTCGACGTTGACCTTCTGGGCCAGCGCGTGCCGGCTGTAGCAGTGCGGCGCGATGACGGCCGCCAAGTGGATCACCGCGGTGGGTGCCACCTCGCTGATCAGCGTGTCCACCGCCGCCGGGTCGGTCAGATCGGCATGGTGCACCAGCACCCCGGGTGGCAGCTTTGTGGCCGCCTCGCGATGGGCTGGGATGTCGAGGTCGGTGGCGACGACCCGGCGTCCTTCGGCGGCCAGATGAGCGACGGTGGCGGCTCCGACCAAGCCGAAGGCCCCCGTGACCAGTACCGTCATGCGTCTCCCTCAGCAGAACTGGAACGTGTTCTAGACCCTACTGGGTCACTGCGGCAGGTGTGCCTTGGTTTCGGCATAGCCGCCCGCCTGCGTTGTGGTGTCCGGGCCGTACACCACGTACACCACCCCGGTGCTGAACGGCGTGGACGACAGCAGTGTCAGCGGGAGCGACTCGCCCTGATCGAACAGGCGGTCGCCGCGGCGGACGGCGATCGGGTGGATCAGCAGGTGCAGCTCGTCGAGCAGCCCGGCCTCCAGCAGCTGGCGCACCACCGATACCGAACCGCTGATGCCGATATCTCCGCCGGGCTCGTTCTTCAGGGTGGTGACCGCCTCGATCAACTCTCCTTGGATCAATTCGGTGTTGCGCCAGGTGAATTCGAGGGGTTGACGTGAGATGACGATCTTGCGGGTGTCGCCGAGCGTCTTGGCGAACTGGGCGTCCTCCCCGCCCTCGACTTCGCGCGTGGGCCACGCACCGGCGAAGCTGTCGTAGGTGACGCGGCCCAACAGCAGCGTGTCGGCGGCACCCAGCTGGCTGCCCACGGCCGCACCCATCTCGTCGTTGAAGTACGGGAAGTGCCACTGATCGGGGGCCTCGGTGACGCCGTCGAGTGAGATGAACAGGCCTGCAGTGATCTTGCGCATCGGTTCTCCTCGGTAGTGGTTCTGGGAGTCTGACCCGCGCCACCACGAGAACTCATCGCCGGATGCAGCGGAAACCGAGGTGGCTCATCCCGGTGTCGATCTGTTGCGGACGGCGCGCGGCCGGCCGGTAGCGCATGCAGTAGCTGTCGGCGCAGAGAAACGAGCCGCCCTTGATCACTCTGCGCGGGATGTTGAAGTGGGGATCGACGGACTCCTCGGCGCAGCACGCCGTGGCGGCCCGGTCACCGCCGTAGAAGTCGGTGGTCCACTCCCAGACATTGCCGGCCATGTCGTACAGCCCGTAACCGTTGGCCGGGAAGCTGCCGACCGGGGCGGTGGTGCCGTAGCCGGTGTCCGGCAGGTAGGGGAATTCGCCATGCCAGTAGTTGGCCAGCCGCTGACCCGTCGTCTCCGGTTCATCACTCCAGGTGTAGGTGGCGCGTGAAAGGCCACCGCGGGCAGCGGTTTCCCATTCCGCCTCGGTGGGCAGTCCCAGCCCTGCCCACTGTGCATAGGCCTGCGCGTCCTCGAACGCGATGTGGACGACGGGGTGCTCGTCGCGGCCGGTGGTGGTGGAACGGGGACCGCGGGGATGGTCCCAGCAGGCGCCCGGTGTCCATTGCCACCACTGGCTGAGGTGACGCAGGTCGACGGGCCCCGCTGTCCGCCGGAACACCATGGAGCCGGGTTGCAGGTTCTCCGGCGGTGCGCCCGGATAGTCCGCGGGATTCAGTGCCCGCTCCGCGACGGTGCGATAACCGGTGGCCGAGACGAACTGTGCGTATTGGGCATTGGTGACCTGGTGGGTCTGTATCCAGAAACCGTCGACGGTGACCTCGCGTGCCGGGGCCTCTTCGGGGTAGTGCTCGTCGGACCCCAGTACCGTTGTCTGGCCGGGAATCCAGACCAAGCTGTCGCCCAGATCGACATTCGGGCGGGAGCTACGCGGACTTTCGCGCCCGTGTGTGAGTTTGGGCGTAACCGGGTGGTCAGTCACCGAAGACATGTTTCCAGTCGTCGCGCATGCTGGCGACGGTCCACTTCTTTACGCCGGCGTGCCCGAGTGCCTTCTCCGCGCCTGCGGTGTAGTCGAATTCGCGATCGGCATCATCGTGCACGACGAGCAACTGCAACGAGGGTCTGGTGGACGCGGCGGTGAACTCCAACATCTCGACATCGCCGTTGGAGTTGCCTGCGGCGAAGATCGGCCTGCGCCCGATGCGGCTCCACAGTCGCGCCGGTTTGATCGGCCCATCATCGAGGAATTCGGGCTGCGCGGTGGTGTAGAGCTGTCCGTCGCGGTAGGCGAGCCCCACTGAACTGCCCACGACCCGCTCCGGTGGGATCCCGTACAGCGGCCCTGTGACGGGACGCATGAAGTCGCGTCCGCCGCCGGAGACGATGTAGTTGGTGAAGTCGTGCGCCTCGAGGTGGCGCAGCAGCTCGATCATCGGCGCATACCCGCACGCGGTGTACTTGCGACCCAGGGTCGGATGCGTCGCTTCGGCGAAGAAGGCATCGAAGCGGGCTGCGAGTTCGTCGACCGTGATCTCGTGCTGCGATGTGAGTATTGCCGCCATAAGAGGTTTCAGATCGGAGTCGTCACCCTGGTAGTGCTTGGTGACCGCGTCGCCCAGCCACTTCAGATCCCCGCTGTAGGCGGCCTTGTACGGCTGGGTGTCCCGCAGCGACGGATCGGCCTCGGCCTGTTCCTTGAAGCGGCGCAGCAGGAAGTCGAGCTGGATGTACATCGGCTTCTCGCACCACAGGGTGCCGTCGTTGTCGAACACCGCGATGCGCTCCTCGACGGGCACAAAGCTGTCCCCAGGGGCGGTGACCGACTCCACGAAGTCGACGATCGCGGCCTTGGTGGGACCGTCATTCCACGAGGCGAGCTCGGCCACCTACCCACCCCTCGTCGCGAGGAACTTTTCGAGTTCCTCGACGGCGTTGTTGATGGTGAAGGAAGCCGGCTTCTGTCGTGGCGGGAACTCCTTGAACGTCTCCAGGAACTGGTTCACGATCGCCGATCCGTAGAACATCAGGTAGAGGCGGTCGATCAGCCAGTCCCAGTAGGTGTTCGAGGTGACGTCGGCGTGCTCGTACGGGTCGGTCCGTAGGTTGAACAGTTTCGGTGCGCGCAACTTCGTGAACGGCTCGAACCACACCTGGAGTGTGCCCTGGCAGCGCTGCTCCATGAAGACGATCTTCCAGTTGTCGGCCCGGATCCCGAGAACGTCGCCGTCGTCGGAGAAGTAGATCATCCCGCGCCGGGGGCTCTTGTCGACCTCGCCGGTCAGATACGGCAGCAGGTCGTAGCCGTCGATGTGCACGTGAAAAGTGGTGTCCCCGATGGTGTGCCCGGCCTTGAGCTTGTCCACGATGCCCGGATCGCCGGCGGCGGACAGGAAGGTGGGCAGCCAATCATGGTGCTGCACAATTTCATTGGACACCGATCCGGCTTTGATCTTGCCGGGCCAGCGGATCAACTCGGGGATGCGGAACGCGCCCTCCCAATTGGTGGCCTTTTCGCTGCGGAACGGCGTGGTGGCACCGTCGGGCCAGCTGTTGGCGTGTGGGCCGTTGTCGGTCGAGTAGATGACGATGGTGTTCTCGGCGATGCCGAGTTCGTCGAGCAGGTCGAGCAGGGTGCCGACGTTACGGTCGTGGTCGATCATCGTGTCGTGGTACGGCGACTGCCAGCGCCCGGCCTGGCCCTTGCTCTCCGGCTTGGTGTGCGTCCGGAAATGCATGTGGGTCATGTTCATCCACACGAAGAACGGGGTGTTCGAGTGGTGTTGGCGCGTGATGAAATCCGCGCAAGCGCCGGTGGTTTCGTCGTCGATGGTCTCCATCCGCAGCTTGGTCAGTGCCCCGGTGTCCTCGATGCGCTGTTTGCCCACCGGGCCGTACCGCTCGTCGACCTCGCCGGAATCCTCTTCGGTGGCCCAGGAATGGATGACGCCGCGAGGTAGCAGGGCCGTGCGCAGCAGCGGTGCTTCCTCGGCGGTGGGGTAGTCCTCGTGCTCGGGTTCTTCTTCGGCGTTGAGGTGGTAGAGGTTGCCGAAGAATTCATCGAAACCGTGCGCGGTGGGCAGGTACTTGTTGAGGTCGCCCAGGTGGTTCTTGCCGAACTGGCCGGTGGCGTAGCCGAGCGGCTTGAGCAGTTCGGCGATGGTCGGGTCCTCTTTCTGCAGCCCGACGTCGACGCCGGGCATGCCCACCTTGCTCATGCCGGTGCGGTACACGCTCTGTCCGGTGATGAACGACGACCGGCCCGCGGTGCAGCTCTGTTCACCATAGGAATCGGTGAACAGCATTCCCTCGTCGGCGATTCGGTCGATATTGGGGGTGAAGTAGCCCATCATGCCCCGGCTGTAACAACTCAGGTTCGAGATTCCGATATCGTCGCCCCAGATGACCAGGATGTTCGGTGTGGACTCGGGCATGTGCTGTTCCTTTTTTTGCAGTGTCGGGCCGTGGGGGCGCCGGTCTCAGTCGGCTGCCAGGAATGCCTCCAATTTCGCGACGATCTGGTCGATGCTGAAGCTGGCCGGTGGGTGCCGGGGCGGGAACTCCTTGAACGTGTCGAGGAACGCCGAGGCCATGGCCGTGGCATAGAACACGAAGAAGTCGCGCCGCAGGAACCAGTCGTAGTAGGTGTTGGAGGTGATGTCGGCGTATTCGAACGGATCGGTGCGCAGGTTGAACAGTTTGGGTACCCGCAGCTCGGTGAACGGTTCCGCCCAGGTGCGCAGCGTCCCCTGGCAGCGTTGCTCGGCGAAGACGATCTTCCAGTTCTCGAAGCGCATCGCGACCATTTCGGCGTCGTCGTTGAAGTAGAAGAAGCCGCGCCGTGGACTGTTCTCGACCTCGCCCATCAGATAGGGCAGCAGGTTGAACCCGTCGATGTGCACCTTGTACTCGACGTCCTCGATCTGATGGCCCTTCTTCAGCTTGTCGCTGATGTCCGGGTCACCGGCGGCGGCCAGCAGCGTGGGCAGCCAATCATGATGCTGGATGATGTCATTGGAGACCGTTCCCGCCGTGATCTTGCCGGGCCAGCGGATCAGCTCAGGTACCCGGTAGGCGCCCTCCCAGTTGGTGTTCTTCTCGCTGCGGAACGGCGTCGTCCCGGCGTCCGGCCATGAGTTGCGGTGGGGGCCGTTGTCGGTGGAGTAGATGACGATGGTGTCCTCGGCGATGCCCAGTTCGTCGAGCACGTCGAGCACCGTGCCCACGTTGCGGTCATGGTCGATCATCGCGTCGTGGTATTCGGACTGCCACATCCCGGCCTGGCCACGACTTTCCGGCTTCACGTGGGTGTAGAGGTGCATGTGGGTGAAGTTGCACCAGACGAAGAACGGGGTCTCGGCGGCGTGCTGGCGTTTGATGTAGTCGACGGTGCGGTCAGCAATGTCGTCGTCGATCGTCTCCATGCGCTTGGCTGTCAACGGACCGGTGTCTGTGATGGTTTGCTTGCCGACCGCGCCGAATTTCGGGTCGTCGGGCTCGTTGGAGTCCTCGGCGGTGGCTTTGCAGTCCAGCACACCGCGTGGCAGTGCCGTTTCGTACAACCGCGGGAACTGGTCTTTGTGCGGATAGTCGACCTGCTCGGGTTCTTCCTCGGCGTTGAGGTGGTACAGGTTGCCGTAGAACTCGTCGAAACCGTGCGCGGTGGGCAGGTACTTGTTGAGGTCGCCGAAGTGGTTCTTGCCGAACTGGCCGGTGGCGTAGCCCAGAGGTTTGAGGAGTTCGGCGATGGTGGGATCTTCTGCTGCCCAACCGATGTCGACACCGGGAACGCCCACCTTGCTCATCCCGGTGCGGTACACGCTCTGGCCGCTGATGAACGCGGCGCGTCCGGCGGTGCAGCTCTGTTCACCGTAGGAGTCGGTGAAGCGCAGGCCCTCGGCGGCGATCCGGTCGATGTTGGGGGTGCGATAGCCCATCATGCCGTCGCTGTAGCAGCTCAGATTGCTGATTCCGATGTCATCGCCCCAGATGACCAGAATGTTGGGTTTTCCGTTCGGCATGTAGTGCCCCCGTCCGCAACACGCCCTCGCTTGGGGGCGTGTTCTCAACGGTATGCCGTTGAGAACACGCGCGCGGCACTTTTCACCGACTAGAGAGCGCCTCGCTGTGGCAGCGTCGCGTAGGTGAAATCGAACAGGTAGTCGCTCAGCGCCAGCGATGCCGCTTCGGCGGCATCGCTGTCCCCGTCGGCGATCGACGCCAGGATGTCGTGATGCAGCTGTGCGGCTCGAGCGAGGTCTTGTGTCGGCGCCGACATGTTGCCGAACCAGAACCGACGCGAGAGCCCCTGTAGCGGTGCCATCGCGACTTCGACGAACTCGTTGTGGGTGGCGTTGACCACCAGCGCGTGTGCGGAGCGCAGGAATTCGGCGAAGTCGTCGACGGACAGCTGATCGCCGAGAACGTAGTCGGCCAGCCGGCGGGCGGCGGTGCGCTGCTGGGCGGTCGCGCGCGTCGCGGCGAGCCGGACGGCAAACGGTTCCAGGGTGCGGCGCAGCTCCAGCAGCTTGAGCTGGGCTTCGACGGACGCCGCGGGCACCAGCACGCCCCGGTTGGGATGGATCTCGACCAGCCGTTCGCGGGCGAGTCGCTGCAGCGCTTCCCGCACCGGGGTGCGGCCCAGCCCGGTGAGTTCCATGAGCTGCTTCTCCGAAACCAGCGCGCCGGGGGCGAGCTCCTGCAGCACGATCATCCGCTCGATGTCGAGGAAGGCCTGGTCCGCCTTGTTCTGGGAGACGCCGGTCACGAAGAAGCCTGCTGTGTCACGGGGTAGACATTATCGCGACGATCGATGTACGGTCCATCTATGAGTGATATATCGGTTGAATGGCGGCTGTCTGCGCAGGCAGAGGGCTTGAATCCGGCCGGCATTCCGGTACTCGCCGAGGTCGATGTGGCGGTTGTCGGAGCGGGTGCCGCCGGCGTGGCCGCCGCCACCGTCGCCGCCGAAGCCGGCGCCACCGTATTGGTGATCGAGAAGTACGGCTTCGCCGGCGGCGCCGCGGTGGCGGGATTGTCGGGCACCATCTGCGGCATGTACCTGGCGTCCGACGGCGCCGACCGGCCCGAGCAGGTGGTGTACGGATTCACCGACCGGTTCGCCGGCGAACTGAGAACCCGCAACGGACTCACCGCTCCGCAGCGGTACGGCAAGACCTTCACCCCCACCCACGACCCATTGGTGTGGCGCGACACCGCCGATGCGTTGCTGACGGCAGCCGGGGTGCAGATCCTGTTCCACACGCAGGTGATCGACGTCCTGACCGAGGGGGAGCACTACCGCGGTCTGGTGGTGGCGTCCAACGCCGGTATCGCGGTCATCCGGGCGGCCCGGATCATCGATGCCTCCGGCGACGGTGCCGTGGTGGCTCGTGCCGGGGGTGTCTACCGATTCGGGAACGACGGGCGCATCCAGAATCCCACGATGTTCTTCCGGCTGGGCAACATCGACGTCGAGAAGTTCTGGGAGGCTTGGGGACCCGACACCATCAGCCCGCCCTGGGTAACCGAGGCCATCGACGCCGCCCGCGGCGGTGGGATGGACCTACCACGCAACAAGATCTGGATCTTCGACACTGGCCGCCCGAACGAGCTGCTGGTCAACGCGACTCGGCTCACGGCGCCGGATGGCCGGATGCTCAACGTCATCGACCCGGCCGATTTCACCCTCGCCGAGATCGGGGGACGTCGTCAGGTTCGGGAGTACACGCGCTTCCTGGCCGACGCCGTGCCGGGGTGCGCCGGCGCGTACGTCGTCGACACCGGAGTCGAAGCGGGCATCCGGCAGACCCGCACCGTAGCCGGGGTGCAGACACTGCGCGACACCGATGTGGTCGACGGGACCAAACGCGCCGACACCATCTGCCGATCCCCCTGGCCCATCGAGTTGCATGACGGTCAGAAGCCAAAACTGCACTGGCTGCTCGACGACTACTACGACGTGCCCTACGGCACCCTGGTGCCGGAACGTGGAGAGAACATCATCGTCGCCGGCCGCTGCCTCAGTGCCGAACACCAGGCGCTGGCATCGGCACGCGTCACCGCGCAGTGTTTCGAATACGGACACGCCGCTGCCGTCGCCACCCTGGCATCGCTGGACTCCGGTGTGGCTTATCGAGATCTCGACGTGCGGATCATCCAGGACCGCATGATCGCCAACGGAAGCGCGCTACCGCCCGCGACACCCGTCGCAGCCGCTTCAGAAAGGCAGAACCAGTAATGACACCCGACAACAACTTCGAACGCGCCACCGGCGGCGGACTGCGCAGCAACTTCGTCCCGGGCAGCACCCGATGGGCGGTGCGCCGGGCGCAGTGGAGCGCCATGGGTATCAGCGTGGCGGATCAGCAGAAGCCGAAAATCGCCGTCGTCAACACCTCGTCGAAGCTGTCGGTGTGCTTTGCCCACCTCGATGACGTGGCGATCCGGGTAGCCGACGCGATTCGCGAAGCCGGCGGGTTACCGTTCGAGATCCGCACAACGGCGCCAAGCGATTTTGTCACCAGCGCCGGCCGCAAGGCCCGATATCTGATGCCGACCCGGGACCTCATCGTCAACGATGTCGAAGCCGCCGTCGAAGGCGCGGTGCTCGACGGCATCGTGTTCCTCTCGTCGTGCGACAAGACCACCCCGGCGCATCTGATGGCCGCAGCGAGGCTCGACCTGCCGTCGATCATCGTGATCGGCGGCTATCAGAAAGGCGGCCGGTACAGCGGTTGCTCGGTCGACATCGACACGGTGTACGAATCTGTCGGTGCGCTGGCCGCGGGAACCATGACCGTGGATCAGCTCGGTGATCTCGCCGACCGAGCCATCGAGGGGCCGGGCGTGTGTGCGGGCCTGGCCACCGCGAACACCATGCACTGCCTGGCCGAGGCGTTGGGCATGACAGTCGCCGGGTCGGCACCGACCCGGGCGAACTCCGAATCGATGCTGTCGAATGCCTCCGCCGCCGGTCGGCGCATCGTGGCGATGGTGGAAGAGAATCTGACTGCGCGACAGGTCATCACGGAGGCCTCCATCGGTAATGCCATCGAAGTGGCACTGGCACTGGGCGGCTCGGTCAACTGCATCCGGCATCTGACTGCAATCGCCGCCGAGGCAGACCTGGACCTCGACGTCGTTGCGCTGTTCGAGAAGCACGGCCGAGATGCCGTGCAGCTGGCCGCGATCCGGCCCAATGGCGCCCATCAGGTGTGGGATCTCGACGGCATCGGCGGCGTCCAGACAGTCATGCGTACGTTGCTGTCCCGGCTGGACGGGCAGGCGCTCACCGTCGACGGCCGCACCGTCGCGCAGCGGGCGGCCGATGCCCGGGCCGCCGATGGCGAGGTGCTGCACCCGCTGGAGGATCCGATCAACGACGAACCCGGGTTGATCATCCTTCGCGGCACGCTGGCGCCGGACGGTTCGATCGTCAAGGTGGCTGGCGTCGGCAAGGCAACCCGGCGCCAATTCTCCGGTCCCGCAAACGTTTTTGTGGGCGAAGACGACGCCATCGCGGCGCTGGGAGACGGCCGGATCTCCGCCGGAGAGGTCATCGTGCTCCGCGGGATGGGCCCACGTGGCGGCCCCGGAACGGTGTTCGCGGCGAGCTTCGTCGCGGCCCTCAACGGTGCCGGCCTCGGTGGGCAGGTCGCCGTCGTCACCGATGGCGAATTGTCCGGCCTCAACCACGGTCTGGTGGTCGGGCAGGTGATGCCCGAGGCCGCCGACGGCGGGCCGCTGGCCGGCCTGGCCGACGGCGATCAGATCAGCATCGACCTCGACGCCCGGCGCGTCGACGTGAACCCGGTGCGCGACGGTGCCCCGGTCCGCGCCGCCGGCGAGCACCCTGAACGGGGCTGGCTGGGCCAGTACGCGGCATTGGTCGGACCGATCCAACGTGGAGCCGTGCTGCGCCGACCCGAGTGACCACCCCCTTGCACCCCAGCCCCTTTCACCCCTCTGGCCTAAGGACCACCGCATGAACTCACCGGGCTCCGCAGACACCGGCACCGACGTCGCCAACCCCAAACAGGCCCGCAAGGCCGGGGTTGCCGCACTGGTCGGCACCACCCTGGAGTGGTACGACTTCCTGATCTACGGCACCGCAGCGGCATTGGTGCTCAACACCCAGTTCTTCCCCAATGCCGACCCGGTGGTGGGCACCATCGCGGCGTTTGCCACCTATGCCGTCGGATTCCTGGCCAGGCCGCTGGGCGGCATCGTGCTGGGCAACATGGGTGACAAGGTCGGCCGCAAGAAGATGCTGATCTTCACCATCGTGCTGATGGGCGTGGCCACCACGTTGATCGGACTGCTGCCCAACTACGCAGCCATCGGGGTGTGGGCGCCGATCCTGCTGATCGTGCTGCGATTGCTGCAAGGGTTCGGCGCCGGTGGGGAGTACGCCGGAGCGGTGGTGCTCTCGGTCGAGCACGGCAACCAGAAACGCCGCGGACTGGCCGGGGCCTGGGCGCCGGTCGGCTTCGCCCTGGCCACCCTGCTGTCCACCGGGGTGTTCCAGATTGCGACGTTGCTGCCCGAGGATGCCTTCCAGAGCTGGGGCTGGCGGGTGCCGTTCCTGCTCGGTTCGGTGCTGCTGCTGGTCGGTTACTTCATCCGACGCAACATCGACGAGACCGAAGCCTACGAGAAAGCGGTGGAGGCCGAGGAGTCCGGTGCCGCCGAGGAGATCAAGGTCCCGGTCTTCGAAGTCATCCGCCGCAGCCCGCGGAACTTCCTGGTGGTCATCGGTGCCCGGATGGCCGAGAACGCCTTCGCCTACCTGTTCCCGGTGTTTGCCGTCGGCTACGCGGTCAACACCCTGGGCGTGCCGACCACCACCACGCTGACGGCGGTGGTGATCGCATCAACGGTGCAGATCGGTGCGATCCCGCTGTGGGCGCACCTGAGCGACAAGGTGGGCCGCCGACCCGTCTACGCGGGTGGGGCGATCGCGTCGATCCTGTGGTTGGTGCCGTTCTTCCTGATGCTGGAAAGCCTCAGCACCCCCTTGTTGATCCTGGGCTTCGTGATGGGTCTGGGCGTCTTCTACCCGGCGATGTTGGCCCCGCAGGCCGCTTACTTCGCCGAACTGTTCGACACCCGTACCCGGCTGTCCGGGTTCGCATTTGCCCGAGAGATCGGCTCGGTGCTGGCTGGGGGCTTCCTGCCGCTGATCGCCACCGCGCTCATCGCCGGGTTCGGACACTGGTGGGTGATCATCGTCTACCTCGGAATCCTCACGGCCATCACACTGTTTGCGCTCGCCTATGGTCCGGAGACCAACCGCCGCGAAATAGTCGACGCTCCCGAAGCGGATCCGGTGGTGCGTACCGACGCGCACTGATCCGCAACGAGATCGGCCCTTGCAGCGTGCTGCAAGGGCCGTTTCGGCACGGAGGGCGGTCGTTGCGTCGTCTCGTTGAACTACGCGGCCAGGAGGACGTGGTTCACACCCGGGCAGGTTCGCCGGCGGCTGCCTTCATTCTGGTGAACAGCTCGGTGTAGTACGGCAGGCATTCCTGCAACGCCTGCTCGGTGGTGAACAGCGGCTGATAACCCAGGTCGCGACTGGCCTTGTTGATGGAGAAGTAGTTGTCCATTGAAATACGTTCGATGGCAAGGGGTTCCAGGAGCGGCTTGGGCAGTCCGAACCGGAAATGCAGGAACTGCCACGCCGTCATCGCCGCGTGCACCAACTTGGCCGGGATCCGCAACGTCGGCCACGGCTGTCCGCACGCTTGCACCACGGGGCGGGAGAACTCGAACATGTTGATGGGTTCGCCGTCGTTGATGAAGTAGGCCTGGCCGGGCGCCGTCCCGCCGGGCACCAAATGCTCGGCGGCCAAGATGAATCCGTGCACCAGGTTGTGCACGTACGAGTTGTCCAGCTTCACGTTCTTGTTGCCGACCAGCACCTTGACGTGGCCGGCCAAGACGCTTTCGAACACCTTGCGGAACATCGTCTGATCTCCGCGACCCCAGATCCCACTGGGGCGGATCGAGCAGGTGAGCATGTTGCGCTCACCGTTGATGCCGAGTATGAACTTCTCGGCCGCCACCTTGGTCTCGGTGTAGAGGTCGTTGAAACGTGAGGTGTAGGGCAGGGTTTCGTCGCCGCCCGAGATGCGCTGGCCACCCATGACGACACTGTTCGACGCGGTGTAGACGAAGCGTGCCACGCCGGCCTGCTGCGCGGCGTGGGCGAGGTTCTTGGTCCCCTCGACATTGACCGCGAAACTGCGCTGCCGGTACTCCGCGGTGGCCGAAGCCCCGCCCATCAGGTCGATGATCGCGGCGGTGTGGAACACGGTGTTCACGCCGGCGACCGCGGCCGCAACATCGTCGTGACTGCAGACGTCGCCGACAAACGTCGTGAGATTCGGATGTTCGGGCAAGGGGGAGGGCGCGCGATCGAAAGAGTGCACCTGGTGCCCGCGGCTCAACAGTTCGGTCACCAGGTTGGCGCCGACGAAGCCCGAGCCGCCAGTGACCAGGACGCGTCCCAGCTCGGTGGTCAGTGTTGCATCACCCATGGCGGGCAAGCATACGGCAGAAACTGGAACCTGTTCCAATTCTTCGGTGAACTGGGAGGTGAAGCCGGTCAGTCCTGGTCGTCGGCCGTCAACGCGTCTTCGACGCGCTTTCGCGCCCCAGCTAAGTGCTCTTCGCAGCGTCTGGCCAGCTTTTCGCCCCTTTCCCACAGGGTCAGCGACGCATCGAGGCCCAGTCCGCCCTGCTCCAGGGTGTGCACCACCTCGATCAGCTCGTCACGGCACTCCTCATAGCCCAGGTCACTAATAGGCTTCATGTCTTCACTCATCAGCCACTTCCGTCTCGCAGGTTTCAGTCATGCCGTCCTCTGTACGCCCGGCCCTTCCTCGCCCTCGTTCCGGAGTGTTACGTCCGGCCCTTCCTCGCCCTCGTTCCTCGGGCTCGTCGACCGGGCTCACGGGCTCGTCGACCGGGCTGACGGGCTCGTCGACCGGGCCGTCGCTACGGGCGGTGATGGCCCCGTCGGCCACCCGCACCCGCAGCCGGGCACCTGCGGGGGCGTCGTCGACCGACCGCAGCACGTGTCCGTCGACCTGGACAACCGCATAACCACGTGCCAGCGTCGCCGCGGGACCCAACGTGGCCAGCCGCGCCGACAGATGCCCCACCCGGTCGGTCTGGGCATCCAGGAGTCGTACGACATCACGTCGCAGCGCGGCGCGGGCGCGCTCGATCTCGTGGCCTCGGTCGGAGATCGCCCGCAACGGATCAGCCAGCACCGGGCGGCTCCGCAGCTGGGAAATGTGGTGTTCTTCGCGGTGCACCCAGTTCCTCAGGGCCCGCGCACTGCGGCGGCGCAGATCGGCGACCAGCGCCAGTTCGGCGGCGGTGTCGGGCACGATCCGTTTGGCGGCATCGGTGGGGGTGGCGGCCCGCAGGTCGGCGACCAGATCGCACAGCGGGTTGTCCGGCTCGTGACCGACGGCGCTGACCACCGGCGTCGTGCAGCGGGCGATCTCGCGGCACAAGGTTTCGTCGGAGAACGGCAGCAGGTCCTCCACGCTGCCGCCCCCGCGAGCCAGCACGATCACGTCGACCTCGGGATCGCGGTCCAGCCCGCGCAACGCCTCCACGATCTGGGCCACCGCAGTGGGGCCCTGGACGGCGGTGTTGCGGATCGCAAATCGGACCGCCGGCCAGCGCGAGGTGGCCACCGACACGACATCGTGCTCGGCAGCACTGGCGCGTCCGGTGATCAGTCCGATCTGGGTCGGCAGGAACGGCAGCGGCCGCTTCAGGCGTGGGTCGAACAGCCCCTCGGCGTCCAGTAACCGGCGTAGCCGCTCGATACGCGCCAGCAGCTCACCGACGCCGACAGCGCGGATTTCGCTGATCCGCAGGCTGAACGAGCCGTTGCGGGTGTAGAACTGCGGCTTGCCCAGCATGATCACCTGGGTGCCTTCGGTCAGCGGCACCGGCGCGTTGGCCACCAGGTCGCGTGGACAACTCACCGACAGCGACATGTCCGCAGCCGGGTCCCGCAGCACCATCCACGCCGTGGTGTGGCGCAGCTTGAGCTCGGTCAGCTGACCTTCGATCCACACTGAGCCGAGCCGGTCGATGTACTTGGCGACCCGGGTCGCCACCGCACGCACCGGCCAGGGATTGTCCGCGGACTTACCCTGTTCGGGTTCGGTCACTTGGCTGATGCGCGGGTGATCCTGTTTGCCAGCAGGGTCTGGAACGGGGCGCGGGCTTTGGTGGCCTCCTCGAAGACCAGCAGCGCTTCCAGGTCCGTCACCGACAGCGACTGCAACCGTGCCCGCAGCTGCGCCAGCGTCAGGCCGGTGTAATCGATCTCGGTGGCCACTGCGGGAATGTCGACCGTCAGCTCAGCTGCGGCGGCGGTATCCGAATTGGCCGTGGTCACGACAGGGTCGGTGTCGGAGACCGAGTAGAGGGCGAAGCGGCCCTCGGTGAGTCGTTCACCACCCGAGTCCGGCGTGTCTTCGGCAAAATGCGGTGCCTGCGAGTCGAGGTCTTCGTCGAAGGTGGCCCAGTCGGGCTGCTCGTCCTTCGGGGGAAACAGCTGTTCGAGGGTTTCGTCGCCCTTGATCACCAGGTCCGCGAAGTCCTGCTGGACCTTCATCACCAGGTGCGCCACCTGGCTGACCAGGGTCATCGGGTACGTGACGATGGTTTGCGGCAGCTTTATGGTCTCTTCGACGGCGGTGGCCGCTACTCCCACCAGCAGCCGGACTCCGTACGGTGCAGTAGACATGGCAGCAAGAGTACTTCTGCTCGGTCGACGAGCCCGAGAAACGAAGGTGAGGGAGGGCCGGGCCCATGATGCTGAGCTGCTGGGTAGCCCGCCAATACTGCGGGTAAGTACCCTGAGGCCATGCCGCCAACCGTCAACATGGGGATTCCTGGTGCCGCCGCCACTGTCGCGGCGCCCGTCAGCGGCAAGCGGGTCCTGCTCGCCGAACCACGGGGATACTGCGCCGGTGTCGACCGGGCCGTCGAAACGGTGGAACGTGCGCTGGAAAAGCACGGTGCCCCGGTCTACGTCCGGCACGAGATCGTGCACAACCGCTATGTCGTGGAGACGCTGGCCAAGGCCGGCGCAGTCTTTGTCGAGAAGACAGACGAAGTGCCCGAAGGTGCCATCGTGGTGTTCTCCGCCCACGGTGTCGCGCCGACCGTGCACGTCGAGGCCGCCGAACGCAATCTGCGCACCATCGATGCGACCTGCCCGCTGGTCACCAAGGTGCACAACGAGGCCAAGCGATTCGCCCGCGACGACTACGACATCCTGCTCGTCGGCCACGAAGGCCACGAAGAAGTTGTCGGCACCGCAGGTGAGGCTCCCGATCACGTACAGGTCGTCGACAGCCCGGCCTCGGTGGACAAGGTGACCGTGCGGGACGAGAACAAGGTGATCTGGCTGTCCCAGACCACCCTGAGCGTCGACGAGACGATGGAGACCGTGCGCCGGCTCCGGGAGAAGTTCCCGACGCTGCAGGACCCGCCCAGCGACGACATCTGCTACGCCACCCAGAACCGCCAGGTCGCGGTGAAGGCGATGGCACCGGAGTGCGAGCTGGTGATTGTTGTCGGATCCAAGAACTCGTCGAACTCGGTACGCCTGGTCGAGGTGGCGCTGAACGCCGGCTCGGATGCGTCGTACCTCGTCGACTACGCCGAGGACATCGACCCGTCATGGCTGGATGGGGTCACCACGGTGGGGGTGACGTCGGGAGCGTCGGTACCGGAGGTGTTGGTGCGTGGTGTGCTCGAGCGGCTTGCCGAGTACGGCTACGGCACCGTGCAGCCGGTGACCACCGCCAACGAGACCTTGGTGTTCACATTGCCGCGGGAGATCCGCCCGCCGCGCCGCACCAGCTGACGCGGGTCAGCTGTCGTAGCGCCAGCGGTCGGAATCGACGCTGTGCCGCGCCTGTGACCGCGGGCGGGGGCGGTACTCGGCACGATCGTCATCCTCGTTGGTGTCACCGCGATAACGCACCCGAGACACCGGGTGATGGCTGCCATCGCTGATTCCGCCGTCATCGGCGACCGGCCGGCGAGGTCGAGGTGGCGGCGGTGCGTCGAACGCCGCAGCCGGATCGTAGGAGTCGTACCGATTGGGGCGACGCCGCGGCCGGTCGTACGGGTCACGCAGATCACGATCGCGGGGATCCCGGTCCCGCGGTCGGTAGTCCTCGCGGGCTGCGGAACGGCGGCCGGGATCGCGGGGGTCACGCTGCGGATCGCGTGGGCGACGGCGCGGCGGCGGAGCGGACTCATCGCCCGTCTCGGGGCGGCGGAGCCGGCGTGGGGGTTCGGCATCCAGGTCGTCGGTCGGCGGGCGGGCATGACG
>NZ_JBARXZ010000156.1:0-5546 GCF_049647605.1 Mycobacterium sp. | reverse complement strand
AGCCTGGACTATGCCGCCTCCGTCGGCTGTGGCGACCCTGCCGGAGCCGCGGCCTGCCTGCGCGCGCTCCCGGCGACGGCGCTGGTCGAGCCGGTCTACTACGGGAAGCTCGGTGATGAGGGCCTGTCGGGTCCGGTCACCGACACCTCGCTGTTGCCGCAGGACCCGGTCCGGGTGATGGCCGAAGGCACGGTGGCGCAGGTCCCGGTGCTGATCGGTACCAACCGCGACGACTTCACCCTTTTCATGGCCCTGAAATATCTCCGGCTGAACTCCGAGCCCAGCGCGGCCGACTATCCCGAGCTGCTGGTCAAGACCTTTGGCCCCGCGCATGCCCCGGCCATCGAGCAGCGTTACCCGCCCGGGGACTACGGCGGCAGTACCTCGCTGGCCTATTCGGCGGCGGTCACCGACGGCGCCTTTGCCTGTGTGGCAGACCGGATGGGCCGTGACCTGGCCGCCGCGGGAGTGCCGGTATACGCCTATGAGTTCAACGACCGGACCGCGCCGGCTCCGGACCCGCTGCGGAAGGTGCCGTTTCCGGTCGGTGCCAGTCATTCGCTGGAGCTGAGATACCTGTTCGACATGGGTGGCACGCCCGAACTGGACCCGGTGCAGCAGAAGCTGTCGGAGCAGATGATCGACTACTTCACCCAGTTCATCGCGACCGGGGTGCCGGCGGCGCCGGGGGCTCCACAATGGCCACCACTCGAGTGGCCACCACTCGGCGGTGCGGATGCCGCACACATGGCGTTCGACACCGACGGCAGCCGGGTCGCGACCGGTTTCGCCCAGGAACACCAGTGCGGCTTCTGGGCAGGGCTGCAGTGACGGCGATCCCGCTCCGCTGCCGGCCTGGGTAACCTTTCGAGGTGACGTGTCCGGTGGCGTGACAGACCGAAACTGCCGTGAATTTCCCGGTCGATCGGCGATTTCGGCGAAACCGGACCGGTCTTCGACGGGGATTTGGATCGGGCCCCGGGTCTAGGGCATACTGTTCGGGTTGCCTTGAGCCGGGTACACGCTTTCTGGCGTTACTCGTTCACGGGCATACGACCTGCGCCCAACACGGGCGCGTCCGGTCCCACCTACGAGCGCGCCGAAAATTCGGGGCGCACGAGGCTGCATGAGGGCGACACGCCCGACCGCGGGGGCCGGTGAACCACAGACAGGTAAACAGCGGCGGCATTTCGCGCGGGTATCGCGCGGAGGAACCAGCTTTATAGATGGGCCCCAGACGGTGCCCACTGAGTAGTGAAGGTAGGAGAAGCGTGGCGGGACAAAAGATCCGCATCAGGCTCAAGGCCTACGACCACGAGGCCATTGATGCCTCTGCGCGCAAGATCGTCGAGACGGTCACCCGGACGGGCGCCAGCGTGGTCGGTCCAGTGCCGCTGCCGACCGAGAAGAACGTGTACTGCGTGATTCGGTCCCCGCACAAGTACAAGGACTCGCGGGAGCACTTCGAGATGCGCACGCACAAGCGGTTGATCGACATCCTCGACCCGACGCCGAAGACAGTTGACGCGCTGATGCGCATCGACCTGCCGGCCAGTGTCGACGTGAATATCCAGTAGGAGACCCAAGAAAATGGCACGCAAAGGCATTCTGGGCACCAAACTGGGCATGACGCAGGTGTTCGACGAGAACAACAAGATCGTTCCGGTCACCGTCGTCAAAGCCGGACCCAACGTGGTGACCCGCATCCGCACTCAGGAGACCGACGGCTACAGCGCCGTCCAGCTCGCCTACGGCGAGATCAGCCCCCGCAAGGTGAACAAGCCCGTCACCGGTCAGTTCGCCGCCGCCGGAGTCAACCCGCGCCGCCACCTCGCCGAGCTTCGCCTCGACGATGAGGCCGCCGCCGCCGAGTACGCGGTCGGCCAGGAGCTGACCGCCGACATCTTCGCCGATGGCGGATATGTCGACGTCACCGGGACCAGCAAGGGCAAGGGCTTCGCCGGCACCATGAAGCGGCACGGTTTCAGCGGCCAGGGCGCCAGCCACGGCGCGCAGGCCGTCCACCGCCGTCCCGGCTCGATCGGTGGCTGCGCCACCCCGGGTCGCGTCTTCAAGGGCACCCGCATGTCCGGCCGGATGGGCAGCGACAAGGTCACCACGCAGAACCTGAAGGTGCACAAGGTCGACGCCGAGAACGGTGTCATTCTGATCAAGGGCGCCATCCCCGGCCGCAACGGCGGACTCGTCATGGTTCGCACCGCGATCAAACGAGGTGAGAAGTAACAATGGCTGACAAGAAGATCGACGTCCGGACCCCGGGCGGCAAAAAGGACGGCAGCGTCGAGTTGCCCGCCGCAGTGTTCGACGTCGAGGCGAACATCGCGCTGATGCACCAGGTCGTCGTCGCGCAGCTGGCCGCCAAGCGGCAGGGCACGCATTCGACGAAGACCCGTGGTGAGGTCTCCGGCGGCGGCCGCAAGCCGTACCGGCAGAAGGGCACCGGCCGCGCCCGTCAGGGCTCGACCCGCGCACCGCAGTTCACCGGTGGTGGCGTGGTGCACGGCCCGCAGCCGCGTGACTACAGCCAGCGGACCCCGAAGAAGATGATCGCGGCTGCACTGCGCAGCGCGCTCAGCGATCGGGCCCGCAACGACCGGATCCACGCGATCACCGAGCTGATCAGCGGTCAGACCCCTTCGACCAAGAGCGCCAAGGCGTTCCTGGCGACACTGACCGAGAACAGCAAGGTCCTGGTCGTCATCGGTCGCACCGACGAGGTGGGCGCCAAGAGCGTTCGCAATCTGCCTGGTGTGCATGTGATCTCACCGGATCAGCTCAACACCTACGACGTGCTCAACGCCGATGACGTGATCTTCAGCGTCGAGGCACTGGACGCGTTCATCAAGGCCAATACCAAGGCGACCGAGGAGGTTTCGGCCTGATGGCGACCGTGACCGATCCCCGCGACATCATCCTGGCTCCGGTCATCTCGGAGAAGTCGTACGGGCTCATCGAGGACAACGTGTACACGTTCATCGTGCACCCGGATTCGAACAAGACCCAGATCAAGATCGCGATCGAGAAGATCTTCAAGGTCAAGGTCGATTCCGTGAACACGCAGAACCGCCAGGGCAAGCGCAAGCGCACCCGCGCCGGCTTTGGCCAGCGCAAGAGTGTCAAGCGCGCCCTGGTCACCCTGGCCCCCGGTAGTAAGCCGATCGACCTGTTCGGAGCGCCTGCTTAGGCCCGCGCCGGCAGGAATGAAGAGCTAGAGGACTGAACAGACATGGCAATTCGCAAATACAAGCCGACAACCCCCGGTCGCCGTGGGTCCAGCGTCTCCGACTTCGCCGAGATCACTCGTGACCACCCGGAGAAGTCGCTGGTTCGCCCGCTGCACGGCAAGGGCGGACGTAACGCACACGGCCGCATCACGACTCGTCACAAGGGTGGTGGCCACAAGCGCGCCTACCGCGTGATCGACTTCCGTCGCCACGACAAGGACGGTGTCGACGCCAAGGTCGCACACATCGAGTACGACCCCAACCGCACCGCGAACATCGCGCTGCTGCATTTCCTCGACGGCGAGAAGCGCTACATCATCGCGCCCGAGGGACTGAAGCAGGGCACGATCGTGGAGTCGGGCGCCAACGCCGACATCAAGCCCGGTAACAACCTGCCGCTGCGCAACATCCCGGCCGGTACCGTCATCCACGCCGTGGAGCTGCGCCCGGGCGGCGGTGCGAAGCTGGCCCGTTCAGCGGGTGTCAGCATCCAGCTGCTGGGCAAGGAAGGCGCCTACGCCTCGCTGCGTATGCCGTCGGGTGAAATCCGGCGCGTCGACGTGCGCTGCCGCGCCACCGTCGGTGAGGTCGGCAACGCCGAGCAGGCCAACATCAACTGGGGCAAGGCCGGCCGCATGCGGTGGAAGGGCAAGCGCCCGACCGTCCGCGGTGTGGTGATGAACCCTGTTGACCACCCGCACGGTGGTGGTGAGGGCAAGACCTCCGGTGGCCGTCACCCGGTGAGCCCGTGGGGCAAGCCCGAGGGCCGCACCCGCAAGCCCAACAAGCCGAGCGACAAGCTCATCGTCCGCCGCCGGCGCACCGGCAAGAAGCGCTAGGGAGTAACCAGCGATGCCACGCAGCCTGAAGAAAGGCCCGTTCGTCGACGGCCATCTGTTGAAGAAGGTCGACGTCCAGAACGAGAAGAACACCAAGCAGGTCATCAAGACCTGGTCACGTCGGTCCACCATCCTCCCCGATTTCATCGGGCACACTTTCGCCGTCCACGACGGTCGCAAGCATGTCCCGGTGTTTGTCACCGAGGCGATGGTCGGGCACAAGCTGGGCGAGTTCGCCCCCACCCGCACGTTCAAGGGTCACATCAAGGATGACCGGAAGGCGAAGCGACGCTAATGACAACCGCTGTTGAATATCCGTCTGCGACGGCCAAAGCGCGCTTCGTGGGGATCTCGGCGTCCAAAGCGCGCCGGGTCATCGATCTGGTGCGTGGCAAGTCGGTCACCGAGGCGCTCGACATCCTCCGCTGGGCACCGCAGGGCGCCAGCGAGACGATCGCCAAGGTGATCGCCAGTGCCGCGGCCAACGCCCAGAACAACGAGGGTCTCGACCCCGACACTCTGGTGGTGGCCACCGCGTTTGCCGATGAGGGCCCGACTGCCAAGCGCATTCGGCCGCGTGCCCAGGGGCGTGCGTTCCGGATCCGCAAGCGCACCAGCCACATCACGGTGATCGTGGAGAGCCGTCCCGCCAAGCAGGGTCGCGGTGCCGGCTCGTCCGGTTCGGCCAGCGCGGCTCGTACGCGTCGCGCCCAGGCCAGCAAGGCAGCCTCCGCCAAGACCGCGACTGCCAAGACCACGACTGAGGCTTCTGACGAAGCGAAGGGAGGCTCGCAGTAGTGGGCCAGAAGATCAATCCCCATGGCTTCCGGCTCGGTATCACCACCGACTGGAAGTCCCGGTGGTATGCCGACAAGCAGTACGCCGATTACGTCAAGGAAGACGTCGCGATCCGTCGTCTCCTGGCCACCGGCCTGGAGCGTGCCGGAATCGCCGATGTGGAGATCGAACGGACTCGTGACCGGGTCCGCGTCGACATCCACACCGCGCGCCCCGGCATCGTCATCGGCCGTCGCGGCACCGAGGCCGACCGTATCCGCGCCGACCTGGAGAAGCTCACCAAGAAGCAGGTGCAGCTGAACATCCTCGAGGTGAAGAACCCCGAGAGCCAGGCCCAGCTGGTCGCCCAGGGTGTTGCCGAGCAGCTGAGCAACCGCGTGGCGTTCCGTCGCGCGATGCGCAAGGCGATCCAGTCGGCCATGCGGCAGCCCAACGTCAAGGGCATCCGGGTGCAGTGCTCGGGCCGCCTCGGTGGCGCTGAGATGAGCCGCTCGGAGTTCTACCGCGAGGGCCGCGTCCCGCTGCACACGCTGCGTGCCGATATCGACTACGGCCTCTACGAGGCCAAGACGACGTTCGGCCGGATCGGCGTGAAGGTGTGGATCTACAAGGGCGACATCGTTGGTGGCAAGCGTGAGCTGACCGCCGCGGCGCCCGCCGGCGC
>NZ_JBARXZ010000155.1:0-33783 GCF_049647605.1 Mycobacterium sp. | reverse complement strand
TGCTCACCAAATCCGAACAGCGAAACGTCGCGTTGGCGAACATGATTCGTTCTGCTGGTGGTGGTTACGGTGGCCGGCCGATGGGCGGCGGCATGTCGATGGGCGGCGGCATGGGAATGCCCATGGGCGGCGGCGCCATGTCCCCGCTGGGCTCGCTGTCGGCGCTCTCCGGCCTGACCCGCAAGATTCCGGGCCTTTCGGGCTCGTCGTCGCCGCGTCGGGCGTCCGCGACCCGTGGTGCCGCACCGGACTCTTCGGCCGCAAAGATCCCAGTGGGTGACGTCAGTTTCGCCGGGCGCGGCACCTTCCCCAAGGGGCCCGCGGCCATGTCAGCGGCCATCAATGCCGCGCTGGACGCCCGCGGTGTCACCGACCCGGTGGCTCGCACGAGGTGGCACGAAGGCTACATGACGCTCACCGGCCGCGAAAGCGGCCATAACGGCAATGTCGTCAACCTGTCCGACTCCAACGCCCACGGCGCCCAGATGGCTGATGGCGCCCCGGCCAACAGCTCCCGCGGTCCCGCACAGTGCATCCCCACCACCTTCGCCGCCTATCACCAGCCGGGCACCTCGACGAGCATCTACGAACCGGTTGCCAACATCGCCGCCTCGATGAACTACGTCATGGACCGCTACGACGTGAGGCCGGATGGGTCCAACCTTGCCGCCCGGGTGGCCCAGACGAACGCGAGCGCCAGCCCTCGGGGGTACTGACCAGCATCGAGGGATTTTGTTCTTGTAGGTTCGCATTTGCGTGGCGGATTCTCATGTGAGATGGCGGCTTATGGCGGATCCGCCGGCTGGATGAGAATAAGTAAGACTATTGGTGGAATTGCTTTGCGGCTTCGAGGGCTCAGCTCTTGCAGTTCACCTAGTCGAGCGCGCAAGCTGATTGCACGCCGTTGTGGCGGAGTTGTCAGATGTCAGCACCGGATTATCGAGGCTCCGAAGCTGCGGTCGCTGGGCGGCCGTGGGTGAGTGGATCGCTGTCACAGGCGTGGAATTGCGCCGGTGGGACGGAGGTACATGTGTCCACGGCGACCATCACTTTTCGGTCGTCTAATGGTGAAGTTGAGCGTTCGTCGGTGGCTGGCGTGTCAAAGGCGGAGTTCTGGACTGCGCGGCCATGGCGGACTTTTCGATGGTATGAGGGGCAGCGCCACTATCCCGGTAGCGACGATCGCCGAAGGGCGCGTTGAGGCAGCCGTCGCACCCGCGTTGCAGTCCGGCGCACCGCGCAATATGTGTGCGCGTCGGACACGGCGGCGGTGGGCGCCCATATCCTGCTGGGCCGCGGCTGCCAATGCGGCCCACAGCAGCGCGCCGTCACAGTGACGGATTGCGGCCTTATACCGAAGTTGGGTAGCTGGACAGAAGTGCTGGCTAAATGGCGTCGAACCACACGGGCGGCGCAGAAATTCCGGCGGTGCGGCCCAGCGGATGCGGTGCCGCCCGATCGTTTCGCCGTGGCCGTTGAGATCGACGCGCGGCGCGTCGCTCAAGCGCGCAAGCTCGAAGATGACTGATCGACGCGGCGGGCAAGAAAGCCTGAGGTAAGCGGGAGTTGCCTTGCCGCGCTGCATGGTGTCGGCGAGGAGGTCGGGGTGCGATCGCATTCTTCTGCGCGCTGGTAGCACCTGCCGTTGGCCAGAACCGTCGCATGGTCGGCCGGGTGGCGCGGATGGCGCCTGCCGGGCGCGTCCTCGTCATCGCCCCTGTATCGGATGTGCCACGCCGTGCTATTCGGGGACGCGGGGCGGTTCGCTTCGAGTGGCGTGGACACGGGACACCGGATCTCAGGGCTGTTCCGGCCGTCAGCGGATAAACCGGTTGTTTCGCAAGGCCCGGCTGGACAGCGGCTGCCTGGCCTCGTAACCTAACCGTGACCTACGTATCTAATACGTACTTGCCCACTTCGCCGAAGGTTTTCGCTGTTGTGAATTCATCTGTGCTGGCGGTCCTGCCGCGCGCGTTGGGTAGACGGCTCGTCTGCATTTTGGTTGCTTTCGGCGTTGTTGCAGCGCCTTTGGCAACCGATGTCCGCGCTGATCCGGCGGCTGATGCCCTTGCCGAACTGACTGAATTGTCGCGTCTGGCGGAGCAGACCACCGAGCAGATTCACACGGCGCAGATCGACCTTGACGAGAAGCTCGCAGCGCAGCAGGTTGCGGAGAAGGGGGCGGTTTCGGATCGCATGGCCGCGGATGCAGCGGCGGCCGATCTGGTGAGGTATCAGGCTGCCGTCGACAGGTTGGCCGCGGCTGCCTACGTGGGGGGGCGCACGGATACCTTGGCGGCGGCGTTGACGGCGACGTCTCCTCAGGATTTGATCGATCAGCTGGCAGTCCAGAAGACGGTTGCGTCGGAGCTGACTGTGCAGATGGCTGCGTTCCGGTCGGCCAGTGCGCGGGCCGCGGCAACTGCGGAGGGGTCTGCGAAGTCGGCAGCCCAAGCACGGACTGCGGCCGATGAGGCCGCGGCAGTGCGGACCGACCTGGAGGCCAAACAGCGTCGGATGGCGGAGCAGACTGCTGCTGTGCAGGCCCGCTACGACGCTTTGACGCCTGATCAGCGAGCGATTCTGGCTGACCCTGGCCCCGCGCCGCCTCCTTTGCCGTCGACTCCGCCGGTGAGCGATCCGAGCATCGTTGCTATGCCGGGCCCGGCGGGCGGGGCCTCCTTGGGGAACGGTGTTGCGGTGGTCCAGGCGGCGCTGACACGGGTGGGGTCGCCTTATACGTGGGGAGCCACCGGTCCGGATGCGTTCGACTGCTCTGGGCTGATTAAGTGGGCGTTTCTGCAGAACGGCAAGTCGTTGCCTCGGTCGAGTCAGGCGCTTGCGCAGGGCGGGCAGCCGGTGGCGCTTTCAGACGTTCAGCCCGGCGACATCGTGACCTTCTATGCTGACGTGTCTCACGCGGGGATTTACATCGGCGACGGGTTGATGGTGCACGCGTCGACGTACGGAACGCCGGTGAAAGTGGCGCCGATCTCGTCGGCACCGATTCACAACGTGCGGCGGTACTAGGCCGCCGCCGCGGCGCTGCGTCAATCGTTGAAGAAACGGCTGGTGATTTCCGTCCACTTGCGGATCTCGTCGATGGTGTGAGCGACGTGCAGCGTCGAGTCGGGGATCAGCTCAGCGAGGCGCTCGGCGGTGGAGATGGGATGCAAGGGGTCGGTGTCCCAGGCCAGCACCAAAGTGGGCTGGCGAATGGAGGTCAGCCGATTGGGGTCGGGTAGATCGGAGGAGCCGACTCCGCGCAGCGCGGCGGAGACCACATCGTCGTCGACGCCGGGTTCGAATTTGCCGTGCCGGTAGTTGGCGAAGATCGGCAGTGGGGGAGCTTCGGCCCATTGTTGTCGCCAAGCGGTTGTCCCAATGGAGTCGATGAGGTCGGCGGTGTCGAAGTACCACTGGCGCAGTTGATCGGGCCCTGTTTCCCAGGCGACGGGAGGGATCACCAGTGCCAGCCGCCTGAATCGGCGAGGAGCGTTGAGGGCGGCGTGCAGTGCTGCAGCGGCTCCGAGCGAGGATCCGGCGAAATCGATGGGTTCATCGAGGCCGGCCGCGTCCAGGACGCGCAGGAGATCGTTGGCTGCCTGCTCGAAGCGATAGTCCTCGGGTTCTGGTCGGCCCCGTGATGCGCCGTGTCCGCGTTGGTCGTAGGTGATCAGACGGCGGCCCTCGGCGATAGTGTCGATGTCGAAGATGCCCAGGCCGCGCACGATCTGCCGGCTCATGAGCACGCCGTGCCCATAGCCGACTGGCACCGTGTTGGGTGGGCCGCTGAGCTGGTAGGCGATGGTGGCGCCATCGGTGATGAGAAGGTGGTCATCCGGCATTGCGGCTCCTCAGATGCGTTGGTGCGGTATTCCGTGGGGTTTCGGGCCAGCCGTCTATTCGACAGCGGTGAGGACGTTGACGGTCGCGCCGTTGTCGGTGGAGGTGTAGATGGCGGTATCTGTGGCGATGTAGACCTGACCGTTGCCCGCGGCGAGCAGGGCCTGGGGTTTGTTGTTGAGCGAGTGGCCCGGCTGCCAGGTCTGCCCGTCGTCGGCGCTGGTGTACAGCCGTCCTTCGAGGTCGGCGCCGAGCAGGGGACCGCGGTCGGGCCAGCTGATGAACAGCAGTGCCGGCGCACCGGTGACTGCGCTGAACGTCCTCGCCCCGTCGGTGCTTCGGAGCAGCCCTTGGCGTGCTGTCGCGAGAATCTCATCCGGGGCACCCGGTGATACTGCGAGGTCGACGGCGGCGGGCACTTCTGCGCGCTGCTGCCAGGACCGCTGGTCAAAACTAACCATCACGGTGCCGGATTGGCTGTCGTGACCGTAGACCCGTCCGTGGCGGTATTTGAGCGCGTGGAAGTCGGCGCTACCGTGCAACGACAGAGGTTCCCAGGACTGGCCGGCGTCGCTGCTTTTGATCAGGCCGAGGTGCGGGGGCTGTTGACGATCGGCGGGGTCGGGGTGGCCGCTAGCCAGGAATTCGTCGGGGCCGGCGACGGTGAAGCCCATGAAGTCCTGCGAGAGCTCACCAACTCGTTGGGGCGCCTGATCTTGCTCAACGGTGTAGAGGCCGTAATGAGTTGCGACGTAGAGCTTGTCGTCAGATGGGTTGATGCCGAGGCCGTGGATGTGCACCATGCCCGGCGCGACGGCGGGTGGCGGGCTTTCAGGGGCGTTCGACGAACAGGCCGCGGCCAGAGCCCCGGTCAGGGCGATGGCGAAAAGGTTGCGGATCAGCACACGGACACCTTCCGGTCACGAGATCTACGTAGTTCAATAGTAGGTGGGCAGTGCGTGGCTACTGCGTGAGGTGGCTGCGCCTCGGGTGGCGCCGACCGCGGGTGACAGACCGGGGGAGGTGTCTTCATCAAATCTTCATCGGATCACGAACCGACCCATACTCGGATTGCTGAGGCTGGGGTGCGGCGGCGCAAGGCTTGCCGTGTGGACGCATGGTGTCACGAAGATGTTCGAGGAAGGATGTGCGATGCAGCACAAGCGTTTTGGATTCGGGCTTGCGACGCTTGCGGCGTCGGCCCTGTTTGTCAGCGGCTGTTCGAATGCAACGAACGAGTCTCAGTCATCGGCGTCGAGCACCACCTCGGCAGCAGCGTCGGCGTCGGCTTCGCCCAGTGCTGCGAGCAGTGACGCTGCCCATAACGATGCTGATGTGACGTTCGCGCAGGGCATGATCCCTCATCATCAGCAGGCGATCGAGATGAGCGACATGCTGCTCGGCAAGCAGGGAGTTGATCCTGAAGTAGTGTCACTCGCCAACGAGATCAAGAACGCTCAGGGTCCTGAGATCGAACAGATGCAGGGCTGGCTGCGGGACTGGGGAGTGTCCTCGTCGACAACGGCCCCCAGCACCGCCGCAATGCCCGGTCATGACATGCCTGGCCATCAAATGCCCAGCGGAGACATGGGTGATATGCCGGGTATGAGCGGCGGCGGTATGGGCATGATGTCGGAAGCCGATATGGCTGCACTGCAGAACGCGCAGGGCGCTGAGGCTAGCCGACTCTTCTTGACCCAGATGATCGAGCATCACAAGGGCGCGATCATGATGGCGCAGCAGGAAGTTGACAACGGCCAGTTCCCGGCGGCAGTCGAGATGGCGCGCAACATCGTGTCTTCTCAGCAAGCGGAGATCGACACGATGCAGGGAATGTTGGACAAGTAGCGCGGAGGGGCACTCGTCAGCGACGCGCTGAGTCAGCCGTCGCAGGGTGGTGCTGGCTGCGTATCGGGGTGATGGGCAGGGCGATGGTGAATGTTGCGCCGGCGCCGGGTCCAGCACTGGCTACCGAGATGGATCCGCCGTGGGCTTCGATGAGCGCTTTGGCGATGGCGAGCCCTATACCGGCGCCGCCATGCTCGCGGTCGCGGGCGGTGTCTGCCCGGTAGAACCGTTCGAACACTCGGGTGACGTGCTCGGCGGCGATCCCTTCTCCGGTGTCGGCGACGATGATTCTTATCTGGTCGCCGTCACGAAGACAGTGAAGGTGTACCGACCCGCCGGGCGGTGTGTGCCGTAGCGCATTCTCCAGCAGGTTCCCCAACACTTGAGACAGTCGTTGTTCGTCGGCCCAAAGCGGCGGTAGCGGTTGCGGGAGGTGTACGCGCAGTCCGACCCCCTTGGTGTCATAGCGTTCTTGTGCTGCTGCGACGCACTGGCGGGTTAGGCGGTTCACGTCGAGGGAGGCGTAGGACATAGACATCGCACTTTCCTCGGCCTTCGCCAGCGCGGCGACGTCATCGGAGAATCGCACCAGCCGACGGGTTTGGTCGCGCAGCATGGCTGCTGTCTGGGGTGTCAAGGAGCGCACGCCGTCTTCGAGTGCCTCGATGTAGGCCTCGAGTACTGCCACGGGTGTGCGGATCTCGTGCGCGAGGTCTCCGAACAGTTGCTGGCGTGTCGAATCGACGGCTTGAAGCCGGGAGGCCATTTGGTTGAATGCGGTTGCGAGGGCGTCGAAGTCATCGCCGAGGCGCGGCGGTGACACGCGGATGTCGTAGTTCCCTTCAGCGACATCGGTGGCCGCGGCGGCGACTTCGGTGATGGACCGTTGGAGGCGCCGACTGACGTAGAAGCTGACCACGAGGGCGGCCAGTGCTGACACCGCTAGGGCGCCTCCGATGGAGATCACCGTTGCGTAGCCGTAGGCCTCTTCGGCGTGGACTTCTTCCAGGGAGTCCATCGGGACACCGGCACGGTGGAGGTGTTCGCGGAACAGCGGTGGGCCGACCACGGCAGCGACCACCGCGGTCGTCGCCGCTCCGGCCGCCAGCACGATGGCTTGGGCCGCCAGGAGTCGCAGGCCGATACCGGGACGGCCCGGCCGTCGACGCCGGCGAGGGGTCGACGTAGGTGGGGGAGTCACTGTCCGGTTCCCATCCGGTATCCGACACCTCGAACCGTGGCGATGTAGCGGGGGCGTGCGGCGTCGTCGCCGAGTTTGCGTCGTAAGTGTCCGATGTGGACGTCGACGAGGTGTTCGTTGCCGACCCAGGGTTCGTCGCGAATTATTTCGAGAAGTTGTCGACGGCTCAGCACGATTCCTGGCCGCGCGGACAGGGCTTCGAGAATGTCGAATTCGGTGCGGGTCAACAGGATTAGTTCGTCGTCGATATGTACCTCACGGGCGGCGACGTTGATGCTCAGTGCGCCGAAGCGGCGCGGCGGGGCTGTCTCTCGTTCGGCGGGTGCGGCGGCTGTTTGCAGGATGCGGGGTCGCCGCAGCATGGCGCGGATGCGCGCGACCAGCTCGCGGGGACTGAAGGGTTTGGTGATGTAGTCGTCGGCGCCGACGGTGAGGCCGAGCACGGTATCCAGTTCGGTGTCACGGGCGGTGAGCATGACGACGTAGGCGTCGGAGAAGGTCCGCAATTGCCGGCAGACCTCGAGTCCGTCGATGCCGGGTAGACCGAGGTCAAGGATGACGACATCGGGATCCAGGTCGCGTGCGACGGCGATTGCGTCGACACCGTTGCCGGCGACGACGGCTTCGAACTGCTCGCGTTCGAGATAGCTGGCCACTACTTCGGCCAGGGGGAGTTCGTCGTCGACGACCAGCGCGCGGTATCCCTTCGCGCTCTCAGGCGCGCCCAGGTGGTGGTGCTGCATGTCCATATGGTGCCTGCTGGTGCGCCCGTAACCAGGTATGGCTGACCGGGCGGCTGGATCTTCAGCAGATCTTCACACGACTCATACCGTTTTCCTCCTGCGGTGGGGTGAGGCTCACTGCGGAGGAGGGCCTGACATGCGTTGGCTGATGGACGTGTGCCCGAACAGTCTCGGGTGGCAAGCGTGGCTGATCCTGTGTGCCGTGGTCGTGGTGCTGTGGGCGGCTGCGATCGCCGGCGCGACGGCGCTATTTAACGCCTCTCGCTGGCCGCGTCGTTCGGGGCGGCCTGACGTGCCTGAGGAGGCCGATTCGCAGCGGCCGCACCGCGGCGCACTGACCGGTACACCTGCGCGGCATCGCGGCGATGTCAATATTCGATCAAGCGGGTGACGTAGGGCGTCATGCCGGAGGTGCGTACGGGCGAGATCTTGACGACCGACCCGGTGTAGGGGGCTTCGATCATCATGCCGTCGCCCAGATACATCGCTTCGTGCTGGCTGGCGTTGGGGCCGTAAAAGATGAGGTCACCGCGTCGCATCTGTGACGAGGGGATCTTGCGGCCTGCGTTGTATTGCGATCCGGAGTAGTGGTCGAGTTTGATGCCGACGCCGGCGAAGGCATACAGCATCAGGCCCGAACAGTCGAAACCCACGGTGTTGGCGCCCTGGTCGATGCCTCGTGACGGGCCGTTGGCGTTGCCGCCGCCCCAGGAGTAGGGCACGCCCAGTTGTGACATGGCGCGGCGAATCACGAATTCTGAGGCCTGGCGGCCGTAGAGGCGGGGGATGCGTCCGTTGGTGATGCCGGGATCTGCGGCGGCGGTGACTGGAGACAGAATGCCGAGTTTGGTGAGGAACTTGCGGCCCATGTCGGCCGTCAGCTGCGCCGAGGTCGCCATGATCTTGAGGACGGCATTGATGATGGCCACCGGGTCGCCGGCCAGGTTAGCGCTGGGCACCATCGGCAGCGTGGTGTCCCACAGGCCCCCCTTGGTGGCGCCCCCCGGCGACGTGGTGCCGCGGTCCCAGGGAGCACCGGATGCCGGCCCAGTGCCGGGTTGCGCGGCACTGGGCGCGGCGGCTGTCGCCGCCACCGGTCGGGCGGCTTCCAGTCGAGCTTGAGCGGAGTCGCGTTCGGTAGCGAGCCGTTCGACCTCGCGTTGCTGTGCGGTAAACGTCTGCTGGGCGTCCCGGAGTGCGGCTACCGCGTCGTCTTGCCGGCGTTGGGCGTCCGCGGCGGCGCTCTCGGCGCGCGCCCGCGCTGCCGTCGCAGCAGAAAGCTTGTTGGCCTGATCGGTCTGCCGACGCAGGAGGTCGTCGCGGACCCGCTGAAAGCTGATGGTGAGGGTCTGCTGGGTCGAGGCCCCGGCCAGGATCTCCTCGGGACTTTGTGCCAGCGGCAACGCACCCGACGGCCCGTTCGTATAGGTCGACGCGGCGAAGCGGTCAAAGCGCTGTTGCGCGGCCTCGATCGCGTGTTGGCTGTCGGTAAGGGCTTGGTCGCTGGCAACAACGTCGCGCCGGGCCTGCGCGAGGGTGTCGCGAGCGGCCGCGACCTCGACCAGGGCACGGTTGACGCCCTCTTGCTTGATCTGAATGTCGCTACCGACGTCGGCCATCCGCTGGTTCGCTTCGGCGAAGGCCGCAACCAATGAGGGAACGTCGTCGCGGTCGGGGCTGCCGTCATGCCCGGCAACAGCGGTACCCGGGGCGCTGAGCACTAGTGCCGGCATTAATGCGCAGAGACTCAGGAAAGAAGTGAGGCGCCGCATCGATCTCCTCAGCTGGGGTGAGCGTTGTCGAGCCGCGCACCTAAGCCGAACGGCACTCGCGGCACTCCTACTACCGAGCTAAGTACGTAGCACAATAGTACGTAGACGGAACGTACATCACTTTGGTATCAGGAGGAACGTCTGTCACAGTCTCGGGTCGGTTACAACTGTGCGTCACGGGCGCTAGCTTCGCGCGCCGCGGCCGGTAGTGCAGATGCTCGCCCTATGCGGTCGAGGTGAGGCGTATCGCGGCTTTTCCCAGCTCGGCAGCTACATTGGGGGCTGAAGAGCTCGGGGCGCGAGGAGGCCAGCTCGTCGCGGAGAGCGGGAGGCGCAAATGGAACAGCGAGGATTCGGCGACCTCGAAGCGGTGGTCATGGATTGCGTGTGGGATTACGCCGAGCCTGTCACGGTGCGTGAGGTTTTCGACGAGATCTCTCAACGGCGCCAGATCGCTTACACCACCGTGATGTCGACGATGGACAACCTGTACCGCAAGCGCTGGTTGCAACGTCAGCGCGATGGGAAAGCGTACGTGTATCAGGCGTCCATGAGCCGCGAGGAGCGTTCCGCGCGTTTGATGAAGGCCGCGTTCGACGCCGGCGGGGATACCGATGCGGTGCTGGCGTTCTTTGTTGAGCAGATGAACGCCGAGCAGTCCGCTCAATTGAAGGCGGCTCTGCGCAAGGGGCGTCGGTGATGACCGCCGCGCTGTGGCTGCTCCTCTATGGCAGCGCGCTGGCCTGGTGGGCGCCACCGGTCCTGAGGCGGATGACCCGTCACGGCATCAGCCCCCATATGGGAGTGGCCGCCTGGCTGGCCACCGTCGCCGCGACGCTGACGGCGTGGCTCGTCGCGCTGATCATGGTCATCGGCGCAACGACGGACAGTATTCGTACGGGCGCGGTCGTGACGCTGTGCCTGGAGCTGTTTGGCTTCTCCGAGCACACCCCCATGGCCGGACGAATCGGTTCTGTTGTTCTCATCGCGGTAGGAACCCTGACGTCAGGGTTCGTCGTAATGCGGATCGGTCGCTGCTTGTCGCGGCTGCGGGCGCGAAGTCACGAGCACGCGCGTGCCGCGCGGATCGTCGGCCGACCCACCGACCATCCCAATGTGGTGGTCGTGGAGGCCGACCGGCCTGCTGCCTACTGCGTGGTCGGACGCCCGAACGCCATCATCGTCACCTCCGCGGCGATGAAGTCGTTGAACCGATCACAGCTCAAAGCGGTTCTGGCGCATGAAAACGCGCACATCTCGGGGCGCCACCACCACATCCTCATGGCCCTCCGCGCTCTGGGGGGCACACTGCCGCGGCTTCCGCTTTTCGCGACGGCTCCTCATCGTGTGGGTGAACTGCTGGAGATGTGCGCTGACGACACCGCCGTGCGCCGCGTCGGCACGCATCCGCTGTTGGCTGGATTATCTGCTCTGGCCGGAGAACACCCGCCTGCGCGGGAAGGCCTCGCCGCGGCGGGAACAGCGGTCATCGCGCGAGCGCAGCGCCTGCTCACCCCCACACGCCGGCACGTGCGATGGCGCCACCGCATCTGCCTGACAGCCGCGATCACCGCCATGCTCGCCACACCCGCTCTCATCCAGGTGCTCTGCCACCACTAGCGCCTCAACGCCGGCCGCACGTTGCGCAGGTGGAGCCAATGCGCGTAGGCCGCCAGCAAAGGAAACACCGCTTGGCGCGCGGGCCGATAGAGAGCAAATTATCTACGTAGTAAAACCGTAGATGATCTGCGGTGCAAGCAGCGCTCCGATCTATTGCATCTCCTTCGCGGAACCTCCAAAAGGGCGTTTTCGCAAGGGCATCGGGCGAATTCGATCGTGCGACGGAACGGCCGGTTGGCTCGGCGCAACGGCGGTCGCTGTCTGATCACAACCCGGCATCGGCTCAGGGGCCGAGCCGGAATTCGCCGATCCGCTGCTACAGTCGGCAACATCGTGAAGTACTTCGACGCGAACTCTGGGCAACGCCGCCGCGCCATCGTCGCGGCGTTGATCGCGTTCTGGACCGTCATCGTCGGAGCCGAGTGGGCACTGCCCGGCGTGAATGCGGCACCTGCGCACGGACCCCACACCCTGGCCGCCAGTGCGGTCGGCGCGCCGATGTCTGTCGAGCTCGACCACCCCCACGTCTCCCAACCCGACGCCGAGTGCACGCCCGACACCCTGGCCGAAGCGATCCTGCCGCGGGGAACGGTTTCCCTGATCGCGCTCGCGCTGGGCCTCGTCGTGGCTGTACTTCCGCTGCTGTGGTGCCAGGCGGCGAAGGCGCCTATCCGCGGTCCACCACGGAACGCCCGCGCCCTGCGCACCGGCCGCGACGTGCTCGCCCACCTGTGTATCGCGCGCCGCTGATCGGCTAGCGTCAGGCCCCGTCGTCTTCGACGGTGGCCGGTGACCGCTCCCTGCCGTCAGTCGCCGCGCTTCGTCGCGGCCTCACAGAAGCGACATTCATCGATGAATCCTGCCCTGCCAATCCGTCATGCACGCCCTTCGCACACCCGATCGGCGCAGCCACAACGCGGCCGCAACGAGCGACCGGCCACCATGGTCGGCCAGACCCCTGTCTTGAGAATCACCGCACCGTTCACGTCAGAAGAGCGGGGTTTTTGGGCCAAACTCGAAGGCTTCAACCCGGGAGGAATGAAAGACCGACCCGCGCTACACATGGTCGAACGCGCCCGCTCCCGCGGGGCACTTACCCCCGGCGCCCGCATCGTCGAATCCACTAGCGGGACACTAGGATTGGGTCTCGCACTAGCCGGAACGGTCTACGGGCACCCCGTCACCTTGGTCACCGACCCCGGGATGGAGCCGATCATTCAGAATATGCTCGCCGCATTCGGCGCCGACATCGAATTGGTCACTGAACCGCACCCACAGGGAGGCTGGCAGCAGGCTCGCCGTGACCGCGTGCAGAAGATCTTGGCCACCGACCCGCGCGCCTGGCATCCCGATCAATACAGCAACCCCGATAACGTCGAGGCCTACCGCGGGCTCGCGTTGGAACTGAACGAACAACTCGGCGCCGTTGATGTCCTGGTGTGCTCGGTGGGCACCGGAGGCCACTCGGCCGGCGTCGCACGCGTCCTCCGAGAATTTAACCCGCAGCTGCGGCTGATCGGCGTCGACACGGTGGGCTCGACGATCTTCGGCCAGCCCGCGGCTTCTCGGCTCATGCGAGGCCTGGGATCGAGCATCTATCCCGGCAACGTCGACTACCAAGCGTTCAACGAAGTGCATTGGGTTGCCCCCGCGGAGTCGGTGTGGGCATGCCGCACCCTGGCGGCCACCCACTACGCCAGTGGCGGCTGGAGCGTCGGTGCGGTCGCCCTGGTTGCAGGCTGGGTCGCACGCAATAGCCCTGCCGGAGCCACGGTCGCAGCGATCTTCCCAGACGGTCCGCAACGCTACTTCGACACCATCTACAACGACGACTACTGCCGCGCCCACGGCCTGCTCGACGCAGCGCTCCCACGGCATCCCGCCACCATTGAGGACCCGATGACCCAGACAGTCACGGCGTGGACGCGGTGCACCACCGTTGTCGACCCCACCGAGGTGCAGCCACGATGACCCTGCTGTCAGCTTTCCGCAGCTTTGGTTGGCCGAGTCGGATGCTGATGATCAACCAGTTCGGCATCAACCTGGGCTTTTACATGCTCATGCCTTACCTGGCCGGCTACCTCGCCGGCCCGTTGGGGCTGGCCGCGTGGGCCATCGGCCTGGTGCTGGGTGTGCGCAACTTCTCCCAGCAAGGCATGTTTCTCATCGGCGGCACTCTGGCAGACCGGCTGGGCTACAAACCGCTCATCGTCTGCGGATGTGTCCTCCGGACAGCAGGATTCGGCCTGCTCGTCTTCGCTGAATCGCTGCCGGCGGTTCTGATCGCCTCGGCAGCAACCGGCTTCGCCGGCGCCCTGTTCAATCCTGCGGTGCGCGCCTATCTGGCGGCCGATGCGGGCCCACGGCGCGTGGAAGCCTTCGCGGTGTTCAACGTGTTCTATCAGGCGGGCATTCTGGCCGGACCCCTTGTCGGGCTGGCCTTGATGTTCGTCGATTTCCGAATGACAGCTGCCGCCGCAGCGGTCGTGTTCGCAGCGCTGACCGTGGCCCAACTCTTAGCATTGCCCCACCGCGCCGCGGGGACACCTGATGAGAAGACATCGGTGCTGCAGGACTGGCGAACAGTAGCGGCCAACCGTTCCTTTCTGCTCTTCGCGGCGGCCATGATCGGGTCGTATGTTTTGTCATTCCAGGTCTATCTGGCATTGCCGCTTCAGGCGCGAGACCTGTTTCCGCGCAACGATTCCGTTGTCACCGCCATGATCTTCGTGGTCTCGGGTCTGGTTGCCGTCCTCGGCCAGATGCGGATCACACGATGGTTCGCCCACCGCTGGGGCGCCGGCCGCTCCCTGGTGATCGGCATGCTGATCCTCGCGGCGTCGTTTTTGCCGCTGATCGTGCTGCCCGATGACACCAGGGCAGGCAGAGTCGCCGCCGCGACCGCGCTACTCGTCGCCACGGCGGTGCTGGCGGTCGGGTCGGCGGCCGTCTTCCCGTTCGAGATGGACACCGTCGTCTCGTTGGCCAACAACCGTCTCATCGGAACGCACTACGGCTTCTACAACACCATCGTCGGAGTCGGCATTCTTGTCGGCAATCTGGCCACCGGCTCGCTGATGCAGGCCGCCCGAGATCTCGGGCAACCCTGGCTGCTGTGGGTCCTGCTGTCGGCAATCGGGCTGGCCTCCGCAGCCGCCTTGTTCCGGCTGGACCGACGCGGCCGACTTCAACCCGAACAGCTGACATCCTCTGGCGCGCAAACCCCCCGCTGAACACCCGAAGACGCGAACATGTCCGACACCCGATATCGCCATCTACGTAGTAACTACGTAGATGGCGATATGCTGGTTCCAGCATCCGCGCAGACGCCTTCACGCCCTGAATGGCCCACGCTGGCAAGGAGACTGCCACGACCATCGAGCCGCACCCCGCTTCGGGCAGCGTTGCCTCTCCGGCGATAGCCGCTGGGCGCATTCGCGTTCTGCTGGTTGAACCTCGGCGCATCTACGCCGACATGTTGGCCCGCACCCTACGCGCCGAAGAGTTCGCCGTCGACGTCGCACGCTCAGATGCTGCAGCGCTCACCGCGGTGCGCGGCGATGACCCCGACGTGGTGGTGGTGTGCCTGGGATCATCCGCGCACGGCGCCGTCGTCCTTGACCGTGTTCGCCAGGCCGCCCAGTGCGGCGTCGTCGCGCTCGCCGACACAGAGATGGCGCCACTGATATCGCGCGTCGGAGTGGCTCCCATCGGCTCCCGCGACAGACTCAGCACGCGAATACGGCAGACACTCAGGCATTCTCACCAGCGCAGCGAGGAAGGCGGCGCGCAGCGACGCCACGTCGACGATCTGGTGATCGACGTGGCGGTCCGGCGGGTCTATCAGCGCGGCAACGTCATATCGCTGACTCGAACGGAGTTCGCGATCCTTCGGGTTTTGTCCGATGATCCAGGGGAGCCCGTGACGTGCCGACGACTTCAGGAAGCCCTGTGGGGGGCGACGCAGCCCGGCGGGCGGTCAGCACTGGGCGTGCACATCGGCAATCTTCGTCGCAAGCTCGGTGACGCCCCGTCTTGTCCGCGCTATGTCCGGACGGTCCGCGGCATCGGCTACTGTCTGGCCGGCTGAACCGTTACCCGGTGCGGACCAGGCTTTTGGTGGGAGGAAGCTGTTGGCGGAAGCGTTCGGGGTCAGGTCTCGATAATCCGTATGACGTACGGTGTCATCCCGGCGGTACGCACCGGTGAAATCTTGATGGGAACGCCGGTTTGTTGCGCTTCGATCATTTTTCCGCCGCCGAGGTAGATCGCTTCGTGTTGGCTTCCGCCGGGCCCCCAGAACAGGAGGTCACCGCGTTTAGCTTGCGCGGGAGGTACCTTGCGGCCAGCGTTGTACTGGTCGCCGGACCATCGCGGCAACAGTACTCCGACGCCGGCGAAGGCGAATCGTGTCAGTCCTGAGCAGTCGAAACCGACGGTGCCTGCGCCTTGGTCGACACCGCGACTAGGGCCCGTGAGGCTGCCCCCTCCCCAGGAGTAGGGAACGCCGATCTGCGTTCCTGCCCTGCGGATAACGTATTCGATCGCCTGGGCACCGTAGAGACGGTTGCCGCGGACGCTCGTTTGGGGGCTTGCCGCGGGACTGACGAGTCCGAGACTGCTCAGGAAGCTACGCCCCAAGTCCATCGCAGTCTGGGTGGCAACGGCCGTCGCCTGCAAGGACGCGTTGGCGATGGCAACCGGATCGCCGGGCGCTCCCGCACTCGGGATCTTGGGCAGGAGTGGATCCCACCGACCGCCTGTCGGCTCGGCGGAGGCTGCTGGCGTGCACGCCAAAAGTACCGTCGCGACGACGGCAACGATCACCCCAGTCAGGCGAAAGCCGACCGCAGATACGCGGCCTTCCTCCGGGCGGACGCATCGGGCCATCGGTTCCATATGGCGTTCTTTCTTTCGGCTGTCGGAGCGCCGGTGATTGGTTTCGCCAAGAAAGGCGAAGCCGAGCGTTCCGTACTGTGCAGCAACGATGTACGTAGCGAATACGTAGATCAGCCTAACTCACATATGCCTCATCAGTAACACCAGCAACAGAATTACAATGCTGGAATTTCGGCGGCTGAAATTGCTAATGGTGTTTTGCGAATGGGTGTTTGAAAGTGTCGATCGTCGATGGCGGGACTACGAAATAATCGGTGGTCCGGACACGTGAAAACGCCTTTACCTGAGGACGGCAAACCAAAGGTGCCGTAGCGGAAAGGGCTGCGCTACCTGTCCTGCGTGGGCCCCGCGGCGCGCGATGCTTGGGTGACGCTCGGCAGTTCGCAACCCGGTTCGGTGATGCGAAACGTCCTGTCGACACGCGTAACTGGTGCCACGAGGTGACTGGGAGGCGGCGGTTGTGAGTCTCCGCTTCTGATCTGAGTTTCAGAGGTTGGCGTTGCCGGCTTTCCACTGATCCCAAGGGATGTTCCAGTCACCTAAACCGTCTGTCCCCGACAGCGTGGGGCCGGTGGTGTTGATGACCTCAACGATGTCGCCGCGTCGGGTGTTGTCGTAGAACCAACGGGCGTTGGCCGGATTGACGTTAAGGCATCCGTGGCTGACATTGGCGATGCCTTGGCTGCCCACCGACCACGGTGCAGAGTGCACGTAGATCCCGCTGTAGGACATCTGGGTCGCCCACTCCACCTCGGTGCGGTATCCGTCAGGAGAGTTGACCGGAACTCCGTAGGTGGACGAATCCATCACCAGAAACGAGTAACGATCTCCGATGATGTAGGCGCCGTTATCGGTCGGGGTCTTGGCTTTACCCATGGAGATGGGCATGGTCTTGACGATCTGACCATTGCGCCGCACAGTCATCGTTTTGGTGGCGTCATCGGCGGTGGCGATGACCTCGTCACCGATGGTGAACCGGGTAGTGACGTCATCCTGACCGAACAGCCCGTCACCGAAGTTGACGCCGTAGGCGTTGACCGCCACCTCTACTTTTGTTCCCGGTTTCCAGTATTCGGCCGGGCGCCAACGTACTTCGCGATTATTGAGCCAGTAGAAGGCTCCCTCGACCGGGGGGGTGGTGGTCACGTTGATCGCTTGCTGCGCCGCAATCCGATCGGTGATGTTTTCATCGAAGCGGATCGCGATGGGTTGGCCCACGCCAACCGTCTCGCCGTCGTTGGGCAGGACGTAGGGCATCGTCAAGTTGTCGGGCGAGTGGGTTTCGAAGGTCGCTGTCGTAGTGGTCGCGCCGCCCAGTCCAAGGGCCTGGGCATGAAGGGTGTACTGCTTGTTGTAGCCCAGCGGCTCGGCAGACGACCAGGACACGCCATCGGGGCTGAGCTGTCCGTCGACGAGTTCGCCGGCTTCGTTGGTCAACGAGACTTGGCCGAGAACGCCGTCACCGGCGGACACGGTAACAGGGGAGTCCACCGCGACACCGATCGCTCCGTCGGTCACCGACGCCTGCAATTTGGGCACTAGCAGGTCGGCGAACGGGGTGCCTTTATCAGTGATGACCTCGGGCTGGGGCGCGGCGGCCGGCGACGAGCTGCACGCGGCCGCGATCAGCAGCACCGCCATCGCCAGGACGGCCGTCCGCAGCCACTGCGCCGTCCTGCGAAACGGTGGGAGGCAAGTCGCCTGCGGCATCAGTGTGGTCTCCGTATCCGAATGTTGACATCGCTGATGAGCGGGCACAGCGTGCGCCGCGACAGCCGTTCGCGGGCGGCGGTGCACCGTTCACGCATATGGTTCAAGTGTGCTGATGCGTCATTTGGCTTTCTTAGTCCTTCGATGAAGATTCAGTAAAGACGCAGACTTGCGCACTGGTCTGCCCGACATGGCATCCGGCTAGCTCTGGCAGGCGCCGAACGGGCTGCCGATCGTTAGTTCGTCGATCGTCGGACCGTGGCGCGCAATAGGCCACGTAAAAGGCTATGGGTCTAGTACGCGTTCTGGGCTGATCGGGAACGCTTGAGGCAATCACGGTCCGGGAGCGCCAGATGCTGGTCCCTCTCAGCCCTGCTCCAGTGTTGGTCTCGTCGCGGTGTGGTCCTTCGTCGCGGTCGTGGACTTGAGGCTGCACCCTCCGGCGGGGGTGAAGGGGTGTATCAGCTGCCGCCCGTACGCGGTGGGGTAGTCGGGGTGTGCGGCCATGCCGAGCTGGGTGGAGTCGAATCGACGGGCGGCGTTATAGGAGTAGGTGCGCATCAGGTGGTCCCAGACCAGGGTGAACAGCCCGAAGTTGACGTCGCCGATGCCAGCCCACTTGAGGTGATGGAAGCGATGGCCTTCGTTGAGAGCCAAGACGTACTTGGCGGGGCCCACGCGGTAATCGGCGTTGGAGTGCTGCAGCAGCAGCTGGATCGCCACCGCGAGCGCGAGTAGGGAGGCCACGTTGACGGGCAGACCGATCAGGATGAGCGGTGCCACACCAGCGGCCATCTCAACGGTTTGGTGCAGCGGGTGTTTCATCAGGCCGTTGAGGCCGTAGAAGCGGGTGATGCTGTGGTGCACGGCGTGAAAACGCCACAACACGCCGATCTTGTGGCTGGCCACATGGACCACGGTGATGCCGAGGTCGGCGATCATGATCGCGGCGAGGACCTGCAGCGGCAATGCCCAGGTGCGCGGCCACAGCTGCGGGGCCGGGACGACCGCCGCTAGTAGTGGAATGGCAGCCACGCTGGCCAGGATCAGCGTCTCGTTGACTGCGACGTGGATGCGGTCGCGCCTGCTGTCTGCCTGATCATGATTCCATTCGGGGTCATACGGAATGACACGTTCGACCAGCAACGCGGTGGCAATCGCGACGGTCATCACGGCCAGCAGCCAGTATTTCGCGGCGCCGGCGGCGGTTAACGCCACACCGGCGCCGTTGAGGCCGAGCAGCATGACCGGCACGTAGCCGTATCGGGCCACCGCCTGTGCCGCGGTGAACGCCGTCAATGGCGGGGACTTCGTGCTCACCACCTGATCGTCGCGGCTACTGGCGTGGCAGAGCTTGAATGATCCGGCTACACGGCGGTGTCGAGGTCCCAGGACACGTGCCGGCTCAACGCCGAGGGCGCCAGCCCGAACATCTCCCGCGTGGTACGGGTCAGATGGGCGCTGTCAGAAAACCCCGCATTATGCGCGGCGCCGGTCAGGTCATCGCCGGCGTGCGCGCAAATGATGGCGAGCCGCAGCCGTAACCACAGCACGTAGCGGCGCAGCGGAATGCCGACCTGTTCGGTGAACAGATGGGTCAATCGGCTCGCAGACACACCGACCTGGGCCGCGAGTTCGGTACCTCCGACTGGGCCTGCAGCCACAAGGTCGGGGAGCAGCCGCAACGCCTCATCGACGGCGCGATGGCGCGTCATTGCTTCATCAGCTGCCATGGCGGGTGCGAGGTGTTCGATCAGCTCGTCGACCACGACGACCAACGGACGTCGGCGGGTGAACGTCAACACCGGAGCAACAGTCCAGCCGGACCGAAGCGCGCGCAAGTGCGCCGAGCGCCCTGGGGCAGACTCCGGTTCCAAGAACACCACGGTGCCCTCCGGCGCGCCGACTTCGACCCGGTGTGGCGCATCGGCGGGCACGACCACCTTGGTGCCGCGATGCTGGTTGCCGTGCTCGTCACGCATCGTGAAAGGTGTTGTTGCGGTGACAATCTGGACGGCATGGTGGGCGTGTAGGTCGGTGGTGCCAATCGATCCGGTGAACGCCAACACCCCAGGTCGCAGCAGTGCCGTCCCGCCCCAGTGCGGTTCACCGGTGATACCACCGCCATCCCGCATCATCGCCACGAATCGATGCTACGGCCTTCCAATAATCAACTTACCGCGGCGCCAGCAACGGGGAACATCGAATCGGGCGTGGCCAGCCATCCGCCGCCACGGGTAATGCAGGATATGCGCCATTGGCCAGTCACCCACCGCCGCGCCTAGCTCGGGCGCCCTTGTACCGTATACCCCTCAGGGGTACCTTCGTTGTATCACCCGGAGCGGGTAGCCCGACAACTGGAAGGCGTATCGCTGGTGACCGTACAAGAAAGATTTCGGCAGCTCGTCCAAAGCCAGACCGCACGGTCGATCGCCAAATGCATCGCTTTGTGCGCGGTGGGTCGTGTCACTAGTGGGCGCCGCTCAGGCAAGCCCGGCGAGGGAAAGTCCTGCTGCGGCTGACAGCACCGCGACAGGCTGCCCCCGAGCGGCTTGCCGCCGGAGCGTCAGGCCTCACTGCTGCTGCCGTCCTTAGTGCCTAGTCTTCATGGACCCGAGTGTCCCGGTCCGATGTTCTACGAAGGAAGTTCTCGATCGCCGGGCCGAAAGCGTGTGCCATGTCCTCAGCGTCGACAAATTGGCGGGACATCGAAACTTCGGCGAGGACCCCTTGTGGAAGGACAGTGGCGAGGCTGTGTGCCAAGCACTCGGGGTGACGGATGTCGTCGCCGGCGATGACGAGCGTCGCAGTGTCGATGCGCCGGAGGTCCTCGACCGTTGCAAAGGCGCGGTCATGACCGATTGACGCCGCGGCCGCCGCACTGTGGGCGTCAGCGCGCGGAATAGCCTCAGCGACCAGGTTGGCGATCAGCGGCTGAAGATCAGGAATGAACAATTCCCAGGCGGCCTGCAGACCGCGGGAACGGGCACGCTCGGCGAAACGATCCATCAGATCGGTGTCTGCGGCTTTGTCCGCATCGTCCTCTATCGCTTCAGCACTGATGACCACCGCCGACCGGGCGATACGGGGGTGCTGGAGGCACGTCCGCAAAACGATGGTGCCGCCCAGTCCGGCGCCGACAAGGTGGGCGCAGGTGTCATCGAGCGCGTGAATGATCGCAATGACGTCGCTGACGTACTGATCCCATCGGTGCAACGTCGGGTCGGGACAACGCGATGCTCCGTACCCTCGAATGTCAGGCAACGCAACGCGATACCGGCCAGCGAGCCGGTCAGCAAGCGGTCGCATGCTGTAGTGATCCGGACCCCCACCATGAAGCATGATGATCAGTTCGCCGCGCCCGACGACCTCCCCCATGAGGGGCCAGCCATCATCTCCGACGTGTAACGCGCGCACCGCCAACTGATCCCTCCCACCGTTCCGGGATAGCGCTACGCGCGTCGACACCTCGCCAGGGGCCCCCGGGAAAGTAACCCTTGAAGCATACCCCTAAGGGGTATATGCTCTCTTACGTATACCCGGTAGGGGTATCTACACCCGGTAAGGATAGGAGATCGGTGATGAGCACGAGCACGTACGCCGTCACAGGGATGACTTGCGGACATTGCGAGCTGTCGGTGCGTGAAGAGGTCAGCGAGGTTGCCGGAGTTGAAGGCGTCGAAGTTAGCGCCAAAACCGGCACCCTGATCGTGACGTCGAGCCGTCCCGTCGACGACGCGCAGATCCTCAACGCCGTCGACGAGGCCGGCTACTCGGCGGTGCGTGTCGCATGAACGCCGCGGGACGATTGACAGCGTTTGGTGCCGGACTGGCAGTGGCGTTCACGGCTGCATACGTCACCGCCGCAGCGGTCGTCCCTGATACCGCGGCGACATCTTTCCAGACCCAAACTTCCGATGCTGCAGCGGATCACAGCGCGCCGCCGACCGAGCAGGCGTCGCCAGTCATTCCCTTCGCCGACCCGCCGGGGTTGTCGTTGGCCGAAGACGGATACGTCCTGAGCCCGGTGTGGTCCCCCAGCGCACCCAACGATCGGGGAACGATGAGCTTCACCATCGTCGACCCGGGCGGCACGCCGCTGCTGGACTACGCGACCGTGCACGACAAGCAACTGCACCTCATCGTGGTCCGTTCCGACGGCCAGCACTTCGCCCATGTACACCCAAGGCTGGACGCGGCCACCGGCACGTGGTCAACGCCGTGGACGTGGAACGCCGCCGGCACCTACCGCGTGTTCGCCGACTTCCAACCCGCAGGGGCGGGCAGCGCCAAACTCACCCTCACCCGAACCGTGCAGGTGGCCGGCGCGTTCGTCCCGGCGGTGGCGAGTGCCACACGCACCGTGGATGAAATCGCCGGATACACCGTGAAACTGGACGGTGCACTCACCGCGGGCGTCTCCCACCAACTCACCGCGACAGTCACGCGCGACGGCCGGCCGGTGATGACCTTGCAGCCCTACCTGGGGGCTTACGGCCATCTCGTCGCCTTGCGTGAGGGAGACCTGGCGTATCTACATGTGCACCCTGAGGGGGCCGAGCCGGTACCGGGCGGCACCGGTGGGCCTGCGGTGTCGTTCGCGGCGACCGCACCCACAGCGGGGCGCTACCTGCTCTACCTCGACTTCAAAGTCCAGGACACCGTGCACACCGCCAGCTTCGTCGTCGACGCCGCACCCGGTGGTACCAACGAGCCCGCGCCAGAGCCATCGCGTGACGCCGGCCATGCCGGCGGGCACTGAGCTATCCCGTCCGAATCAGAAACTGAAAGGCAGTGGCTTCATGACGACATCGACACCGGTGTCTGGCCCGAGTGTGGAACTTCGCATCGGGGGAATGACCTGCGCCTCCTGCGCCAACCGCATCGAGCGCAAGCTCAACAAGCTCGACGGCGTGGCCGCGACAGTCAATTACGCGACGGAAAAGGCCACCGTCACGGTGCCTGACGGATACGATCCGGCGCTGCTGATCGCCGAGGTGGAGAAGACGGGCTACACCGCCGCGCTCCCGACACCGCGCACGCCGATGCCCTCCGACGCATCCGGTGACACCCCGCACGCCGTGGACACCGCCGACCCCGAACTGGCGTCGCTGCGGCACCGCCTGAGGGCCTCGGCCGTCCTGACGGTGCCGGTCGTCGCGATGGCGATGATCCCGGCGCTGCAGTTCACGTACTGGCAGTGGGCGTCGCTCACGCTGGCGGCCCCCGTCGTCGTGTGGGCAGCATGGCCATTCCATCGGGCCGCCTGGGCCAACCTGCGACACGGCACCGCGACCATGGATACGCTCATTTCGCTGGGCACCGTGTCGGCGTTCCTGTGGTCGCTGTATGCGCTGTTTCTGGGCAGTGCCGGCGCGCCGGGTATGAAGCATCCCTTCGCGTTCACCCTGGCGCCGTCGCATGGCGCCGCCAACATCTACCTCGAAGTCGCCGCAGGCGTAACCACGTTCATCCTGGCCGGACGCTACTTCGAGAAGCGGTCCAAACGGCAGGCCGGAGCGGCACTGCGAGCCCTGCTCGACCTAGGCGCCAAAGACGTATCCGTCCTGCGCGGGGGGACGGAAACCAAGATCGCCATCGAAGAACTCGTGGTTGGCGACGATTTCATAGTCCGTCCGGGGGAGAAGATCGCCACCGACGGCGTGGTGGTGTCCGGTTCCTCGGCTGTCGACGCCTCGATGCTGACCGGCGAAGCGGTACCCGTGGAAGTCGCTGCCGGCGACACCGTGGTCGGTGCCACCGTCAACGCCGGCGGTCGGCTGGTGGTGCAGGCCACTCGCGTCGGCTCGGACACCCAGCTCGCGCAGATGGCCCAGCTGGTCGAACGCGCCCAGACCGGCAAGGCCGAAGTGCAACGCCTGGCCGATCGCATTTCCGGCGTCTTCGTACCGATCGTCATCGCTATCGCCGTGATCACCCTCGGCGCCTGGCTGGGCGCGGGATTTTCAGTCGCCGCCGCGTTCACCGCAGCGGTCGCGGTCCTCGTCATCGCCTGCCCCTGCGCCCTTGGGCTGGCCACGCCCACCGCCCTGCTGGTGGGCACCGGTCGCGGCGCACAAATCGGCGTGCTGATCAAAGGTCCCGAGGTGCTCGAATCCACCCGCAAGGTTGACACCGTGGTGCTGGATAAGACCGGAACCGTCACCACCGGCAAAATGACGCTGGTCGATGTCATTACAGCGCCGGAAACCGAACGCGCGGAGCTGCTTCGACTGGCCGGCGCCCTGGAGAACGCCTCCGAGCACCCCATCGCCCAAGCCGTCGCCGCCGCGGCGGCCGAGGAACTCCAGGCCTTGCCCCTTCCGGAGGACTTCGCGAATGTCGAAGGCAAAGGCGTCCACGGCATCGTGGATGGACACGCCGTCATCGTTGGGCGCGAATCACTGCTGTCCGACTGGGCGCAACACCTCAGCCCGGATCTGTCCCACGCCAAGGCCCGCGCGCAAGCCCAGGGAAAGACCGTGGTAGCGGTCGGGTGGGACGGGCAGGCGCGCGGTGTACTCGTCATCGCTGACACCGTGAAACCGACAAGCGCACAGGCAATCTCGCAGATGCGTGACATTGGGCTGACCCCCGTGTTGCTCACCGGCGACAACGAAGCCGTCGCTCGACAGATCGCCGCCGAAGTCGGCATCGACGACGTCATCGCCGAAGTCATGCCCGAAGGCAAGGTTGACGTCATCGCACGCCTCCAAGCCGAAGGCAAGACGGTCGCCATGGTCGGCGACGGAGTCAACGACGCGCCCGCCCTCGCCCAAGCCGACCTCGGTCTGGCGATGGGCACCGGCACCGACGTCGCCATCGAGGCCTCCGACATCACCCTGGTGCGCGGTGACCTGCGCAGCGCCGTTGACGCGATCAGGCTGTCCCGCGAAACACTGTCGACGATCAAAACCAACCTGTTCTGGGCGTTCGCCTACAACGTCGCAGCGATCCCCGTCGCAGCACTGGGCATGCTCAATCCGATGCTGGCCGGAGCCGCAATGGCATTCTCCAGCGTCTTCGTGGTGGGCAACAGCCTGCGCCTGCGCCGCTTCAAAACCACTTCCGCCGACACCACCAGTTAAATCACCGCCACCTGTGAGGAGAACCCATGTCCGAGAATCAGAACCGCACGTCAGCCTGCTGCTGCAGCGGCGCAGCCGACAAAATCGATACCTCAGCCATCGACCCTACGGCGAGGAACCTGCTTGACCTCGGCGCGCAGAACGAGACCACCTGCCCCGTGATGCCCGGCACTCCGGTGAACAAGACGATCGCCGAAGCGGCGGGACTATTCCGTGACTATCGCGGTCGGCGTTACTGGTTCTGCTGCAAGGGATGCGGACCACGCTTCGACCGCGACCCCGACAAGTATGCCTCCGCCGCATGACCGCGACCCTCGTCGCGCACTCCTCGCCGGGCACCCAAAGTTAGTCACCACCACGCACAAGGAAAGCGTCATGACCCACGCAGACAACACCAGGCACTGCCCCTCAACAGGCACCACCCACCACGGCTACATCACCGATAAAGACAAATACCTCAAGCGGTTGAAGCGCATCGAAGGCCAAGCCCGCGGCATCAGCAGAATGATCGAAGAGGAGCGGTACTGCATCGACATCCTGACCCAAACAGACGCGCTCACCAAAGCCCTCCAAGGCGTCGCGCTGGCACTGCTTGACGACCATCTTCGCCACTGCGTCCGTGACGCCGCCGCCACCGGCGGACCGGCCGCTGACGCCAAACTCACAGAAGCCTCTGAAGCCATCGCCCGCTTGGTGCGTTCCTAACACCCACATCATCAATGCGCGTCGACTGAAACGCGAAGTCCCCTAAGGAAAGAACATGACAAACCGCGATGACCACGGCGTAGCAACATCCCACCCTGGCGGGCACGCCCAGCACCAATTCCCCAGCGCACACCCTGACACCCACCCACACGGCGAACACCACGGCCATGACAATCACACCGGCCACACTGGCCATAGCGGCCACGGCGGTGACCACGTGGCCCAATTCCGCAAGCTCTTCTGGATCAACCTGATCATCGCCATACCGGTCGTCGCGTTCTCAACCATGTTCGCGATGCTGCTCGGTTACGACGTCCCTGACTTCCCCGGCGCACGCTGGATCGCGCCCCTGCTCGGGACAGTGATGTACGTCGTCGGTGGCCGCCCCTTCCTCACCGGTGCGCTGAACGAGATCCGTTCCCGCAAACCAGGAATGATGCTCCTGATCGGACTGGCGATCACCGTCGCCTTTTTCGCGTCCTGGGGCGCGAGCTTGGGCCTGCTCCACCACGAGCTGGAATTCTGGTGGGAACTCGCCCTTCTCATCGTCATCATGCTGCTCGGCCACTGGGTAGAAATGCGCTCGCTGGCCCAGACCACCTCAGCGCTGGACTCACTGGCCGCACTACTTCCCGACGAAGCCGAGAAGATCGACGGCGACCGCACCGTCACCGTCTCGCCGGCCGACCTGCACGTCGGCGATGTCGTTGTAGTCCGACCCGGCGGCAGCATCCCTGCCGACGGCAAGATCGTCGACGGACGCGCCGACATGGACGAGTCCATGGTGACCGGCGAATCCCGGCCCGTTACCCGCGGCGTCGGGGATCCCGTCACAGCCGGCACCGTCGCCACCGATTCCGGGCTTCGGGTCCAGATCACCGCCACCGGCGACGACACCGCCCTAGCAGGCATCCAACGCCTGGTCACCGAAGCGCAGAATTCGTCCTCGCGTGCCCAGCGCCTTGCCGACAAGGCCGCCGGCTGGCTGTTCTGGTTCGCCCTGATCACCGCCGCGATCACCGCGGCGGCATGGACAATCGTCGGCAATCCCGATGCCTCGGTGGTACGAGCGATCACCGTGCTGGTCATCGCCTGCCCTCATGCGCTGGGCCTGGCGATACCACTGGTCGTGTCCATCGCCACCGAACGCGCCGCCAGAGGCGGCGTCTTGATCAAAGACCGGCTGGCCCTGGAAGGTATGCGCACTGTCGACGCCGTGCTGTTCGACAAGACCGGCACCCTGACGAAAGGCGAACCCACCGTCACCGCCGTCGAGGCGACCGGAGACGACGACGGCGACACCGTGCTCGCGCTCGCCGCCGCCGCCGAGACCGACAGTGAACACCCCCTGGCGCGGGCCATCGTGAAAGCCGCCGAGGATAGGGGATTAACGGTGCCGCGCGCCAGCGGCTTCTCGTCCTCTCCTGCCGTCGGTGTGACTGCGACGGTCGACGGGCACGAAATCCGAGTGGGCGGCCCCCGACTTCTCGAAGAAGCCGGCGCCCAGGAGGTCCCCGCGGCCACCGCGTGGCGCGGGGAAGGCGCCATCATTCTGCACGTCATCCGCGACGGAGAGGTGCTCGGCGGCCTGCGCTTGGCCGACGAGATCCGCCCCGAATCACGCGAAGCCGTCGATGCGCTTCACAAGCTTGGCGTGCAAGTCGTCATGATCACCGGCGACGCCGAAGCCGTCGCCAATAGTGTCGGCCACGAACTGGGCATCGACCGGGTGTTCGCGGGGGTGCGCCCCGAAGACAAGGCGTCGAAAGTTGCTGCCCTGCAACACGAGGGCAGAAAGGTTGCCATGGTCGGCGATGGAGTGAACGATGCCCCCGCCTTGGCGCAGGCCGACGTCGGCATCGCCATCGGTGCCGGCACTGACGTCGCCATCGCTTCCGCCGGTGTCATCCTGGCCAGTTCCGACCCCCGCTCGGTGCTGTCGGTCATCGAGCTGTCCCGCGCCAGCTACCGCAAGATGAAACAGAATCTCTGGTGGGGCGCCGGGTACAACCTCATCTCTGTGCCCCTGGCTGCTGGTGTGCTGGCACCCATCGGCATCGTGCTGCCCATGTCGGTCGGCGCCATCCTCATGTCACTGTCAACGATCGTCGTAGCGCTCAACGCGCAACTTCTGCGCCGCCTTGATTTGGCGCCCGAGGCGAGCACCCGTGCCGTTCTAAACCGTTAGGGGACGGCCCACCATGTGGAGCCTCCGGCGACCATGGGAAGTTCGAATCGCCGCTCCCCACCATGTGGAGCTTCGCACGAAGAAAGCGAATGCAGTCGCCGGTCGAATTCTCAATTATCCGTCGACCGCCGGTATCTTCAGATGCGCCGTAGACGGCGTGTAGCTGAGCGACAAGCCACCCAATCGGAGCCGGGGAAGCGGAGGAAGGAGCACCAGTGACCGACCTCGCCACTGTCGAAAATTCGATTCGACGACGGTCGTTCGGCACCCTGTCGACGCTCGATAGCAGCGGCAACCCCCACGCGACGGCCGTCACGTACGCAGCGGCCGGTGAAGGCACAAACCTGACGTTGTACATCACGACCCGGACTACGAACGTCAAGGTGGGAAACATCCGACGATGCCCACAGGTAGCCATCGTCATTCCCGTGCCGCACCGCTTTCTCCCCATGGTGCCGCCGGCAGCTGTCCAGTTTGCGGGGTCGGCCGAAATACTGAACCACGAAAACGCCGACGCGCGATGGGCATTCCATGCGAACTGGTTTCTCCGTCGCATTCTCGCCGCCGAGGAGCGCATCGTCTCTCAGAGTGCTGAGCTGTGCTTCATCGCGGTCCGGCCGAGGCGATGGTTATCCACCTACGGCATCGGAATGTCGGCCCTCGACATCGTGCGTCATCCGGGCGACGCCATCGGGCGGGCAGACCTGACAGGCGGAAACTAGCCGTCAGGCCGTGGATTGGCCACACATGCGTAGGTCAATGCACATGGTCGTGGTCTTGGTGGTCGTCTAGCGGCGTCGCCGCTGGAAGCGGCTCGCTGATGGGCACGGGCGTAGCCTGCTCAGGCGCGCCGCCAGAGTCAGCGCCAGGCGCAGGAGCTTCGACTGGGCGCACCGCAGGCGGGGGAGACGTCGGCTCCGGATCGTGATTGTGATGGTCGTCGACGTGTTCTGCACTGGTTGCGTGATCATCGGAGGCGGGCTCCCCAGCGGGCGCTGCAGGGGATGGTTCAGGATGGCTGTGATGGTCGTCAGTCTGCTCTGCACCAGATCCGTGGTGATGAGCCCCTGCTTCAGCGCCGGCTGGGGCGTGGTGTCCGTGCCGTAGACCAGAGGCAGCGCCCACTGTGGACGCCAACGTGACGATCCCAATCGCGCCCAGGAGCACCATGGCGCTGCCGACGGCGGGCACCGGTTCTCCTTGAAGGCCGCGGTGCCAGACCCAGCCAGCGCCCATGACGACATAGATCTGAAGCAGCAACGCGCATAGATCCGCGGCCTGGATCAGTTCGGCTTGACCGGCGTGGGGCCCGAGCGGCGCTCCCGCGGTTCTCGACACGGACCAAAGCGCAATAACGGCAAGGTTGACCATGATGCCAAGAGCTAGCACCGGGGTGGTGGTACGGGTGAGTACTAGCCGCGCCCACAACAGTTGGAATAGCGCGATGCCAGCGAAAAACAGGCCCGCTGGCATCCATTCCTGCCAGTGCGTGGGAACGACGGCGAAGTGGATGACAGAAGCGCCTAGTGAGGCGAGCGCGGCAAGCCGAGCCGCTAGCCGGCTGTCGGTCTTCTTCGCTGTCCTAGGCGCCACCGAACCAGGATGACAGCGCCACCCTCGACACTGGCTGCATGAGGCCACATCTCAATACGAACGAGATTCATTCGTCATCAACTACTGCCGTCCTACGTAGATGGCGCGATGCGATCCTTCGTCTGCGCGTCTCAACCACCGCCGTTCGGCGATAACCAACACCGGCTTCTCTTGAGACCTCGCCGATGCGGCAGTAGCGCACGTCGCTGTTCGCGTCCGGAAATGGCTCAGATTGTCGACGGGACTACGCGTGTCACCGTGTCCTGGGGCGGAGTCGTATTTGCAGTTGTTGACGAACGTCCTGGTGGATATCAGCACGAATGGTTGGGGCAACTTCAAGTGTCGCCGCCAGTGCGTAGCGAATTGGTGCCGCCAGGCGTCCTGCGTCGACGCGACAGTCGACGTTGATCTCCAGCGCATCGCTGGCAGTGAACACGACGGCCCGCTGACCTTCAAGAATCTCGTGTTGAACCGTACCGTTGCGGGACACGCGCGCTTCAGCTTCCAGGCGCTCGACTCCCAGTGGCTGACGCGGCGGCTCGAAAGATAAGCGGGCCATACGATGTCGGCGCGTCGCTGTGTTGACCGGGGAAAGCCAGGCCAGGGTTATCGTCAGCCGTCGCCAGTCGGTCGTCGCAGCCAGGCTGGTCGGCAGAGGCAGTGCAAATGTCTGGCGTTGGTCGGCTGTGATGGACCCGGCGCCGAGGAGGAGAACTCTGTTGGTCGCGGCTGTGACGATCCGTTCGGCGTCGATGGCGCCGTAGCCAAGTAGCTGAGAGATGTCACGACGGTTGAGATCGGCGCCGCCGTCTATGGTGCGGGTCAGCCCCTCGCGCATGGCGCCCCAGGATGCGGCGTGAACAAGCAAAGCCTTGGCAAGCACAGGATGGTATTCGGCGGTGGCGAACGGTGGTTCGCCGTCGGCGGACTGTAGGGCTTCAAGCACATCGAAGATGTGGTCGGCGGTGCGCGTCGCGAGGGCGGTGGCGTTGCTGGTTCCGTGCAGATAGGCCGTTCCGTTGAGCGCGCCGCCGTGTCCGGGTGCGGCGACGCGCATACCGGGGCCGGTGATCGTTGTTTCCGCCGGATACAAGGTCGTGGTTCCTTCGGCCGAAGTCGGACGCTGGTGCAGACTTCGACCGCCGGGCAGCAGTATTTCCGGTTTTACCGAGTTGCGGTGGCCGAAACCCACGGGACTGTAGAGCGCGGGCATTCCCGCGTCGGCGGTGTCGAGCACCGTGTCGCTGGTTGGGGTGGTCGCGGCGTCTGCATGCAGGGCTCCCACGGAGATGACGTTCACTGCCTCAGCGGGGGAGAGGAGTCGTCGACGGCGCGCCTGCGCGTACATGGCGGTGCCCACCGCGCGCCGTAGTGCGGATACATCGAGCAGCGCTGCTGCGGGGATGTCGGCGTCAATGGGATGGTTGCCCGCGCTGACCAGGATGAGCACGTTGTACGTGTGGGCGAGCCAGTCCAACAATTTCGCTAGGGGGCTGATGCGGCGCACGAACATCTGGATGGGGTCGCCGATGGACAAGTTGACGATTCTCACGCTGGGAGCCGCAGGATCGTGTTGGCCGTGTCGCTCGAACAGGCGTCGAAAGGCTTCGTGGATGAGGTCGACTAATAGCCGTTCCCTCAGCACGGTTTCGCCTTGGCCACTGAATGGGTGTGGCTGCATGATCGGCCGCACGTACACGCGGCGCTGTGTTGGTCTGCCGGGAGCGTTGAGGTCGCCGTGGCAAATCAGCGACGCCATGGCGGTGCCGTGCTGCATCTGTGATGCGGTATAGGACGCAGCGATCTGGTCAGGATCGTCGATGATCAGTCGTTCGGAGAGGGCGATGTGACCGGCCATCGGCAGGCCATCGAGCAGGGCGATCCGTGGACGTCGGTCGGTGGGCTTCACCGAAAACACTTCGGGTTCAACAGGTTCGTCGGAGGGCGCTGCTGACGGAATGGTCATCGGCCGTGCCGGGGACACATACATGATGGTGTCGGTAGTCAACAGTGCGATCGCGTCGGGCCCGCGATCAAGGACCGCTTCGACCTGACTGTAGGGGATATCAGCGAGAATGGCGTGATAGCCGATGCCGGTGAGTGTCGATTGAGTGATGACTTGGCCGCCGGCTGCGGTGATGAGTTCCCGTACAGTCGTTTCGGCAACCGCCCGGCGGGCGGCATCGCGGCGGAACCACAGCTCGACTTCGACGCGGGCCGTGGTGGCTGACTGTCCCACGACGGCGACGTCTTCGCGCCAGCGCTCCAGCAGACCGGTCTCGCGGACCCGATCTTGGGGTCCCCAGCGCCTCACCTCGCGCAACAGCGAAAAGACCTCGCGTAAGGGCGCTAACCCGAAAGGCATTGCTGCATCGCGGTTCTCCTGCCATCGCGCGAAGAGGGTGAGGAGCTCAACGACGGCCTGGCTGTTCGACATCACAACATAGAGACTGTCGGTCACGGCATCGTCGCTCGGTTCGCCATCGCGTACGGCGTGGAAGTCGTCGTCGGCGGCGAACTCGTCGCCATCAACTTCGAGGAGGAACTCTAGGCCGGGCACACGGGCTGCGGCTCGCGCGAACTCGGCTACGGGCGCGGCGAGGTCGAAGACCACCACAAGCTCGGGATCGGCTTCACTGGTGTCGCCGTCCACGTCGACGCGCCCAGCCTGCAGAGCCTCTTGGAGAGCGGCGAACTGTGGTGCTAGCCGCTGCCCTTGCCGGGCCGGTTCCGGCCCGGCGATGCGAGTTCCAGGAAAGCGGGGCGCGCCGGTAGGTATAGGCCCGGTCACCGGGGCGCCGAACGACAGCGGTGGACGCGGAGAGGTCACATCTCCCTCATGGCGTTGCGCTGCTTGAGCCGTTCGCGCACCACATCCTCGACACGGCCATCGGGTAGCGACAACACATAGCGCCGCATGACATCCAGCGCGAACTCCTCAATGTCGGCGTAGCTGGCGCCCGCAAGCTTGTCGGCGAGGGTGCGCGGCGCCATACCGAGGTTCCCGCCGAGCCGCATACGCAGCTGCTCGAGAAAAGCCGTGGCCTGTATGCGCGACGGGGGAGGCAGTGTTAAACGCACCTGAAAGCGGCGCCACGCCGCGCGGTCGAGCAGTTCGCCATGGTTGGTCGCGCAGACGGCGACGACGTGGGAGGGCAAGCGATCGATCTGTAGGAGCAACGTCGAAACGACGCGCTTGATTTCGCCGGTTTCGTGCGCGTCGGAGCGCTCCTTTGCGATGGTGTCGAACTCGTCGAAAAAGAGCACGCAGCGCCGAGTCCTTGCGAACTCGAAAACGTGATCGATTCGACTCGTTGTCTCTCCGAGAAAGCTAGATACAACTCCCTCGTAACGCACGGCGTAGAACGGCACCATCAACTCCGCTGCCAACGCTTCAGCAAGCGAGGTTTTACCGTTACCAGGCGGACCTTCCAAAAGGATGCGGTTACGCGGTTCCAGGCCGTGGCTGCGGAGAAGCTCGCTACGGTGATGCTCCTCGATGATCTCGGTCACCGCCGCCGTGACGGCAGGCGCCAGATGCACCTCTGACAATCGCCGCTTAGGCACAATTTCGGTGACCAGATCAGCGACCTGGCGGGCGGTGTCATCACGGGCGAGCAGGCTGCGAGCACCGGCAGTGGTGATCAATTCGGACAGACGATCAGCCACAAGATGGTGCTGATTGTTGCGCTCCTCGGCGATGATCGCCTCCACCAGCATGCGAAAGCGGGCGACGTCGCCACGCTGCTGCGCCTCGACCAGATCAATCACCAGGTCAGACCTCGCCATGGCCCCCTCCTTGCACAATGCCGCTCGCTCGATCATTGCAGATGCGCGCACCACCGCGGGTTCAGCGCCGCACAATGTGGTGCCCTCTAGCAGCGCCAAGAGCCTCCAGATAGCTGTCCGAGGATTCCTTGCCCGCTCAGCCACCGGCCCCGCGCTGGCTGGCCCACAAGCTGCCCGGAGGTGTCACTGGAGGCGCAGTGGTGTGCCGCTAGCGATCGTCGGCGCCCGGTTGCCTAGCTGACTGGTGTGGACGCGACACCCGTTCCAATCGGCGGGATGATCATCGAGTCCTAGAGTGCGGCGACTGGTGCGGGGTCGCTCCGGCGTCGAAGGCGGCCACGTCCAGGGAAGGCCGGTTACTGTCAGCCCAACCGGAAACAAGTCCTTGACCGTAGGTATCGACGTGGCAGTGCGAGGCGAGCGAATCCTGGCAGCAGCGCTGGCAGCAGCGGGAAGGCGGCGATTCCGGAACCGGATCGCCGGGCAAGCCGCCCGCTACTGGTCGGCGCCCACAGGATCGGCCTGGGAAGCGAACTCACACTGGCGCAACGGAATCGGTGATCAAGCCTGGCTGGAGGTCGGTGACGACCACTGGAAGATCTATGAAACCTTCGCCCGAGCCCTTAATTCGCCCAGCCCGAACACGGTGATGGAGTGGGGCGCCGGCGGCGGGGCCAACGCCGTGGCTTTCGCCCCCCATGCGCAGCGGTTCATCGCCGCCGACATCTCCCAAGAAAACCTCGACGAATGCGTCCGACAAGTCCGCGCGACGTGCACGACA
>NZ_JBARXZ010000154.1:0-55589 GCF_049647605.1 Mycobacterium sp. | reverse complement strand
GCACAGCGGCGCCGACGGCGGCCGGGCGGGCGGCCAGGTCCAGCGCCGCCCCCCAATCGTGTTGCCGCTGCCGTGTTTCGGCGATGACGGCCGGTAATCGGCCGCTGACACGCAGTTCCGGCGCGTGCTCGAGGGCCAGCATGGCCAGCACGTCCCGCTGGGCATGGAGCTCGCGTGCCGCCGCCTCCTGTGCGGTGGCGCCCCGGGCCGCCAGCCAAGGCGCCAGCACACCGGCCACCGCCAGGCAGATGGCCAGCACCAGCGCCGCCGCCGGTGAGATGATCGCGATGACAACCACCGCCGCGACGGACAGCACCACGGCCACCGCGATCGGAAGCACCGCCCGCACCAGCGCATCGGCCACGGCGTCGACGTCGGAGCCCACCCGCCCGGCCAATTCGCCACCGTCCAGGCGCGCCACCACGTCCACCGGGCCGTCGGCGAGACTGCGGTAGAGCTGTGTGCGCGCGGTGCCGGAGGCCCGCAGCGCCACGTCATGTGAGGCGAGCCGTTCACAGTAGTGCAGCACCCCGCGGGAGATGCCGAGTGCCCGAACTGCCACCACGGCGATGGTGAGGTCCAGAATGGGCGGCATCTGCCAGGCCTTGGTGATCAGCCAGGCCGATACCGCTGCCAATGCCAGCGCGCTGCCCAGCGACAGCACCCCGCACAGCGTGGCCAGCAGCAGCCGGGGCAGCCGGGGTTTCAGCAGGGGCAACACCTGCAACAGGGGGTCAGGCCGAAGCATGGCTGCCCACTTCGATGATCTGGTCGGCGATGGCCAGCACTGGCGCGCGGTGCCCCACCATCACGACGGTCGAGCCGGCGCGGGCGCGGTCGACGAGGGCGTCGAGCACTGCTGCCTCGGTGGCGGCATCCAGGTGGGCGGTGGGCTCATCGAGCAGCAGCACCGGCGCCGCCGAGCCGAGAGCCCTCGCCAATCCCAGTCGCTGTCGCTGGCCCAGCGACAGGCCCACGCCGCCGCGTCCGAGGACCGTGTCGAAACCCTGAGGTAACTCGGCCAGCACCTGGTCGAAGCCGGCAGCGCTGCAGGCGGATTCGGGATCGACGAGCTCGCCGAACAAGGTCAGGTTCTCGGCGACCGTGCCGGGCACCAGCACGGGACGCTGCGGAAGCCAGCTCAGCTGTGCCCACCACGCGTTGCGCTCCAGATCTGCCACCACGACACCGGCCACGCTCACCTGCCCCGCCGAGGCGGTTGTCAGCCCGGCGATCACCTGCAAGGTGGTCGACTTCCCCGCCCCGTTCGGCCCGGTGAGCACCGCCACCCGCCCCGGTTCGATCACGGCGTTGAGCTGCTCGGGCGCAAAGCCGGAACGGCTGAGCACCGAGAGGGCTTCGATCCGGATCGGCGCGCCGGCAGCCCGCACCGTGCGAGTGCCGGACGGTGCGGTGGTGGCGGTGTCGATCAGCGCGAAGGCGCGGTCGGCGGCGGCCTTTCCGTCTTGGGCGGCGTGGAATTCGACGCCGACCCGACGCAGCGGCCAGAACACATCCGGTGCCAGCAGCAGCACGGTCAGCGCGGTGGCCAGGTCCAGATGCCCGTACACCAGCCGCAGCCCGACGCTGACGGCGACCAAGGCCACCCCCAACGTGGCGATCAACTCCAGCACCAGCGAGGACAGGAAGGCGATCCGCAGGGTGGCCATCGTCGATCGACGGTGTGCCGTGGAGAGATCGGTGATGCGTCCCGCCGGCCCGTCGGCCCGGCCCAGTGCGCGCAGCGTCGGTATTCCGGCGATCAGATCGAGCATCCTGGACTGCAGTGTGGTCATCGCCGTCAGCGCGGCTGCGGAGCGTTCCGCGGTGGCCAGACCGATCAGCACCATGAAGATCGGGATCAGCGGCAGTGCCACCAGGACGATCGCGGTGGCCTGCAGATCGAACACCGCCATCACCACCACCGCCGCCGGGGTCAGCAGCACGGCGAGGATCAGTGCCGGCAGGTAGGCGGTGAAAAAGGGCCGCAACCCGTCGAGCCCACGCAACACCACCACGGCGGCGTCGTCGCGCCGTTCGGCGAGCAGGCGCGGATCACCGGAGGTCACCGAATCCAGGACTCGCCCGCTGAGGTCGGCGATGGCGCCGCTGGCTCCGTGCTGGCTGAGCCGGCCCTGCATCCACTGGGCGGCGGTGCGCAGCAGCCACACCGCAGCCAGCAGGAGCAGCTGCGGTGTCCACTGCGACAGCGTTCGCTGACCGGGGTCGGTGACGATCGCCGCCACCATGTGGGCCAGCAGTACCGCTGAGGCCAGGGCACACCCCGTGATCACAACACCGCAGCAGACCGAGGCGACCAGGAACCGGCGCACTGCGGCGGAGGTTCGCCACAGCCGCGGATCCAGCGGTGCCCGGCCTGCCGATGCGGATTTTTCGGTAGTCAGGAGGTGCGTCCCGGCAGGCCTATCGGATCTGGGATCCGGTCAGCTGAGATCCGTTGCCGGAAAACCCAGTACGTCCAGGATTGGTAGATGATGACCATCGGCGCGCAGATCGCTGCCGCCCACGTCATGATCTTCAGCGTGTAGGGACTCGACGACGAGTTGTAGATCGTCAGGCTCCACTCCGGGTTCAGTGTCGAGGGCACCAGGTTCGGGTAGAGCGCACCGAACAGCATGACGACCACCGCCGCGACCACCAGGGTGGTCGAGATGAATGCCAGCCCGTCCCGAGTTCCCTGGTGCAGCAAGGCGACTGCGGTGAGCTGGGCAACGACGGCAATCGCCAGCACCGCCCACATCCAGGTCTTGCCGTGGGCCAGTTGGGTCCACACCCCGAAGGCGGCGACCAACAAGGTCACCGGCACCGTCAGCAGGCGGGCCACCCGCAGCACATCGGTGCGGATCTCGCCCGCGGTCTTGAGGGCCAGGAAGGATGCGCCGTGCAACAGGAAGAGTCCGCCGGTGGCCAGGCCGCCCAACAGTGTGTAGGGGTTGATCAGCGCACCGAACGTCAGCTGGATCTGGTGATCGGCGTCGACGGGCAGTCCGTGGGCCAGCGAGGCGAAGGCGACACCCCAGAGCACCGCGGGGAGCCAGGACCCCACCGCAATGCCGATATCGGCGCGGGTCCGCCATTTCGGGTCGTCGATCTTGCCGCGCCACTCGATGGCCACGATTCGCATGATCATCGACAGCAGGATTGCCAGCAGTGGCAGGTACAGCCCGGAGAAGACTGTCGCGTACCAGCCGGGGAACGCCGCGAACATGGCGCCGCCGGCGGTGATCAGCCAGACTTCGTTGCCGTCCCACACCGGTCCGATGGTGTTGAGTACTGCGCGGCGGCGTTTTTCCACCGTCTCGGCAGGCAGCGGGGCCGTACCGGACTCCCCGCCGGTCCCGCGCAGGCGCGCGAGGGGTTCCATCAGCATGCCGACGCCGAAGTCGAAGCCCTCGAGGATGAAGAACCCGAGGAACAGCACGCCGACGAGGATGAACCAGAACTCTTGTAAGCCCATGATGATCTCCTGGGTAGGCGAGGGGACTCAGTAGGCGAACGAAAGTGGGGCGACGTCATCGTCACCCGGTGGTTTGGGTGGCGCCGGCTCGGAATCGTGTTCCTGTGGGCCGGCAGTGATGTAGCGGCGCAGCAGGTAGAACCAGATGACCGCCAATACCGCGTAGATCAGGGTGAAGCTGATCAAGCTGGTGAGCACCATGCCCGCCGAGTGTTGCGATACGCCTTGTTGGACGGTCAGGTGGATGTCGGGATCGCCGTCGATGTTCGGTACCACCACCCAGGGCTGGCGGCCCATCTCGGTGAAGATCCAGCCGGCGCTGTTGGCCAGGAAGGGGGTCGGCAGGGTGATGAGCGCAAATGTCGAGAACCAGCGCTTGTTCGATGTCCGGCCGCCACGGGTCAGCCACAATGCGGTGAGCGCAAACAGCACCGGGATCACCAGCAGGCCGATCATCGCCCGGAACGACCAGTAGGTGACAAACAGGTTGGGGCGGTAGTTGCCGGGGCCGTACTTCTCCTCGGCTTGCGCCTGGAGGTCTTCGACACCCTGCAGGGTGACGCCGGTGAACTTGCTCTCGGCCAGGAACGGTAGGACGTAAGGCACCTTGATGAGGTGGGTGACACTCTCGCAGTTGTTGTGGGTGCCCACCGTCAGGATCGAGAAGTCGGGGTCGGTTTCGGTGTAGCACAACGATTCCGCCGATGCCATCTTCATCGGTTGTTGCTCGAACATCAGCTTGCCCTGGATGTCGCCGGTGAAGAACAGGGCGACCGCCGACACCAATGCCACCCAGCAGCCCAGGATGGTTGCGGGCCGGTACATGTTCCTGGCTTCGGTTGCGGTGCCGTCGGTTTTGAGATTGTCGCGCACCATCAGCCAGGCGCAGACGGCGGCGACAAACACACCGGCCGTCAGGAATGCACCGGCCACGGCGTGCCAGAACGCCGCGATGCCGGTTTCGTTGGTGAACAGCGCGACGATGCTGAGGAGTTCGGCGCGCCCGGTCTCGGGGTTGTAGTGGGCGCCGACCGGGTGCTGCATGAACGAGTTGGCACTGATGATGAAGAACGCCGAGGCGTTCACCGCGAGCGCGACGATCCAGATGCAGGCCAGGTGCACCAACCGGGGGAGCCGGGTCCAGCCGAAGATCCACAGTCCGATGAAGGTGGATTCGAAGAAGAAGGCGACCAGGCCTTCCATTGCCAGGGGAGCGCCGAAGATGTCACCGACGAAACGGGAGTACTCGCTCCAGTTCATCCCGAACTGGAACTCCTGGACGATGCCGGTGGCCACCCCGATGGCGAAGTTGATCAGGAACAGCTTCCCGAAGAACTTGGTCAGCCGGTACCACTCGGTGCGGCCGGTCACCACCCACATCGTCTGCATGACGGCGATCAGCGGCGCCAAGCCGATCGTCAGCGGAACGAAGATGAAGTGGTAGACCGTGGTGATGCCGAACTGCCATCGTGATACGTCGAGGGCGTCCATGTGCAACTTCTCCCGGGGCCGGCCGTGCTGAGTACTACGTGTCTACGACACAGAGTAGTAGTTGCGTGGTCGCAGGACTACCGATTCGACGGTCGCACCCCAGTGATATCCCCGACAAGGGACTTTCGGGCTACGCCGAAAGGGCTTTGGATTCTTTCCGGATGCCGAAGGCCATCACGATCTCGAAGATGCCCGTCACGATCAACCAGATACCGACCACCAGCGCCAGTGTGGCCAGCGACTGGAAGGGCATGACCATCATGACGATGCCGGCGATCAGGGTGACGACGCCGAAGAAGATCTCCCAGCCGCGGCCGGGCAGCGTCTTGTCGCTGATCGCGGAGGCGGCGGTGGCCACCCCACGGAAGATGAATCCGATGCCGATCCAAATCGCGAGTAGCAGAATGGAGTCTTCCAGGCTCAGGAAGCACAGCACACCCAGTACGGCGGCGGCCAGGCCGCTGATGAACAGCAGTACCTTGCTGCCGATCGGGGCGCGCAGGCTGAATGCCAGGACCACCTGGGCGATACCGGTGACCAGCAGATAGGCGCCGAAGAAGATCGCGGCCACCAGGATCGAGATGCCGGGCCAGGCAACAACGGCGATCCCGAAGAGAACCGCGAGCACACCCGACACCAGCGTGGACTTCCACAGGTGGGGCAAGAGGCTTGGAGCTGTAAGCGTTCCCATGCGCGAAGTGTGGCATAGCGGGGTTGCGAAAGCGTCGGTTTTTGATCACGGTTCGATGTGCCAAGAACGCAGAATGCCTGTGATAAGAGGGTGCTGTCGTTAATGTTCGGTTACCGGGACTGCGCGCTGGGTTTCCGGTGGTTAAGGTCGTCGGCGGTTCGAGACGGACGGCACGACGACCCGATGCAAAGAGAAGAGGCACCGTGGAAGCTGGAGAAATCGTGGAAGCTGGAAACCAGAATCGCCGAGCACGTCCAGGTCGGTGGTCCACCGCAGCGCTGTTCGCGGTATCGGGAGCCTTGGTGCTGTCCGGTTGCGCAGCAGGCAGCGACAGCGGCGGAAACAAGGAGACCACCTCCGCCGGGGCAGCGCCCTCGGGGGTCGAGGAGATCGCCAACACCGTGCCCGAGGACATCAAATCCACCGGTAAATTGGTCGTCGGCGTGAACATTCCCTACGCCCCCAACGAATTCAAGGACGAGAGCGGCCAGATCATCGGCTTCGACGTCGACCTGATGAATGCGGTGGCCGCCACCCTCGGCTTGACCGCCGACTACCGGGAGTCCGACTTCGCGAAGATCATCCCGTCGATCCAGGGCGGAACCTTCAACGTCGGTATGTCGTCGTTCACCGACACCAAGGAACGTGAGCAGACCGTCGATTTCGTGACGTACTTCTCGGCTGGCACCCAGTGGGCGCAGAAGCCGGGCGCGGGTATCGATCCGAACAATGCCTGCGGTAAGAGGGTTGCCGTCCAGGCCACCACCTTCCAGGAGACCGACGAGCTGCCCGCCAAGAGCAAGGCCTGCACCGATGCCGGTAACCCGGCCATCACCATCGTGCCCTTCGACGGTCAGGATGCCGCCACCAACGCGGTGATTCTCGGCCAGACCGACGCCATGTCGGCGGACTCGCCGGTGACGGCGTACGCCATCAAGCAGAGCAACGGCAAGCTGGAGCAGGCCGGTGAGATCTTCGACGCCGCGCCATACGGCTGGCCGGTGGCCAAGGGGTCGGCGCTGGCGCAGTCGCTGCAGAAAGCTCTCGAGCACCTCATCGAGACCGGTGAGTACGAGACGATCAGCACCAAATGGGGTGTCCAGGAGGGCATGATCGACAAGCCCGTCATCAACGGCGCGATCAGCTGATCGATGAGTGCTGACGCTTCGCCGCCATCCACCCAGAAAGCCGCCCCGCCGCCGACCGGTCCTGCTGCCATAGACGCGGTCCCACTGCGGCATCCGTGGCGGTGGGTGGCGGCGGGCGTCATCCTCGTCCTGGCCGGCCTGTTCCTCTATGGAGCGGCCACCAATCCGGCCTACGGCTGGTCGACCTACTTCGAGTACCTGTTCAACGAACGGGTCCTGACGGTCGGTGTGCTCAACACGCTGCAGCTGACCGTCTATTCGATGGTGCTTGCGATCCTGCTCGGCATTCTGCTTGCCGTCATGCGGCTTTCACCCAACCCGGTGTTCCGGTGGGTGGCGTGGGCGTATCTGTGGATCTTCCGTGGCACCCCGGTGTACGTGCAGTTGGTGTTCTGGGGCCTGATGCCGACCATCTACCAGAACATCCAGCTCGGTGTGCCGTTCGGGCCGTCATTGCTGCACTTCAACCTGCAGTCGCTGTCATTCCCGTTTGCGCTGGCGATCATCGGTCTGGCCCTCAACGAAGCCGCCTACATGGCCGAGATCATCCGCGCCGGAATCAGTTCCGTGCCCGAGGGGCAGCTGGAAGCCTCCACCGCGCTGGGCATGTCCTGGGGCCTGGCGATGCGGCGCACGGTGTTGCCGCAGGCGATGCGGGTGATCATCCCGCCGACGGGCAACGAGATCATCAGCATGCTGAAGACCACCTCACTGGTCACCGCCGTGCCGTTCACGCTGGATTTGTACGGCATCACCTCTCGGGAGATCGCCGCGCGCATCTTCGAACCCGTGCCGCTGCTGATGGTCGCGGCGACCTGGTACCTCGTGGTGACCAGCATTCTGATGGTGGGTCAGTACTACCTGGAGAAGCACTTCTCCCGTGGCGCGTCACGCAAGCTCACCACCAAGCAACTCGAGGTGCTGGCCAAGGCGCAGATGGGGGAAACGCCATGACACCGATGGTGAAAGCGGAAGCCGTCTGCAAGGACTTCGGTGCGCTCAAGGTCCTCAAAGGCGTGACCCTCGAGGTGGATCGGGGCCAGGTACTGGTGCTCGTCGGTCCGTCCGGGTCGGGCAAGTCGACATTCCTGCGGTGTATCAACCACTTGGAGCAGGTCAACGCCGGACGGTTGTACGTCGACGGCGACCTGATCGGCTACCGGGAACGTGGCGGCAAGCTGCACGAGATGTCGCCGCGAGACGCCGCCAAACAGCGCCGCGACATCGGCATGGTGTTCCAGCATTTCAACCTGTTCCCGCACCGGACGGCGCTGGAGAACATCGTCGAAGCGCCGGTGCAGGTCAAGGGCGTCAAGAAAGCCGAAGCGGTGACCCGGGCCAAGGACCTGCTCGACCAAGTGGGACTGTCCGCCAAAGCCGATGCCTATCCCGCACAGCTGTCCGGCGGTCAGCAGCAGCGGGTGGCCATTGCCCGGGCGCTGGCGATGAGCCCCAAGCTGATGTTGTTCGACGAGCCCACCTCGGCGCTGGATCCGGAACTGGTGGGTGAGGTCCTTTCGGTGATGAAGACGCTTGCCTCAGAAGGGATGACGATGATCGTGGTCACTCACGAGATGGGCTTCGCCCGCGAGGTGGCCGATCAGTTGGTGTTCATGGACGGCGGCGTCATCGTGGAAAGTGGAAAGCCGCGCGAGGTGCTGGGAAATCCGCAGCATGACCGCACCAAGGCGTTCCTGTCGAAGGTGATGTAACCTCAAGCGACCCGATCCGGGGGGTTTGGTCGCTGTCCAGGAGTTTGCCGGTGGATGCTCACAGTGACGGGTCGTTGCGGCCCTTCGGGCATTACCAGTTGCTGGAGCTGCTCGGTCGCGGCGGTATGGGCGAGGTCTACCGGGCGCGCGACACCAAAACCGACCGGATCGTTGCGCTGAAGGTCCTGCCGCCGCATCTGGCCGAAGATGTGGTGTTCCAGCGGCGGTTTCGCCGGGAATCGCAGGCCGCCGCCGGTGTCGATGACCCTCACGTCGTGCCGATACACAGCTACGGGGAGATCGACGGTCGGCTCTATCTGGACATGCGGCTGGTAGAGGGCCTCGATCTCGGCACCATTTTGGCCGAACGTGCTCATCCACTGGGGAAGCGACTTGCGGTCAAGGTGGTGGAGCAGGTGGGGTCGGCACTCGACGGCGCCCATGCGGCGGGTCTGGTCCACCGCGACGTCAAGCCGTCCAACATCCTGATCTCCGAACGTGAATTCGTCTATCTGATCGATTTTGGTTTGGCCCGCACCACCAGCGATCCCGGATTGACCACGGCGGGCAGCACACTGGGCACTCTGGCCTACATGGCGCCGGAACGCTTCAGCGGCGGCCAGGCCGATCCGCGCTCGGACATCTACGCACTCACCTGTGTGCTCTACGAATGTCTCACCGGCAGCAGGCCATACCCCAGCGACAGCCTGGAACAGCAGATCGCCGGCCACATGGTCACCCCGCCGCCGCTGCCGTCGGACAGTGATCGCAGGCTGGCCGCATTCGATGCCGTGATCGCCAAGGGGATGGACAAGGACCCCGCGAAGCGTTACCGCACCGGAGCGGAGCTGGCCGCGGCGGCGCGCCGGGCGCTGGAGAGCCCGGTACCGCGAATCGGGCAGCACAAGGCGCGGCACTCCGCGCACCGGGCACCCGCGCGTCGCGGCGACCGATCGCGCCGGTGGGGTTTTGTCGTCGCCGGGCTGTGCGTGCTGCTGGTGGCGGTAGGCGGGGTTGCCGCGTGGCAGCTCCGGGGCCAGAGTTCCTCGGGCGGCGCGCGGTCGGCCAGTCTGGCAGAGAGCAACGCGGCACCTGGTGACGCCGGGCCTGCAGCGGTTTCGGCGATCGCGGCCACCGTACCCGCTGACGTCCGGGCCACCGGCCGGATGGTCATTGGCGTCAATGTTCCCTACGCGCCCAACGAATTCCGGGACACCCGCGGCGAATTGGTGGGCTTTGACGTCGATTTGATGAATGCGGTGGCCCGGGTGCTCGGTCTGAGGCCCGACTATCGGGAAACCGCTTTCGAAACGATCGTGCCGTCGGTGCAGTCCGGGACCTTCAACGTGGGAATGTCGTCGCTGACCGACACCAAGGCCCGGGAGGAGAGCGTCGACTTCGTCACCTACTTCCAGGCGGGCACGTTGTGGGCGCAGCGACCGGGTGACACCGTCGATCCCGCGGCCGCCTGCGGGCTGCGAGTCGGGGTGGCCTTCGGCACCATCCAGGACACCGACGAGATCCCGGCCAAGAGCGACACCTGTGTGGCCGCCTCGCAGCCACCCATCGAGAAAGTGGTCTACACGAGTCAGGACGATGTGACGGCAGCGTTGATGTCCGGTGCCGTCGACGCGATGTCCGCGGACTCTCCGGTGACGGGGTTTGCCATCAAACTCAGTGGTGGTGGGCTGGAGGAAGCTGGGGAGGTGTTCGATTCGGCGCCCTATGGGTGGCCGGTGGCCAAGGGGTCGCCGCTGGGTGAATCACTGCGGCAGGCACTCGAGCACGTGATGGGCACCGGCGAGTACCGCACCATCGCCACCATGTGGGGCGTCGAGAGGGGCATGATCGAGGCCCCGGCGCTCAACGGTGCGGTGAAGTAGAAATTCGGTATGTCTCACCAACCAGATCGGGATCCCTGTGGGCCGCTGTGGCGGGCCGCCCAGGTGTTCCGGTTGCTGAGTTTCGTTTACGCGTTGGGCTTTCAGGTGGTCAGCAACGGCGAGCTGGACCGCCCGGTGCTGGGGTGGCTGCTGTTTGCCGTGTTGTCCGTCTGGACTGCCGCGTGCGGCGTTGCCTATCTGCGGGGTTTTGGACGCCGGCCGGTCTGGGTGCTGAGCGAGATCGTGGTGGTGTGCGCGCTCATCATGTCGACGGAGCTGGTTGCCTCCTCGGGATGGATCGCCGACAACCAGTCGTTGCCGACGACATTGTGGGCCACCAATGCGACCATCTCGGCGGCGATTCTGCTGGGTCCGGTGTCGGGCATGTTGACCGGCGTTGTCATCATGGCGGTGTATGCCTTCCTGAAGGGGTACGTCAGCCTGGATTTGGCACGCAACGCGACCATGGTGATCGAACTCGCGGTGGGGCTGGCGGTGGGGATGGCGGGTCAGACTGCGCGGCGTGCCCACGCCGAATTGGAACGCGCCACGCGACTCTCGGCGGCGGTGGCCGAACGGGAACGGCTGGCCCGCCAGGTGCATGACGGTGTCATCCAGGTTTTGGCGCTCGTCGCCAAGCGTGGTCGTGAAATAGGCGGAGCCACAACAGAGTTGGCTGATCTGGCCAGTCAGCAGGAACGTGCGCTGCGCCGGCTGGTGAGCGCAGAGGTGGTGGACCCCGAGCCCGACTCTGCGTTGGTGGACATCGTGGCGGGTCTGCGGTTGCGGGCCGGGGACCGGGTGGTGGTCAGCCTGCCCGCCACCCCGGTATTGCTCGACGCGGAGGTCGCCGCTGAACTCGAAGCCGCGGTGGGCAACGCCCTGGACAACGTGGTGGCCCATGCAGGGCCGGGCGCCACCGCATACGTGTTGGTCGAAGATCTGGGAGATGAGGTGACGGTGAGTATCCGTGACGACGGCGTGGGGATCGCGCCGGGGCGGTTGGAACAGGCCGTCGCGGACGGGCGTGTCGGGGTCTCGAAATCCATTGTGGGGCGGCTGCAGGCGCTCTCGGGTTCGGCGAAGCTGACCACCGACGTCGGTGGCGGCACCGAGTGGGAATTGACGGTGCCTCGTGGCTGACGGGCAGCCGCTGACCGTCATGGTCGTCGACGATCATCCGATCTGGCGGGACGCGGTGGCCCGGGATCTGGCCGAGGACGGTTTTGCGGTGGTGGCGACCGCCGAGGGGGTGGCGTCGGCACGTCGGCGTGCCGATGTGGTGCGCCCCGATGTGGTGCTGATGGACATGCAGCTCACCGATGGTGACGGCGCCCAGGCCACCGCCCAGGTCTTGGAGGTGTCTCCCGAGTCGCGGGTCCTGGTGCTGTCGGCGTCGGCGGAACACGACGATGTGCTGCAGGCGGTGAAGGCCGGTGCCAGCGGCTATCTCGTCAAGAGTGCCTCCAGAATCGAACTGGCCGAAGCGGTTCGGGCCACCGCGGCGGGCCGGGCGGTGTTCACCCCGGGCCTGGCAGGTCTGGTGCTGGGGGAGTATCGCCGGATCGCGCGCCGTCCGGACGCGGCACCGGACGCGCCGACGCTGACCGAGCGGGAGACCGAGGTGCTGCGCCATGTGGCCAAAGGGTTGACGGCCAAGCAGATCGCCGCGAAGCTCTCGGTCAGCCACCGGACTGTGGAGAATCACGTGCAGGCCACATTCCGGAAGTTGCACGTGGCCAACCGCGTGGAATTGGCGCGTTACGCCATCGAACACGGGCTCGACAAAGAACCCGGAGGCAGATCCGAGTAGTCCTACTCAACTCCCGCACCTGTTCGTGGGCGACGATAGCGGGATGAGCCAACCGCATCAGGCCGCGTTTGCCCGCTTGTCGGACGAATTCACCGCGCTGTCGCATCAGCTGGCCCGCGTCGCGGGGCAGCTGACCGAGATGGAAAGCGTCCTCGCTGTGCCGGCACCGGCACTTGCATCTGCGCCCGCGCCGACACCGATGCAGTACCGACCGCCCTATCCCTACCCCTATCCGGTGCCACCGCAATATCCACCACAGGCATACCCATCGCCGCCGTATCCGGTGGCACCGCAGGTGGCCGCCCCGGGACCCGTCGCACCGCCGGTTGTTGCCCCGCGACCTGTCGCACCGCCCACATCGCCGGCAACACCGCCGGTTTCGGGTAAGGAACCTCGGCAGAGCTGGATCGGCAAGGTGCTGGCCGTCGCCGGCGTGGCTGTCACGCTCATCGGTGTTGTCATGCTGTTGGTACTGGCCGCGCAGGCCGGGCTGCTGGCACCACCGGTCCGGGTGGCGGCCGGCGCGGTGCTCGCGGGAGCGCTGGTGGCTGTCGCCGTGGTGTTCAACCGTCGGCTCGGCGGACGGATCGGTGCCATCTCGCTGGCGGCGACGGGCATCGCCGCGGCGTACATGGACGTCATCGCAATGACCACCATCTACGAATGGATGCCGCCGGCGGCGGGATTGTTGCTTGCCGCCGTGATCGGCGGGGGCGGTCTGGGATTGGCCCGCCGCTGGGATTCCCAGCAGCTCGGACTGCTCGTGTTGATCCCACTGGCCGTGTTGGCGCCGATCGTCACCGACGGTGTGAGCGTGCTGCTGGTCGGCTTCATGCTGGTGCTTTCGGCGGCGTCGCTACCTGTTCAGCTGGGCAAGGACTGGCCCCTGCTGCATGCGGCGCGCACGGTGGCGGTCACATTTTCGCTGTTGTTGACGCTGCTGGTTTCGGGCGTCGTCTCGCAGGAGAGCCCGGGGCTGCTCGGCGGCGCCTCCGGGGTGGCCGCGCTTCTGGCCGTGGCAGGTGCCCTGGTGCTGCTTCCCACCAGCTCGCATCCGGTGGCGATCGCGGTGACCACCGCGGTCGGTGTCCTTCCGGCGCTGTCGGCGGCGATCGCGGTGGAGCGGGTGCTGGCGGTGCTGTTGGCCGCTGCGGTCGCGATCGTCTTGTTGGCCATCGTTTTGCTGGGCAGCCGGCTGCCCGGAGTGACCAAGTCCGTCACGGCCATCTGGTCGGTGTTGTCGGCGGTCGCCGCGGTCGTGGCGGTGACGGTGGCTTTCGACGGTCACATCGAGGCGCCGGTGTTCCTTGCGCTGGCACTGGTGGTGACCGTCGCAGGCCGCCACAGTGCGATAGCACGTTGGACGGCAATGGGTTTCACCGCCATCGGTGGTTTGGTGTTTCTCGCTTACAGCCCGCCGCAGTACCTGGTCGAGGCGGTGTCCACTGCGGCGCCGGAGGCGGTGTCGGTGCTGGCGGCCAGCGCGCTGCTGATCGCCTGCGCCGTCGCGATCTGCTGGTCGTGGATGGGCTCGGTTGATGATCAGGTGGCCCGGGTGCTCTGGTCGGGTGCATTGGTGGTCAGCGTCTACGCCGTCACCACCTTCACCGTGACCGCCGGTGTGCTGGTGGGAGGCGAAGGGGGCGGATTCCTGGCCGGGCACATGGCGGCCACCATCTGCTGGATCGCGATGGCCGCGGCGCTGTTCGCGTATGCGCTGCGGGTCGGTGACCGCGATGCGCGCACCGCACCGATCGCCGGTGGGCTGGCTCTGACCGTGGCGGCCACAGCCAAGCTGATGCTGTTCGACCTCGGCACTCTCGACGGGATCTTCCGCGTGGTGGTTTTCATCGTCGTCGGGCTGGTGCTGCTGGCGATGGGTGCCGGGTACGCGCGCAGCCTCGCCGAACAGGATCAGCAAAGGGATGCCTCGCCAACCGTGACGGACTAGACAATCCGTCGGGCATGTTTTGCAGCGCGTCGGCGTTGTGCTCATCAGGTAGGTGGGCAGGTAAAGAAAACCAGGAATACCGGCCGAAACTCACGTTTCGGCGGGATCGGGCGAGTTCCGAGCGCCGACGGGCACTGGTGTCCGAAACAAGGGAAAGGGCGTTTGTCGTGACTGTCGCAGCAACCATCAATCAGCGGCGTGAAGCTACCGACATCACCGGTTTTGTACCGACCGCGGAGTTCTACGGCAACCTCCAGAAGGTGCTGGTCGATCTCATCGAGCTGCACCTGCAGGGCAAGCAAGCCCACTGGAACGTGGTGGGAACAAACTTCCGGGACCTGCATTTGCAGCTCGACGAGCTGGTCGATTTTGCCCGGGAGGGCAGCGACACCATCGCCGAGCGCATCCGGGCACTCGGCGGCGTTGTCGACGGCCGCTCCGACACGGTGGCCGCCACCACTTCGCTCCCGGAGTTCCCGGCTTTTGAGCACAGCACCACCGAGGTGGTGGATCTGATCACCACCCGCATCTACGCCGCGGTGGGCACCCTGCGCGCGGTGCATGACGCGGTGGATGCCGAGGATCCGAGCAGCACCGACATCCTGCACCAGCTGATCGACGGTTTGGAGAAGCTGGCCTGGTTGATCAAATCGGAGAACCACAAGGTCTGACCACAAATCTTGATTGAGAGGGGCCGTACGGCTCGCCTGGAACTTCTCTCGCCGGGCGGGCCGTACGGGCATATCTAGGATGTGTTGATGCTCAGCGTCGCCGCCCTCCTGAAACACCCTTTGGTGTCGGTCTCGGTCGGGGCGGGAGCGTTGGCCGCCGGCGCCGCCACCGCCTGTTACCGCACGGCGACCCAGGTGCCGGTGCTGGGCCCGGCGATCGATCACGGTGTCCACGCTCTGGCCCAGCGCGGCGACCACATCATCGCCGTCGGCCTCGAACCGGCGCGGGCGGCTGTGGCTTCCGTCGTGGTGCAGATCGTCGAGCAGGTGCTCGACCAGATCGATCTCACGGCCCTGGTGCGGGACCGGGTGGACGTCAACGCGATTGTGGCTGAGGTCGACATCGATGCGATCGTCGACCGCATGGACCTGATCGGGTTGGCCAACACCGTGATCGACGGTGTTGATCTGCCGTCGATCATCCGGGAATCCACCAGTTCGGTGACAGCCGAGGTGATGACCGACGTCCGCACCCAGGGGGAGCGGGCCGACGACATGGTCTCCGGCATCGTCGACCGCATGCTGGGCCGTCGTGGCGACGCCATGGGTTCGACACGATGACGGGTCTGCGGACTGCCGGAATTGTCAGCCGCGGGCTGGCCGCCGTGATCGATCTGATCGTGGTGCTGGCGTTCATGGGGATCTTCTACGTCGGTCTGATCTTGTCGGTGCTGGCCTTCTCCCCGCGGGCCTTCAGCTTCCCGGCGCCGTCGTTGATCTTCTCGACGATCGGATTCGGGGTGGTGGCCGCGGGATACCTCGCCGCGTGCTGGGCGGTGTCGGGATGCACCGCCGGCTGTGTGGTGATGGGGTTGCGGGTGGTCGGCCGCGGCGGCAGCCGACTGGGTTGGGCGGCTGCGCTGCTGCGGGGTCTGGCGTGTGTGCTCTTCCCGATCGGGTTGGCCTGGGCGGCACTGGATTCCAACCGACGGTCGCTGCAGGACGTCGCGTTCGGTACTCGGGTGATCTACAACCGACCGTGATGTGTCACTGACCGAGAACGTGGATCTCGGTGCCCGCCGGTGTCTGCACCGGTTCTGATCGTCGTCCCACCAGGTACCAGGTTCGCATCACGCCCTTGCCTTTGACCATGATGTCGCCGCGCTCCTCGAGGATGAAATCGTTTTCGAGGCGGTGGAAGACGTCTTCGGGCACCTGGATCCGGCCGGCCTGGTCGGTGGTTTCCATTCGGGAGGCGACGTTGACGGCGTCGCCCCAGACGTCGTAGAAGAACCGGCGGGAGCCGACGACGCCGGCAACCACCGTGCCGGCCGCCAGCCCGATCCGCATCGGGACGGCGCGCCCCAGCGGATCGGTGAGTCCCGTCGCTGCGGCCAGCATGTCCAGGGCGAGGTCGGCGAGCGCTTGCGCATGGTCTTCTCGTGGTTCGGGGACTCCGCTGACCACCATGTAGGAATCGCCGGTGGTCTTCACCTTCTCCAGGCCATGCCGGTCCACCAGCACGTCGAACGCGGTGTAGATGCGGTCCAGGAAACCCACCAGATCGCAGGGTGGGATGTCGCTGGCACGTTCGGTGAATCCGGCGATGTCGGCGAACAGGATCGAGGCGTCGTCGTAGCGGTCGGCGATGGTGGTGCGGTTCGGATCCTTGAGCCGGCTGGCGATGCTGGCCGGCAGCATGTTGGACAGCAGTCGTTCGGAGCGGTCGTACTCCATTTCCATGGCGGCCTCGGCGCGGGCGATCTCCCGCAGGGCGTACCACACCGTCGCGAACGCCAGTACGCACGAGGCTGTGACCGAGGTGATGAATCCGACCGTCAACGGCCACGCCGGTTGGTTGTCGACCCTGCCGGGGACGGTGATCTCCAGGGTCACTGCCAGGGCGGCACCGAGAGCGGCCAGCGCCCCGGCCAGCACGATGCGTTCGATGCCCAGCATCAGCACCAGCACCGATGCGGCAACCAGGTAGTAGAACTGCAGCCCCGCGTCGGTGCCGATGTTCCAGGTGATGAAGAAGATCGACCCGTAGGCCACCACGGTGAACATCAGCGGGGCCACCAGGTCCCCGAGCGGGCGGAGCAGCGGGATCGCCAGGAACACCAATCCGGTCACGACATTGATGACGCCGATGTGCCACATTTCGTACCCGGACACCAGCTGCCATGTGCCGAAGCCGGCGCTGACCAACGCGGCGATCCAGGTGGTGATCTTCAGGACCCGGAATCGCCGGGCGGTGCTGTCCGCGTAGTGGGCGCTGCGGACCGGCACACACGGGTGGCGCTGCCGGAACCCACCGTCGGCCAGGGCCGCGGCGGCGGCATCGCGAAACGTCACCACGAGGGCAGCGTATCCCGCAACGGCGCTGGTGAGGGCCGACTTCGGCGATGGCGCTCAGCTGGTGGCGGAGACCAATCGCGTGGCGCGATCGACGACGGCTTCCAGGTCTTCGCCGAGATTCCCCGACAGCCATTGCTGTGCCAGTTCGGACATGGCTCCGGTGTAGAGCGCCGCGGCGATCAGTGTCGTGATCTTGTCCTCGACGGGATGGGTCTGCTCCCGCTCGCTGAGGACGATCTGGCGCAGGTTCTCCAGCGCGATCTCCCGGCGGGTGGTGAGCACCGGATTCGCCCGGGCCTCGGTGAACAGCACCCGGCCGCGGCGGGAGTCTGCCGAGCTGAACCCCAGTACGGCACGGATGCCGGCGCGGAGCCGGTCGACGTCGGTGCCGCCGGAGGTGATGACGTCTGTGATCGCCACCTCCACGGCTTCAGCCAGGCCGGTCGCCACTCCGTCGTAGACCGCACCGAGCAGTTCGTTGGTGTCGGCGAAGCTCTCGTAGAAGTACCGGGTGTTGAGGGCGCACTCGCGGCACACCGACCGGACCGACACGGCGCTCTCGCCACCGTCTCCGAACAGTGCAAAGGCCGCGGCGACCAGCAGTCCCCGGCGCTCGATCCGGCGGTCGGTCAGTGGTACACCGGCCCACCTGGTGAGGCTCGACATCGGTTCATCCTAGCGATACAAAATTTTGGCGACGGGTGTTGCCAAAAGTGTAGGCTGGGTTGCCACCCCCACTTCGAACAGCGCGCAGGTGATAGCAATGCAGTTACTGCCGCCCTTGCCCCATCAGATGCTTCAGCAGCGGTTTCTCAGGTTCTACGACGAAGAGATCCGGCGCCGTTATTTCCGCGGCCTCGAGTTCGCTGAGCCGGTGGGTGACCCGGGTTGGTTCGGGCCCGGCAGTGCGGTCTGGCACGTGCACTCCCATATGCCGGCGCTGGTGCTCGGGCTCTACTGTGCCGCCTATCTCGAGCGGTTCGATCCGTCGATCTTCTGGATGGGTATGGACCATTCGCGCATCCCCGAACGCGACGCCGCGGGCGTTGCCACCGGTCGGATCGATCCGGACGGCGCCGGCGTACGCCTCGGTCATTCGGTGTCGTTCTTCACCGGGACGGCCTACGGCTCCACCGCCACTGCCGAGCGGCTGGCCACGACGGTGCGCGCCATGCATCACACGGTCAAGGGAACCCGGCCCGACGGGCTGGCCTATGACGCCGACGATCCCGACTGGTTGCGCTGGAACTATGCGACGGTGGTGTGGGGGATCGCCACCGCGCATGAGATCTATCACCCGAATCCGTTGCGTGGCAGGAAGATCGATCGCTACTACCGGGAGTTCGTGAAAGTCGGCCACGCGCTCGGCGGGACCGATCTGCCCGAGACCAAAGCGCAGACGCTGGACTGTCTGAAGTCCTATCTGCCCAGGCTTGCGATCACCTACGGCATGGCGATGTCGACCGGTCCGAATCTCGGCGACGCCGACGACGGTCTTCCCGGGGGTGAGCTCATCGACTGGGCGATTCGCGATGCTCTGCCCGACTGGGCCGCGGCCATGGTGATGCATCGCTCGCCCCATCCGATCGAGCGGTTCGCCAGGAGGGCGGTGATGTGGTCGGTGATCAACGGCATCCACACCGTGATGGGCCCGTTGCCGGAGTTCCGTGCCGCCCAGCAGCGCGTCCGCAACGGCGTCGACGAGCCGACGTCGCCCACCCACATCCCGGGCAGTGACCCGGTGCGTTCCCGGGCTGAAGCCGAGGGGATGACCTGACAAAAACCCGTCGCTACGTCACGTCGGGGAAATCGGATTGGCTTACACCCCCGTAAATGGTGTGCCGGAGGCTAGTCTTCCTATGCCAGCAAACTTCGCCGACGGGGGACTCCGTGATTTCACGCCGCTCGATGCAGCTCGAACCGTCGTGCCAGTCTTGTGCTGCGCTCCACGTCAAGCGGTCGGCGGCGGTTCTGTTTGCACTCGGCGCAGTGGTAGCCGGCGCCCCGGCCGTCGCGTCGGCGGCACCGGGCACCGATCGTGGTAACGACACGTCGAGCAGCCGCGAGCAGGCCCGGGAGTCCAAGAGATCCGAAGCGGCAGCCTCGGGCGCCCGGTCCGGCACCAGGGGCTCACAATCTGATTCGCGAGCCTCCGGATCTGGCAACACCGATGATGCAGACGCCGACGTCGATGCCGGCACCACCGATGCCGTCGACCCGAATGCCGACGGTTCCGCGGGCGCCTCGCCGGATGAGGCCAAGGGTGCCGCACCGCGGAAGGCGCGGACCTTCGGCACGGCCGGCGCTGACCGCACACCGTCCGGCAGATCGGTTGCCGACACTGCCGACGAGGTCGACGAGGTCGACGGCACCCCCGTCGACAACCGGTCCGCTGACACGACCGTCGACAACACCGCTCCCGACAGCACGACTCCCGACAACACGGCTTTCCACAACGCTGGGTCAGTCGACGACACCTCGGGCGAAGAAGCATCGGCCGAACCGGAGCCGGTCTCGTCCACGGCCACCCCGAACACCACCGAATCGGCCGTCATCGTGCCCGCCGCGCTACCGCAGCCGGCACCCACTCCCGTCGTCCGGCCGGTGAACGCGGCCACGGTGGTCGCCGACATCCTCACTTGGGCCGGTTTCGGATCGTTTGCCGCCGATCTGCCGGTTCCCGCCGCGCCCCTGCCCCGGATCATGGAGATGTTGTGGGTTGCGGTCCGTCAGTCCCAATCCAGCTGGAACAACCAGCGTCCGACCGCCCAGCCGACGTTGACGGGGCAAGACGGCGAGGTGGTCGGCGCTGGCGTCGATGTCACCGGCGTTCCGCCGGCGATCAACGACGCCTCCGTGGGCCGGCCCGACGCGGTGACCGTGCAGATGGGCACCGACGGCCGGATCAGTGTCATCAACGGCACTTTCACCTCTGAGCAAGTCACCGACAGTGCCGCTGCGGCCAAGGTGCTCAACGAGTGGGCCTCGATCCTGGGCGCCGAAAGTGGTTTTGCCAGTGCCGATTTGATCACCGTCCACCGGGTGGTCCGGTCGTCGTCATCCGGGTCGGCGGTCACCGAGGAGTTCTACCGGCTCCGGGAAAGCATCGGCGGCATCACCGTCGTGGGCAGTGAGGTCATCCTCGTCACCGACGGCAATGGCACGGTCACCGGTCTGTACAACAACCACGACAGCCGCCTCAACGGCCTGGATACCTCGGTCGAGGGGTTCAACGGGTCGGCGGCCGTGGCATCGGCGGCGGCGCACCTGTTGGGCGCGTTCGGCCAGCGGCCCAGTAAAGCCTGGACGGCACGGCTGCTGAAGTCCACCACTGCCGACACCGAACTGGTCATCTTTGCCCTCGAGGACGACGTCGCGCCGGCGCTGGCGTGGCACGTGAAGATGCGATCTGCGGCCGATTCGGCCAACCTGCTCGGAGCCAGCTACTACGTCCGCGCCAACGGCGCCGACGCCGGAAAGGTGATCGTCGGGACCTCAAATGTCCAGGCGCTGACCACCGCCGGAGTCGACCTGCGCGGAGTCACCCGCACCATCGACGTGGCCCCGGGCCGGTGGCTGTTCTTCTTCAACTCCCACAGCCTCGTCGACAAGACCCGCAACATCTCCACCTATGCCACCACCTACAGCCTTTTTGGGCTCGGCGGGCCGGTCACCCCCGGCAGCTTGGTGACGCGCTCGCTGCTGTTCGGCTGGAGCGCGGCGGGGATTTCGGCACACGCCAACATGGCGGTCGTCTATGACTACTACGCCACGGTGCTGGCCCGCGATTCGTTCGACGGCAACGGTGCCACCGTGGTGACCTCGGTGGGCTACAGCCCGCGAACCACCCTGCAGGAGTACCTGTTCGGGTATGCCAATGCCTTCTGGAGTCCGTCGGCTCAGCAGTTCGTGTTCGGCAGCGTCGGGCAGTACGAGGCCGCCCTGGACGTGGTGGCCCACGAATTCACCCACGGAGTGGTCAGCCACATCGTCAGTAACGGCGGGTCGGTGCTCGACTACGGCGAATCCGGCGCGCTCAACGAGGCCTACTCCGACATCCTCGGCGTCCTCATCGAAGGCAAGACGGGCTCGGGTCGCTGGCTGATCGGTGAGGACTCCGCCAACGGTGCCATCCGCAGCCTGGCCAGCCCGGGTTCGGTCGGAACGGGCTACAAGACCCACTATGTGAACCGCTACACCGGGACCGAGGACGACGGTGGGGAGCACTGGAACAGCACCATCTTCAGCCACGCCGCCTACCGGATGATCACCGATCCCAACACCGCATCGGTGTCGAACGACACGTGGGCGCGGGTGTTCTATCACTCGCTGTACCGGCTCAGCCCGGGCGCGAAGTTCGTCGACGGGCGCGCGGCGATCCTCGACACCGCGACGCAGTTCGGGTTCACACCCTCGGAGCTCCAGGCGATTGCCGACGCATTCGACGGCGTGGGCATTGTCGGCACCTCCACGCTGGTGGGGCCGGACGTGCTGGTCCTGGTGTAACTGGTGCCCTCGGTGAGATTCGAACTCACACTGCACGGGTTTTGAATCCGTTTCCTCTGCCAGTTGGGATACGAGGGCTTAATGTCGCGTGCGGGTTACCACCATAGAGGATCGCCGCGCGGGAACTGACAGAGGTTACCCTTCCGGCCCTGCGCTCGCCCAATGGGCCGCCTCGCGCGACAATGACGGGATGACCGCGCCAACGGGCGACTCCGACGTCGCCACCCCGCACCGAGTGCTCATCGCCGAAGATGAGGCGCTGATCCGGCTGGATCTGGCCGAAATGCTGCGCGAAGAAGGCTACGACGTTGTCGGCGAGGCAGGTGACGGCCAAGAGGCCGTCGAGCTGGCTGAACAGCTCAAACCTGATCTGGTGATCATGGATGTGAAGATGCCGCGCCGGGACGGTATCGACGCCGCCGCCGAGATCGCCAGCAAGCGGATCGCCCCGATCGTGGTCCTGACCGCGTTCAGCCAGCGTGATCTGGTCGAGCGGGCCCGCGATGCCGGCGCCATGGCGTACTTGGTCAAACCGTTTTCGATCAACGATCTGATCCCGGCGATCGAACTGGCTGTCAGCCGGTTCAGCGAGGTCTCGTTGTTGGAACGTGAGGTGGCGAGCCTGTCGGACCGGCTGGAGACCCGCAAGCTCGTCGAGCGCGCCAAGGGTTTGTTGCAGTCGAAGCAGAACATGTCCGAGCCGGAAGCGTTCAAGTGGATCCAGCGCGCGGCGATGGATCGCCGCACCACGATGAAACGGGTCGCCGAGGTCATCCTGGAAACCCTCGATCCGCCCGCGGAAGAGCCCGCGGACGAGTCGCCGGAAGGCTGACGCGGCGCCTCCGGAGTTAAAACTGCGTTTCCCCGCAGCCGAGTTTTTGCTCGCCCGTCGCGCTGACCGCGATGTTTGTCGACTCGACGCGATTCCGATGAGGTTCGCCTTGATCAACAGCACGCGGTCCGGCGATCGGTTGGTTATGTTTCTCTCCTAAGCGTTGATGGTCCGACCTGGGGTGTTGACGAGGACTCACATTGACTCGGAGGTGAGAAGTGCGCAGTCGCGCGACACGGAGTGCATTCGCTCTCAGTTCAGCAGCTCTGCTTGCGGTGGGACTTGTCGGCTGCAACCAGGGTTCGCCCGAGGAAGGTTCAGCACAAAGCGATCTGGCGATCGTCGAGCAAGTCCAGATCGATCAGAACGGTGCCGAGGTACCGGCTGTGGAGGGTGCCGAACCGGCCAATCCCGCCGGTGACGGCAACGCCCAGTGCCCCCCGCTGTCGCTGGCCATGGCCGGGGCGTTGACCGGTCCGGACGCTGCACTCGGAATCAACATCAAAAACGGTGTCCAGTTGGCCGTCGATCAGCACAACGACGCCAATCCCGGCTGCCAGGTGCAGCTCAAGACATTCGACACCGAGGGTGATCCGCAGAAGGCGACGCAGATCGCCCCGCAGATCGTCAATGACGCCTACACGGTCGGTTTGGTCGGCCCGGCGTTCTCGGGCGAGACCAAGGCCACCGGCCAGGTGTTCGATCAGGCGGGTCTGGTGGCGACCACCGCGTCGGCCACCAACGTCACGTTGTCGGAGAACGGCTGGCGGACGTTCTTCCGCGGGCTGGCCAACGACGGGGTGCAGGGCCCCTCGGTGGCCAACTACCTGAAGAACACGCTGGGCAATCAGAAGGTCTGTGTGGTCGACGACAGCACCGACTATGGCCTCGGTCTGGCCCAAGCGGTCCGCGAGACACTCGGTGAGGTCGCGGATCCGGGTTGCAACATCTCGGTGAAGAAGGGCGACAAGGACTTCTCCACTGCGGTCAACCAGATCAAGGGTGTAGCACCGGATTCGGTGTTCTTCAGCGGGTACTACGCCGAGGCGGCGCCGTTTGTGCAGCAGTTGCGTGACGGGGGTGTGGAGGCGACGTTCGCCAGCGCCGACGGCACCAAGGACCCCGAGTTCGTGAAGCAGGCCGGTCAGGCTTCCAAGGACGCCGTGTTGGCGTGCCCGTGCGGTCCGGCCACCGGGTCGTTCGCCGAGGAGTACACCGAGAAGTTCGGGCAGGAGCCGGGCACCTACAGCACCGAGGGCTATGACCTGGGGACGATCCTGCTCAAGGGCATCGACGCGGGCAAGGTGACACGTCCGGAGCTGCTGGAGTTCGTCCGCACCTACAGCGCGCCCGGTATTGCCCGCAACTACGAGTGGACCCCGACGGGTGAGCTCACCAACACGCTCATCTGGATCTACAAGGTCCAATAAGACTGGCGATGAACGCGTCCGCGGCCCAACGGCCCGGACGCGTTCTCTTTCATCGGGTTTGCGTGAGGAGCTCCGAAACGGATGATCCAGGACTGCATCGGGCACACCGCGTGTCTTGCCAATATCGGCTTCAATGTCGAGGGCCTGTTCAACAGCTTCTGGCAGTTGACCATCGATGGATTGTCCTGGGGGGCGATCTATGCGTTGGTGGCGGTCGGCTACACCTTGGTCTTCGGTGTGCTGCGGCTGATCAACTTCGCCCACTCCGAGATCTTCATGCTGGGAATGTTCGGCGCGTACTTCTGTCTCGACATGATCCTCGGCTTCACACCGAGCGGAAACGCCTACAACAAAGGCGTGTTGCTGACGGTGCTGTACCTGGGTATCGCGATGCTGTTCGCGATGCTGGTATCCGGTTCTGCGGCAGTGGGTTTGGAGTTCATCGCGTATCGGCCCCTGCGAAAACGCAACGCCCGGCCGCTCACCTTCCTGATAACCGCGATCGGGATGTCGTTTGTCCTGCAGGAGTTCGTGCATTTCATCCTGCCGAAGCTGATCACCGGCTACGGCGGTAACAACGCCCAGCAGCCGATCACGCTGGTGCAGCCCAAGGAGCAGTTCTCGGTATTCGGCGCCTCGGTCACCAATGTCACGCTGGTGGTCATCGGTGCCGCGCTCATCCTGGCGCTGCTGGTGGACATGGGGCTCAATCGAACCAAGTTCGGCCGGGGTATCCGGGCCGTCGCCCAGGACCCGACTACCGCGACACTGATGGGTGTCTCCCGGGAGCGCATCATCATGACCACCTTCCTGATCGGTGGTCTGCTGGCGGGCGCCGCCGCGCTGCTGTACACGCTGAAGGTGCCGCAGGGCATCATCTATTCGGGCGGTTTCCTGCTGGGCATCAAGGCTTTCTCGGCTGCGGTGCTCGGCGGGATCGGCAACCTGCGGGGCGCGTTGCTCGGTGGCCTGCTGCTCGGTGTCATGGAGAACTGGGGCCAGATGCTCTTCGGCACCCAGTGGCGCGATGTGGTGGCGTTTGCGCTACTGGTGCTGGTCCTGTTCTTCCGGCCCACCGGCATACTCGGTGAGAGCCTCGGGAAGGCACGAGCATGACCACAGTCAAGAAGGCCGCGATGGCGCCCGGCGATATCGCGCGGGACTGGTGGAGCGAGCGGACCCGCGTCCAGAAGTGGGGCTTCGGTGTCATCGGGTTTGCGGTGATGGCGCTGCTTCCGCTGTACACCCCGCCGTTCCTCGACACCCCCGGTGTCAGCTTCGACGGTGTGATGGCTCAGTTCACCATGATCGCGTTGGTGGCGATCGGGCTCAACGTCGTGGTCGGGCAGGCCGGGCTGCTGGACCTCGGGTACGTCGGTTTCTACGCGGTGGGGGCCTACACGGTCGCCTTGTTGACCAGCCCGCAGAGTCCGTGGAACAAGCTGGGGGTCAGTGGATTCTTCAGCACCGACTGGGCGTGGTTGTCCTGTGTGCCACTGGCCATCTGCTTCACCGCGCTGGCCGGACTGATCCTCGGTACGCCGACGCTGCGGCTTCGCGGCGACTACCTGGCGATCGTGACGCTCGGTTTCGGTGAGATCATCCGGCTGCTGGCCGACAACCTCAACGACGTCACCAACGGCTCGCGTGGTCTGGGTGCGATCGCTTTCCCGCGGCTGGGTGAGGACAAGATGCCCGGAGGCTATTTCTCCGGCGCCAACGCGATGGGAAACGCCAACAACGGCACCTGGTGGTACTGGGTGGGGTTGTTCCTCGTCGCGATCATCTTGCTGTTGGTGGGCAACCTGGAGCGCAGCCGGGTGGGCCGGGCGTGGGTGGCGATCCGGGAGGACGAGGACGCCGCGGAGGTGATGGGTGTCAACGCCTTCAAGTTCAAGCTCTGGGCGTTCACCATCGGTGCGGCCGTCGGGGGTCTGTCGGGGGCGTTGTACGCCGGCCAGGTGCAGTTCGTGGCGCCCACCAACTTCAACATCATCAATTCGATGCTGTTCCTGTGTGCGGTGGTACTCGGTGGCCAGGGCAACAAACTGGGTGTCATCTTCGGTGCGTTTGTCATTGTCTACCTGCCCAACCGGCTGCTCGGGGTGCACCTGTTCGGCATCAACCTGGGGGATCTGAAGTACCTGTTCTTCGGGTTGTCACTGGTGCTGTTGATGATCTTCCGACCGCAGGGGTTGTTCCCGGTGCGCCAGCAGTTGCTCACCTACGGCAAGGCGGCCCGGAAGTTGTTGAGCAGCGCCGACGATTCGAAGGCGGCGGCATGACCGACCAGCAGCCCGAGCCCCTCATCCACGAGGAGATGGCGTCGCTGACCCGCGACGTCTCGGTCGCCGAGGGGCAGGCATTGCTCGAAACCACGGATCTGACAGTCAAATTCGGTGGCCTGACCGCGTTGGACTCGGTGAGCTTCAGCATCAAGCGGGGCGAGATCCTCGGTCTGATCGGACCCAACGGCGCCGGCAAGACGACCTGTTTCAACGCCATCACCGGGGTGTACCGGCCCACCTCGGGCACCGTGATGTTCGATGGTGAGCCGCTGGGCCGGATCAAGCGGCACCAGATCACCCGCCGGGGTATCGCCCGGACCTTCCAGAACATTCGTCTGTGGGGCGAGATGACGGCGCTGGAGAACGTGGTGGTGGGCACCGACGCCCGGCACCGGACCTCGGTCCCGGGGGCGTTGTTCCGTACCCCGAGGCACCGACGTGAGGAGAAATCGGCCATCGAGAAGGCCGCCGCATTGCTGCAGTTCGTCGGTATCGCCCATCGCGGCGATGAGAAGGCCAAGAACCTGCCGTACGGTGATCAGCGCCGCCTGGAGATCGCCCGGGCACTGGCCACCGAACCGAAGCTGCTGTGCCTCGATGAACCCGCGGCCGGCTTCAACCCGAGCGAGAAGGCCGCCCTCATCGAGTTGATCCAGGCGATTCGCGACGACGGCTACACCGTGCTGCTGATCGAGCACGACATGCGTCTGGTCATGGGGGTCACCGATCGGATCGTGGTGCTGGAGTTCGGCCGCAAGATCGCCGACGGTCTTCCCCTGCAGATCCGGGAAGACCCGAAGGTGATCGCCGCTTACCTGGGAGTCCCTGATGACGAGCTCGAGTGAAGTCCTGCTGGAAGTCCGCGACGTTGTGGTGCACTACGGCAGAATCAAAGCGCTGCACGGTGTCTCGCTGGTGGTGCATCGGGGTGAGCTGGTCACCCTTCTGGGGTCCAACGGCGCCGGTAAGACGACGCTGATGCGTGCCATCTCCGGGCTGCGTCCGCTGACCTCGGGGTCGGTCTGGTTCGAGGGCCGCGACATCTCCCGCGTGAAGGCGCACCACCGCGTCACCGACGGCCTCATCCAGGCGCCGGAGGGTCGTGGCGTGTTCCCCGGGATGACCGTGACGGAGAACCTTGAAATGGGCTGTTACGGACGAAAGTTCGAGAGCAAAGCCCTACACCGTGAACGGCTGGATTGGGTCTTCGAGACCTTTCCCCGGCTCAAGGAGCGTGAAACTCAGGTCGGTGGCACGTTGTCCGGCGGTGAGCAGCAGATGCTGGCCATCGGCCGGGCACTGATGGCCCGGCCGCGGGTGCTGTTGCTCGACGAACCCTCGATGGGGCTGGCGCCCATGGTGATCTCGCAGATCTTCAGGATCATCTCCGAGATCAACAAACAGGGCACCACAGTGCTGCTGGTGGAGCAGAACGCCCAGCAGGCTCTGAGCCGATCCGACCGCGCCTACATCCTCGAGACAGGTAACGTGACCCGCACCGGTCCCGCCCGGGAACTGTTGTCCGACGACAGTATTCGGGCCGCCTACCTCGGTGTCGCTTAGCGCGGGGTCGCTTGGCTTGGCGTCGGCTGACTCACGCGATGGATGCGTCGGCGTTGCGCTGCATCCGCAGGTGCTCTTCATGGTTCGGGTCGCCGAGTCGCTCGAGGTTGAGCCCCTTGGTCTCGATACCGAACACCACGGTGATCACGGCGCCCAGGACCGAGGCTCCGACAAGCATGGACAGCAGGGCCGTGGTGCCCAGTTCGATGAGCAGGACCGGGAACAGGAATGCGGTCAGCACCGCGCCCACCTTGGCGAACGATGCGGCGAAACCGGCACCCTTCCCGCGGATAGCGGTGGGGTAGACCTCCCCGGCCAACAGATAGGTCATCGAGTTCGGGCCGAGGTTCGTCGCGAAGTAGAACAGCATGAACCCGGCGAACAGCAGCACCATGTTGTGGCCGCCGTCGGACCGGATCGACAGCGCGGCAAGCGTGAGCCCGACGGCGGTGCCGATGAACCCGATCGTCTGCAACTTGATCCGGCCCACCTGGTCCACGAGCAAGATCGCGGCGATGATGCCGAGGACAAACAGAACGCTCATGATCGCCGACCCCTCAGCGGCAAGCATGTCGTTGTGGATGACATCGGACAGGGAGTCGGACGTTGATTCCGCTCCGATGACCGCGACCAGAATTGTGGGAGTGAAAATGCCGATGCCGTAGGTGGCGAGGTCCTGTAGGAACCAGGGAACCGAGGCCAGGATGGTCGCTCGCCGGTGCCGTTTGGTGAACAGCGCGCGGTAGCCGCTGGTGGAGCGGTGTTCGGCGGCACCGGGGCCGTCGAGGGAGGACAGGGACACCGACCGCGGATAGCTGGGGGTGCGGTGCAGAAGCCGTACGATCTCGTTCTCGGCCTCGGTCACCCGCCCCTTGGAGGCCAGCCAGTGTGGACTGTCGGTGATGAAGAATCGGCCGACGATCACGATCACCGCCGGGATGATCGCGACGGCGTACATCCACCGCCAAGCCCCGGCTTCGGCGTCACCGTAGAGGATGACGTAGCCGACGATCGCCCCGAAGAGCGCCCCGACGGCCTGGAAAGCGAACGCGCTCAACACCAGTCGGCCACGTTTGGATGTTGGGATGCTCTCCGAGATGACCATGTGGGCGGTCGGGTAGTCGCAGCCTAGTGCGAGCCCCGATCCGAACAGGAAGACCACCAGCATCGGGAAGTTCGGCGCGAATGTGATCGCCACCAGGAAGGTGGTGAACAGGATCATCTCGGCGATGAACATCCGCTTGCGGCCGAAGGTGTCGGCCAGGCTGCCCAGTGCGGTCGCACCGACCAGGATGCCCGCCAGGGACGCCGCGGTCACCAGACCCCGGTCGGTGGCACTCAGCCCGAACTCGCGAGTCAGAAGTGGCAGTGCCACCCCCGTCATGAAGACGATCATGCCTTCGAAGAACTTGCCTGCCGAGGCCAGCGACCAGATGCGCCACTGCATTGCGGTCATCGGGGTGGTCGAGGTCTGGGTGCCGTCGGACCAGATCGGACGTTCGTCGATGTAATCCTGCACCGTGCGAGGTACCGGGGGATGCTTCTCGACTACCGATTCGGTCATCTTGTCCTTACTGCGGCACATTTGCTTGGCAGCAGGAATGATGCCTGCCTTCGGACGCCTGGTCCCAGCCAGAAGGGTGTGATGTTGGAGAATTTGCCGTCTGGAGAGATTCGGTACATGCGGAGTTCACCGGAGCGGGCAGAACCGCCGAAATCGCAGCGTTTTTGTCGTGGTGACGGCAGCAGATGCTCGGTGGAGCCACCGGGTGTGCGTTTGCCGTGGCGGCGGGTTAGCGGTTGCCGGAGGGTGTCGGGCACGGCGCGCTCGATGGTGACCGCCGCCCGCTTCGTGGCAACTGATCTCCGACGGAACAGTCGCTCGGTCGCTGTCGTCGATCCTGATGTCCATGGTGTGGCGTCAATCACCGGTTCCCGAGTTGCGAATCGCCGGAAAGTTTCGGAATCCGTGGCTAAGTTCTCTCTGCAGAACCAGCGTCGGCCAAGCGTCGCAGCGCTGAGCGTTTGTTCTTGCTGAACAGGGGAGAGTCGATGTCGCAGAGTCCGGTTCGCGGCGGCGAGGACAGCCTGGCGATTGCCCTGGGAGCGCGGATCCGGCACACCCGTGGCGTCCGGGGAATCACCTTGCGTGAGATGGCTATCCGGCTCGGCGTCAGCCCTGCCACCATGAGTGCGGTAGAGAACGGCCGGACCGGGATCAGCGCCCTGAGACTCACCGAGGTGGCCCGGGTCCTGGAGGTCTCGACTGATGAGTTGTTGTCGCCGGCAGCCGACGGGGACGGCGGCGCCGGGGTCGACGTGACGAGCGCGGGGCGGGCGGTCGAGGACTGGCGCCGTTACGACCCACTGCAGTTCGACGCGCCGTTGATGGCGGCTCTCGAGGCATTTCTGGAGGTCGGCTACCACGGCTCCACCATGCGGGACATCGCCAGGCGGGCGGGGTTGTCGGTCCCCGGCATCTACCACCATTACGCCAGTAAGCAAGAGATGTTGTTGAAGATCCTCGACATCTCGGTGGGGGATCTGCTGCGCCGCAGTGAACTGGTACTCGTCGAAACCGGCGGCGACACCGGCGTCGACCGGTTCTGTCGGCTCGTCGAGAATCTGGCTCTGTTCCACACCCATCGACGCGAACTGGGCTTCATCGGGGCAACCGAGATGCGCAGCCTGGAAGAGCCCGGCCGCAGCCGGATCGTGGCCATGCGCAACCGGATACAGCAGCTGGTGGACATCGAGGTCGAACGCGGGGTGGACGAGGGCGCGTTTGTCGTTGATGCTCCGCACGAGGCGGCGCGCGCCGTTGTCACGATGTGTACCGGTCTGGCGCAGTGGTTTTCCTCAGATGGGCCGGCCTCGCCAGAACAGGTCGCGCAGTGGTATGTCGGATACGCACTGGGTGTTGTTCGACACCAGGAATGACGGTGGCCGCCACGGCGAGAGCGCCGTGGCGGTACGTCAACTGCGGGCGGCCCGCAGACCTGCCGCGAACAGCCCGTCAACCGAGTCACCTGCGCGACGGAACTGGTCGTCGGAGGTGGCCCCGCTGCGGTGCCGGTAAGCGATCCCGGCGGCGATCACCGCGAGTTTGAAGTAGGCCAGCGCCTGGTAGAACCGCCAGTGCACCAGATCGCGGCCGGTTTCGACGGAATACCGGTGCGCCAGCTCGGCCGGAGATGGCCACCGCGGGCTGGTCCATGCCGCCGGGAATCCGAGGACCTTGTCGAACAGTGGATCTCGGCAGGCACACATCAATGCGATATCGGTGAGCGGATCCCCGAGGGTGGACAACTCCCAATCCAGCACTGCCCGCACTGCACCGGTGTCGGCGTCGATCATCACATTGTCGACCCGGAAGTCGCCGTGCACGACAGCGGCACCCGAGAGTTCAGGTGCATTGTCGAGCAGCCAGCCCGTGAGTGCCTGGGCATCGGGAGTATCCGCTGACCGGACGTCCTCCCACTGGCGTGCCCAGCGCTGCGCCTGGCGCAGCGGAAACCCGGTCGGCCGGCCGAGATCGGACAGCCCGTGGGCGGTGTAGTCGACGGCGTGCAGCGCCGCCAGCGTGCGGACCAGTTCGGTGGCACATCTGGTGATCGCGTTGTCGTCGAGCTGGGTCAGCTCGTCACGGGTGCGCACCACATCGCCGTCGACAAAACCGAAGACGGCAAACGGGAATCCGAGGATGGTGGTGTCCTCGCAGAGGGTCACTGCCGGTGCCACCGGGACACCGCTGTGCTGCAGGCCCGACACCACACGGTATTCCCGGCCGACATCGTGGGCCGATTGCGTGAGCCCGGCGGTGGGCGGTCGTCGCAGCACCCACCGGGTGTTGTCGTCGCGCAGCAGGTAGGTCAGATTCGAGCGGCCGCCGCTGATCAACTCGGACCTGAGTTCGCCACACACGTCAACATTGTTGGTGCGCAGAATGTCCCGCAGCCCGCTGAGGTCGGACAGCGCCGTCGGATCCACCATCAGGCGCTCCCGGCCGCGCGGAGGGCGCGACGGGCGATGGCCCAACGATGGACGTCGGAGGGGCCGTCGTAGATGCGGAACGGCCGCACCTCGCGGAGCAGCCGGGCCAGGGGAAGGTCATTCGACACGCCGAGCGCGCCGCACATGTCCACGGAGCGGTCCACGACGCGCCAGATCGCCTCTGCGGCAAAGGTCTTGGCGATCGATGTGGCCTTGGAGGCCCGTTGCCCCTGATCGAGCTCCCAGCAGCCGCGCAGGAGCAGTGCTTCGGTGGCGGCGAGGTCGATCTCGTTGTCGGCGATCATCTTCTGCACCATGCCCAATTCGCCCAATGTCGAACCGAACGCTTTTCGCTGTGCGACGTGGGCGACGGCGATGTCGTGGCTGCGGTGTGCGGTTCCCAGCCAGCGCATCACATGCGTCATCCGGGCCGGACCCAGCCGTACCTGGATATGGGCGAGGCCCGCATCCACGGAGCCGAGAACATCGGCGTCGCCTACGAAGAGGTCGTCGAAGGTGACCTCGCAGTGGCCGCCGATCATCGATCGGTCCAGTGTTTCGATGTGCCGGCCGACGTGGATTCCATCGGCCTCGGCGGGGGACAGGAACAGGGTGACTCCGCCGGCGGTGCCGGGCTCACCGGAGGTGCGGGCCGCGATGATGAAGAAGCCCGCCCCGTCGGCGCCGGTGATGAACCACTTGCGGCCGTTGATCCGCCATCCGCCGTCAACTCGTGTTGCGGCGCAGCGCAATGCGGCCGGGTCCGAGCCGGCTCCCGGTGCCGGTTCGGTCATGGCAAACGCGGAGCGGACATCGCCGCAGGCCAATGGTCGTAGATACCGGTCACGTTGACCGGCGTCGGCAACGTGGGCGAGCAGGTGGATGTTGCCTTCGTCGGGTGCTGCGATGTTGACCGCCAACGGGCCGAACACCGAGTGGCCGGCCGCCGCGAACACCGGAATGCAGTCCACCAGTGACAGTCCCTGCCCGCCGTATTCCGCGGGCACCTGGGGTGCGAAGACTCCGGCGTCGCGGGCCTTCTGCTGCAATTCGAGTCGCAGGGGATCGCCGCCGGCGGCGTCGATGTCACCGCCGCTGGCTTCCTCGACCGGCGCCACGACGTCCTCGACGAATCGGCGCGTTCGGGTGGCTAGATCGAGAGCCAATGGGGAGAAGGCCAGATCGGCGGGCACGCGGCAACCTCCGGTGTAAGACGGAACGATCGTTCGGTCGTGGATGGGTGGTTGCACCATTGCATGCAGCGAAGTTCGATGTCAAGTGGTGTTTTACCCCTTGAAAAGCTGAACAACCACCCAACCTGATCGGTGGTGGTGTTCAGCCGATGTCGAACCGCTTGATGCGCGCGGTTGCGCCGGTGGCCAGTCGGACCGCACTGCGGGGGACGTCGAAATGTGCTGCGAGCAGCCGGATCACGGCCTCATTGGCCTTGCCGTCGACGGCCCGTTCGGGAACGAAGACGGTGAGCTCGCCGTCGGGACCAACCTCTACCAGCGGGCCCTTTTTGCTGCCGGGTTTGACCCGAACGGTGACGACCACGCGTCAGCGGGCCACGATCACCGAGGAACCATGGCCGAACAGGCCCTGGTTGGCGGTGATACCGACCGTCGCCCCCTCGACCTGGCGTCCGGTGGCCTGCCCCCGGAGCTGCCAGGTCAACTCGCAGACCTGGGCGATCGCCTGCGCGGGAATGGCCTCGCCGAAGCAGGCCAGCCCGCCGGACGGGTTGACCGGCACGCGACCGCCGAGAGTTGTGGCACCACTGCGCAACAACTGCTCGGCTTCACCTCGGGCGCACAGTCCGAGGTGCTCGTACCAGTCGAGTTCCAGCGCCGTCGACAGGTCGTACACCTCGGCCAGGCTGACATCCTCGGGGCCGATCCCGGCCTCCGCGTACGCCGCGTCCAGGATCTGGTCTTTGAACACCCGCTCCGGTCCGGGCACCACCGCGGTGGAGTCGGTCGCGATGTCCGGCAACTCGGGAAGGTGCTGGGGATACTGCGGGGTCACGGTGCTGACCGCGCGGACCGACGGCACCCCGTCCACCGACCCGAGATGCTTCTCGGTGAACGACTTGCTCGCCACGATCAGTGCTGCGGCGCCGTCGGAGGTGGCGCAGATGTCGAGCTGTCGCAGCGGGTCGGAGACCACCGGACTGGCCAGCACGTCCGCGATGGCACTCTCCTTGCGGTACCGGGCATTCGGATTCTGCAGACCGTGGCGCGAGTTCTTGACCTTCACCTGCGCGAAGTCCTCGGTGGTGGCGCCGTAGAGATCCATGCGCCGGCGCGCCAGGAGTGCAAAGTAGACCGGGTTCATCGCGCCGATGAGGTGGAACCGTTGCCAGTCCGGATCGTTCTTGCGTTCTCCGCCGACCGGTGCGAAGGCGCCCTTGGGGGTGGTGTCGGCACCGATGACCAAGGCGACGTCGCAGAACCCGGCGAGGATCTGCGCGCGGGCACTCTGCAATGCCTGCGAGCCGCTGGCGCAGGCGGCATAGCTGGAGCTGACGGGGACCCCGTTCCAGCCCAGCTTCTGGGCAAAGGTGGAGCCGGCGATGAACCCGGGGTAGCCGTTGCGAATGGTGTCGGCGCCGGCGACCAGCTGGATCTGGCGCCAGTCCAGGCCGGCCTCGGCCAGCGCCGCGCGGGCCGCGACGACTCCGTACTCGGTGAAGTCGCGTCCCCACTTGCCCCACGGGTGCATTCCCGCGCCCAGGATGTACAGCGGATCGGTCATGCCAGCCTCCACGCGTAAACCGTGCGTTGCACGCCGTCATCGTCGGTGTAGAGCGGCATCGTTGTCAGCTCCATCTCGACACCGACCCGCAGATCCGCGGCCAGGGTGCCCTCGGCCACCTTGCCGAGCACGATGAGGCCCTCCTCGGCGAGTTCGACGGCCGCGATTGCAAACGGTTCGAACGGATCCGGTGCGGGGTAGGGGGCCGGTGGCGGGTAGCGGTTCTCGGTGTAGCTCCAGACCGTGCCGCGGCGGGACAGGGCGACGGCCTCGAGGGTGTCGCTGTCACACGCCGGGTTGGGGCAGTTGTTGGCCCGTGGCGGGAACACGTAGGTCCGGCACTGCGGGCACTTGCCGCCGATCAGATGCGGGTTGCCGGCCTCGTCGGTGTCCCACCATCCGTCGATCGCCGACTGACTGCTGGCTTGCGTAGCTCCTGGCACGCGGGTCAGCGTACCGGAGAACTGAAACGTGTTGCAGTTTTGGGGTCCCTCGCCGGGGCCTGCCGGGCGGTCGCGGTGTCAGAGCCTCTGCCTAGAGTTAGGGGCGTGAGCCCAGCCAAGACAGCGTCCGCGAAGGCACCCGCAGGACCCGGCGACGATCGTCCCACCTTGATGCTGCTGGACGGCAACTCGCTGGCCTTCCGCGCCTTTTACGCATTGCCCGCCGAGAACTTCAAGACCCGAAGCGGGTTGACCACCAACGCGGTCTACGGATTCACCGCGATGTTGATCAACCTGCTCCGTGACGAGGCGCCCACCCATATCGCCGCGGCCTTCGACGTTTCCCGGCAGACGTTCCGGCTGGAGAAGTACCCGGAGTACAAGGCTGGTCGCGCCGCGACGCCGGACGAATTCCGCGGGCAGATCGACATCACCAAAGAGGTGCTCGGTGCGCTCGGCATCACCGCGCTGGCCGAGGCGGGCTTCGAGGCCGATGATCTGATCGCCACGCTGGCCACCCAGGCCGAGGCGCAGGGTTTCCGGGTTCTGGTGGTCACCGGTGACCGGGACTCGCTGCAACTGGTCAGCGATGACGTGACCGTGCTCTATCCGCGCAAAGGTGTCAGCGAGCTCACCCGTTTCACCCCCGAGACGGTGCAGGAGAAGTACGGCCTGACGCCGCGGCAGTATCCCGACTTCGCCGCACTCCGTGGTGACCCGAGTGACAACCTTCCCGGCATTCCCGGCGTGGGGGAGAAGACCGCCACCAAGTGGATCGCCGAGTACGGCTCGTTGCAGGCCCTCGTCGACAACGTGGACAAGGTCAAGGGCAAGGTGGGCGACTCGCTGCGCGCGAACCTGTCCGGTGTGGTCCTCAACCGGGAACTCACCGACCTGGTGAAAGACGTGCCGCTGGCGCAGACGCCCGAGACGTTGCGGATGCAGCCCTGGGACCGTGACCTGATCCACCGCCTGTTCGACGACCTCGAGTTCCGGGTGCTGCGCGACCGGCTCTTCGACACGTTGGCCTCCACCGATCCCGAGGTGGACGCGGGATTCGACGTTCGCGGTGGGCTGCTCGAGCCGGGCACCTTGGCGGCCTGGCTGGCCGGACATGCTGCCGGTGGTCGCTACGGGATTGCGGTCGTGGGGACTCACCTGGCGTTCGATGCCGACGCGACCGCGCTGGCCATCGTCGCGGCCGACGGCGACGGCCGCTATATCGACACCGCGACGTTGACCCCGCAGGACGAGGCCGCGCTGGCGGCCTGGCTGGCCGACCCGGACGTGCCGAAGGCGCTGCACGAGGCCAAGCTGGCCATCCATGACCTGGAGGGCCGGGGCTGGCGGCTGGCCGGTGTCACCTCCGACACCGCGCTCGCGGCCTACCTGGTGCGCCCCGGGCAGCGAAGCTTCACCCTCGACGATCTCGCGGTGCGGTACCTGCGTCGCGAACTGCGTGCCGATGCCCCGGAACAGCAACAGCTTTCGTTGCTGGATGAGGAGGAGGGCGTTGACGAGCAGGCGGTGCAGACCCTGATCCTGCGCGCCAACGCGGTCGCCGACCTGGCCACCGCGCTGGACGAGGAGTTGGAACGCATCGATTCCTCGGCCCTGCTGGGGGACATGGAGCTCCCGGTGCAACGCGTGCTGGCGGAACTCGAGACCAACGGCATCGCCGTCGATGCGACCTTGCTCGGCGAACTGCAGAGCGAGTTCGCCGACCAGATCCGCGACGCCGCCGAAGCCGCCTACGCGGTGATCGGCAAACAGATCAACCTCGGCTCCCCGAAGCAGCTGCAGACGGTGCTGTTCGACGAGCTCGAAATGCCCAAGACCAAACGCACCAAAACCGGCTACACCACCGACGCCGACGCCCTGCAGACCCTGTTCGACAAGACCGGGCACCCGTTCCTGCAGCATCTGCTGACCCACCGCGACGTCACCCGGCTCAAGGTCACCGTCGACGGGTTGCTCAACGCGGTGGCCTCCGACGGCCGGATCCACACGACGTTCAACCAGACCATCGCGGCGACCGGCCGGCTCTCGTCCACCGAGCCGAACCTGCAGAACATCCCGATCCGCACCGATGCCGGCCGCCGCATCCGCGACGGGTTTGTGGTGGGAGCCGGCTATGCCGAACTCATGACGGCCGACTACAGCCAGATCGAGATGCGGATCATGGCGCACCTGTCGCAGGACGCCGGGCTCATCGAAGCGTTCAACACCGGGGAGGACCTGCATTCGTTTGTCGCTTCCCGTGCTTTCGACGTGCCGATCGACGAGGTGACCCCCGAGCTGCGGCGCCGGGTCAAGGCGATGTCCTACGGGCTGGCCTACGGGTTGAGTGCCTACGGTCTGGCTTCGCAGCTCAAGATCTCCACTGAAGAAGCCAAAGTGCAGATGGATCAATACTTCTCGCGGTTCGGCGGCATCCGTGACTACCTGCGTGACGTTGTCGACCAGGCCCGCAAGGACGGCTACACGTCGACGGTGTTCGGGCGGCGCCGCTACCTGCCGGAGCTTGACAGCAGCAACCGCAATGTCCGTGAGGCCGCCGAGCGGGCCGCCCTCAACGCGCCCATCCAGGGCAGCGCCGCCGACATCATCAAGGTCGCGATGGTCAACGTCGACGAGGCCATCAAGGCCGCCGGTCTGCGCTCACGCATCCTGCTGCAGGTGCACGACGAGCTGCTGATCGAGATCGCCGAGGGGGAGCGCGATCAGGTGGAGGCCGTGGTGCGCGACAAGATGGGTACGGCCTACCCGCTGGATGTTCCGCTGGAGGTGTCGGTGGGTTACGGCCGCAGCTGGGATTCGGCGGCTCACTAGCCGGGTCGACGAGGCGGCGACGGTGGGGGTCCCCCCCAGCGGAGCGAGGGGGAGAGCCGGGGAGAGAGGGCCCGGCTACCGGCGCGGCAGGGGCTCGGGGATCCGATACGCGGCCAGCGTCTGCAGCGCCGGGGTGGCGGCCCTGGCGGTGCGCAGCCACTGCGTCTCCTCGTCGAACATGGCCAGCACCCGCGGGTCGGCAAAACCACGATCCACGCGGTCTTTCACGAAGGCCAACTCGACCACCTGTGTGGCGAAATTGCGCACCGCCTTGCCTGCGGCTTTCCCGTCGATCCGGGTCACGGTGTTGACTGCCAGCTTCCGGTTGCGCAGCGAGCCCAACCAGCTCGCTTCGTTGGGGGTGACCAGACCGGCGCTCACCATCCCGGGCAGCTTCGCGGCCACCAGGGTCTGCTCGCGGCGCCGGGCGGTGACGCTGAGCCAAATGGCCAGGCCGAACATCGGGACCATCCACAGCACGTACACCGCGAGGTACCAACCGAAGCCCAGCACCGCGGAGCCGTTCCACAGCCCGTGCAGGAGCACCGCGCCCAGGTAACCGAGCACCAGGTACCCGATCTTGGCGAACACGTTGCGCTGCTGCAGCGCGAAGTACACACCGATCCCGATCGAGGTGGTGAACAGCGGATGGGCAAACGGGGCCATCACCAGCCGCAGCGCCGCCGTGACCAGGGAGCCGCCCAGGGATTCGCCACTGGCGATGTAGAAGATGTCCTCCAGCCAGGCGAAACCCGCCGCGACCAGGCCGGCGTAGACCAGGCAGTCGACCAGTGAGTTGAGCTCGCGGCGCCGCCGCCCCGTCATCATGATCAGCAGGAAGGCGCCCTTGGCGGCCTCTTCGATGACCGGCGCGGCGACGGCCATGGTCCGCCAGTCGGTCTCCTCGGAGGCGCCCAGCAGTGTGCCGAACAGCATCTCCAGGATCAGCGAGACCACGATCGCCACCGATGCGCCCCACGCGAAGGCCAGGATCAGCAGCCGGGCCGGCTCCGGCTCGAACCGATCCAGCCACAGATAGGCCAGTACAACAACGGCGATGGCCACGCTGGACAGCACGAAGCCGATGGCCGTCCCGACCGGATTCACCGCGGTGAGCAGGATCACGAGCAGCCCGGCGATCGTCCACAGCGCGATGAGCACCCAGATCGGCGCACCGACCTTGCGGATGCGGCGGGGGAACGGCGGGAGAAACGGCGGGACCACGGCCGGGTTGCTGATGTTGCGCACGTCTGGAGATTAGCTGCGGATCGGGCCCGGGTTTGTCCAGCGTGTGCCCTGTCTAGTAGTCTCGACGAGTACTCGTCTGCAGGATCAGCGCAGAGTGCGCCTTTCTAGACTGAGCTGGACCAACAACAGAACTGTCCCTACGACTTAAGCTGTCCGGAGCAACCCAACAATATGCCAAGTCCCGTCGCCACCTCGCCGCAAGTAGCCGTCAACGATATCGGCTCGGCTGAGGATTTTCTCGCCGCAATCGACAAGACCATCAAATACTTCAACGATGGTGACATCGTTGAAGGGACCATCGTCAAGGTCGATCGTGACGAAGTCTTGCTCGACATCGGCTACAAGACCGAAGGTGTCATTCCTTCGCGCGAACTGTCCATCAAGCACGACGTCGACCCCAACGAGGTTGTGTCCGTCGGCGACGAGGTGGAAGCGCTTGTCCTCACCAAGGAGGACAAAGAAGGCCGTCTGATCCTCTCCAAGAAGCGGGCTCAGTACGAGCGCGCCTGGGGCACCATCGAGGAGCTCAAGGAGAAGGACGAGGCCGTCAAGGGCACCGTCATCGAGGTCGTCAAGGGCGGCCTGATCCTGGACATCGGTCTGCGTGGCTTCCTGCCCGCGTCGCTGGTCGAGATGCGTCGTGTCCGCGACCTCCAGCCGTACATCGGCAAGGAGATCGAGGCCAAGATCATCGAGCTGGACAAGAACCGCAACAACGTGGTTCTGAGCCGGCGCGCCTGGCTCGAGCAGACCCAGTCCGAGGTCCGCAGCGAGTTCCTCAACCAGCTGCAGAAGGGCGCCGTCCGCAAGGGTGTCGTCTCCTCGATCGTCAACTTCGGCGCGTTCGTCGATCTCGGCGGCGTCGACGGCCTGGTGCACGTCTCCGAGCTGTCCTGGAAGCACATCGACCACCCGTCCGAGGTTGTCCAGGTGGGCGACGAGGTCACCGTCGAGGTGCTCGACGTCGACATGGATCGCGAGCGGGTTTCGTTGTCGCTCAAGGCGACTCAGGAAGATCCGTGGCGCCACTTCGCCCGGACCCACGCCATCGGCCAGATCGTCCCGGGCAAGGTCACCAAGCTGGTGCCGTTCGGTGCGTTCGTCCGTGTCGAAGAGGGCATCGAGGGTCTGGTGCACATCTCCGAGTTGGCTGAGCGTCACGTCGAGGTGCCGGATCAGGTTGTCGCCGTCGGCGATGACGCCATGGTCAAGGTCATCGACATCGACCTCGAGCGTCGCCGGATCTCGCTGAGCCTCAAGCAGGCCAACGAGGACTACACCGACGAGTTCGATCCGTCGAAGTACGGCATGGCCGACAGCTACGACGAGCAGGGCAACTACATCTTCCCCGAGGGCTTCGACGCCGACACCAACGAGTGGCTCGAAGGCTTCGACAAGCAACGCAACGAGTGGGAGGCCCGGTACGCCGAGGCCGAGCGTCGCCACAAGATGCACACTGCGCAGATGGAGAAGTTCGCCGCTGCCGAGGCCGAGGCCGCCAGCCGGCCCGCGACGGCCAACGGCTCGTCGTCGAGCTCGGGTGAGTCCTCCGGTGGAGGCTCACTGGCCAGCGATGCACAGCTCGCCGCATTGCGCGAGAAGCTCGCCGGAAACGCGTAGTCCGGCAGCTCGCACAAAGACACTCATTCGCCGAGTGAAGCCGCGCAGCGCGTCCCACAAGGACGTGCTGCGCGGTTCTTTTTTCACCCCTTCGTCCATGTGAGGGCAGAACATTGCTGCGAATCGGTTTGACGGGCGGAATCGGCGCCGGGAAGTCCACGGTCTCGGCCACTTTCAGTGAATGCGGCGCCATCGTCGTGGACGGCGACGTCATCGCCCGCGAGGTGGTCGAGCCCGGTACCCAGGGGCTGGCCCGGCTGGTCGAGGCGTTCGGCGAGGACATCTTGCAGTCCGACGGTGCGCTCAACCGGCCCGCGCTGGCGGCGGTGGCGTTCAGCGACGAGGCCAAGCGTCAGACCCTCAATGGGATCGTGCATCCGCTGGTGGCGCACCGCCGCTCGGAACTCATCGCAGCGGCCGCCGACGATGCAGTGATCGTCGAAGACATCCCACTGCTGGTGGAATCCCAGATGGCGCCGATGTTCGCGTTGGTGATCGTCGTCCACGCGGATGCGGTGCTGCGGGTGCAACGTCTCATCGAGCACCGCGGCTTCAGTGAGTCGGACGCCCGCGCCCGGATCGCCGCGCAGGCCACCGAGGAACAGCGTCGTGCGGTCGCCGATGTGTGGCTGGACAATTCGGGTAGCGCCGGTGCGCTCGTCGAGCAGGCACGGGACCTGTGGCATCAGCGGATCCTGCCGTTTTCGCACAACCTCGAGCGGCGGACGACGGCTCACACGACTCCGGTACTGGTGCCGTCCGACCCGACGTGGCCGGAGCAGGCCAAGCGCGCAATGGCCCGACTGAACACCGCCTGCGGGCACCGGGCCACCCGCATCGACCACATCGGATCCACCGCCGTTGCCGGGCTGGACGCCAAGGACGTGATCGATATCCAGATCACGGTGGATTCGTTGGCCACCGCAGACGAGCTCAGCGAGGTGTTGCTGGCGGCCGGTTACCCCCGGATCGAGCACATCACCGGTGACGTGGCCAAACCCGATGCGCGCAGCACGGTGGCGCGTTTCGATCACGTCACCGACGAAAACTTGTGGCACAAACGAATTCACGCGTCAGCGGATCCCGGACGGCCGACGAGTGTGCACATCCGGGTCGACGGCTGGCCCAATCAGCAGTTTGCGCTGCTGTTCGCCGATTGGGTGACGGCCAACCCGGCGGTGCGCGCGGACTATCTGGCCCTCAAACGCCGGGTCGCCGATGCCGGACACCGGACCACCGGTGCCTACGCCGAGGCCAAAGAGCCTTGGTTCCTGGATGGGTATCGACGCGCATGGGAGTGGGCCGACACCACCGGCTGGCGCCCCTGACACGTGGCCGGTCATCTGTCCTGGTTCGTTGCCGGCCTGGTCGGCCTGATCATCGGCGCAGAGATGTTGGTGCGTGGCGGCTCTCGGGTCGCGGGGTCCCTGGGGATCTCGCCGATCATCGTCGGCCTCACCGTGGTGTCGATCGGTACCAGCATGCCCGAGCTTGCCGTCGGCGTCCTCGCGGCCGCCGAGGGCAGTGGGACACTCGCCGTCGGAAACATCGCCGGTACCAACACCTTCAATCTGCTGTTCATCCTGGGGCTCAGCGCGGCGATCAAGCCGCTGTCGATTCCGGGGCGCACCCTGCGTTTTGACCTACCGGCGATGACCGCCGCGGCGATTCTGCTGTGGGTGCTGGCGGCCGACGGGGTGCTGTCGCGGATCGACGGCGTGGTGCTGGTGAGCGCGGCGGTGATGTACTCGGCTGCGTTGATCTACACGGGGCGGCGCGAGAGCCGGCAGCTGCGCGACGAGTTCGTCGCTGAATTCTCCGAAGACGTCCCTGCGCCGGCCCGGCTGCGATCTCGGCGGGCGAAGCTGGCCTGGAACACCGGACTGCTGCTCGTCGGTATCGCGATCGTCGTGATCGGCGCCGACTGGCTGGTGGACGGTGCGGTGGGCATCGCGGGCGAGTTCGGGGTGTCGGATGCTTTCATCGGGTTGACGGTTGTGGCCATCGGTACCTCGGCACCCGAATTGGTGACCACCGTGGTGGCGACTCTTCGCGGTCAGCGCGACATCGCGTTGGGAAACCTGTTGGGGAGCAGCATCTACAACATCGTGCTGATTCTGGGGGTCACCGTGTTGGTGCCCGCCGGGGGGTTGCACCTGGGGCCGGATCTGGTGCGGATCGACATCCCGGTCATGGTGGTCGTGGTGCTGCTCTGCATCCCGGTCTTTGTCACGGGACGCCGGGTGACCCGCGCCGAGGGGGCGAGCATGGTCGCTGCCTACCTGGCTTACCTGACGTTCCTGCTGATGACGCAGTTGTGAGGACGATCAGGCTGCCGGCGGGTGGTCCTCGGCCGGTGACAGCGGCGGCTCATCGGGTGTCGGCACGGTTTCGGGTACGCCGGTCAACGGTGCCTCACAGGTCAGCGACCCGAAATCGGGGTCGTTACGTTGCGGCAGGACGCGCGGGGCGACGAAGTCGTCGGCCTGGGATGCCAGGGCATCATCGATGAGCACCTCGCAGTGCAGGTTGGCCGAGTACGGCCAATCGATCGAGAGCCGCATGGTCGCCACGGCGGATGCCGGGAGCACGGTCTGCGCTTCGAACACGCGGCCGGGCACCATCGTGGGCTCTGCCATCAGGGTTTGTCCGCCCTCGGCGGAATAGGTGATGGTGGCGCCGCGGGAGACGCCGTCGATGCGTGCCCGGTAGGTGACGTTGTGCAATACCTCCGGCGCAGGCTCGGTCGCCTGGGATTCCGGTGTCGGGTCCGCAGAAGCGATTCCGGGGGTTAGCTGAATGCACGCACCAGTGAGCAACACGGCGGCGGTAGCCATGTGTACCGGGTACTTCATATTCGCTGACATTACGCTCCTATCGCCAGAGGAGGTCAATTCCGTTACTTGTTAGCCAAGCGTGCAGGTCGTGGCCATGCTCGGCCAGCCCGGCCACGGTCGCAACCGCGATGTTGACCGCACGTTCGGCGGTGATGTCGGTGATGAGGCCCGCTTTGTGGGCCGCAAAGAGTTCGTCGACGTCGATGAGTTCGGTGCGCTGCCCGGTGTGCACCACCAGGTCGAGGTAGTGGTCGACCGTGTGCCAGACGTCGCCGTCGCCGGAGATCTCCCCGATGTCGACATAAAAATCCTGGTCCCGTTCGTGGCCGGGGTTCCAGTGGAAGATGTTCACCCGAATGCCGAGGTCAGGCAGTAGCCAGGACTCGAGGTAATGGAACTGGGCGCGCCCCGGCGTCGGCCGGGCCATGTAGAGACCCCAGGGCCGGCGGGTGTAGACGTCGACCGCCCGGACGAATCCTTTGGGATCGGTGTTGGTGTGGGCGGCCAGATCGAATGTTTCATGTTTTGGCGGGTGGATAACGCCAGTTTACTGGGCGGTTCCCGCTGGTGGGCTGCCGGGAATGTCACCTGTCGGTGATGAGTTCTAACCTGGTGAACATGGCTTTCGCAACCGAGCACCCCGTCGTCGCGCATTCGGAGTACCGCGCTGTCGAAGACGCCGTGCGGGTGGGCGGTGAGTTCCAGGTGGTCAGCGAGTATCAGCCCGCTGGTGACCAGCCGGCGGCCATCGAGGATCTGGAACGCCGCATCCGAGCCGGTGAGCGCGACGTCGTGCTGCTCGGGGCCACCGGCACCGGTAAGTCCGCGACCACCGCCTGGCTCATCGAGCGGCTGCAGCGGCCCACCCTGGTGATGGCGCCCAACAAGACTCTGGCCGCGCAGTTGGCCAACGAGCTGCGCGAGATGCTGCCCAACAACGCCGTCGAGTACTTCGTCTCGTACTACGACTACTACCAACCCGAGGCCTACATCGCGCAGACCGACACATACATCGAGAAGGACAGCTCGATCAACGACGATGTTGAGCGGCTGCGGCACTCGGCGACCTCGAATCTGCTGTCCCGGCGCGATGTTGTGGTGGTGGCGTCGGTGTCCTGCATTTACGGTCTGGGAACGCCGCAGTCCTATCTGGATCGTTCGGTGGAGCTGAAGGTGGGCGACGAGGTGCCCCGGGACGGGCTGCTGCGCCTGCTGGTCGATGTGCAGTACACCCGCAACGACGTGTCGTTCACCCGCGGCACCTTCCGGGTGCGTGGTGACACGGTGGAGATCATCCCGTCGTATGAGGAGCTCGCGGTGCGCATCGAGTACTTCGGGGATGAGATCGAAGCGCTCTACTACATGCACCCGTTGACCGGTGATGTCGTCCGCCAGGTCGACTCGCTGCGCGTCTTTCCCGCCACGCACTACGTGGCCGGTCCGGAACGGATGGCCATCGCGATCTCCAGCATCGAGAAGGAACTGGAGGATCGGTTGGCCGAGTTGGAGGGGCAGGGCAAGCTGCTGGAGGCGCAGCGGCTGCGGATGCGCACCAACTACGACATCGAAATGATGCGTCAGGTCGGTTTCTGCTCGGGTATCGAGAACTATTCGCGGCATATCGACGGCCGTGGGCCGGGGACCGCGCCGGCTACCCTGCTCGACTATTTCCCCGAAGACTTCCTGATGGTGATCGACGAGTCGCATGTCACCGTGCCGCAGATCGGCGGCATGTACGAGGGCGACATGTCGCGCAAGCGCAACCTGGTGGACTTCGGGTTCCGGCTGCCGTCCGCGGTGGACAACCGGCCGCTGACCTGGGAGGAGTTCGCCGACCGGGTCGGGCAGACGGTGTACCTGTCGGCGACGCCGGGTTCCTATGAGATCAGTCAGGCCGGTGGTGAGTTCGTCGAGCAGGTCATCCGGCCGACCGGGTTGGTGGATCCGCAGGTCATCGTGAAACCGACCAAGGGGCAGATCGACGACCTGATCGGGGAGATCCGGGCTCGCGCCGAGCGTGATGAGCGGGTCTTGGTGACCACTCTGACCAAGAAGATGGCCGAGGACCTCACCGATTACCTGCTGGAGATGGGTATCCGGGTGCGCTACCTGCACTCGGAGGTCGACACGTTGCGGCGGGTGGAGCTGTTGCGCCAGCTGCGGCTGGGGGAGTACGACGTGCTGATCGGGATCAACTTGCTGCGGGAGGGTCTGGATCTCCCGGAAGTGTCGTTGGTGGCGATCCTGGACGCCGACAAGGAAGGGTTCCTGCGCTCACCACGCAGCCTGATCCAGACCATCGGTCGTGCGGCACGCAACGTCTCCGGTGAAGTGCACATGTACGCCGACAAGATCACCGATTCGATGAAGCAGGCCATCGATGAGACGGAGCGTCGCCGGGCCAAGCAGATCGCGTACAACACCGAACACGGGATCGACCCGCAGCCGCTGCGCAAGAAGATCGCCGACATCCTCGACCAGGTGTACCGGGAGGCCGACGACAGCGAGACTGTCGAAGTCGGTGGCTCCGGCCGTAATTCGTCGCGCGGCCGTCGTGCTCAGGGCGAACCGGGGCGGGCGGTGAGCGCCGGGGTGTTCGAGGGACGCGACACCAAGAACATGCCGCGAGCTGAGCTCGCCGACCTGATCAAAGACATGACCGATCAGATGATGTCCGCGGCCCGTGATCTGCAGTTCGAGCTGGCCGGCCGGATCCGCGACGAGATCGCCGACCTGAAGAAGGAACTGCGCGGGATGGACGCCGCCGGACTGAAATGAGTCCGGGTGCCCGTAACTTGATCTCAACCGCGGTTGAGCTCGTACGGTGAGCCCGTGAAATCACCAGCTGACACCGGAACGTGGCGGACTCTGCTCGGGCCGGCGTATCTGCGGACATCCACGGTGCTCGCCGGCGGTGTGGCGTTGTACGCGACCAACGAGTTCATCACGATCAGCCTGCTGCCCAGCGCGGTCGCCGATATCGGCGGGCAACGCTTCTACGCCTGGGTGATGGCCGTCTACCTGGTGGCCTCGGTGGTGGCGGCCACCACCGTGTACCCGATCGTCACGCGGTTGGGTCCGCGCTGGTCGTATCTGGGAGCGCTGGCGGTGTTCGGCGCCGGCACGATGCTGTGCGCTTTGGCCCCGACGATGGAGCTGTTGCTGGTTGGGCGCGTCATCCAGGGGTTGGGCGGCGGAGTGCTCGCCGGTCTGGGTTACGCGGTGATCAACGCCGCCCTGCCGCAAGAACTGTGGACCAAAGCGTCGGCGCTGGTGTCGGCCATGTGGGGAGTGGGTACGCTGCTCGGGCCCGCCACCGGCGGGTTGTTCGCCCAATTCGGGCTTTGGCGTTGGGCTTTCGGGGTGCTGGCCATCGCCACCGCGGCGATGGCGATCCTGGTGCCGTTCACGCTGTCCCCGCGGCAGCAGCTGGACTCCGAGGTGGCGCCGTTCCGCATCCCGATCTGGTCATTGCTGTTGTTGGGGGCGGCGGCACTGTCGGTCAGTATTGCCGGGGTGTTGGGCAGCCCGGTGCTCACGGGTGTGCTGTTGGTCCTCGGTGTGCTGTTGGTCCTGGCGTTCCTGGTGGTCGACCGTCGGGTATCGGTTGCGGTGTTGCCGCCCAGCACGTTTCGGCCCGGCCCGCTCAAGTGGATGTACCTGACTCTCGGTCTGCTGATGGCCGCGACGATGGTGGACATGTATGTGCCGTTGTTCGGTCAGCGGCTGGGGCATCTGGCGCCGGTGGTTGCCGGGTTCCTCGGGGTGGCGCTGGCGGTGGGGTGGACGGTCGGCGAGATCGGCAGCGCCTCGTTGCGGTCGGTGTCGATGACCGGGCGTGTTGTTGCGGTCGCGCCGTTGGTGATGGCCCTCGGGTTGGTCCTGGCGGCCGTGACGCAGTTCGAGGACGCCTCGGTGTTGGTGATGGGGGCGTGGGTGCTGGCGCTGCTGGTGACCGGCACCGGGGTGGGTATCGCGTGGCCGCATTTGTCGGCGTGGGCGATGGCCAGCGTGGATGATCCGGAAGAAGGGGGCGCGGCGGCCGCGGCCATCAACACCGTGCAGCTGATGTGTGGTGCTTTCGGGGCGGGCCTGGCCGGGGTGGTGGTGAACTCTACCGACCGCGGTGATGCCACGGCGGCGCGCTGGTTGTTCGGGGTCTTTGCGGTGCTGGCCGTTGTCGGGACCATCGCGTCGTTCCGGGCCAGCGCTGTGGCACGGCATCGTGGCGCCGACGTTGCTGCGCTCACCCCGCCGAACTGAGCTATCAGCCGATCGAAGCACCCTGCAATCAGACTGATTCAAACCGTGGTGGCAGGCCGCCGGAATTGGCACTGTGGTCGTCAGTGCGGGTGTGGCTGAGTGGCTAGGCACCGGCCTGCAAAGCCGTTTACACGGGTTCGAATCCCGTCATCCGCTCGCACGGTTGCCCAGCTAGATGCCGTATCTAGCTGGGCAAACTCTTAGGTCGCGGTTGAATGTCGGCGCTGAACGGGTGTGTAGTGCCGTCGAAAACCGTTTGCTGTGCTGTCGGCACCGGACGCGAATATGGCAGACATGAATATCGACAGTCACGAGATCGACATTGCGAGCGACCCCCTACCTGCCTGGCCGGCCGATGATCGGACCGTCGGTGACCGCGTCGGTACCCGAGCGAGGATAGGTGCGTGTTGCCCGACGGACACGTCGTCGACCTCCAGAGACTGTTCAAACTCCAGCGCATCTCGGCGACCGAGCGCACGCTGAACGAGGTCGGCGATGTCGGTGTCACCGACCACCTGCGGCAGTCCCCTGAGGTCCGGGCCGCCCTGCCGGCGTTGATCGCCGATACCGTCGCCGACCAGGATGTGCACAGCGCACTGATCTCCCGCTTCGCCGGCAGTCTGACGACCCTCCGGACCAGATTCGACCAGCCCGACGACGTTCCTGCCCAGGACAGCGACCTGCCCTGCTCACCGAAGTTGTTGTCGGCAGCGCCATTTTCCGCATCATCGTCCGGCACGACGCCCCGCTGGACACTGCGTGGGTGAATAATCTGACCAGCCTGATCAGCTCGGGCTGGCATCATGGCAGAAATGGACGCGCATCCGACGCCGGAGGCCGGTGATCCGTTCGACGACGCGATCAGCGCGGCGCTGGACTCCCTGCCGCCCAAGCTCCGCGTCGCGATGAGCAACGTTCAGATCATCGTCGAGGACGAGCCGCCCGGCGGACAACCGCTGCTCGGCCTGTACCACGGCGTCCCGCTACCCCAACGGACCAGCAGGTACAGCGGCGTACTTCCAGACCGAATCAGCATCTTCGCCGGGCCGCTCGCACGACTCGCCGCCGGCGACACGGATCGACTGCGTCACGAGATCAAGCATGTCGTGCTCCACGAGATCGCGCATCACTTCGGGATCAGCGACCAGCGGTTGATCGAGCTCGATCGCTACTGAGCGCTACCGCTGCACCCTTCGAGCCAGTGGTCGGTTCGGGCGCGCTCGACGATGCAAACGCCGACCAGCGCGTCATCTAGGTCGAGGTCACGGAGCGCCGAGACCGTAGGTGTAATTTCCGCTGTCCCAATTCATCGTGGCGTGGTACTTGCGGCCGCTCAGCGTCCCGTCCCCGTTGTCCTTGGTTGCAGTGAAGCATTCGAAGATCGTGGTCTTGGCGGTCAGGTCATCGGTCGATCCACCACCAACTGGATCGCAGGACACGGACAACACTGGGCCATCAAACAGCCCCTTCATGATGTGGTCCCGCGCCATGGTCGTTATGGATTCCTCGAGATCCCCGATAGCTGAGGCACGTTGAGATCGTTTGGCCTCAGTATCGCGTCGAACCTTCTCTGCTGCCGTTGCCGCAGCGTCAGCAGCGGCCTTGGACGACGACGCCGCGATGGCGTTGTTTCGCATCTGTGTGTCGTGGTTTTTGTTCCAGAGCAGAGCCCCGATGCCGGCTGTGACAAGGACGATCAGCGCTGCAATGCCGGCGAGGACAGCCTTCTTCTTGCCCGTCGGCTGCTTCTCCGTCACGCCTGCGGCGTCGGCCGGAAAAGGGTTGGCGTCGTCAGGTTCTGGAAGCGCCAGCCAACGTTGTCCGTCCCAGTACCTCTGACCGCCCTGCGGCGTTGGATACCAACCGGGAGGGGCTTCATCCGATTCGCTGGCCATTCGACCCTTTCTCTGTTCGTTCCCGCCGACTTTTGCATGACGACAGGAGATCCGCCTCCGGACCAAGTGTCATGATTCCCCCACTGAAACCGCAGTCATGCTACTTGAATGGTGTCGTGATCATCCCAGAATCGCGATGTTGGCCGAGTGACAGATAAGCGTCGCATTGTAACGTTTCGTATCTGGAAGTCCTTGCTCGTCCCGGCTTGAAATATGCAGGCTCTAACGCCTCAATCGCCGAGCGTTGGGTCTGATATCTCAGTTGGAGGCCATTTCAAATGTGGATCGCCGAGTTCGCGCCACGAGAGCGGTCGTCCGTCGAAGGAAGCTGAAATCGTTCCGAATCACGCAGGTGTGCAATGTGTTTTGTGCGGTGCGGGAGATGCGCCGCCTACGCCTGGTTCTGGCGATCAACCCTTCGGGCGGTATCGACTTGCCGCGCAGGACTTCTGCAGGTCCGCACAACCTCAAGCGCAGCCGGTGGCGAAGCTCGCCGCCGGATGCGGAGAAACAGGGAAGTGAAGTTCGAACCCGCCATACGTTCGCACGCTTGCGCCCGTATGCACATGCCTTCCTTTGTCATTCATCCTCGAGGGCAGCGGCCCACGCCTCACTCGAGCATCGTCGCCAACCCGCGCAACAGCGCGACCAATCCCCATTCGAAGGCGTCGTCGGCCCGGGTCGGTTTGGGGGCGCCGGTGGCCAGGGCGTCTGCCAGCTCGGGTCCCACGTCGGCGCCGGCGGTCCAGGGCTGGTCGGGGGCGGCCAGGTCCAGTGCGGAACCCAGCACGTAGTTGTCGGCCAGGGTGATGATGCGCAGGGTGTCGGCGGAGTTGAACCCGGCTTTTTGGGCCGTGGCGGCCAGTGCGTTGTACATGACAAACGCGTGGGTGCTGTTCACCGCGTGGATCGCCAGCAGCGGGATCAGGCGGGGATAGCGGGCGAAGCTGCGCCGGTAAGACCGCATGATTTCGGCGACGGTCTCCGTCCAGTCGCGGTCGGGATCGTCGTCGGGCAGTTCGACATCGGACATGGCGCGTTCACGCAGCAACTCGACGATTTCGTCGCGGCCGGAGACGTGGTTGTACAGCGAGGACGGGCTGACCCCGAGTCGGCGCGCCAGTTCCGGGATGGTGAAGCCGCCGGTGGCGTTGACCAGGTCCAACGCCACACCGGCGATGCGGTCGGTGGACAGCAGTGGAACTGGTGGTCGGCCCAATGTTCACCCCTTGGAAAGTTCCTGTTGCGAAAGCTTATGGCACCCATCACACTAAAACGAACTCAATTCGTTTTAGGAGCTGGATGCCTACGCAACACACCACGTCGACGCTGTTCACCGGGGGCACGATCTGGACGGGGGCCGGCACGGACAGCGATGCGCTGCTGGTCGTCGACGGGGTGGTGCAGGCCCTCGGCGAGCAGGCGCGGGCCGCTGCAGCTGATGCCGAAGTTGTTGATCTTGACGGCGGCTTCCTGATGCCGTCGTTCGGCGACGGCCACGCACATCCGCTTTACGGCGGGCTGGAAGCGGCGGGACCGCTGGTGCGGGCTTGTAGCACCGTCGACGAAATAGTGCAGACCGTCAAGCAATTCGCTGACGACCATCCCGACCAGGAGTGGATTCTCGGCGCCTCGTACGACTCCAGCCTGGCTCCGGAAGGACTGTTCGATGCCCGTTGGCTGGATGCCGCCGTGCCGGATCGGCCAGTGGTGTTGCGGGCCTGGGACTACCACACCGTGTGGTGCAACTCTGTGGCGTTGGAGCGGGCCGGCATCACCGCCGACACCCCGGACCCGGTGATGGGCGAGATCCCGCACCGTGCAGACGGTTCCGTGCTGGGCACGTTGCGGGAATGGGGTGCCGTCGACCTGGTGATGGCGGTCGCGCCCACCCATGGCGAGGACGTGCGCGTCGCGGCCTTGCGTACCGCGGCCGACTACTACACGTCGCACGGTGTGACCTGGGTGCAGGACGCCTGGGTCGAGCCCGCCGACGTCGACACCTACATCGAGGCCGCCCGCCGCGGCGAGCTCAAGATGCGATTCAACCTGGCCCTGTATGCCGACCCGCGTCATTTCGACGCCCAGATCGAGGTTTTTGCCGAATCTCGGCGTCGGGTGCAGGAACTCGACTCTCCGTACCTGACGTGTCAGACGGTGAAATTCTTCGCCGACGGCGTGATCGAGAACGAGACCGGTGCCCTGTTGCAGCCGTACTGTTCGGGGTTGCACAGCCACGGGATGAGCGTGTGGGAGAACAACTCCCTGGCCGAAGCGGCGCGACGCGTCGACGAGCTCGGCTTCCAGATCCACATCCATGCGATCGGTGATGCGGCGGCCCGGCAGGCCCTCGACGCCATCGAGTACGTGGTGGAGCGCAACGGTCCCCGCGACCGGCGCCCGGTGATCGCTCACGCCCAATTGGTCGACGGCGCCGACATCGGCCGCTTCGCGACACTCGGCGTGATCCCCAACATGCAGCCACTCTGGGCCCAGTTGGACGCACTGATGACCGAGCTGACCATCCCGCGGCTGGGTATCGACCGCGCCGACCGGCAGTACCAGATGAACACCCTGGTCGACTCGGGAGCGCAACTGGCCTTCGGTTCGGACTGGCCGGTGTCCTCCGGGGCCCCGCTGGACGGAATCTCGGTCGCGGTCTCGCGGCGCACCACCGACGGCACACCCGACGGGGGCTGGACGGCCGGTGAGATCCTGCCGATCGAACAGTCACTGCAGGCCGGTACAGCCGCCGTCAGCTATCAGGCCTACGCCGAATCCTGCTGGGGCCGCATCGAACCCGGCGCTAGTGCCGATCTGGTTTGGCTGGATCGGGATCCGCGCACCACCGCACCGCTGGAGATTCCGGCAATTCGTGTGCTGCGCACCTACTTGCAGAGCAACATCGTCTACGCAGCAACTCACTGAAGGGGGAACACCATGTCATCTACCGCGTCCGCCGACCCGGCGGCCTTCCGGCCGGTGCCCGACGGCCACGAAGGCAAACTCCGTCGGGCACTGGGTGTTCCGTCGCTGGTGCTCTTCGGCCTGGTCTACATGGTGCCGCTCACCGTGTTCACCACCTACGGCATTGTCACGGTGGAATCCGGCGGCCGGGTGCCGATGGCGTACGTGGTGACGCTGGCGGCGATGATCTTCACCGCGCGCTCCTACGCGCGGATGGCGGGGGCGTTCCCCGTCGCCGGTTCGGCCTATGCGTACACGCAGAAGACCTTCGGCGCGCCGGTCGGCTTCCTCGCCGGCTGGTCACTGTTGCTCGACTACTTGTTCCTGCCGATGCTCAACTACCTGGTCATCGGCCTGTACTTGAACGCCGCGGTGCCGTCGATCCCGAACTGGGTCATCATCGTCGTGACAATCGCGATCGTGACCGTCCTCAACATCATCGGCATCGTCTCGGTGGCCCGGGCCAACATGCTGATCATCGCGGTCCAGGCGATTTTCATCGTGGTGTTCTTCGTGATGGCCATCGCGACCATCTCGGGTTTTGGCACCGTCGACGTGATGGCTCCGTTCACCGGAGACGGCAGCGCCGGCGGCATGGCCCCGGTGCTGGCCGGCGCGGCCATTCTGTGCCTGTCCTTCCTCGGGTTCGATGCGGTGTCAACGCTTTCCGAGGAAGCCAAGGACGCCAAACGTGACGTGCCCAAGGCCATCATGCTGGCCACCGTCATCTGCGGCGTGCTGTTCATCGTCCTGTCGTATGTGTCGCAGCTGGTGTTCCCGTCCAACGTGTTCACCGACGTCGACTCGGGATCGCTCGACGTCATGGCGGCCGCCGGCGGCGCCTTCCTGTCGGCGTTCTTCACCGCCGCTTACGTCGCAGGCGCCACCGGATCGGCGCTCACCTCGCAGGCGTCGGTGGCGCGCATCCTCTATGCGATGGGACGCGACGGCGTGCTGCCGCGCAAGGTGTTCGGACATGTCTCGGTCAAGTTCAGCACCCCGACGTGGGCCATCCTGGCGGTCTCGGTGATTTCGTTGCTGGCGGTTGTCATCGATCTCGCCATCCTGGCGTCGGTGGTCAGCTTCGGAGCACTGGTGGCGTTCTCGGCGGTGAACCTGACGGTGATCAAGCACTACTTCATCGATGCCAGGGAGAAGAACGTGCTCAACAACCTGGTGCTGCCGTTCATCGGGTTTGCGCTCACGGTCTGGCTGTGGACCAGCCTGTCCAGCACTGCACTGACCATCGGGCTGATCTGGTTGGCGGTCGGATTGCTCTGGCTGGCCGTGGTGACCCACGGCTTCCGGCGCCCCACGCCCGTGCTGGACATGAAGGAGTAACGCCACCCGTCAACCACCACCAGCGCGGTGTCCGAGAGCCCTCGGACACCGCGCTGTTGTCGTCTGTGCCCGTCTGGCAGGGAAGCCGCCCGGTTGCTAAATGGCTAACGTGTATTTACCTGCCCGGCCATCGTGACCGCATCGATATCTCCCGAACGCGGGACATGCGACACGCCGCAGGGGCCCCAGGGGTATTGCGCTCAACTGGGAAAACTCTCAAAAACCCTGGTGCTCGGTCACCGGAATGCCACCTCTTGGCAACGGTTGCATAAACGTGTGAAACGTCGCGTCGGCAAAGGCTCCAACCATGGATACGTTCTCCCGCGAACACCGCTTTTCTAGGAGTCGGGGAGAACATGTCTAAGACTACGAATCGCATCGCCATCGGCGCCGCCGCGACAGCGGGGTGCTTGTGGGCGGTTCAGCTCGTCACCCCGTTGACGATGATGCTTGCCCAGGCGCCGGCTTCTCCAGGTGTGCCGTGCGTGAGCCTGCTGCAGGGCTTCAATCCGGGAACGCCGGGGACGCCCGGGTCGGTGGAGACCATCACATCGATGATCCCCGGACTCCCCACCCCGGGGACTCCTCCTGGCGGCCTGGTCAATTCGACGACCGGGATCACTCCCAACCTGCCGGGCTTCCCGGGAGGCTCCGGAGGAACTTCGAGGACGGCCGTGACTCCGAACCTGCCGGGCTACCCGGGTGTGCCCGAGGTCGCCACGACGACCGGGCTGACCCCGGGTGGTCCCGGAACTCCTGGCGGACCGGGTGTCAATTCGATGACCGGTGTCACGCCGGGTGGCCCGGGGGTTCCCGGGGTGCCGACGGTGACCTCGACCGGTGGCGGCACCCCGCCGATACCTGGTGTTCCGGGTGCGCCGGTGGTGAACAGCGGTGGCGGTGCGTTGCCCCCGGGGCCGGGCACTCCCGGTGTGCCGGTGGTGAACAACGGTGGCGGTGTGCTGCCGCCGGGGCCGGGCACTCCCGGTGCCCCCGTTATTGATTCGGCTGGTGGCGCGCTGCCGCCCGGACCCGGTGGTCCCGGCCTTCCCATCGGCAGTTCTTCCGCCGGTGTGCTCCCGCCGGCCCCCGGCGGCCCCGCGATCCCGATGGGCGGTGCCATCGACACCGCGGCCGCGGGCATCCCCGGAGCGCCCGGGTTGGACGCAGCCGGCGCCGGCGCAGGCGTTGGTGCACCTGGTGCCCCCATTGCTGATGCCGGCGGTGTCGGCGGCGGTGCCGGAGCTCCCGGTGCTGGTGGCGGTGTTCCCGGTCTGCCGGTGATGGACGCTTCCGCGGGTATCGCTCCTCCTCCCGGCGCCCCGGCCATCCCCACCGGCGGTGTCATCGAGGCCGGAACCCCGCCGGCCCCGCCGCTTCCGGGCGCCCCGATTGTGGATAACGGTGGTGGTGTGTTGCCTCCGGGTCCGGGTGCTCCTGGTGTGCCGATTGTGGATAACGGTGGTGGTGTGTTGCCTCCGGGTCCGGGTGCTCCTGGTGTGCCGGTGGTGGATAACGGTGGTGGTGTGTTGCCTCCGGGTCCGGGTGCTCCTGGTGTGCCGGTGGTGGATAACGGTG
>NZ_JBARXZ010000153.1:0-8179 GCF_049647605.1 Mycobacterium sp. | reverse complement strand
CGGCCTGGGGGCGGGCCGCGGGAGCTCCGGATACCGGCGCCGGAACGGCCTGTACCTGCGCTTGCGCCTGGGCGAGCTTGGCCTGGGCGTCGTCGCGGGCCGCGCCCAGACGCTGGATCTCGTTCTGCTGGTCGGCGAACTTTTGTTGGGCGGCGCTCAACGCTGCGACCGCGTCGTCCTGGCTGGCCACTGCGGCACCCGCGGCGTCGTCGGCCTTTTGCTTGGCCTCGCGCGCCAGGGATTCCCGGTTGAGCTGTTCGGTGCGGGCCCGCTGCAGGTCGCCGATCACTTTCTGGGAGCTGAGCGCCAGGGTGTGCTCGGTGCTGGCGTTGGCGATGATCTCGCCGGGGTCGAGGGCGGTCAGGTAGGAGGCCGAGGGGCCGTTGATGTAACTGGCGACGGCGAAGTTGTCGTACTTCTTTTGGGCGGCGGCGATGGCCGCATCGGCGTCTTGCACTCCGGCCCGGCTGCGGTCCAGATCGGCTTGAGCCGAGACCGCGGCATCGCGGGCGGTCTGCACGTCGAGGATCGCCTTGTTGACGCCCTCCTGCTCGCTCTGCACCGCGGCGCCGAGATCCTGCAGTTGCTGATTGGCCTCGGCGACTTCGGCGATCAGCGCGGCCAGCCCACTGGGCGCCGGCGGTTCAGCGGTTGCCAATCCGGGGGTGCACAGCAGCAACGCCACCGTCAGCAGTGGAGATGCGCCGTAGCTGGATCTCATGCGACTCACGTCTCCTCATGGCTTCAACTCGACCCGATCACCCTGCAACAACACGGCCATCAGCAGTCACTGGAGGCACATCTACATCAATAGGTACCTCCAGCACCGTACGTCACAATTGTCTCCGAAGAAACTTTAGTGCTGAATTACAGGAATGTAATTACGGAGACCGTTATCAAATGGTGACAATGCGAATTGACACAAGACCGGTCCGAAGTCAGGAACCGCTGGTGGACAACGCTTCTGGCGGCGCAGCACGCTTGCTCTTCACCTGCAGAATGCGGGTCACGACGACCGCCAGGAATACCGCGATGGTGAGCACGATGGTCATCCCCGTCCAGGGGAAATCGGGCGTATTCAACTGGCTCACAAAATTCTGCGACGACTGCACCGGATTACCGGTTTTGGCCAAGTCTTCGCCGGCCTCCAGCGTCACCCTGTCGAACTCGGTGCTGTAGGTCCCGGCATACGACGGGCTGAGCACCAACACCGTCGATCCGGGATTGGCCTCCCCTACCTCGGTGGCGATATCACGAAGCGGGGTATCGATATGCGGGTTGCTGGCGATGACGACGATCTTGAGATCGATACCGTCCTGCTTGGCCTCGTCGATGACCGCGAGCAAGCCCGGCTGATCGGCCGGCGGAGCGCTGACCCCATCCTGGGCGATATCGGCCTGCACCTCGGCCATGTCAACATCCTCGGGAATGAACGCCGGCACCGGGTTCAGCAGCGGCCCCAGAGTAGGTATGACATGCAGACCCACGCCTGTACCCGACATCCACACCATCCCTACTCGGCCGAAACGTTCACCCGAACGGTACGCGACGGCCACCCAGGCAGGTGGCAGCACGCGCGCTCCGACGCAAGACTGGAATGCGCACGTTCGGCTGCCGCGGTGCGCAGTGGGCCGGTAACCATACAGGACAAGCGTACTGTTAGAGTTGGAACGTGATCGTCGGCAACAGCCCGCCGGCGAGGAAATCCATATGCCGGGAGTTGATGTGACCAGCAAGAATTCATTTGGAGCTCATGCCAAGCTCGAAGTCGGTGACAATTCATACGAGATCTACCGCCTCGACGCGGTGCCCGGCACCGAGAAACTGCCCTACAGCCTGAAGGTGCTCGCCGAGAACCTGTTGCGGACCGAAGACGGCGCCAACATCACCAAAGAACACATCGAGGCCATCGCCAACTGGGATCCCAACGCCGAACCGAGCATCGAGATCCAGTTCACCCCGGGCCGGGTGCTGATGCAGGACTTCACCGGTGTGCCGTGCATCGTCGACCTGGCCACCATGCGCGAAGCCGTCTCCGCGCTCGGCGGCAACCCGGAGAAGGTCAACCCGCTCTCCCCCGCCGAGATGGTCATCGACCACTCGGTGATCCTGGACGTGTTCGGCCGTGCCGACGCCTTCGAACGCAACGTAGCGCTGGAGTACGAGCGCAACGGCGAGCGTTACCAGTTCCTGCGCTGGGGTCAGGGCGCCTTCGACGACTTCAAGGTCGTCCCCCCGGGTACCGGCATCGTGCACCAGGTGAACATCGAATACCTGGCCCGCGTCGTGATGACCCGTAATGGCGTCGCCTACCCGGACACCTGTGTGGGCACCGACTCGCACACCACCATGGAGAACGGCCTGGGCGTCCTGGGCTGGGGCGTCGGCGGTATCGAGGCCGAAGCGGCCATGCTGGGCCAGCCGGTCTCCATGCTCATCCCCCGCGTCGTCGGCTTCAAGCTGACCGGCGAGATCAAGCCGGGCGTCACCGCCACCGACGTGGTGCTCACCGTCACCGACATGCTGCGCAAGCACGGTGTGGTCGGCAAGTTCGTCGAGTTCTACGGCAAGGGCGTGGCCGAGGTCCCCCTGGCCAACCGCGCAACCCTGGGCAACATGAGCCCCGAATTCGGTTCCACCGCAGCGATGTTCCCCATCGATGACGAGACCATCAACTACCTGCGCCTGACCGGACGCACCGACGAGCAGCTGGCGCTCGTCGAGGCCTACGCCAAGGAACAGGGCATGTGGCACAACCCGGACAAAGAGCCGGTGTTCTCCGAGTACCTCGAACTCGACCTGTCGACCGTGGTGCCGTCCATCTCCGGACCGAAGCGCCCGCAGGACCGGATCGAGCTCACCGACGCCAAGAACGCGTTCCGCAAGGACATCCACAACTACGTCGAGGAGAACCACCCGGCGCCGGAGACCAAACTCGACGAGGCACTCGACGAGTCCTTCCCGGCCAGCGATTCCGCGTCGCTGTCCTTCGCCGACGACGGCGCCATCGATGTTGTTCCCAGTGCGGCCAACGGCTGCGAAGGCCGGCCTACCAAGGCGGTCAGGGTGCACTCCGACGAGCGCGGCGACTTCGTGCTCGACCACGGTGCCGTGGTCGTCGCCGGAATCACCTCGTGCACCAATACGTCCAACCCGTCGGTGATGCTCGGTGCGGCCCTGCTGGCCAAGAAGGCCGTCGAAAAGGGCCTGACCACCAAGCCGTGGGTCAAGACCAACATGGCCCCCGGATCACAGGTTGTCACCGACTACTACAACAAGGCCGGCCTGTGGCCGTACCTGGAGAAGCTGGGTTACTTCCTGGGCGGCTACGGCTGCACCACCTGTATCGGCAACACCGGACCGCTGCCCGAGGAGATCTCGGCGGCCATCAACGACAACGATCTCTCGGTGACGGCGGTGCTCTCGGGTAACCGCAACTTCGAGGGCCGCATCTCCCCCGACGTCAAGATGAACTACCTGGCCTCGCCCCCACTGGTGATCGCCTACGGCCTCGCCGGCACCATGGACTTCGACTTCGAGTCCGACCCCCTGGGCCAGGACACCGAGGGCAATGATGTGTTCCTGAAGGACATCTGGCCGACGGCGGCCGAGATCGGTGAGACCATCGCCTCCTCGATCAACCGGGAGATGTTCACCGACTCCTACGCCGACGTGTTCAAGGGTGACGAGCGCTGGCGTTCGCTGCCCACCCCGGAGGGCAACACCTTCGACTGGGATGACAACTCGACCTACGTCCGCAAGGCGCCGTACTTCGACGGCATGCCGGCCGAGCCGCAGCCGGTCAACGACATCTCCGGCGCCAGAGTTCTTGCCCTGCTGGGCGATTCGGTGACCACCGACCACATCTCCCCGGCCGGCGCCATCAAGAAGGGCACCCCGGCGGCGCAGTACCTCGAAGAGCACGGCGTCGAGCCCAAGGACTTCAACTCGCTGGGTTCACGGCGCGGCAACCACGAGGTGATGATCCGCGGCACCTTCGCCAACATCCGGCTCAAGAACCAGCTGCTCGATGACGTCTCCGGCGGTTACACCCGCGACTTCACCCAGGCCGATGCGCCGCAGGCGTTCATCTACGACGCGTCGCAGAACTACCAGAAGGCGGGTATCCCGCTGGTGGTGCTGGGCGGCAAGGAGTACGGGTCCGGTTCCTCGCGCGACTGGGCGGCCAAGGGCACCAGCCTGCTCGGGGTGCGCGCGGTGATCGTCGAGTCCTTCGAGCGCATCCACCGCTCGAACCTGATCGGCATGGGCGTCATCCCGCTGCAGTTCCCCGCCGGTGAGTCGGCGGCCTCGCTGAAGCTCGACGGCACCGAGACGTTCGACATTGCCGGCATCACGGTCCTCAACGAGGGCAAGACGCCGAAGACGGTGAAGGTCACGGCCACCAAGGCAGACGGCTCGAAGGTGGAGTTCGACGCCGTGGTCCGGATCGACACCCCCGGTGAGGCGGACTACTACCGCAACGGCGGCATCCTGCAGTACGTGCTGCGCAACATGCTGAAGTCCAGCTAGCCGGCCGGCGGGTTCGCCGCAATGCCCAAAGTCAGCGAGGACCATCTGGCGGCACGCCGCCGCCAGATCCTCGACGGCGCCAGGCGATGTTTTGCCGAATTCGGCTACGACAAGGCGACGGTTCGCCGCCTCGAGCAGTCGATCGGCTTGTCCCGGGGGGCGATCTTCCACCACTTCCGCGACAAGGACTCACTGTTCTTCGAGCTGGCACGTGAAGACGCCGAGCGGATGGCCGACGTGGCCTCCCGGGAGGGCCTGATCCAGGTGATGCGGGACATGTTGGCCACGCCAGAGCAATTCGACTGGCTGGCAACACGTCTGGAGATCGCCCGGAAACTTCGGCACGACCCGGCATTCAATCGGGGCTGGGCGGAGCGGTCGGTGGAGCTGTCCACAGCAACCACCGACCGGCTCGTCCGCCAGAAACAGGCGGGCCGGGTCCGTGACGACGTGCCCAGTGACGTCCTACAGGTGTACCTGGACCTGGTGCTCGACGGGTTGGTGGCCCGACTGGCCTCAGGGGACGATCCGAAGCGTCTCGGCGCGGTACTCGACCTGGTGGAAGCGTCGGTTCGCCACAGCAGCTCAAATCCTGCTGTCGACCAAGAGAATTCGGATCCCGACGGTAACGGGGCAGCGAAGTAACGCACCGAGTGACCCCGGACCCAATCACCGGCTACCGCTACCGGGACCGGTGATTGGGTCCGCCTCGGCCGCGCATCGTGGTGCCCGATTCCAACAGCATGCTGTGGATCGAGCCGTACGATCGTCCGGTCGAAGCGGCGAGGGTGCGAATGCTCGCGCCGTTCTCGTAGGCGAATCGAAGCTCGCCGAGCAGTTTCTCGCGTGCCTGGTCCGGTTTCCTCATCGACGCCTCCCCGCGTTACCTCAGGCCCCGTCAGTTCCCCAGACTAGGAACGGGCGCGGACCGATGTGGGGAGAATCACCGAAATCGGTCCGGAAACCTCGTCGCCGCAAACCCCGAAGCGTCAAGCGAGTTCGATGAGTTCCCGGTACTCGTCCGACCAGAAGTCCTCGGTGCCGTCCGGGAGCAGGACCACCCGCTGCGGATTGAGCGCTTCGGCGGCACCCGGGTCGTGAGTGACCAGGACCACAGCGCCGTCGTAGCTCCGTAGCGCATCGAGAACCTGCGCACGCGAGGCGGGGTCGAGGTTGTTGGTCGGCTCGTCGAGCAGCAGCACGTTGGCCGTGGAAGCCACCAGCCCGGCCAGCGCCAGCCGGGTCTTCTCACCGCCGGACAGTGTGCCGGCCGGCTGGTCGAGCTGCGCGCCGGTGAACATGAATGCGCCCAGCAGCCCGCGCAGATCCTGCTCACCGGTATCGGGCGCGGCATGGCGGATGTTCTCCCACACGCTCGCCTGATCGTCGAGGGTGTCGTGTTCCTGGGCAAAGTAGCCGATCTTGAGGCCGTGGCCGGGCTCGAGCCCACCGGAGTCGGGGGTCTCCACCCCGGCCAGTAGCCGCAGCATCGTGGTCTTGCCCGCGCCGTTGAGGCCCAGGATGACCACTCGGGAGCCACGGTCGATCGCCAGGTCGACGCCGGTGAAAATCTCCAGCGAGCCGTAGTTCTTGCTCAGCCCCTTCACCACCAGTGGGGTGCGCCCACACGGTGCCGGCGTCGGGAACTTGATCTTGGCCACCTTGTCGGCCACCCGTTCGGCGTCCAGCTCTGCCATCATGCGCTCGGCACGCCGCAACATGTTCTGTGCTGCAACGGCTTTGGTTGCCTTGGCACCCATCTTCGCCGCCTGGGTACGCAGTGCCGACGCCTTCTTCTCGGCATTGGCCCGCTCACGTCGACGACGCTGTTCGTCGGTGGCGCGGGCGTCGAGGTACTTCTGCCAGCCCATGTTGTAGACATCGGCTTCGCCACGCACGGCGTCCAGGAACCACACCCGGTTCACCACGTCGGCCAGCAGGTCGACATCGTGGCTGATCACGATCAGGCCGCCGCTGTGGCCTTTCAGGAAGTCGCGCAACCACACGATCGAGTCGGCGTCGAGGTGGTTGGTGGGTTCGTCCAACAGCAGGGTGGTCGCCGCTCCGGAGCCGGCGTCACTGGCCGCGAACAGGATCCGGGCCAGCTCGACACGGCGCCGCTGACCGCCGGAAAGGGTGCGCAGCGGCTGGGTCAGCACCCGGTCCGGCAGCCCCAGGCTGGCGCAGATCCGGCCGGCTTCGCTCTCGGCCGCGTAGCCACCGAGGGCCGCGAACCGTTCTTCGAGGTGACCGTAGCGGCGCACCGCCTTGTCGCGGGCGTCGTCGTCGGCCACTTCGGCCATCAACATCTGCTGCTTTTCCAGATCGGTCATCAGCACGTCCAGACCGCGTGCCGACAGCACCCGGTCGCGTGCCAGCACGTCGAGGTCACCCTCTTTGGGGTCCTGGGGCAGGTAGCCGACGTCACCGGCGCGGGTGACGCTGCCGGCATAGGGTTCACCTTCGCCGGCGAGGATGCGCATGGTGGTGGTCTTGCCCGCCCCGTTGCGTCCTACCAGCCCGATGCGGTCACCGGGTTGAACTCGCAGCGCCGGCCCTTCGGCCGCCAGCAATGTCCGTGCGCCGGCGCGGACCTCTAGGTCCGTTGCGGTGATCAACGCCTCTGCTCCTCGTCACGGATCACCGCAGCTGCGGTGTCACGTCTTCTCGTCTGTGAAGACCGGGGGCCGCTGCTCGGCGCGCGCCGCCACCGCTTCTTCGAAGTTGGAGGTGAGCAGGCGTACATAGAGTTGGCCCAGGCCTTCTGCCTGCATGTGCCCCTCTAGGGTACCGGCGTCCAACCCGCTCCACAGCGTCCGCTTGGTCAACTCGATTCCCGGCCGGGAGAACGACGCGATGCGCTCGGCCATGGTGTAGCAGGTGTCGAGCAGTTCTTCGTCGGGAACCTGCCGGGATACCAGCCCGATTCGCTCGGCTTCGGCGGCGTCGATGTCACGGCCGGTGAGCATCAGCTCGAACGCCCGCGAGGTGCCGATCGCCCGGGGCAGCAGATAGGAAAGCCCCAGCTCACTGGCGGTCAGCCCGTTGTTGATGCCGGCTGCCCTGAAGTAGGCCCCGGCGGCCGCGACCCGGATGTCACACGCCAGCGCCAGGCACAGTCCACCACCGATGGCGGCGCCGTTGACCGCGGCGATCACCGGTTGGTGCAACCGCCGCAGCGCCATGATCACGTCGTCGAGCACCTGCATGGATCGCAGGGCAAAACCGGGCCTGGTCAGGCCGTCGATGTGTGGGACGCTGCCGGCGGATTTGTGGTCGGCGCCGGAGGAGAAGCCCCGTCCGGCGCCGGTGAGCACAACCGCGCGCACCGAATTGTCGTTGGTGACGTCATCGAGCACCTTTTTCAACGGCACCATCACGTCGAAGGCCATCGAGTTCATCCGTTCGGGCCGGTTCAGAGTGATCAACGCCACGTGTTTGCGCGGTCGTTCCACCAGAACAAACTCCGACGGCGACGGTTCGGACGGCAAGAAGGTGTCAGGGCTCACAGAGAGGCAGGCTAGCTGTACTGACCACGGACGTTAGGTACGGCGTGGCGTGGTGACATGAAGAAGACCTCCGAGTGGAGTGCGAGCTGTCTAGGAACGCTCACCGATCTCGGAGGTCTTCGTGTCCCACCGTAATG
>NZ_JBARXZ010000152.1:0-84857 GCF_049647605.1 Mycobacterium sp. | reverse complement strand
TGAGGGGGCGGACGGGCAGACGAAGGAGCTCCGGCCCATTCAGTGAGGTTGGAGTCCGAGGTTGCTCGGGAGCTCACTCAGCGAAGTGAGGGGGTGGACGGGCAAACGAAGGAGCTCCGGCCCATTCAGTGAGGTTGGCTGAAACCCCAGTCCAGTAGGCCCATCGCCTGGTTGTAGAGGTCGCCGCTGCCCTTCATCTGCACCACCACCAGTCGGCGGTCACCTCGTTGGGCGGCGCCGACAAAGGTCTTGCCGGCGATATTGGTGAATCCGGTCTTCCCGCCCAGGGTTCCGGGATAGCGCTCCAGGAGCTGATTCTGGTTGTGGAGGGTTTTGTACCCGTCCCGGCTGGGGAACTGCGCCGAGGGGGAGCGCATGATCTGAGCGATCAGCGGATAGCTCAATGCTGCCCGCATCATCACGCCGAGATCGCGCGGAGTGGTCAATGATTCCCAACCCGGACCGTCGAGTCCGGAGGGCGACAACGCCCGGGTACTCTGTGCACCAATCGATTTGGCTTTGGCGTTCATCCGGATGATCGCCGGCCGGTAGCCGCCGAGCATGTCGCCGAGCAGGTTGGCGGCGTCGTTACCGGACACCATGAGTATCGCCGCCACCAACTGCTGGGCCGTGTAGACCTGCCCGGGAACCAATCCGGCACAGGAACACTCGACCTGGGTGTGCGCGGGGGCGGCCCGAACGGCGGCGTTGGGGTTCAGATGGTCCAGTACGGTCATCGCCAGCAGCACCTTGATGGTGCTGGCGGGGGCAAAGACGCCGGTCGGGTTCTTCCCGGCGAGGATGGCCCCGGTGTCCATGTCGGCAACGATCCAGGCCTGGGCCGGACCGTCCGGCGGGGCGGTGACGGCCCCGGCGGGGTTGATCTCCGGAACCGCGATGGCCGGTCGGGCGCCGATCAAACTGGCTGCAGTGAGGGTGATCAGGCTCATTATCACTGCGAGCGGACCGAGGGGCACGAGGGCCGAGCGTATCTGCGTGTCGTCTGATAGTGATCTCGAAACGGTTGCGAATCAGCAACTTTCGAGGTCAGAGCACGCCGATGCTGTCGCCGGGGTTGAGTCCGAAACCCCAGTCCAGCAGCGCGCCGGCCTGATCCCAGTAGGTGGGCCCGCCCTCGACGACCAGCCCGTACATCATCGCGATCACCAGGCGGCGGCCGTTGCGTTCGGCGGCGGCGACGTAGGTCTTGCGGGCCAGATCGGTGAAGCCGGTTTTGCCGCCCAAGGTCCCCGGGTAGCGATGCAGTAGTTCGTTCTGGTTGACCAACACCCGGTCCCCGGTCTTGGTGGGGAACACGGCCGTCGGCTGCGCAACGATCTGGGCGAACACCGGGTTGGCCATCGCAGCGCGGAAGATGACGGCCAAATCGTGCGGTGTGGACCAGATCGAGATGCCGGGCCCATCGATGCCCGACGGGGAACCGGCGCTGGTTCCGTGGGCGCCGAGGCTCACCGCTTTGGCGTTCATCTTGGCCACCGCGGCGTCCGTGCCGCCGAGCATCCGGGCCAGGGTGTTGGCGGCGTCGTTGCCGGACACCAGCAGCAGTCCATCGAGTAGCTGGCGGGCGGTGTAGCTGTGACCGGGGAGCACACCCGCACAGTTGCACTCGACCCGAGTGTCGGCCTCGTCGGCCACGATCGTGGTGTCCAACGGCACCTCGTCGAGAATCACCTGCGCGAGCAGGGTTTTGATGGTGCTGGCGGGGGCGTGGGTGGTGTTCTCGTTGCGACCGCCCAGGATCTGTCCGGTGTCCATGTCGGCGACGATCCAGGCCTGCGCGGGGCCGTCGGGAATCGGCACCGACCCCACCGGCTGCGCGGTGATGGGCTCGGCATCAGAGGACGGCGCGAAGGCCACCAGGAACAGCACCAACGCCAGACTCACCGTGATGGACACACTCGCCAGCAGCTTGCGCATGGGGAAGCACTCTAACCCCCATCACGCGCTGGGCCAGCTGTCAGTAGACGTCCCTGGCGTAGCGGTGATGTTTGATCAGTTCGTTGACGTAATCGTGCGCGGCCTCGTCGTCCATTCCACCAGCGGTTCCCACGATCTGATGCAACGCGAGGTGAACGTCTCTGGCCATCCGCGACTCGTCACCGCACACATAGAGATGAGCGCCGTCCTGCAGCCAGCCGAACAGCTCATCGGCGTGCTCGAGCATGTGGTGTTGGACGTAGTCGCGCTCGGCGCGCTCACGGGAGAACGCCAGATCGAGCCGGGTCAGGACGCCGCTTCGGTGGTGGTTCTCCAACTCCTCGCCGTAGAGATAATCGGTTGCGCGGTGCCGATGCCCGAAGAACAGCCAGGACTTGCCTGTCGCCCGGGTCGCCTGGCGTTCCTGCAGAAAGGCACGAAACGGTGCGATCCCGGTGCCGGGCCCGATCATGATGATCGGCACGTCGGGCGCCGGTAGCCGGAAGCCGCTGTTGGGTTGCAGGTGGATCTGCACGGCGGTGGCGCGGTCGGCCAGGTGGGCCGAGGCAACCCCGGCATGCTCGCGTTCGTCACGGCGATAGCGCACCGCGGCCACGGTCAGGTGCACCTGGTCCGGATGGACCAGCGGGCTCGAGGCGATCGAGTAGTCGCGGTACTGCAGCGGCCTCAAGGTGTCGAGTATCTCGCCGGCGGTCAGGTCGGCCAGCGCGAGGAGGTCCAGGAGGTCGCGTCCGTAGAGCCAGGTGTCGAGCGTGGTGTGGTCGTCGCTGAGCAGCGCGGCGGCGGCCGCGGTGTCGGTGGTGCGTTTGGCCACCAGTGCTTGCAGCGCTCGGGACGGTGTGCGGATCTCGAGGTGCCGGCTCAGCATGGTGCCCAGCGGTTGCGGGTGGCCCGGCCAGAACTCGTCGGCATCACGCTGCAGATGACCCAGCACGGCTTCCACCAGCTGGGGGTCGTTGACGGGGTGCACCGCGATCGAGTCGCCGGCCTGGTAGGTCAGGCCGCTGCCGGTGAGATCGATCTCGTAGTGCCACACCTCGTCCTCGGACCCCGCGGCGGTGAGCAGACGTCGGGCCGACAGCGCTGCGGTGTAGGGGTTGGATCTGTTCCAGACGGGGTGCTCGTGCCGGCGGTCGGCATCGGTGTCGACGGCGGTGACGGGCTGGACTGCCTGGCCCCGTGCGGTGCGGGCGTCGACCAGTCGGGCAATGACGTCGGCGGTCCAGGCAGCCGCCGCGACGTCATAGTCGATATCGCAGTCGACCCGGGGTACCAATCGGGTGGCGCCGAGGTGTTCGAGGCGTTCATCGGCCAGGCGACCCGCATTGGCGAACAGCGGGTAGTACTTGTCGCCCAGGCTGAGGACCGCGAAGGTGAGGTGTTCGAGGCGGTCGGAGGTCGGGTCGAGTGCTTCGAGCAGCTCTCCGAACACGTAGGCGTTGTGCGGGAATTCGCCTTCACCGGAGGTGGCGGTGATCACCACGAGATGGGTCGTGGCCGCGAGTTCGGCAACGCCGATGTTGTTGAGGTCCACCTCGGTGACGTCGATGCCGACGGCACGGGCGGCCGTGGTGAACTGGCCGGCGAGCAGTTCTGCGTTACCGGTCTCGGTGCCGTATCCGACGGTCAGGGCGAAAGCGGGTCGGTCAGCCAACTGTCAATCCATTCACATTAGGGTCACCTTGGTTAGGGCGACCTTACTTGGAATGGTGGCGATGCGGGTGGGTCGACGGCGGTCGGGAGTGCGCCCGGTGTTGAATCGTGACCATGTTCACACTCGAGGAGATCTCGGACCGGCTGGAGATCCAGCAGTTACTGGTCGACTACTCGACCGCCATCGACAGCCGCCGCTTCGACGATCTCGATGCGGTGTTCACCGCCGACGCGTACATCGACTACCGCGCGATGGGGGGTATCGACGGGCGCTTTCCCGAGGTCAAAGCCTGGCTGGCGGAGGTGCTGCCCAATTTCCCCGCCTACTCGCACATGCTGGGGAATCTGTCGATCACCTTTGCCGACGACCGCCAAACCGCGTCCTCGCGGGTGATCTGCTTCAACCCGATGGTGATCGGAGATCCCGAGGCGCAGAACAAGCAGGTGCTCTTCTGCGGCCTCTGGTACGACGACGAGTTCATCCGATCCGAGCAGGGTTGGCGGATGACGCGTCGCGTCGAGACGAAGTGTTTCGACAAGCTGGTGTAGCGGTTTTTGCCCAGCGCACCTGCTCTGGCACAATAGGCGGCTGTCTGCCCACAACCACGGCTGTGCGGCGGTCACACACGTGAGGCAAAACCGGATCCGGGTGATGTGCCCCGATCGCCGAATTGCAGCGTGGCAATCAACAGGAGAACTGTTTCAACATGGCTGTCAAAATCAAGCTGACCCGCTTCGGCAAGATCCGCAACCCCCAGTACCGCATCGCCGTCGCCGATGCGCGCACCCGTCGCGACGGCCGGTCCATCGAGGTCATCGGCCGTTACCACCCGAAGGAAGAGCCGAGCCTGATCGAGATCGACTCGGAGCGCGCGCAGTACTGGCTCGGCGTAGGTGCCCAGCCCACCGAGCCCGTCCTGGCTCTGCTGAAGATCACCGGTGACTGGCAGAAGTTCAAGGGCCTGCCGGGCGCCGAGGGCACCCTGAAGGTCAAGGAGCCCAAGCCCAGCAAGCTGGATCTGTTCAACGCGGCTCTGGCGCAGGCCGACGGCGCCCCCACCGGCGACGCGGTCACGCTGAAGAAGCGCAAGGCGCCCACCGCCAAGGCTGAGGAGAGCGCCGAGGCTCCCGCCGAGGCCACCGACACGGCTGCCGAATGAGCGGAGCCGTCGTCGACGCCGTCGAACATCTGGTCCGCGGTATCGTCGACAACCCTGATGACGTCCGCGTCGACATGGTGACCAACCGTCGGGGCCGCACCGTCGAGGTGCATGTCCATCCCGAAGATCTCGGCAAGGTCATCGGTCGGGGCGGTCGTACCGCTACTGCGTTGCGCACCCTGGTTGCCGGTATCGGTGGCCGTGGGATCCGCGTCGACGTGGTGGACACCGACCAGTAGGTCGACAGTCGTGGAGCTGGTCGTCGGTCGGATCGTCAAGGCGCACGGCGTCACCGGTGAGGTGGTCGTCGAGGTGCGCACCGACGACCCCGGCGACCGCTTCGTGCGCGGTAAGACGCTGCGCGGCAGGGCATCCCGCGGCGGCGGTGAAAGCCAGCACACCATCGAGGGCGTCCGTGAACACGGCGGCCGGCTGTTGGTGCGCCTGGCGGGTATCGCTGACCGCGACACCGCCGACGGTCTGCGCGGCACCCTGTTCCTCGTCGACTCCGAGGATCTGCCGCCCATCAGCGAGCCCGATGAGTTCTACGACCATCAACTCGAGGGGCTGGCGGTGCGCACCGTCGACGGCACCGGAATCGGCACCGTCACCGAGGTGCTGCACACCGCCGCGGGCGAATTGCTGTCGATCAAGACACCGGAGGGCCGGGAGATCCTGGTTCCGTTTGTCGCCGCCTTCGTGCCGACGGTGTCCTTGACCGACGGGGTGATCGAGATCGATCCGCCCGAGGGTCTTCTGGACCTCGAATAGGTTGCGCACCATGCGTATTGATGTCGTCACCATCTTCCCGGACTATCTGGACCCGCTGCGGCAGGCGCTGCCGGGCAAGGCCATCGAATCCGGCCGGGTCCAAGTCGGCGTCCACGACCTACGTCGGTGGACCCACGATGTGCACCGTTCCGTGGACGATTCGCCGTACGGGGGCGGTCCCGGCATGGTGATGAAGGCACCTGTTTGGGGTGCCGCCCTCGATGAGATCTGCACTGAAGACACACTTCTGGTGGTGCCCACGCCGGCAGGGCGGTTGTTCACCCAGGAGACCGCGGCACGCTGGAGTACTGAAGCGCACCTGGTGTTCGCCTGCGGCCGCTACGAGGGTATCGACCAGCGCGTCGCCGACGACGCGGCCCGCCGGATGCGGGTCGAAGAAGTGTCCATCGGTGACTATGTGCTCAACGGTGGGGAAGTGGCGACCCTGGTGATGCTGGAGGCGGTCATCCGGCTGCTACCGGATGTTCTCGGCAATCCCAAGTCTCACCAGGACGATTCGCATTCCGACGGCCTGCTCGAAGGGCCCAGCTACACCAGGCCGCCGAGCTGGCGCGATCTCGAAGTGCCTGAGGTGCTGCTCTCGGGTGACCACGCCCGGATCGTGCGCTGGCGCCGCGAAGCGGCCGAGGGGCGCACCCGGGAGCGTCGGCCCGATCTGCTCGAATGACGTCATGAGCCCGGTGGTGCGGCGTCGGCGGCAAATTCCCGGATCGCGTCGAGCACCCCAGCGGCATAGACCCGCCGCGGCGCGGCAATGGCGACGAGGGTGAGCAGCGCCTCGTGCTCTTCGAGTACCGCAGGAACCATCGAATGTGTTGCGCCGGGAAGATGGAGCACCTCGAGCAGTTCGGGGTCAGGCAGGTTGGCCCGGTAGCCCGACTCGGTGTCGGCGACATCGACGTTGAGGTCTTGGCCACCGAGTAACAGCAGAACCGGCACGTGCACGCGCTGCAGGTCGGCGCCGGCGTCGGACTGGTAGTTGAGACTGACAAAACGCCACCGCTCGCGGGTGAATCCGGTTGCGGCACCGGCGGCGCTGGCCTCGTCGAAGCCGGCACCCCGGCGTAGGTATTGCAGCGTCAGCTCGGATTGGCGTCGCTGGGCCTCGATCTCGGCCTCGGGCGTTCCGTCGGCGGCCTGCTGCGCCCGGCTGTTGTAGTCGCCTTGGCGCAGCCAGTTGATCGCGGGTGAGACCGCGATGATGAAGCGGATGAGCGGATCGTGGTCGGCGATCTTCGGAAGCACCCAGCCGGCCTGGCTGGCGCCCCACAGTCCGATGCGCCGGCTGTCGATCTCGGGCTGGCGGCGGGCCCAGGCGATTGCGGTCGCGGCCTCGGCTGCCCGGTCGTCCATGCTCTGGTCGAGCCAATTGCCCGGCGCGCCGGCGACCCCGGGTTTGTCCCAGGACAGTGAGGCGAAGCCGGCGCGCGCCAACGATTCCCAGATCGGGCGATAGAACGTGTCGTGGGTGGCATCGATGGGGCCGTCGCCGTGGATGAACACCACCAGCCCGAAGGGGCCGTTGTGCTCGGGTAATGCAAGAACCGCATGCAGTGGATTTGCGCCGCCCTCGATCGTGACGGTCCGCTCGATCAGCGTGTAGTGGTTCTGGTACACGACCCAGCCGCCGGTCCCGGCCACCAACAGCGTCACCGCCAGAAGGCCGATGAGGCAGCGCTTGAATCGTTCATTCACGCTACGATCGTAACGTGAACGAACGATTTGAGGTCACGGTGCCGACCCGATTGCTGTTCGAGGCATTGGTCACGGCTGACGCCACCATCGACGTGGCCGGACTGTACGAGGTGGCCAGTCGTCTGGGGATGACCGACCAGCAGGTGAGACTGGGCATCCGGCGCGCAGTGGCAGCCGGCCAGCTGGAACAGTCAGGACGCGGCAAGCAGGCCTCGCTGCGGGTGACCGCGGACTGGCAGGCCACCCTGCTTCCCGATGTGGAATTCCTTCGTCACGCCTACGCGCAGGACGCCGGATCGGCACCGTGGGACGGTCGCTGGCATGTGATGGCGTTCAACATCGCGGAGTCGAACCGCCGAGCCCGGGACGCCATGCGGAGCGGCATCCTGCGACTCGGTGGGGCCCCGCTGCAGGGTGGGGTCTACGTATCACCGAATCCTTGGCAACCCTATGTCGACGCCATGGTCGAAAAGCTTGGTGCGCTGGGGGACACGACCATGCTCAGCTGCGCCGACCTGCGCGTGGGCGGACTGACCGAGCCCACGCAGATCGCCGCCCGGCTGTGGTGCCTGCCGGATATCGCGGCGGCCTATCAACGGTTCCTCGACACGGCCGCCGACCTGAGCGCACCGTCGGCGCCGGCATCCGAATCGCGCATCGATCACACCGCTTCGGCGCTGCAGCTGGCCCACGCGTTCACCCTTGCCATCGAACCCGATCCGCTGTTGCCCGCCGAGCTGCTGCCACAACCGTGGGTAGGAACCACGGCGCGTCGGGTGTTCGCCGAGATCTGGACACAGTTGAGGGCTGCCGCCGATCCCGATGCGCCGCAACTGTTCACGTTCTTCTCGGAGGTTCTGCCAACCGGGGGACTGCGGTGAAGGTGGTGGCCATCGGCGGAGCGGGCGCCGTCGGTGCCGCCGCACTGGCGACGCTCACACGATCCGGATCCGTCGATGAGGTGGTGGTTGCGGACCGCGACGCCGGGGCGGTGCAAGCGTGTGCCCGTGCCCTCGGGATCACCGGCCGCATCGTCGATGCCACCGACACATCTTCACTGCGGGCCGTATTGGCCGACGCCGACGTGGTGCTCAACACCGTGGGGCCGTTCCAGCGATTCGGGTCCCGGGTGCTGCAGGCCGCCATCGACACACAAACGCACTACGTCGATGTGTGCGACGACTGGCAACCGACGCTGGAGATGCTCGCGCTCCATGACGAGGCGGCGGCCGCCGGAGTGACCGCGGTGATCGGAATTGGCGCCAGCCCGGGCGTGTCGAACCTGATGGCCAAGTGTGCCGCGGCCGAACTCGACACCATCGACGAGCTCTACACGGTCTGGCCGGTGGATCCAGCCAACCTCGGTGCGAGCGCGGATGAGGCGGTGCTCCTTGCGGCGAACGGCAGGCCGAGTGCGGCCGCCCTGCACTGGATGCAGCAGTGCAGCGGGACCATCGCCGTGGCGCGCGGCGGACACCTGGAGTACGAGGCCCCGCTGCGGCCGATCCGGATGCGGCTACCCGGTGGCCGCGTGGGAACGGTGTACACGGTGGGGCATCCGGAGCCGGTGACACTGCAGCGCACCCTGGCCGCTTCGGCGGACATCGCGTGCGCGATGGTGGTCAAAGCCAGCACGGCGGCATTCCTCGACCGGCTGCGCCGGCGGATTGATGCCGGGCGCGACACCCTCGAGTCGTCCGTTGCCGCCCTGGTCCGTCCGGGGTGGCGCTCGGTGTCGGCGGCGCTGCTGCGAGCACCGGCGTGGCGCGGACCCGGCAACCTCCCGGCCTTCTTCGTGTCGGCGACCGGTAGAAGAGCGGGCGCTGCGACCACCGTGCTGGTGCATTCGGCCGGCGCGGTTGACGAGCTGATGACCGACATGGCCCGAGCCACCGGAGTCCCGTTGGCGCTGACCTCGATCCAGATCTGTCAAGGGCTGCTCGCCAATCCCGGTGTACACGCACCCGAGAGCGTGATCGATCCCGGCAGGTTCTTCGCGGATCTCGCCCGTCAGGTCGGTGCCGACCCGGCACGGCCGCTGGCCGTCGAGGTCGAATGACCCCGCACGACTGTCGGTCGGCTAGTTCAGGCCCGTCGGGAACATCGAGCGGACCGCCTCGGTGATGGTGTCGCGGGCCGCTTCGGCGCCCACCGGCTGCAACGCGTAGACCACCACCACGTACCGCCGGTCCGGGCCGACGACGCCGCTGGACAGATGCATCCAGTCCGCCCCGATGCAGCACATCCAGCCCTGCTTGACGGCTACTCGCTCACCGGGCAGGCCCTCCGGGATGCCGAAGCGCTGGGGGTAGATACCGCCGGGTTGTGTCCCGTCGGGTGCAGTCGGGGTCGAGTTGGCGAGATCGCTCACGATCATGTTCGCGCGTTCGGTGGGCAGCCCGCCTGTTCCCGAGAGCAGCATGTCGTAGTAGCGCACCAGGTCCTGCGCCGAGGTGATGGTGTTGAACCACCGGCCATTGCCCGGCGGCGATGTCGAGGTCAGGCCGTACCGGTCGGTGACCCGATCGACGATGGCGCTACCCCCACCGCGGTTCCAGAACACCTCGGCGGCGCTGTCGTCGGAAGACCGCAGCATCACATCCAGTGACTTGCGGTCCTCGGGTGACAGGTCGGGTTCGCGCAGCAACAGATCGTCGGCGATGAACAGTTTGACCACCGAGGCCGTCGCCCAGCCCGAGGTCCGGCCGGCGGTCACCTCCTCGCGGGTCTCGCGATCGAGGATCATGACCCCGATATCGGCACCCTGGTCGGCTGCTTCAGCGACGGCGCGATCAGCCCGCGCCTGCAGTCTGTCGAAGGAGAGCGTCGATCGGACCGGGGGAGCGGCGGGAGTCTCCGGCGGAGCCTCCGGAGCCACCATGGTCAGCTGTGGTTCGGCCGGCGCGGTGTCGCCGGGCGCGCCGTAGACCCGGGCCTCGCAAGCGGCACAGCTGGCGATCAGAACTGCGCTGGTGGCGGCGATTGACGCCTTCACCAGATTCGACGCCCGGCGACGCATGCTGCTCCTCGTTCGAAGGACTCTGGAGGCGGGCGCCCCCGGGCCTGTGAGACAAGCCCACCCGCCACAGCAGTTTAGTGGGTTGCCACCGTCGCTGCTTGATTAGGTCGGCTCAGCATCGGTCCGGCCGGCCCGCCGCAGCGGCTCGATTTCGCTGCGTGCGCGGAGTCTGGCACAATCGACAAGTTGTCCGCGCGGGTTGAATCACGCCTGCAGCGACAACCAGACAGAGAGCCCGACCCATCGGCTCGGCATCCGCCTCGCACCAAGTGTGCAGGTGGTTGTCCGTAGCTGCGACCAGGAAGAGTCACCGATGAACACGCTGGACTTCGTCGACCAGGCGTCGCTGCGCGACGACATCCCGGCCTTCGGCCCCGGCGACACTGTGAATGTGCACGTCAAGGTCATCGAGGGCACCAAAGAGCGCGTCCAGGTCTTCAAGGGTGTCGTGATCCGTCGCCAGGGTGGCGGCGTGCGTGAGACGTTCACCGTTCGCAAGGAGAGCTACGGCGTCGGTGTCGAGCGCACCTTCCCCGTTCACTCGCCCAACATCGACAAGGTTGAACTGCTGACCCGCGGCGATGTCCGCCGGGCCAAGCTGTACTACCTGCGCGACCTGCGTGGCAAGAAGGCCAAGATCAAGGAAAAGCGCTGACTTCAGGTGCTTCCGGGTGGCGGCGACGCCCGACTCGGGTGTCGCTGACTACTCTGATCCCGTGACCGCAACCGAAGACTCGGCCGATCCCGATCGGGCTGTAGGACAGACCGACCCGGCCCTGGACGAGGTGGATCGCACCACCGAGGACGCCGAGTCCGCCGGCGAGAAGCCCACGAGTAAGAAGCGGACCGCGCTGCGCGAGGGCGCGATCCTCGTCTCCATCGCACTGGTGCTCTATTACGTGATGCTGACGTTTGTGGCGCGCCCGTACCTGATTCCGTCGGAGTCGATGGAGCCGACGCTGCACGGGTGTCCGGGGTGTGTGGGCGATCGCATCATGGTGGACAAGATGACCTACCGCTTCACCGACCCCGAACCCGGTGATGTTGTGGTGTTCAAGGGGCCCCCGTCGTGGAGCGTCGGCTACCAGTCGATCCGCTCGGACAACCCGGTACTGCGGACCATTCAGGACGCCTTGTCGTTTGTCGGGTTTGTCCCACCGGATCAGAACGACTTGGTCAAACGCATCATCGCGGTCGGCGGACAGACGGTCGAGTGCCGTGCCGACACCGGTCTGACCGTGGACGGCAAGCCGCTGGACGAGCCGTATCTGGACCCGAACACGATGATGGCCGACCCCGCGGTCTATCCCTGCCTCGGCAACGAGTTCGGCCCGGTGGTTGTGCCGCCCGATCGTCTGTGGGTGATGGGTGACAATCGAACCCATTCGGCGGATTCCCGGGCGCACTGCACCAATACCCCGGTGGATGCCCAGAAGGGCCTGATCTGCACCGGTGACCCAGTGAACGGCACCGTCCCGGTGGAGAACGTGATCGGCAAGGCACGTTTCATCGCCTGGCCGCCGGCTCGGTGGGGTGGTGTCACAACATTCAATCCACAACAGACGTCGAATTCCCAACAGGACGACTGAGTGCCTGCCGTCTGGCCACCACGCACGGTGATCCGCAAATCGGCGGGTCTGCGAACCCTGGAGTCCGCGCTGTATCGCAGCGGACTGGGGCCGGTCGCCGGGGTGGACGAAGTGGGCCGGGGAGCCTGTGCCGGACCGCTGGTGGTGGCGGCATGTGTGCTGGGGCCCAACAAACTGACCAGCCTGGCGCGTCTCGACGACTCCAAAAAGCTCAACGAGAACGAACGGGAACGGCTGTTCCCGTTGATCCGGCGCTATGCGCTGGCCTACCACGTGGTGTTGATCCCGTCGACCGAAGTGGATCGGCGCGGGGTGCACATCGCCAATATCGAGGGGATGCGCCGCGCGGTCGCGGGTCTGGCGATGCGGCCCGGCTATGTGCTGACCGACGGATTCCGGGTGCCGGGCCTTCCGATGCCGTCACTGCCGGTGATCTCCGGGGATGCCGCCGCCGCCTGCATTGCCGCTGCCAGCGTACTGGCGAAGGTGAGTCGGGACCGGCTGATGGTGGCGATGGACCGCGAGCATCCCGGGTACGGTTTTGCCGATCACAAGGGCTACAGCACCCTGGCCCACAGCACCGCATTGGCCCGGTTGGGCCCGTGCGTGCAGCACCGCTACTCGTTCATCAATGTGCGGCGGGTCGCCGGCGGCCAGGTGGCAGAGTTGGCCCACGGTGACGATCCTGCGATGGAAGATCGCAGTGAGTTCGGGTAGGACAAGTAATGAGGGGACTTACCGACATGAAGGACAGCTGGGCCGATGAGCGCTGAGGATCTCGAAAAGTATGAGACCGAGATGGAGCTCTCGCTGTACCGCGAATACAAAGACATCGTCGGTCAGTTCAGCTACGTCGTGGAGACCGAACGCCGCTTCTACCTGGCCAACAGTGTCGAGCTGATTCCGCGCAACTCCGATGGCGAGGTGTACTTCGAGCTGCGGCTGGCGGATGCGTGGGTGTGGGACATGTACCGGCCCGCCCGGTTCGTCAAGCAGGTCCGCGTCATCACGTTCAAGGACGTGAACATCGAAGAGGTCGAGAAGCCGGAGCTGCGCCTGCCGGAGTAGGCCCGGCCCTGTGGATGATGGCCTGACTGTGGACAAGGTGGGCTTTCGGCCGCCGCTGCGGGCCTGATTGTCGGATGGTTTCCGCACGCTCCTGGCATGACATCTCGGGAGTTTCTGACACGACCGCAGCTCGGCGCGTTCGGGGAACAGCTGGCCGCAGATCGCCTCGGTGCGGCGGGATTGCGGATTCTGGACCGCAACTGGCGATGCCGGTACGGCGAACTGGACATCATCGCCGAGGACCCGGTCACCCGGACAGTGGTGTTCGTCGAGGTCAAGACGCGTTCGGGTGACGGTTTTGGTGGGGTCGCCGAGGCGGTGACCCGGGACAAGGTGCGGCGGCTGCGGCGGCTGGCCTCGTTGTGGTTGGCCGATCAGGACCGCCGCTGGGCCGGAGTGCGCATCGACGTCATCGGGGTGCGGGTCGGTCGGTCACCGCAGCCGGAGCTCACTCATGTGGTGGGAGTCGGGTGATGGCGCTCGGGCGGGCGTTCTCGGTGGCGGTGCGCGGGCTTGCCGGTGAGACCGTGGAGATCGAGGCGGATATCAACGCTGGGCTGCCGGGGGTACATCTGGTCGGCTTGCCCGATGCGGCTCTACAGGAGTCGCGGGATCGGGTGCGCTCGGCGATCACCAACAGCGGCGGCAAGTGGCCGATGGCGCGGTTGACGTTGGCGCTGTCCCCGGCGACGTTGCCGAAGATGGGCAGTGTGTACGACATCGCCTTGGCTGCGGCGGTGCTGGCCGCGGAACCCTCGACGTGCTGGCCTCGGCTCGAAAAGTGTGTACTTCTCGGTGAACTCGCCCTCGACGGCCGGGTCCGGCCGGTTCGTGGGGTATTGCCGGCGCTGCTGGCGGCTCAGCGTGACGGGTGGAAGACCGCTGTGGTCCCGGCGGGCAACCTGGCAGAGGCCAGCCTGGTCGACGGCATCGAGGTCTACGGGGTCAGCAGTCTCACGCAGTTCTGCTCCTGGCTGGACGGGGTAGTGCAGCTGCCCGGGCGGGTTGCGGTGGCGGCTTCGCCGGCGGAGTCGACAGTGGATCTGGCCGACGTGGTGGGGCAGGCCGAGGCGCGTTTTGTGGTGGAGGTAGCCGCCGCGGGGGCGCATCACCTGATGCTCACCGGGCCGCCGGGCACTGGCAAAACCATGCTGGCACAGCGCCTTCCGGGGCTGTTGCCGCCCTTGTCGGAATCCGAGGCGCTGGAGGTGACGGCCATTCACTCGGTTGCCGGGGTGCTGTCGGAGTCCACGCCGCTGATCACTTGTCCTCCGTTCGTGGCCCCGCACCACACCTCGAGTGTGGCTTCTCTGGTCGGGGGCGGGGCCGGGATGGCCCGGCCCGGGGCGATCAGCCGGGCGCACCGCGGAGTGTTGTTCCTCGACGAATGCGCCGAGATCGGCGTCAGCGCCCTGGAATCGCTGCGAACGCCGTTGGAAGACGGTGAGATTCGGTTGGCCCGGCGCGACGGGGTGGCGCAGTATCCCGCGCGGTTCCAGTTGGTCCTGGCGGCCAATCCGTGTCCGTGCGCTCCGCCGGACCCACGAGACTGCCTGTGCCCCGCGGCGGTCAAACGACGCTATCTGGGCAAGCTGTCGGGACCGTTGATGGACCGGGTGGACCTGCGGGTCGAATTGCACCCGGTGCGTACCACCGCGTTCACCAGCGAGGACAGTGAACCGACCGCCGCGGTTCGGGCGCGTGTTGCCGCGGCGCGAGCGGCCGCCGCGGAACGCTGGAAACCTCACGGTATCAGCACAAACGCCGAAGTCAGCGGGGCACTGCTTCGGCGCCGGTATCGGCTGTCCGCCGAGGCGATGGCACCGTTGCGCTCGGCCCTCGACCGCGGGGTGCTGAGCATTCGCGGCGTCGACCGCAGCCTGCGGGTGGCATGGACTCTGGCTGATCTGGGTGGTCGCGACCTGCCGGACCTTGCTGACGTGGGCCGGGCGCTGAGTTTCCGACAGCCGGGGGTGACGTGGTGAGCGCGGACCGGGCCCGACAGTTGGCCTGGGCGTACCTGTCCCGGGTCGCCGAACCACCCTGCGCCCCCTTGCTGGCATTGGTGAATGCTTGTGGCCCGGTGGAGGCGGCGGCGAAGGTGCGTCGCGGCGAAGTGGGCCCGGAGCTGCGCACCCGAACCGATGCCCGCCGTGACAATGACTCTGCGGCAGCGGATCTGGAAACCCTGGCGCGCCGTGGGGGCCGGCTGATCACCCCCGACGACGACGAGTGGCCGGCGTGGGCGCTGCTCGCGCTCGAAGGGTCGAGGCCGCAACGGCGCAAGCCGGAGGACCACCCGCCGTTGGTGCTGTGGGCGATCGGACCCGAGGACCTGGCGTCGGTATCGCAGCGGGCGGCCGGGATCGTCGGCACCCGCGCCTGTACCGCCTACGGCGAGCAGGTGACGACCGACCTGGTGGCAGGGCTTGTCGAACGTGATGTCGCAGTGGTTTCCGGCGCGGCATTCGGAATCGACGGGGCCGCCCACCGGGCAGCGCTGGCCTGCGACGGTGCCACCGTTGCGGTGCTGGCCGGGGGAATCGACGTGCCGTATCCGGCGGCGCACTCCGCGCTCCTGCATCGGATGGCGGCCGACGGCCTGCTGGTCAGTGAATATCCGCCGGGGGTACGCCCGGCCCGGCATCGGTTCTTGACCCGAAACCGGTTGGTGGCGGCGCTGTCTGGCGCCACCGTCGTCGTGGAAGCCGGGCTGCGCAGTGGTGCGGCCAACACGGCAGCCTGGGCGCACTCGATGGGTCGCGGTGTGTGTGCGGTTCCCGGCCCGGCGACCTCGGCGGCGTCGGCGGGTTGTCACGAACTGCTGCGTCGCGGCGACACGGTTCTGGTCACCCGCGCCCAGGAGATCGTCGAGGTGATGGGTCGGATCGGGGAGTTGGCGCAGGACCCGCCGCGGCCCACCACGGTCCTGGACGGACTCAGCAGACTGCAGCAGCTGGTGTATGAGGCCGTTCCGGGGCGCGGCTCGAGCACCGTCGAGGAGATTGCGACGGCTGCGGGGGTACCGGGCCCGCAAGTGGCCGGACAGCTGGCGTTGCTCGAGATCGAGGGGCTGCTCGAGCGCCGGGACGGGCGCTGGCGGCTTCGGCGTGGTGCCCGCTGACACCAGGTGGCCTCCGACCGAGAGCCGCCCCGAACGTGACCCGCAGTACAGGCCGGGACGGACCCAACCGCTTTACGGTGCTCGGCTCGTATAGTCGGTTGGACAGGCAAACGACGATGGGAGGCACTGTGGCTGGCCGACCACTACACGCGTTCGAGGTAGTGCGCACCGAGCAACTGGCACCACACATGGTTCGAGTGGTCTTGGGGGGCAATGGTTTCGACACTTTCACGCCGAGCAGTTTCAGTGATTCGTATGTGAAGATCGTCTTCATTCCGTCCGCGGTCGACGTCGAGTCGCTGCCGAGACCGCTGACCATGGACAGTTTCACCCACCTACCGGCCACGGATCAGCCGACGCTGCGCACCTACACGGTGCGCTCTGCCGATCCGCAGGCAGGCGAGCTTGCCATCGACTTCGTCACCCACGGTGACCACGGGTTGGCCGGGGCCTGGGCAGACAAGGCGCAACCCGGCGAGGCGGTCTACCTACTGGGACCCGGCGGCGCCTACGCACCCGACCCGGCCGCCGACTGGCACCTGCTGGCCGGCGACGAGTCGGCGATTCCCGCGATCAGCGCGGCGCTCGACATGCTGCCCGCGGACGCGACGGGGCAGGTGTTCATCGAGGTCGCGGGTCCGGACGACGAGCTGGCGTTGGAGGCGCCCGAGGGCGTGCGGGTGCACTGGATCTACCGCGGGGGCCGCGCCGATCTGGTGCCCGAGGACCTGGCCGGTGACCAGGCGCCGCTGATCGATGCCGTCAAGAACGCCCCGTGGCTGCCGGGCCAGGCGCAGGTGTTCATCCACGGAGAAGCGCAGGCCGTCATGCACAATCTCCGGGCCTACATCCGCAAGGAGCGCGGGGTGGACGCCAAGTGGGCGTCGATCTCCGGGTACTGGCGCCGGGGCCGCACCGAGGAGACGTTCCGGCAGTGGAAGCAGGAGCTGGCCAAGGCTGAAGGAAGCGCCGGCTGAAGAAGGCTCGAGTCGAAGATGCTCAATTCGGTGATGTTCGAGTTGATGAAGCCCGAGTTGATGAAGAGGCGGCCAGACACGCGGACCGCGCTCAACGGTATGGCTGCCGGCATCTGAGACGGTAGGGGAGTGCAGCGGGCAGACCACAACTTCACCGAGGTACTCGAGGAGTTCGGCGAGTACCTCGCCCTGGAGCGGGGCCGCTCACCGCACACGCAGCGCGCCTACCTCGGTGATCTGCGGTCGCTGTTCGAGTTCGCTGCCGAACGCGCCCCCAAGGCCGGATTGCGCTCGCTGACACTGCCGGTGCTGCGGGCGTGGCTGTCCGCCCAGGCCGGCGCCGGCGCCGCCCGGACCACGCTGGCCCGGCGCACCTCGGCGGTCAAGACGTTCACCGCGTGGGCGGTGCGCCGGGGACTTCTCGACACCGACCCGGCAACTCGGCTGCAGATGCCAAAAGCGCGGCGTACTTTGCCGTCGGTGCTGCGGCAGGACCAGGCCCTGGCCGCCATGTCGGCGGCCAAGTCCGGTGCCCAGCAGGGGGATCCGCAGGCCCTGCGAGATCGGTTGATCGTCGAGCTGCTCTACGCAACCGGTATCCGGGTCAGCGAGCTCTGCGGTCTCGACATCGACGATGTGGACCTGCCACGCCGGCTGCTGCGGGTGGTCGGCAAGGGCAACAAACAGCGCACCGCCCCGTTCGGCGAACCGGCCGAGGACGCGCTGCGGGCCTGGCTGGCCGACGGCCGGCCGGCGCTGTTGAACCGAAACTCGGGACCGGCACTGTTGCTCGGCGCCCGCGGTGGCCGACTCGACGCCAGACAGGCCCGCACGGTGGTGCACCAGACGGTCTCCGCCGTGGACGGCGCGCCGGACATGGGTCCGCACGGACTGCGGCACAGTGCGGCCACCCACCTCCTCGAAGGCGGAGCCGATCTGCGCATCGTCCAGGAGCTCCTCGGGCATTCGACCCTGGCCACCACGCAGCTCTATACCCACGTCACGGTCGCGCGGCTGCGGGCCGTGCACGACCAGGCCCACCCACGCGCCTGAAGGAGTGAGGACATCACCGCGACCAGATCGACGATCGTGCTGTCCAGTGGGCCGATCTCCTACCTCGAATGGGATTGCGTAGCAGCGACTTCGGGTTCAACGGTGGTTCTGCTGCACGGTGCGGGGGTGGACAACGCCGCATTGTCGTGGGGTGATGTCGGCCCACGGTTGGCGGCCGCCGGGCATCGAGTCCTGGCGCCCGACCATCCCGGATTCGGACTGAGCCCGGCGGCGCCGTGGCCCATCACCCAACAGGGCCTGGTCACCTACGTCGGTGACTTCGTCGATGCCCTTCGGGTCGGACGGCACGTCATCGGTGGCCTGTCCCTGGGCGGGGGAATGGCGATCGGGCACACCCTGAGCCGGCCCGATGACGTGTGCGGGGCGATGCTGCTGAGTAGCTACGGCCTGATGCCACGCTTGAGTGACGGGCCGCTGTCGCTGCCACGCCAGGTGATGTCGTGGGCGATGCTGCGGACCGGGCTGCTCAGCGCGCTGATCCGTGGCCTGGCCGCATCACGGTCCGGTCTGGACTGGAGCATGAAGGCACTGGTGCGAGACCCGGCTGCACGCACCCCCGAACTGATGAACCAGGTGTGGGCCGCGGCCCGCTCCGGGCGTGGCTTCGCCGAGTTCGAGCAATGGCAGCGCGAGCAGATCCAGTGGAACCGGTTGACCACCGACTATCGAAGCCGGCTCCGCGATTTCACCCAGCCGGTCCTGGTCGTGCACGGCGACCGCGACACCGGTGTGCCGGTGGCTCGGGCCATCGACGCCGCCGCCCTGATTCCCGACGCCCAACTGAAGGTCGTCGCCGGCGCCGGGCACTGGGTACAGCGTGACCAGCCGGATGTGGTGTTGACCGCGATGCTGGAGTTCCTCGACCGGATCAGCTGATCGGTTCACGACAGCGGCTTGAGGCGGATCGGGGTCTCGGCCAGCAGACCCAGCGGGTCGACGTACTCGGCGCGCGAGGCGGGACCCCACATCGCCCCCCAGTGCAGGCAGGCCGACGCGCCGCAGCCGGCGTGTCCTGGCGCCAGCGTGCCGATCGCGGCAGCGCTCTCGACTCGTTGGCCGACCCGGACCACCGCCTGGACCGGTTCGTAGGTGGTCCGTAACCCGCCGTCATGTTCGAGCGACACCAACGGGCGCCCTGCCAGCACCCCGGCGAACACCACCGTTGCGGCTGCGGCGGCATGGACCGGCTGACCGGCGGACCCGGCCAGATCCACACCCCGGTGCCCGCGCAGCCAGTTCGGGGCCGGGGCGTCGAAAACACGCAACACCGCAGGCTGGGGACTCAATGGCCAGTGCAGACGGCTCGTCGCACCGGCGATTCCGGCGCCCGGCGCCACCAGCGTCGTCGAGAACACCGTTGCTACGATCAGGATCGCGCGCATCACCGCAGTTCAGCGCGGAATCGGTGCCCGCTGCAATGGGCCGGTGTCCGACCTGGGGATCAGCCCCGCTGTGTGGACAAAGCACCTGTTAGCAGGGTGTAAACTCTGACCCGCAGCTCACATCAGTGAGTTGACTTCGCGCGCCTGCGCCGCAGCCCGTTGTTTCAGGCTGCATCCGTATGTCGGGCGGTCCCGTGTAACCACGGGTCCGGCATATCAGCAGACGCCAGGGTTCGGCGTCACCCGATGCCGGACGACAACCGACAACAGAAAGACTGGCCTCACCATGGCTGTCGTAACAATGAAGCAGCTGCTTGACAGCGGCGCGCACTTCGGGCACCAGACCCGTCGCTGGAACCCCAAGATGAAGCGGTTCATCTTCACCGACCGCAACGGCATCTACATCATCGACCTGCAGCAGACACTGACCTACATCGATCAGGCGTACGAATTCGTCAAGGAGACCGTCGCCCACGGTGGGTCCGTGCTGTTTGTCGGCACCAAGAAGCAGGCGCAGGAATCCATCGCCGCCGAGGCCACCCGCGTCGGCATGCCGTATGTGAACCAGCGCTGGCTGGGCGGCATGCTCACCAACTTCTCCACCGTGCACAAGCGCCTTCAGCGGATGAAGGAGCTCGAGGGCATGGAGCAGACCGGTGGCTTCGAAGGTCGCACCAAGAAGGAAATCTTGATGCTGACCCGCGAGAAGAACAAGCTCGAGCGCAGCCTCGGTGGTATCCGGGACATGCAGAAAGTGCCGTCGGCCATCTGGGTCGTCGACACCAACAAAGAGCACCTCGCCATCAGCGAGGCCATCAAGCTGAACATCCCGGTCATCGCCATTCTCGACACCAACTGCGATCCCGACCAGGTGAACTACCCGATCCCGGCCAACGACGACGCCATCCGGTCCGCAGCGCTGCTGACCAAGGTTGTCGCGTCCGCGGTTGCCGAAGGCCTGCAGGCCCGCTCCGGCGCCGCCAGCGGTGACGGCAAGCCCGAGGCTGCAGCTGGTGAGCCGTTGGCCGAGTGGGAGCAGGAGCTGCTCGCTTCGGCTACCGCCGGTGCTGCCGAGCCCGCTGCTGCTGTCGAAACTTCCACTGACGCTTCCTGATCCATTCCGGATCCGCTCAGAGAGAGAACCACATGGCTAACTACACCGCTGCCGACGTCAAGCGCCTCCGGGAGCTGACCGGTGCCGGAATGCTCGACTCGAAGAACGCACTCGTCGAAGCCGAGGGCGACTTCGACAAAGCCGTCGAGCTGCTGCGCATCAAGGGAGCCAAGGACGTCGGCAAACGCGCAGAGCGTGCCACCGCCGAAGGTCTGGTGGCTGCCAAGGGCGGCGCACTGATCGAGCTGAACTCCGAGACCGACTTCGTGGCCAAGAACGCCGAGTTCCAGGCACTGGCGGACCAGGTCCTCGAAGCCGCCGTCGCGGCGCAGGCCAACGACGTCGACTCCCTCAAGGCTGCCAAGCTCGGGGACAGCACCGTCGAGCAGGCCGTCGCCGACCTGTCGGCCAAGATCGGCGAGAAGCTCGAACTGCGCCGGGCGGCGTACTTCGACGGCACCGTCGAGGTCTACCTGCACAAGCGGGCCGCCGACCTGCCGCCGGCGGTCGGTGTGCTGGTCGAGTACACCAGCTCGGATGCCGACAAGGGCAAGGAAGCGGCGCATGCCGTGGCCCTGCAGATCGCCGCGCTCAAGGCCAAGTACCTGACGCGTGACGAGGTACCCGAGGACATCGTGGCCAACGAGCGCCGCATCGCCGAGGAGACGGCCAAGTCGGAAGGCAAGCCCGAGCAGGCGCTGCCCAAGATCGTCGAGGGTCGGCTCACCGGCTTCTTCAAGGACGTTGTGCTGCTGGACCAGCCGGCGGTGGCCGACAGCAAGAAGTCTGTCAAGGCGCTGCTCGACGACGCCGGTGTGACCGTGACCCGGTTCGTCCGGTTCGAGGTCGGTCAGGCCTGACGTCATGACTTGAGCGGCACACCCTCCGCTCAGACGCAGAGACCCCGCGTTCCACCGGTGATCCCGGTCGGCGCGGGGTTTCTCTTTTCCCCGCGGGACCGCTCAGTCCGGCACTCTGTCGATGATCTCGCCGACGATGGCCGCGCTGGTCTGGACATCGACGCCCGTACCGCAGGCGGCAACATCGACCACAACGTTGGCGCGGGCGCCGAGTGCGCGCGAGCAGGCCCAGCCGTCGCCGCCTTCCTGCATGTTCACCACCGCCACGATGTCGTCGGCAGTGGTGACGGCGTCACCGATGGTCCAGGTATCGGTCACCGAATCGGACTGCTTGAGGCTCACCGGTTTGCCCGCGCAGGCTCGCCAGGTCTGTTCCGACTCGCGGCGGAACCGTTCGGCCCCGCGAGCACCCGGATACAGCGCGACGAACTGGAAGGCGATGTGCCGGGCGCGGTTACTGGGCTCGGTGACCCGTTGACCGAGTGCGGTGACGTAACCGGTGCCGCGGTACACGCTCGACATGGCGGAGAAAGCCGCACCGAGGCAGCCTGCATCGCCGGTGACGATTTGCCCGGGATCGAGGTCGACGGCGCGTTCGGAGGTGTCGCTGACCGCCATGTGTGAGGTGCCGAGGATGCGGTCGAACTCGGTGGGCTTGAGAAGTAGCTGGGGCAGGTCGTTGACCGTGAGATCACGGTAGGGCGGATGTTCGAGGCCTTCGGCGACCGGAGCTCCCGGCACGGTGGTGCTACAGCCGGCCAGGGTGGCAACACACAGTGCCGGCGTCAGCCATCGGAGCCGGTTGCCTCGCGGAAGACCCAATCCCACGACGACACCGTACGGCACATTTCTTATTAGACATGTGTCTTGCTAGCGTCTCGGTCCATGGAAACCGTCTCTGCCTTCACCGACGACGCGCTTGGTGACCTCGACGGGGTGGGTGTGGTCCACGCCATCGCCGCCGGAGCGATCAGCCGAGCCGAGGCCGTCGAGGCCGCCATCGCCCGGCTGGAAGCGGTGAATCCGAGGCTCAACGGTGTGGCTCATCCAGCCCTCGAACAGGCCCGCGCCCGCGCGTCGGCACCACATCCCTACGGAGGATTCTTCGACGGCGTTCCGACCTTCCTCAAGGACAACGTGGCCGTCGCCGGCATGCCGACCATGGAGGGCACCGACGCCTGGTTGCCGAAGCCGGCACCGGCCGACGGCGACTTTGCCCGCCACTATCTGGCGACCGGCCTGCTGCCGCTGGGCAAGACCCAGATGTCGGAGTTCGGGTTCAGTGCCTCCGCCGAACACCCGCGGCTGGGGCCGGTCCGCAATCCGTGGCATCCCGACCACACCGCGGGGGCGTCCTCGGCGGGGGCCGGGGCGTTTGTCGCAGCGGGTGTTGTGCCCATCGCACACGCCAACGACGGCGGCGGGTCGATCCGTATCCCAGCGTCCTGCACCGGGCTGGTGGGCCTCAAGCCGACGCGCGGCCGGCTTCCCCTGGACAAGGATGTGCGCGCGATGCCGATCAGGATCGTGGCCAACGGGGTGCTGACCCGCAGCGTGCGCGACACCGCGGCGTTCTACCGCGAGATCGAACGGACCTGGCGAAGCCGGCGGTTACCCGCCATCGGTGACGTGCGGTCCCCGGGCCGGGCCCGGCTGCGCATCGCCGTGTTCACCTCCTCGATCCGCCGGGACTGCAGCCCGGAGGTCCGTGATCTCACCGTAGCGACCGCGGCGCTGCTGGAGCGCCTCGGCCACCGGGTGGAGCACCTGGACGGGGCGCCGCCGATACCGTCGACATTCGAGGACGACTTCGTGCTCTACTGGGCGCTGCTGGCCATGACGCTGGTGCGCAGCGGCACCACCAGATTCGGGGCGTCGTTCCAGCGAGACCGGCTGGACAACCTCACCCGTGGTCTCGACCGGCACTGCGCCCGCAATCTGCATCGCCTGCCGGCGGCGCTGGCCCGGCTGGCGACAACGCGCCGACACACCGCCGCGTTGTCCCGCGATTACGACATCCTGCTCACCCCGACGGTAACGGACGCGCCGCCACGCATCGGATACCTCGATCCCACCGCCGATTACGAGCAGATCATCGAGCGCCTCAAGGGCTGGGTGGCGTTCACCCCCCTGCAGAACGTCACCGGGGATCCGGCGATCTCGTTGCCACTGGCGACTTCGGCATCGGGACTGCCGGTCGGCATGATGTTCTCGGCTCCGCCGGGGCGCGAGGCCACCTTGCTGGAACTGGCCTTCGAACTGGAGGCGGCGCAGCCGTTTGCGCGGCTGAGGTGACCGCGCTGATGCCGCTGTCTGTTGGCCCGGCGTCACCCCTGCGGTTCTCAACGTGTCGTAGCTGAAATAAACACTGCGCGTGAGCTATTGAGGGTACTGTGCCCAGGAACTCGCTCGGTCGGTAAGCGTTCCGGCGTCGGCCAGTCTGTGAAATCGCTGTGTGGTGGATTGCCTCGAGGACAACCGAATCCGTTGTTGCCCTGACACATCGACTTAACCCGGACCCGTGCGTGTTTACGCGATCGACACTGCCAAGCGGCGGCCCTCGAAACAGGTCGATCTCACCATTCTTGCGTGGAGACCCCCACGCCCACAGCGATGTCACCCCGCCGGCCGCCTATTGCCACCGCGCCCGGCAACACTTTCCGGTGCCTGCTCAGGTTTGCATTCGCCAACATCCGGCGACGGCCCGAACGTTTTGTGCTGTCGGTCCTGGGCATCGCGCTGGCCATCGCCTGCGTCGTGGTGGTGCGCACCATCGCGGCGAGTTTTGCGATCACCGGCGCTGATTCGGTATCGGAGGTTCTCGAGGGCTCGCAGCTCTGGGTGGTGCCTGCCGCTGGTGTGCACTATGACCCACAAGCCCAGGCGCTTGTCGCCGGCGGGCCGGCGCCGACGATCACCATCCCGGACGGTTGGCGCGGCGTTCGGACCACCACCGGAGCCGTCGAGGTCAACGGCATCCGGCTGTCCCTGCACGGTGAGGATGAAATACCCACGGGCCAAGCCATTCTGAGCCCTGAGCTGGCCGAGCGCCTAGATGTCGCGGCGGGGGAGCCCATTGTCCTCGGTGGCCGATTCCTGACCGCTGAGATCTCCGGGACGGGGCCGTCACTGACCGTGGCGACCGACCTCGCGGAGTCGCTGGTGGGAGATGCGGGTTGGTGGACCGTCCACGCGCCGCCGGGTGAACAGACCCGTCGTGACCTGGGGCAGGTGTTCGGCGCTGACGTGGGCCTTCCCTCGACCTCCGACCCTTCGGTGCAGCCCGACCCGGCAGGTTCAGGGTTGATCTATGACACCGTGGGCGGGACAGGGCCGCTGACTTTCGAGCAGAAATTCTCGGCCTTGTTCTCCGGGAAGGTCACCGGCTCGACACTCGGGCTGATCTCGATCGTCGGCCTCGGCCTCGGTTTTGTGATCGCGGTGTCGTCGTTCCTGGCGGCGGTGGCTGAGCGCACGCGTGAGTTCGGCATCATGAGCAGTATCGGCCTGGCCGATGAGGTGCTCTACTTCTTTCTCGTCGAGTCCGGTGTGGTCTTCGTCGTCGCCTACATCATCGGCATCACCGGTGCGGGAGCTGCAGTGGCACTGGTTATTCCAGGAATCGCAACGGTCACCGCCTGGGCGCAGGCTTCGGCCATGGTCGCCGCGTTCCTGCCGGCGATGGCCATCGTCGGAGCCTTGGTTCCGGTCCACCGACTGCTGCAACAACGCCCGGTTGCCTTGCTGGAGGCCCGCTGATGAGACGGAAGATGCCGATGCTGAGTAGGGGTCTGTCCTACGGGTATCTGTCGGCGCGGCGCCGAATTCGGGAGATGGTGCTGCCCATCGTCACCACCGCCACCGGCGCGTTTCTGGTGGTCCTGGTCTTCGGTATGTCGGCGGGTATCACCGCGCAGTCGGCGATGCTCGGTCACGCCGACGAGATCAACCGGGCGGTCATCCTGATCGGGGTCACGGTGCTCCTGGTCGGAGTCGTCGAGGTAGCGGTCGCCACCACCCGGACCATCGCGCATCGCACCCGCGAACTCGGTGTGCTGAGTGCCAACGGAATTCCACGCGGCCCGGTGGTGGCCGCGCTGCTGGTAGAGCCCGTCGTGGCGGCCGTGCTGGGTGCATTGCTGGGAGCTGTGCTCGCGGTCGTCGGCGGTGTGCTACTGGCGGCCACTGGCCTGGTCGAGACCGGTATCTCCTATGGCGGCTTGGCAATCGGAGTGGCGACCGCGGTGGCTGTCAGCGTCGTCGCCGCCGTCGGCACCAGCTTCGTGCCCACCTGGAACGCGGCGTCGCGTCCCCCCATCAGATCGTTGACCGCAGGAGGTTGACCAACTCATGACCGCATTGGACGAATCCGCCGACCCCGCCACCATCGTCGACACCGAACTCCGGACGGTGCCGGTGATCGAGATCGTCGACGTCTGGAAACTCCACAAACTGGGCGACGAAGTGGTCAAAGCCCTCGTCGCCGCCGAACTCACGGTGACGCCAGGGGAGTTCGTCTGCCTGATGGGCCCGAGCGGCAGCGGCAAGTCGACACTGCTGAACATCATCGGCGGCCTGGACCGGCCGACCAAGGGGACGGTGACGCTGGCCGGCCGTGACACCGGGGAGCTCACCGAAAGCCAATTCGCCGCGCTGCGGCACGACACCATCGGCTTCATCTTCCAGAGCTACAACCTGATCCCGTTCCTGTCGGCCGTCGAGAACGTCGAACTACCACTGATGTTCGAACCCTATGATCGGGCCGCACTGCGCAGGCGGGCGGTTGAACTGCTGGAACTGGTGGGTTTGGGCCACCGGGTCAATCATCAGCCCACCAAGATGTCGGGCGGGGAACAACAGCGCACCGCCATCGCCCGGTCGCTGATCAGCAATCCGACGTTGGTGCTCGCCGACGAACCCACCGCCAATCTGGACCACCGGACCGGAGAGACGGTGGTGCGGATGCTGCGTGACCTGTGTTCAACGCTGGGCGTCACCGTGGTCGCCAGCACCCATGATTCCACGGTGGCCGACGAAGCGAGCCGTGTCGTCCGGATGAAAGACGGACAGATCATCAACTGAAACTGCGGTTTCCCTTCATATTTCGGAGATCTGATGACACACGCTGAGGCTGCGCCGCCCGCCGGGCGCGACACACTCATGACCACCGAGCTGGTTCCCGAGCAGATCCTACCCAAGGTGATGACCACGTTCGGCCTCACGGCCGCATATGTGTTCATCATCTGCTGGATCACCGGCTCCTCGGTGATGGCGGGCGGAGGTTGGACCGCAATCCCGATGTGGGTCTTGGGAATCCTGACATTCCTGGTTCCCGCCGGGATGGCCGTCGTGGAGCTCGGCAACCTATGGCCGGGTCAGGGCGGCGTGTACATCTGGGCCACCCGGACGATGGGGGAGACCTGGGGATTCATCGGCGGCTACCTGTCCTGGGTGCCGGTCATCCTCAACGCCGCGTCCTCGCCCGCGGTGGTGCTGCAGTTCCTACTGTTGGCGTTCCACGCGGAGCTGGGGTTGATGACCAGCATCATCTTGCAGTTGGTGATCCTGTGGACGGTGATCGGGCTGGCATTGGCCAAACTTGCAGCCAATCAACGGATCATGAACGTCGTCTTTGTCGCCTACGGAATCCTGACACTGACGATCTTCATCAGCGGCCTGCTGTTTGCCGTCGAGAACGGCTCCGCCACCCCGTTCAGCTGGGCGGAGGCCACCATCCCGAACTTCGCGGTCGCAGGTTTCCTCTACGGCACCGTGCTGCTGTACCTGCTGGGAGTGGAGACGCCCTACAACATGGGCGCGGAGTTCTTGTCGGTCCGCAAGAGCGGACCGAAAATGATCCTCTGGGGATCGACGGCACTGGTCGCCATCTACCTGCTGACGACGCTGGGCACCATGATGGCGCTGCCCCGCGACCAGATCGATCCGGTGACCGGGGTGATCGGCATGTTGGGAGTTGCCGGTTTTCCCGGCCTGATGGAGATCTGTGCGGTGGTGTTGGCATTCATCGTCATCATCGCGTTGATGACCTACCAAGTCGCCTACTCGCGGCTGATCTTCGTCTCCGGCCTGGAACGACACCTGCCCCGCATCTTCACCCATCTCAACCCGCGGACCCGAAACCCGGTGACAGCCGTGCTGATCCAGGGCGTCATCTCCTCACTGATCCTGGTTGGGCTCTACTCCCAGAGCAGCATGGCCAACGTCACCATCTATCTGCAGGGCGGTCTGTCCACGGTTTGGCTGCTGTCCGGGTTCTTCTTCCTGATCCCGCTGATCGTCGCCCGCAAGAAGTACGCGGATCGCTATGCCAACGAACAGTTCTGGCGTATCCCGGGCGGTATGGCCGGGGTGTGGACGGTGGTTGTCGTCGGTTCGATCGGCACCGTCGGTGGCATCTACTACTCGTTTGTCACGCCGTGGATCGACGTGCCCACGGCGACGTGGATGACGTGGGTCGGCGGTATCAGCCTGGGCATGTTCGCGCTGGGCCTGACGGTCTACGTCTTCGGTAGGCGCTCGGCCCGCCGGATGTCGCAGGAGGACTCCCTGGCGCATCTCGCAGTATTCGATCTCAAGGATCAGGAAGGGACCACCAAATGACGATGGAAAGCACCGTACTGAGAACACCCGGCTCCGATGATGGCGCCCGCTACCCTCTGGATCCGCTGTCGGGTGCGGAGATCGAGTCGGCGGCCCGGATCGTCTCGGAGTCCGAGTACGGCACTGCCACTTTGAGGTTCGTGATGATCCAGCTCGCCGAGCCTGACAAGACGCCGGAGCTCACCTTCGACTCGGCCGCGGTGGTGCCGCGGCAGGCCTTTGTCACGATGTACGACACGGCGGCCAAGATGGTGTACGAAGCGGTGGTCGACGTCGTGGCAGGCACCGTCGACGGGTGGAAGTCGATTCCCGGACGATTCCCGTCCTACCTGGTCGAGCACATGACCGGGGTAGAGGAGAAGGTCCGGGAAGATCCGCGCTGGCAGGAGGCGATCCGCAAACGTGGTGTCACCGATTTCAGCCTGGCGATGATCGACCCGTGGCCGGCGGGTTACTACGGTGCCCAAGACCATTACGACAATTCGGCACTGATCTGCCGCCCATTGACCTTCATCCGGGCCGCTCCTTCCGAGCATGGCTACGCCCGGCCGGTCGAAGGTCTGATCGTCACCTTCGACCTCGATGCCATGGCCGTCATCGACATCGAGGATCACGGGGTGGTTCCGTTACCGCCGAAGGCGGGCAACTATTCTTCGGCATTCATGTTCGACCCCGACAACCGCCCGGCGTTCACGCAGTTCCGGGACGGCGTCAAGCCCATCGAGATCACCCAGCCGGATGGCCCGAGCTTCACCGTCGACGGGTGGCAGGTGAGCTGGCAGAAATGGTCGATGCGGATCGGATTCAATCCGCGTGAAGGGTTGACCATCCACGAGGTCACCTACACCGATCGGGGCCAGACCCGCCCGATCATGTACCGGGGATCGCTGTCGGAGATGGTGGTGCCCTACGGCGACAGTTCAGCCACCCACTGGAACAAGAACGTCTTCGACATGGGCGAAGTCGGCATGGGATTCTCGGCGAACCCGCTGACGCTCGGCTGTGACTGTCTGGGCGAGATCTTCTACTTCGACGGCACGGTCAACGACTCCAGCGGTACTGCCGTGACGATCCCGAACGCCATCTGCATGCACGAGGAGGACTATGGGATCTCCTGGAAGCACACCGATTTCCGCACCGAGGAGGTCGAAGTGCGGCGGTCGCGCCGGTTGGTGATCTCGATGATCTGCACGGTCGGCAACTACGAGTACGGGTTCTTCTGGTACTTCTACAACGATGCGTCCATCGAGGTCGAGGTCAAACTGTCCGGTGTGCTGACCACCGGGGCGGTAGCGGAGGGTGAAACGCCCCGGTGGGGCAAGATGGTGGCTCCCGGTATGTACGGGCCCAATCACCAACACTTCTTCAACTTCCGGCTCGACATGAACATCGACGGCCCGGGAAACTCGGTGTACGAGGTGGATTCGATTCCGGAGCCGGATCCGGAGCTCAACCCGCATCGAAACGCCTGGATCACCCAGGACACGCTGGTGGGCTCCGAAGCTGAAGGGGCGCGTGACTGGAACTGGGCCACCGGCCGCTACTGGAAGGTGAGCAACCCCTCGAAACTCAACGAGCTCGGTAACCCGGTGTCCTACAAGCTGACTCCCCGGGAGGTGGTGCCGGTGATGGTCCAGGAGGGGTCCTACATCTATGACCGGGCCCGGTTCGTTCAGCACAACCTCTGGGTGACGAAGTTCGATTCCGCGGAGAGGTTTGCTGCCGGTGACTACATGTACCAGTCGGCGGATGCGCAGGGTCTGCCGCAGTTCATCGCTGATGATGCACCGTTGGAAGACACCGATGTGGTGCTCTGGTATACCGTGGGCGCCCATCACGTGGTCCGGCCCGAGGACTGGCCGGTGATGCCGTGTGCCTACGCCGGCTTCCATCTCAAACCGGTCGGGTTCTTCGACGGCAACCCGGCACTGGACATCCCGCCGTCACCGCCTGCGGCGTGTCATCACAGCGGCTGAGCCTGGCTGCCGAGGTCGACAACCGTGTCGGCCAATGCGCTGACCACTTTCGGATTGTGGCTCACCAGAACGATTCCGGTGGACTCGGCAGCCACCTGCTTCAGGAGTTCGACGACGGCGCCGGCCGCGATGGGGTCCAGCATCGCGGTCGGCTCATCACACAGCAGGAATCGGGGCATGCCCATCAGGGACCGGGCGAGGCAGGCGCGCTGCAACTGGCCGTCGCTGACCTGCGCCGGGTAGCGATCCAGCAATGCCTGGTCCAGTCCCACCCGGTCGATCACCGCATCGAGGTCGGCGCCGGCTCCCCGGATCCGGGCGGGCTCGCCGATGACGGCACGCAGCGTCCAGCGGGGATTGCACACCAGCCGCGGGTGCTGCGCCAGCATGCCGAGGAAACCCGGTGCACACCTGTCATTTCCGTCGTAACGCACGGTACCGCCGTCCGGGATCTGCAATCCGGCCAGCACCCGCAGCAGCGTGGTCTTGCCACATCCCGACGGCCCGGTGACCCCGATGGTCTCACCGCTGCCGGCGGTCAGGCCGATATCGTGCAGGACGGGACGGGCACCGAAACCGATGGTGATACCCGTGGCCTCCAGTCGGTGCGCGGTCACGACAGCGCTCCGGTGAAGAACGACCGGACATAGCCGTCGGTGCTGTCGGTCATGGCGACCGCCGGTTCTTGACAGATCACCGAACCCTCTCGCATCAGCGCGATCTCGCGGCACACCTGCGATTCCATGAGTGAGTCGAGATCGTGGGTGATCACCAGCACCCCGGTGCCGGTGCCGGCCACCTCGGCGAGCAACTCCCAGACCGCGGCGGCGTGACCCGGGTCGAGCGCCGATGTCGGCTCGTCTGCCACCAACAGCTCCGGACGCCCGGCCATTGCCGCCGCGATGGCCGCACGCTGGGCCATCCCGCCGGAGATTTCGTGGGGATACAGTGAGCCGGTCTCCACCGCAAGGTGGGCCGCGGTGAGGAGTTCGGCGGCGCTGCGGTCGGAGTTCAGCTGCCGACACACCTGGTTCAGTTGGGCGCCGATGGTGTGCACCGGGGTGAACGACGTCGCCGCCGACTGCGGAACCAGGCCGATGTGGGAGCCGCGCACCGAACGCCACTGCCGTTCATCGGCTCCGGAGAAGTCGTCGCCGTCGATGACAAGCCGGCCCTCGGTACGGGACCCCGGTGGCAGCAGCCCGCACAGTGCCGCGGCGACAAGCGATTTACCGCAGCCCGATTCGCCGATGAGCGCGGTGACCGACCCGGGGTGGACGGTGAGGTCAACGTCGTGGAGGGCGCGCACGACAGGGGAACGGCGGCCGCGGCGCGTGGCGATGTCGACCGTGAAACCGGTCAACTGGGCGGCTGGTCGGGTCATCACCAGACCCGCCCGCTGGGCGGCTCGCTGCGGCGCCGCAACGCCGATGCGGCCGCTGCGAACACCAGGGCGGCGACGGTCAGGGCAGCGGCGGGCACCACCAGCGTCCACCAGGCGCCGGAAAGGATATCGCCGCGAGCTTGCCCCAGTAGGGTTCCCAGGCTGGCCCGGTCCGGGGACAACCCCACACCCAGAAAGGACAGCGTCGACTCGTGCCACACCGCGTGCGGCAGCAGCATGACCATGGCGACCACCGCTTGCCCGGCCATCGCCGGCACCAGATGATGGCGGGCGATGAACCACCGGGAGGCGCCGGCCAACCGCGAAGTCTGCACCCAGCCGGCATCGGTGACGGCCAGAAGCTCGGCGCGCACCACCCGTGCGACGGCCGGCCAGTGCGTGAGCGCGATCGAAGTGATGATGGCCAGCGGCTCGCCCCGCCACATCGCGGCGATGACGATCCCGACAACAAGGTGTGGCAGCGCGTTCACACCGTCGACGACTCGCATGACGGTGGCGTCGATCCAACCGCCGGCCAGCGCCGATCCCATCCCGATCAACGATCCCAAGATGGTGGCGATCACTGCGCATACAGCCGCGATGAGCAGTGAGATCTGCAGTCCCTGTGCGGATCTGACAAGAAGGTCGTAGCCGGAGTGGTCGGTGCCGACCAGGTGCGCGGGGCTCGGGGGTTGCAGCGCCCGGCCGAAATCGGCGGTTTGCTCACCCGCGGCCAACGGAATTCCCACCGCGGCGACAACGATGACCGCCAGCGCGTACCACGGCCACGCAGAGATGGCCGGCCGCAGAAGCGGGGGAGTGCTCATGCGCGGAGTCCGATCCTCGGGTCCAGCGCAACGGCGGCGGCGTCGGACAGCGCCGAGCCGAGCAGCACCGCCGCAGCAGCACCCACCGTCAACGCTGCCAGCAGCGGAAAGTCCAACGCGGCAGCCGAATCCACCAGGGTCGCGGCCACCCCCGGCCAGCCGAACACGGTCTCGACGATCGCGGCGCCGGCGATGAGTTCGGGCAGCCGGGTTCCCAGCAGGGCCAGCGTCGGCAGCACCGAGACGGGGGCGATGTGTCCACGCAGCAGCGGCCAGCCGTGAATTCCCCGGGCGCGGGCCCCCCGCACCGCGTCGGACGAACAGGCCTCGCGCACCGCGGTCCGGGTGGTCAACAACAGCCAGGGGATCTGCGAGACGACCAGGGCGATCAGCGGCAGTATCGAATACGTCGCCAGCCCGCTGACCGAATACTCGCCGCCGGGCGGCCGGGCGCCGGAGGTGGGCAGCCAGCGCAAGCCGACCGCAAAGACCGTCACCAAGGCCAGCGACACCACAAACGGTGGCATCGAGGCGAACGTCACCGCGAACACGGCGCACAGTCGGTCGAACACGCCGCCGCGCATGCCGGCCAGGCAGCCGAGGGCCAGCGCGATCAGAGCGCTGAGCGCCAGCGCGGTACCCGACAGTGCCAGGGTGAACGGCAAGCGTTCAGCCAGCACGGTGGTGACCGGCAGGGACTGCGTCGAGGACCAGCCGAGATCGCCCTGTGCCGCCGCCGTGATCCACTGCCACCACGCCTGCCACCACGGCTGGTCCAGGTCGTAGGCGACGCGCATGGCGGCCCGCTGGGATTCCGTGGCGAACTGATAGTTGCTGCCCAGATAGGCCGCCAGCGGGTCGAGCGGGGACAGCGAGGCGATGAAGAACACGCCGAAGGACACCCCGATGGTGACCGGAATCGCGATGGCAGAACGGATCACGAGCAACCTGGCAGCCGGGCGGCTGCGGTTGCGGCGCCAGTTGACCGGTGCCGGTGCCGGATCGGCAGCGGTCACACCGCCGGGCGCCGGGGTTTTCAGCGTGTCCACGTGCTCAGATGCCACCACGGGCCCCATGCGACACCGTGTGCATGCGGTTCCAGGATGGGCGCCGATTGTTTCCAGCCCAGATCGCGGTAGGCGTAGGTGTGATCGAGGAACGCCAGGAACACATTCGACGGCTGCGCGACGTAGCTGGTCTGGATGTCCCGGTAGAGGGCGTCTTTGCCAGGGCCGGAGGCGGATTGGCGCGCTTGCTCGAGTAGCTGATCGAGTCCGGGGGCGGTGAAGTTGCCCGGGTTGGCGTACGGCGAGGAGTCGGGCAGCCTGGTGTGCAGGGTGTCGAACACTTGCGAGTCGATGCTGTAGGGCGTCGAGCCGCCGCCGAGCAGCACGGCAGAGGTCTCGAAGCGGGTGTCGATCTCGTCCCAGCTGCTGCCGCGGGGATTCACCTGGATGCCAAGCGGTTTCATCGCCGCGGCGAAGGCCACGGCGAGGTCGCGGCGCAGCGTGTCGGAGGCGTTGTAGAGGAGTTCGAATTCGGCGGTGGCGCCGTCTTTGGTGCGGATCCCGTCCGGGCCCGGTCGCCAGCCCGCGCGGTCGAGCACGGTGCCTGCCTCGGTCAGGTCGAAGACGAAGGTGGCGTCGGGGTTGTGGGCATCGCCGTAGACCTCACCGATCGGGGTGTCCGCGGGTCGGCCGTGCCCGTCCAGCACGTCACGGATCATGGCGTTGCGGTCGACGCCGAGGTTCATGGCCAGCCGGGCCTGCGGGTCCGCGGTGAACGGGATTCCGGCCGGGAAGGACACGCCGCGCCAGTCGGCGGATTTGACGGCCACGGTGGTGACCACATCACCTTCGGTGTCGCTGCGTACCGAATCGATGAGCTTGGGTGGCAGGTTGGCTCCGTCGACCTCGCCGGTGGCGATCCGCTGCGCCCGGGTGTTGTCGTCCGGAGTGTGGGTGTAGACCACCCGCGTCACCTGGGGTTGCACTCCCCAGTAGTCGTCGCGTGCCACCAGGACTGCCTGATCGGGACGCAGGCTGTCCAACTGGTAGGGGCCGGTGCCCACCGGTGCGGTGTTGAGCGCCCAGTCGGCTGCTGGTGCGTCTTCGACCTTTTCCGACGGGACGATGCCGACCAACAGGTACGGCGAGGGATCGGCTTCGGTGTCGACATCAACGATCACCGCCAGGGGGCCGTCGGCGGTCACGGCGGTGATGGGGCCGATGTTGGTGGCGATGTCGGATGCGACGGTGGGGTTTGTCAACGCGGCGTAGGTTGCCACCACGTCGGCCGAGTCGAAGGCACTGCCGTCGGAGAAGGTGACACCTTCGCGCAATGTCAGGTGCCACCGCTGCGGAGCGAGTCGTTCGGGCACCGTGGCGGCCAAGGCGGGCACCAGATCGGGGATGGCGGCATCGGACTCCGCCTGCGGGCGCAACAGCCCCTCGTAGAGCGGCGACACCCCGAGTTCTCCGTAACCGGCCAGCGGGTTGTACCCGCCGAGTTCCGCAGCTTCGGCGAGCACGATCTGATCCGGCGATCCCGGCGCCGACGACGGTTGAGAGCAGCCGGCCACGGCGATCGATGTGGCGATCGTCATGGTGAGGCCAAGGTGTGTGCGCACTCTCATCTGCCAGGTCATCGGCACCCACTCCGCTCATCTGTTCATCTGATCAGATGAAGAGTACTAGCGGATCGCCCCGACGACCTGCTGGAATCGCCGAAAGCGTGATGCCGGAGGTGCGTCGGACACCCGGCCGCCGGATTCGGTGCCGATGCGCATCGGAAGCGTGGCGCCGATTTCGGCGCGGCATTCCACGACTATCGCCCCGTGCTGACTCCGCGCCGAAGTCATGAGGCAGGATAGGTTCCGGCCGTCCTGGGTAATGCCCGGATGGCACTCGTATGCCCGGAACACGCTGAAAAACTGATGGGGGAGGCTGATGACTGGCTACTCTCGGGTGCTGCTCAAGCTCGGTGGCGAGATGTTCGGCGGCGGGCAGGTCGGGCTCGATCCCGATGTCGTCGCCCTGGTCGCGCGTCAGATCGCCGAGGTCGTCCGCGACGGTGTGCAGATGGCCGTGGTCATCGGCGGCGGCAACTTCTTCCGCGGCGCGCAGTTACAGCAGCGCGGTATGGAACGCACCCGTTCGGATTACATGGGCATGCTCGGCACCGTGATGAACAGTCTTGCGCTGCAAGACTTCCTGCAGAAGGAAGGTATCGACACCCGGGTACAGACCGCGATCACCATGGGGCAGGTCGCCGAGCCGTACCTTCCGCTGCGGGCCCGGCGGCACCTGGAGAAGGGCCGGGTGGTGATCTTCGGTGCCGGGATGGGGCTGCCCTACTTCTCCACCGACACCACCGCCGCACAGCGGGCCCTGGAGATCGGTGCCGATGTGGTCTTGATGGCCAAGGCGGTCGACGGCGTGTACACCGACGACCCGCGGACCAATCCCGAAGCCGAACTGCTGACCGCCGTCACCCACCGAGAGGTGATCGACCGCGGCCTCAAGGTGGCCGATGCCACCGCGTTCAGTTTGTGCATGGACAATGGCATGCCGATCCTTGTTTTCAATCTGCTGACCGATGGAAATATCGCCAGGGCCGTCGCAGGTGAGAAGATCGGGACACTGGTCACCACTTGACGTAACCGTCAAGGGCAAGCGATGCAGTGACACCACGCCCCGGGGCGAGCGTGAACGACGGGAGAGAATGACCGTGATCGACGAGGCACTCTTCGATGCCGAAGAGAAGATGGACAAGGCCGTGGCCGTGGCCCGCGACGATTTGGCAGCGATCCGGACCGGACGCGCCAATCCGGGCATGTTCTCTCGTATCAACATCGACTACTACGGATCGATGACACCCATCACCCAGCTGTCGAGCATCAACGTGCCCGAACCGCGCCTGGTGGTCATCAAGCCCTACGAGGCGTCGCAGTTGAAGCACATCGAGGACGCGATCCGTAACTCCGACCTCGGAGTCAACCCCGGCAACGACGGTGCCGTCATCCGCATCGCCATTCCGCAGCTCACCGAGGAGCGCCGCCGCGAGCTGGTGAAGCAGGCCAAGGGCAAAGGCGAGGACGCCAAGGTGTCCGTCCGCAACATCCGTCGTAAGACGATGGAAGAGCTCGGCCGCATCAAGAAGGACGGCGAAGCGGGCGAAGATGACGTCACCCGTGCCGAGAAGGAAATCGACAAGACCACCCAGCAGTACATCAGCCAGATCGACGATCTGGTGAAGCACAAGGAAGGTGAGTTGCTGGAAGTCTGACGGCTTCCAGTGAGCACCCCCGTGGCGAATACCGACACTGGCAGCGAGCCGGCGCCCAAGACCTCTCGCGCAGGGCGCAACTTGCCCGCGGCAATTGCGGTCGGCTCATTTCTGGGTTTCGGCCTCATCGCGATCCTGCTGTTCGCACCGTATGTGTGGATAGGTGTCGTCGCGGTTGCGATGGCCGTCGCCACCCACGAAGTTGTTGCCCGCCTGCGTGACGGCGGGTTTGTCATCCCGATCGTGCCGTTGCTGGCCGGCGGCCAGGCCATGATCTGGCTGACCTGGCCCTTCGGCGCTGCCGGCGCGCTCGGCGGGTTCGGCGGCACGGTGCTGGTCTGCCTCATCTGGCGACTGCTGGCACACGGCCTCAAAGCCGCCCCGTCGAACTATCTGCGGGACGTGTCCGTGACGGTCTTCCTGGCCGCGTGGATCCCGCTGTTCGGTGCGTTCGGTGTGCTGCTGATCTATCCCGACGACGGCTGGGCCCGGGTGCTCTGCATGCTGTTGGCGGTGGTGTTCTCCGATATCGGTGGCTACACCGCCGGGGTGCTGTTCGGGAAACACCCCATGGTGCCGGCCATCAGCCCGAAGAAGTCGTGGGAAGGCTTCGCCGGCTCGCTGGTCTTCGGGACGGCGGCCGCGGTCCTTGCGGTGGTGTTCCTGCTCGAGCAGCCCGCCTGGGTGGGCATCCCGCTGGGCATCTTCCTGGTGATCACCGGAACCCTCGGAGACCTGGTGGAATCGCAGGTCAAGCGCGATCTCGGCATCAAGGACATGAGCTCATTGCTTCCCGGCCACGGCGGCATCATGGACCGCGTCGACTCGATCCTGCCGTCGGCGGTGGCCACCTGGATCGTGCTCGCCATCCTCGCCTAGACCCGTCAATTCGGGTTCGGAGCGCTATTAGCGGATACTGGACACCGCTATGAAGCAAGAGTTGGTGTTCGAGGCGCCGCGACGGGCCCTACCCCCGCGCCATTTTGCCGATCTCGATGAGACGGCCCGCAGTGCCGCGGTCGCTGAACTGGGGTTACCGGCGTTCCGCGCCAAACAGTTGGCATCGCAGTACTTCGGTCGGCTCATCGCCGATCCGGAACAGATGACCGACCTGCCCGCCGGAGTGCGCTCCCAGATCGCCGAGGCGCTGTTCCCCCAGTTGCTGACCGTCGCCAAGCAGATCCAGTGCGATGCCGGGGAGACCCGCAAGACGCTGTGGCGGGCCGTCGACGGCACCACGTTCGAGTCGGTGCTGATGCGCTACCCGGACCGCAACACCGTGTGTATCTCGTCGCAGGCCGGCTGCGGCATGGCTTGCCCATTCTGCGCCACCGGTCAGGGTGGGCTGATGCGCAACCTGTCGGCCGGGGAGATCATCGAGCAGGTCCGGGCCGCGGGCGCTGCGGTGCGCGACGAATTCGGCGGCCGACTGTCCAATGTCGTGTTCATGGGCATGGGGGAGCCGCTGGCCAACTACAACCGGGTGCTGACGACAGTGCGCCGCATCATCGAACCGGCGCCGCACGGGTTCGGGATCTCGGCCCGCTCGGTCACGGTGTCGACGGTCGGGCTGGCACCGGCCATCCGGAAGCTCGCCGACGAGAAGCTGGGGGTGACGCTGGCGTTGTCGCTGCACACCCCTGACGATGAGCTGCGCGACACCCTGGTGCCGGTCAACAACCGCTGGAACATCGATGAAGTGCTGGATGCCGCGCGGTATTACGCGGACAGCAGCGGCCGCCGGGTCTCGGTGGAGTACGCCCTGATCCGCGACGTCAACGATCAGCCCTGGCGGGCCGACCTGTTGGGCAAGAAGCTGCACGCCGTTTTCGGGCCGCTGGTGCATGTGAACCTGATTCCGCTGAATCCGACGCCGGGCAGTGAGTGGGATGCGAGCCCGAAGCCGGTGGAGCGGGAGTTCGTGCGACGGGTGCGGGCCAAAGGCGTGTCTTGCACGGTGCGGGATACGCGCGGCCGGGAGATTGCCGCCGCGTGCGGACAGCTGGCGGCCGAGGGGTCCTGAGCTAGCTGATCGAGCTTGAGTCTGTGGCGGGTTGTGGTGTGAAATCCCGCCCTGGTTTCAAGCTCGGCGGCGTTGCTTCAGTGTCGCCGAGAGTGCCGCCGCCAAGAGTGCCGCGCCGATAGTGCCGCCGCGAGCGCTAGGAGCGCCGGGACTTACCGCAGCCAGCCGCGGCGGCGGCCCCACATGTCGCGGACCAGGAAGAACAGGCCGGCGACGGCAAAGCCGATGAGGAAGTAGTCCTCGACATGGCCCTGGTGGTTGCCGTGCATCATGAGCAGCAGGAAGACGATTCCGAGGAAGCCCCAGATGTGCCAGGTGCGGTGGTTGATCTTGCTCCAGCCCCACTGCGCGGAAGGCACATCGGCGGGGTCGACATCGTTGTAGCGCTCTACCTCGGTGCTGACCACTGCTGAGCTCCTTATGACGATCGGGCCGGAAATCCTGCCGCCATTCTGGCATACGCCTGCCAGCCCGCTCAGCGCACCGCGTTGTAACGGCGCAGCGCCTCGGCCCGCTCGGTGCCGTGGTCGACCATCGGCGCCGGATAGTCGGCGGTTCCGTGTTCGGGAACCCAGCGCCGGACGTAGGTGCCGTCGGGGTCGAATTTCTTGCCCTGGGTGTCGGGGTTGAACACCCGGAAATAGGGTGCGGCGTCGGTGCCCGACCCGGCCGCCCATTGCCAACCGTGCTGGTTGCTGGCGATATCGCCGTCGAGCAGTTGGTCCAAGAACCACCGCGCGCCCCACTGCCATGGCAGGTGCAGGTCTTTGACCAGGAACGAGGCGGTGATCATGCGTACCCGGTTGTGCATGAAGCCGGTCTCGCGCAGCTGCCGCATCCCGGCGTCGACGATCGGGAAGCCGGTGCGGCCCTCCTTCCACACGGCGAAGCTGTGCTCGGCGGCCGAGTTGTCGTCGACCTGGATGGCGTCGAAATCCTTGTTGAAGTTCCACCAGGCGCTGCGCGGCCACTCCGCCAGGACGGAGGCGTAGAAATCGCGGAACGCCAGCTCCCGCAGATAGGCCGCCGGGCCTGCGGCGTTGCTGCCCAGATCGGCGGCCAGGGTTCGCGGGTGGATGTTGCCGAAATGCAGGTAGGCCGACATCCTGCTGGTGGTGTCCAGGTCGGGCCGGTCGCGGTCGTCGGCGTAGTCGTCGAGGTGCTGATCGACAAATTGCCGCCACCGGCGGAGGGCGGCTTTCTCGCCGGCCGCGTACGGCAACTCGGTGCCCGGGTCGGGGATGTCGAGGTTGGCGCCGGCGACCTCGGCGGGGTCGACCCAGCGGGCCGAGTCGGCGCCGGTCCTGGCCGGGGCCCGCCAGCCGTGGTCTTTCCACCGGCGGAAGTAGGGCGTGAACACCTTGTAGGGGCTGCCGTCGTCCTTGGTGACCCGGCCGGGGCTCACCAGGTATGCCGAGCCGGATGCTTCGAGCGGGATGTCTCCCAGAGCATCCGCCACGGCCGTGTCACGGGCCCGCCCGAACGGGGTGAATTCTGCCGAGACATGCACCGAGGTGGCCTCGACGGCTTTGGCCAGTGCCGGGATCCGTGACTCGGGGCGGCCCCGGGTGATCATCAGGCGGCCGTCGAGGGCGTCCCGTAACTCCCGCAGCGAGTCGTAGAGGAACTGCACCCGGCGAGAACCCGCGGACCCGGTCAGCCGTGGATCGAGGACGTAGCAGGCCAGCACCTCGGCGCCATCGCAGGCCGCGTCGAGCAGGGCCGGCAGATCGTCGAGCCGCAGGTCTCTCCGAAACCACATCAGCCGTGTCATGCCTGAGATGCTGCCCGATTTCGCGGCGGCGGAAACCACCGGCCGGAGACTTACCGTGACGCCGGATGTCGGGCCCGGGCGCCGCCGCCCTGACAGAATGCTGCGATGACCGTCCAGCATGCCGCTTCTACTGGGACACAACTGATTCCACCCAGTGGCAGACCGATCTGTGCTGGCTGGTTTTCCGGGCAGGCGAACGATGGCCCGGCCCATGACAGGCCGGCGCGCGGTCGTGACCGGTGGCACCCAGGGGGCGGGTGCGGCGGTTGTCGAGGTGTTGTGCCGCGGCGGCGGGTGGTGGTGCACATCGGATCGATCCAGAGCCGGATGCCGCCTCGTCGATCGTCGGGGCGGACCTGTGTGGTCGACGGCGGGACGGTGCGCACCATCTAGAGGGTCGGTTCCGCTTCAACAAAAAACGGCAAGGCAGCCCGGTCGGGGGTTCGGGCTGCCTTGCTTGTCTGGGGGAGCCGTCAGCTGGCCGGCGGCATCAACACGGTGTCGATCATGTAGACCGTCGCGTTGGCGGTTCGGACGCCGCCGCACACCAATCCGGCATCGTTGACCTTGAGCGCGTCACCTTCGCCGGTGACGGTCAGCGGTGCGCCCTGCACGGTCGCGTGCTCACCGGCCACTTGAGCGGGGCCGGCCTGTCCGGGTACCACGTGATAAGTCAGGATCGAGGTCAGCAGAGCGGAATCGGTCTTGAGCTGCTCGAGGGTGGCCGGGTCGATTTTGGCGAAGGCGTCATCGGTGGGCGCGAACACGGTGAACTCGCCGCCGTTGAGGGTGTCGACCAGATTGACGTCCGGATTGAGCTGACCCGACAACGCCTGGGTCAGGGTCTTCAGCATCGGGTTGTTCGAGGCGGCCACCGTGACCGGATCCTGTGCCATTCCCATCACCGAACCGGGCCCGGTGGGAACCTGCTCGGCGTAGGCGGCGCAACCGGTCCCGATCAGATCGGTGCCCGCTTCGGCCATCGCGCTGCTGGTGGTGGGCGCAACCGAGGTGGCGGATGGCATGGTGGTCATCTCGACGGAGGTGGCGGCGCTGGTGTCGGTGCTCGAGCTGTCATTCGAACAGGCCGACAGGCCCAGGACTGCGATCGCGGCAACGCCCGCGGTGACGACTCTGCGGTGAACCGGTTTCATGGCGCATGACTCCTTTGTCTGGTGAAGCGTCTCTGGTGAAGCGTCAGAGGAGTGACACCAGGCATTCGGAGTCGGCGGGGCCGGGGACGGCACCGGAGCGGTTATGTCACGGTTGTGTCATATTTTGCCGCTGTCGGCACCGCCGGGAGTGCGGCTTGCACCGGCGCGGCACAATGGTGCAGTGGTCACCAACCGCCAGCGGGTTCTGATCCTCGGCAGCACCGGTTCCATCGGCACCCAGGCGCTCGAGGTCATCGCCGCCAACCCTGATCGATTCGAAGTCGTGGGCCTGGCCGCCGCCGGCGGCAACCCCGAGCTACTGGCGCAGCAGGCCGCCCAGACCGGTGTGACCAACATCGCCGTGGCCGATCCGGTGGCCGCCCAGCGGGTGGAGTCGCTCGGTGCCCAGGTGCGATTCACCGGGCCGGAGGCTGCCACCCAGATCGTGGAATCCGTCGCCGAGACCACCGGCGTCGACGTGGTGCTCAACGCCCTCGTCGGCGCGCTGGGACTGCGCCCCACCCTGGCCGCCCTGCACAGTGGCGCCCGATTGGCGCTGGCCAACAAAGAGTCGTTGGTGGCCGGTGGTCCGTTGGTGCTGAAGTCCGCCGCACCCGGCCAACTGGTGCCGGTGGACTCCGAGCATTCCGCGCTGGCGCAATGCCTGCGCGGCGGCACCCCCGACGAGGTGGCATCCCTGGTGCTCACCGCGTCCGGGGGGCCGTTCCGGGGATGGCGGGCCGAGGACCTCGAGCGTGTCACCCCCGAGCAGGCCGGAGCTCATCCCACCTGGTCGATGGGGCCGATGAACACCCTGAACTCGGCGTCGCTGGTCAACAAGGGGCTCGAACTCATCGAGACCCACCTGCTCTTCGGCGTCCCCTACGACCGGATCGAAGTGGTGGTCCACCCGCAGTCGATCGTGCATTCGATGGTCACCTTCTGCGACGGGTCGACGCTGGCGCAGGCCAGCCCGCCCGACATGAAGCTGCCCATCGCGCTGGCACTCGGCTGGCCGGCCCGGGTTCCGGGGGCCGCTGCTGCCTGCGACTGGACCACCGCCTCCACCTGGGAATTCGAACCCGTCGACAACTCGGTGTTCCCGGCGGTGGACTTGGCCCGGCACGCCGGGACAGTGGGCGGCAGCATGACGGCGGTCTTCAACGCCGCCAACGAAGAGGCCGCCGAGGCCTTTCTCGCCGGCCGCATTTCCTTCCCCTCGATCGTGGCGACGGTCGGTGAGGTGGTGCACGCTGCCGGTCAATGGGCCGCGCAACCGGCTACCGTGGACGAGATACTCGACGCGCAGAGCTGGGCAAAGCGAACGGCACGTGCGCACATCGATCGGGTCAGCTCACGGAAGGTCCTCACCACGAAATGATGTTTGCGCTGGGTATCGTGCTGTTTGCACTGGCCATCGTGGTGTCGGTGGCGCTGCACGAGTGTGGGCACATGTGGGTGGCCCGGGCCACCGGTATGAAGGTGCGCCGGTATTTTGTCGGCTTCGGGCCGACCTTGTGGTCGACGTTCCGGCCGAACAAGCTCGGTCAAACCGAGTACGGCATCAAGGCGATCCCCCTCGGCGGGTTCTGCGATATCGCCGGGATGACCTCGGTCGAGGAGTTGGCGCCGGAGGACCGCCGCTACGCGATGTACCGGCAGAAGACCTGGAAGCGGGTCGCCGTCCTGTTCGCCGGACCGGGCATGAACTTCGCCATCGGCCTGGTGCTGATCTACGCCATCGCCGTCATCTGGGGTCTGCCGAACCTGAACCCGCCCACCGCCGCGATCGTCGGGCAGACCGCCTGTGTGGCACCGGAAGTGGCTCGCGGCGAACTGGGAGAATGCGCCGGTGAGGGGCCGGCTGCGCTGGCCGGGATCCAGGCGGGCGACACGATCATCAAGGTCGGTGACACTCCCGTCGCCAACTTCGACGAGATGGTGACCGCGGTCCGCGCCCTTGCCGCACCCACCGTTTTCGAGGTGGAACGTGACGGCCGGACCTTCGACACCGTCGTCGACGTGACCCAGACCCAGCGGATCACCGCCGGCACCGACGGTGCCGAGCAGACCATCGACGTCGGTGCCATCGGCGTTGCCGCGGCGCACTTCGGGCCCACTCAGCACAACCCGCTGTCGGCGATTCCGGCGACCTTCGCCTTCACCGGCGACCTGGCCGTCGAACTCGGCAAGGCGCTGGCAAAGATCCCCACCAAGGTCGGTGCCCTGGTCGACGCCATCGGCGGCGGTGAACGCGATCCGGAGACCCCGATCAGTGTGGTCGGCGCCTCGATCATCGGCGGGGACACCGTCGACGCCGGTATCTGGGTGGCCTTCTGGTTCTTCCTGGCCCAGCTGAACTTTGTGCTCGGCGCGGTCAACTTGGTTCCGCTGCTGCCGTTCGACGGCGGCCACATCGCGATCGCGCTGTACGAGAAGATTCGGAACATGCTCCGCACGGCGCGCGGCAAAGTGGCCGCCGCCCCCGTCAACTACCTCAAGCTGATGCCCGCCACCTACGTAGTCTTGGTGGTGGTGGTGGGCTACATGCTGCTGACCGTGACTGCAGATCTGGTCAACCCGATCAGGCTGTTCCAGTAGTCGGTCGTACTTAGAGAAGGAAGAGTTGATGACCATGATCGGCCTGGGTATGCCGGCGGCCCCAGCGCCCACACTGTCACCGCGGCGCAAGACGCGCCAGATGATGGTGGGCGATGTCGGCATCGGAAGCGATCATCCGATCGCCGTGCAGTCGATGTGCACCACAAAAACCCACGACATCAACTCGACACTGCAGCAGATCGCCGAGCTCACGGCGTCCGGCTGTGACATCGTGCGCGTGGCCTGCCCCCGGCAAGAGGACGCCGACGCACTGGCCACGATCGCCAAGAAGGCGAACATCCCGGTGATCGCCGACATCCATTTCCAGCCCAAGTACATCTTCGCCGCCATCGACGCCGGATGCGCCGCGGTGCGCGTGAACCCGGGCAACATCAAGGAGTTCGACGGCCGGGTCAAGGAAGTCGCCAAGGCTGCCGGGGCCGCGGGCATCCCGATCCGGATCGGTGTCAACGCCGGTTCACTGGATCCGCGGCTGCTGAAGAAGTACGGCAAGGCCACGCCCGAGGCGCTGGTCGAGTCGGCGCTGTGGGAGGCCTCGCTGTTCGAGGAGCACGGCTTCGGCGATATCAAGATCAGCGTCAAGCACAACGACCCGGTGATCATGGTGGCCGCCTACGAGCAGCTCGCCGCCCAGTGCGACTACCCGTTGCACCTCGGCGTCACCGAGGCGGGCCCGGCGTTCCAGGGCACCATCAAGTCCGCCGTCGCCTTCGGCGCGCTGCTGAGCAAGGGCATCGGAGACACCATCCGGGTGTCGCTGTCGGCGCCGCCGGTCGAGGAGATCAAGGTCGGCAATCAGATCCTGGAGTCGCTGAACCTGCGGCCCCGGGGTCTGGAGATCGTGTCGTGCCCGTCGTGTGGCCGCGCCCAGGTGGACGTCTACACCCTGGCCAACGAGGTCACCGCCGGCCTGGAAGGGATGAACATCCCGCTGCGGGTAGCTGTGATGGGGTGTGTGGTCAACGGACCCGGAGAGGCCCGCGAAGCCGATCTGGGGGTGGCCTCCGGAAACGGCAAGGGGCAGATCTTTGTCCGCGGCGAGGTCATCAAGACCGTGCCCGAGGCACAGATCGTCGAAACGCTGATCGAAGAGGCGCTGCGAATCGCCGAAGAGCGGGGCGAGGACGCAAGTCTGAGCGGTCCACCCGTCGTGACCGTAAGCTGATAGGCGGTATGCGGCTATCCGGGGGCCGCTGACGCGGAAAGAGTCCTGATGTCGGCTCCACCTCTGTTTCGTCTGGTCGACGAACGGCGGGTGTCTGTGGTGCGCGATGCCGCCGCGGTCAGCATGGTGTGCGACGACGATCCCGTCGCCTCGTGCATGGTGGCGGCCCGGATCGCCGACCACGGGATCGACCCGAGCGCCATCGGCGGTGAACTCTGGACTCGCCGGCGGGCCGAGGAATCGCTGTGTTATGCCGGCGCCAACCTGATCCCGCTGCGTGGCTCCGAGAGCGACATGCACGCGTTCGCGGACAAGGCGATGAGTTCGGCGCGCCGCTGTTCGTCGTTGGTGGGCCGGGCCGAGCTGGTGTTGCCGATGTGGCGACGACTCGAAAGTGCTTGGGGCCCAGCGCGTGACGTGCGGGATCAGCAGCCGCTGCTGGCGATGGCGACGGCCCCGGCGTACCCGGTCGACCCCGAGGTGCGGCGGGTGCGCATCGACGAACTCGACGCCTATCTTGTTGCGGCCATCGACATGTTCATCGGCGAGGTGGGGGTGGACCCCCGGGCCGGCGACGGCGGTCGCGGGTACCGGCGGCGGGTGGCCGGGTTGATCGCGGCGGGCCGGGCGTGGGCGCGGTTCGAGTGCGGCGAGGTGGTGTTCAAAGCCGAGGTCGGTTCGCAGTCGCCGGCGGTCGGTCAGATCCAGGGTGTGTGGGTGCATCCCGAGCGCCGCGGCCAGGGGCTGGGTGCGGCGGGAACGGCGGCGCTGGCGGCGGCGGTGGTGGCCGGCGGACGGGTGGCCAGCCTGTATGTGAACGACTACAACACGGTGGCCCGCGCCGCCTATGCGAAGGTGGGCTTCACCGAGGTCGGCACCTTCGCCACGGTGCTGCTCGACTGACACCTCGTCGGCCACCGCCGTGTCTGCGGCACCCATTCATGAGATTGGTGAGATCCACCGGTGCGCCTACCGGGCGGGCCCGCGGCACGGTTCTAACATCAGCCCCAATGGTCACGAATGCATCACTAGTAACTCGCGTAACGGCAACGGTGGCGGTTGCCGGACTCGCCGTGGGTCTGTCGGCGTGCACGCCGCGCCCCGACGGGCCCGGACCCGCCGCTGAGCGGTTCTTCGCGGCGCTGGCCACCGGCGACACCTCCTCGGCGGCGCAGTTCACCGACAAACCCGAGGAAGCGCGCAGCGCGCTGAACGCCGCCTGGAGCGGCCTGCAAGCCCGACATCTCGACGCACAGGTCACCGGCGCGAAGTTCACCGAGGACATCGGCAGCGTGAACTTCCGCTACACCTGGCACCTGCCCAAAGACCGCACCTGGACCTACGACGGCCAACTCAACATGGTCCGAGATGAAGGGCAGTGGGAAGTCCGTTGGGCAGCAACGGGTTTGCATCCCAAGCTGGGGGAGAACCAGTCCCTGCAGCTGCGCGCAGACCCGCCGCGGCGCGCCTCGGTGAACGAACTGGGGGGCACCGATGTGTTGGTGCCGGGCAATCTCTACCACTACCAACTCGATGCCGCCCAGGCCGGCCGCCAGCTGATGTCCACGTCGCGGGTGGTCGCTGATGTGCTGCGGCCCTTCATCCCCGCCATCGACCCGCAACGGTTGGCCGAGCAGGCCAGCTCCACCCCAGGGGCCCTGAGCCTGATCACGCTGCGCAAGGACGACGACGACCGCGTCGCGCCACTGCTCGGCGAACTCCCCGGCGTGACCATCACACCGCAGGCAGACCTGCTGCCCACCGATCCACAGTTCGCGCCGGTCATCATCAACGAGGTCAAGCGCGCCGTCATCGACGAACTCGACGGTGACGCCGGCTGGCGGGTGGTCAGCGTCAACCAGAACGGTGCGGACGTCGACGTCTTCAACGAGGTGGCCCCGTCCCCGGCACCTTCGATCTCGATCACGCTGGACCGGGCCGTGCAGACCGCCGCCCAGAACGCGGTCAACGGCCAGGGGCGCAAAGCAATGCTGGTGGTGGTCAAACCGTCGACCGGGGAGATCCTCGCCGTCGCCCAGAACGCCGCCGCCGACGCCGACGGACCCGTGGCCACCACCGGCCTCTACCCACCCGGATCCACGTTCAAGATCGTGACGGCCGGCGCCGCGATGGACCGTGACATGGCGTCCCCGAACACCCTGCTGGGCTGCCCGGGAGTCGCGGAGATCGGCCACCGCGTGGTGCCCAACTACGGCGGATTCGACCTCGGGGTGGTGCCGCTCTCGCGGGCGTTCGCCAGCTCCTGCAACACCACCTTCGCCGAGTTGGCCAGCCGGATGCCGCGCGACGGTCTCACCGTCGCGGCCGCCCAGTACGGCTTGGGCCAGGATTACAAGATCGAAGGTCTGACCACCTTCACGGGCTCGGTACCTCCGACCGTGAACCTCACCGAGCGCATCGAGGACGGGTTCGGTCAGGGCAAGGTGTTGGCCAGCCCGTTCGGCATGGCGATGGTGGCGGCCACGGTGGCTTCCGGGACGACGCCGGTGCCGCACCTGATCGTCGGCCACGACACCACGGTGACCGGCGATCAGCGGCCGATCAGGCCGGAGTTGCTCGAGGGGCTGCGCTCGATGATGCGACTGGTCGTCACCAACGGCACCGCCAAGGACCTGGCCGGCACAGGTGTGATCTACGGCAAGACAGGCGAGGCGGAATTCGAGGGTGGTTCCCATTCATGGTTCGCCGGCTACCGCGGCGACATGGCATTCGCCTCGCTGATCGTCGGAGGCGGCAGCTCCGAATACGCGGTGCGGATGACCAAGCAGATGCTCGACAGTCTGCCGCCTGACTACCTGGCCTGAAGCGCGGTACCGTGTTTTGGTGTGGGAGTACTGCCATTGACCGGACTCGACGAACACACCGCCGCGATGCGCGTCTCTGACGCAGACCGCAACGGGACCTTGAGGCGCCTGCACAACGCCGTTGCGCTGGGGCTGCTCGATATCGGCGAGTTCGAAGAGCGGTCGGCGCAGGTGTCGGCCGCCAGGATGCAATCCGAGCTCGATGTCCTGGTCGGGGACCTGCCGGGCCCCGGGGCCATCGTCACCTCGGCCGCCGACCGGGTGGAACTCCGGGGGGTGCTCGGCTCGCTGAAGCGCCACGGTGAGTGGGCGGTGCCGACCCGATTGGCGCTGGTGCGCCGAATGGGATCGGTGGATCTGGACCTGACCCGGGCCAAGTTTGCCGGACCGATCGTTGTCATCGAACTCGATCTACGGGTGGGCAGCCTTGACCTGCGGCTTCCCGACGGGGCCAGCGCGTCCATCGACGACGTCGAGGTGATCGTCGGCAGCGCCCACGACCGCCGCAAGGACGCACCCGCGGAAGGCACGCCGCACGTCATCCTCACCGGCAGGGTGGTGTGTGGTGGCGTCGACATCCGAGGGCCCCGAAAGGGCTGGCTGCACCGCTGACCCCGGAGGTTGACTACGCTGGCGGGATGCCTGTTCGCACCGCGCTCCGTTCCGGTGAGGTGTCTCCGACACTGCCGGTGCCCAAGTCGATTCCGCGGCCCGAGTACGCCTGGAAATCCACGGTCAAGGAAGGGTCCGAACCCTGGGTTCAGACACCCGAGGTGATCGAGAAGATGCGGGTGGCCGGACGGATCGCCGCCGACGCTCTCGCCGCAGCAGGCGATGCCGTCGCTCCCGGGGTCACCACCGATCATCTGGACCGGGTGGCGCACGAATACATGCTCGACCACGGTGCCTACCCGTCGACGCTCGGCTACAAGGGTTTTCCCAAGTCCTGCTGCACGTCGCTCAACGAGATCATCTGCCACGGCATCCCGGATTCGACGGTCATCGAAGACGGTGACATCGTCAACATCGATGTCACGGCGTACTTCGACGGCGTTCACGGTGACACCAATGCGACCTTCCTGGCCGGCGATGTCTCCGAGGAGCATCGGCTGCTCGTGGAGCGCACCCGGGAGGCGACCATGCGGGCGATCAAGGCGGTCAAACCGGGCCGTCAACTCTCGATCGTCGGGCGGGTCATCGAGTCCTACGCAAACCGCTTCGGGTACAACGTGGTTCGAGATTTCACCGGCCACGGTATCGGGGAGACCTTCCACAACGGACTGGTGGTGCTGCACTATGACCAGCCGTCGGTGGACACCGTGCTGGAACCGGGGATGACGTTCACCATCGAACCGATGATCAACCTGGGTTCACTGGACTACGAGATCTGGCCGGACGGCTGGACCGTGGCCACCAAGGACAAGCGCTGGACGGCGCAGTTCGAACACACTCTGGTGGTCACCCAAGACGGTGCAGACATCCTGACTTCGGCGTCCTGACCGGTAACCTGGGAGCGGTGACTCGCCGCAGCGCGGTTCTGGCGTCTCTCGGACTGGTTGTCGCCGTCCTGTCGGCGTGCAGCACCGTCATCCCGGGCTCGCCGACCTGGCCAGGGGAGACCCTGGAGAAGGTGGTGCTGACCGCTGGGGACTTCCCGCCGGGGGTGCGCTATGACCGGATCACCTTCAGCCCCGGTCAGCCCGATGGTGCCGGCGGCCCGCCGGCGATGCTGTCGAAGCCACCCGGCTGCTCCGACGGCCTGACCAACGTCATCGCCGGGTCCGCCGAACGAGGTCCCGGCAGCGCGGTGCAGTACAGCGCCGGGTACGACGGGGCCCGCATGGTGATGACGGTGCTGTCGTGGAATCTGGATCTCGAGGCGTTGGCGCAGACGGCGGCCCGCTGCGAGACCTTCAAGACCTTCTTCGACCCGGCCTCGCCCGGCATTCCGATGGTCACCACCAAGCTGCCCGCCGAGGACGGGGTCCTCGTCTACCAGCAGACCATGAATCTCAATGGCGTCGAGAACAGCATGTACATGGCTTTTGCCAATATCGGGCCGATGGCCATGTACGGACTGAGCCTGCCCGTGGCGAGTCCCGATATCAGTGTCGAAGCCACCTTGCCGCAGACCTTCTTGGATGTTGTCGCCCAACAGGCCGAGCGGATCGAATCACGCTGATTCGCTCAGAGAGAAATTTCGACCACAGCGAAACTGCCCGCCGCCGACGGGAATCCCTGTAGCGTGGCGCAATGCCAGCGACAATGATTCCGACTGTCGATGGTTTCCCCATCCCAGTGGACATCTCCGGCCCTGACCGGGGTCCGGTCGTGGTACTCCTCGGTGCTGCCGGGCAGGCGACCGCGGCCTACGACGCGGTGTGCGAGCGCCTGCACACCGCCAACCTTCGCACGGTGGTCCTCGGCTACGACGCCAGGCTGAGCCCGAAGTCCGCTCTCGGAGTCCTCGACGTCGTCGGCGTGAAATGGGCTGTGGTGGTGGGGGATCGTGCCGGAGCCGAGCTGGCCTGGGAGTTGGCCGCATCGCGGCTGGACCGTTTCACCGGTCTGGTGGTGATCGATCGTGGCCATCCGCGCGCACCCGACGCCTCCGGTGTGATCCGGGACGAGGACTGCCCTGCGGTCGAGATGAACACCACCGCGCTGGTCAGCTCGTCGGCGGCGCGGACAGCGGCGCGGGCCAGCCAGCGTTATGTGTACGGCGAATTCCGGTTGGTCGACATGCTGACCCGCCGCAACGCCCAGGAATCGACGGCACAATTGGCCGCCGAGATCGTGCTGCGCTCCAGTACCTGGTAGCCGCGGTCGGGCACTCAGATCCCGAGCACGGCCTTGGCGATCACGAAGTAGATCAGCAGGCCGGTCGCATCGACAAACGTCGAGATGAACGGGTTGGAGAACACGGCCGGGTCGGCGCGGATGGCTCGGGCCAACAGCGGCATCGCGCCGCCGACGGTGGCCGCCATCGTGCACAGGCTCAGGAACGTCAACCCGATCACGGTACCGATGTCGATGCCGTAGATCAGGCTGGTCACCACAAAAGCCAACGATCCGAGCAGGATCCCGAGGGACAGGCCGACCCGGAACTCCCGGAACAGCACTTTGCCCAGGTCACGCGGTAGGACGTCGCCGAGTGCCAGCGCGCGGGTCACCGTCGTCGCGGCCTGGTTGCCGGTGTTGCCGCCGGTGCCGATCAACAGCGGCACGAACAGTGCCAGCGTCACCACCTCCGCCAAGGTGGCCTCGAACACCTCCAGAACCTGGACGGTCAGGGTGGCGCCGACCGCCAGGACCAGCAGCCACACCACCCGGGAGCGGACCAGATCCGAGACGGGGGCGCTGAAGTAGGGACGGCGAAGTGGTTCGGCGCCACCGATACGGGCCTGGTCCTCGGAGTCGGCATCCTCGAGGATCGACAGCGCATCATCGACGGTGAGGATGCCGACCAGCCTGTTCTCGTTGTCACCGATGGGCAGGGCCAGGAGTTTGAGGTCGGCGCAGCGACGTGCCGACTCTTCCGCGTCGTCGGTGGCCCGGGCGCTGTGCGGCCGCTGCATCAGCTCCCCGACAGTGGTCTCCGCCGGTGCTTTCATCAGGTCCCGCAAGCTGACGATGCCGACCAGCCGTCGTTGGCTGTCGGTGACCGGCAGCGTGTAGACGGTTTCGGCGTCGTCGAGATGTGCCTGGACCCGGCGCAACGCCTCCGAACTGGGCATATCGGGGCGGACGGCAACAAACTCAGGGCTCATCCGCCGGCCGATCGAGCCCTGCGGGTAACCCAGGACAACGGCGGTCAGATCCCGTTCGCCGGGTGGCAGTGCCTGCATGAGCCGGCGCGCCACGGTGGCGGGCAGCTCGTCGAGCAGCTCCACCCGATCATCCGGGTCGAGGTCGGCGAACAGCGCGGCCACATCGTCTTCTTGCAGGGCGCCCACCAGATCGCTCTGCAGGGCGGGATCGAGATTTTCGAAGACTTCCAGCGCCTGGTCCTTGGACAGCAACCGGTAGAGCACCGCCCGCCGCTTCGAATCCAGGCGGCCCAGGACCTCGACGATCTGAGATGACGGCATCGGGCGCACCGCCGAGGTGAGCTCCGACAAGTCCATGTCGTTGATCGCCCGTTCGATCACCCTGAAGTCTTCGACATTGCTCACCCGCCCACCCTAGGGGCCACCGGGGTTGTCGTCAGAATTGCTGTCCGGGCCGGTTGTTCGGCCTGATTGAATTTTTGTCGGAGATCACACCCTCAGGTCGCTCTGGGAGCGATCCACGTCCTTCCGGATTCTCAACTTGTTGTAGACGCTGATGGCGATGACGCCCAGCAGCAGCGTGTACAGGGTGATGGTGATCGGTGTGCTGATCAGCGTGAGCGGATTGTTCTGGGAGTTGTTCATCGCCGCGCGCAGTGACGACTCGGCCAGCGGCCCGAGGATCACTGCGATGAGCACCGGTGCGATCGGTACGCCGTAGCGGCGCATCACGAACCCGACAACACCGAGGCCGAGCATGAAGATCACGTCCACCATGGCCGCGCTGGCCGCGTACACCCCGAAACAGGCAAGCATCCCGATACCCGCGTAGAGATACTCCTTCGGGATCAGCAGCAGCTTGGCCCACAGCGGGGCAAACGGAAGATTGAGGATCAGCAGCACCACCATGCCGATGATGAGGCTGGCCAGCAGCGCCCAGACGAGTTCGGCGTTGCGGCTGAACAACAACGGGCCGGGCTGGATGCCGTACTGCTGGAACGCGGCAAGGAGCATGGCGGCGGTCGCCGACGTCGGAAGGCCCAGTGCCAGAAGCGCTCCCATGGCGGTACCCGCGGTGGCATTGCCCGCGGCTTCGGGGGCGGCCACCCCGCGGATGGCGCCCTTGCCGAACTGCGGGTCGGTGCGGCGGGCGTCCAGACGTTTCTCGGCCCCATAGGCCAAAAACGTCGGCACCTCCGCGCCACCGGCCGGGATGACACCGAACGGAACCCCGAAACCGGTGCCCCGCAACCAGGCCGGCAGCGCCTCCCGGTACTCCGCACGGGACAGGAACGGGCGCCCGATCGTCGGAGTGAAGCTGCGGTCGTCGGGGCGCCCGATCCGGGACGCCACGAAGATCACCTCGCCGACAGCGAGCATCGCCACGGTGATCACCACGATGCTCACCCCGTCGAGCAGTGCGACATTGCCGAAGGTGAAGCGCTGGGAACCGCTGACCTCGTCGGTGCCGATCATGGCCAACACCAGACCGATCAGCAGGGCCGCAATGCCCTTGATCGCCGATTCCGAGACCACCGCCGAGGTGGCGATGAAGGCGAACACCGCCAGTGCAAAGTACTCGCCGGGGCCGAAACTGGTGGCCAGGTCGGCCAGCTTGGGGGCGAAGAAAACGACCAGGATGGTGGCGATCATGCCGCCGATGAACGCCCCCATCGCCGAGGTCGCCAGTGCTTGGGCGCCGCGACCGCGCCGTGCCATCCGATGTCCCTCGATGGAACCGGCGATGGCCGTCGAATTGCCCGGCGTGTTCATCAGGATGCCGGCGATGGCGTCACCGAAGAGCCCGCCGAAGTAGATCCCGGCGAACATCACCAGCGCCGCCAGCGGATCGAGGGTGAAGGTGATGGGCAGCAACAGGGCCACTGCCATGGCCGAACCGAGACCGGGCAGCACTCCGACGGCCGTGCCGATCACGGCGCCGATCAGCACGTACATCAAGTTGGTGGGGGTCAGGACAGCGCCGAACCCCCCGATCAGACCGATTATCGAATCCATCAGAAGAGCCCCATGATTCCGGGAGGGAGGTTCAGTTCGAGCATCCCGCTGAAGACCAGTTGCACGATCGACGAGGCCGCCAGGCCGATCAGGAGATTGAGGAAGTACCGGGTACTGCCCAGACCGATTGTCACTCCCCAGAACACGACGGCGCCGGCGATGATCCAGCCGGCGGGCACCAGAAGCACCGCAAAGGCCACAAATGAACCGACGGTGATCGTGGTGGCCCGCCAGTTGCTGCCCGCGTCGCCCGTGTCATCCGTCGTCTCCGGATTGCGCAGGATGCTGACCGTCAGCAGCGCGGCCACCACAAAACACAGACCGGCGGTGATGGAGGGAAAAGCCTTCGGGCCAAAGACTTCCGAGTCGTCGGCGACCTCCATGGTGGCGATCCCGTAACTGAGGAAGATGCCGAGCAGGATCAGGAACCCCGGCATCACCAGAGCGCTGCGGCCGGCCCAGAACCGCTGCGGTGCAGGCGGTTCCCCGGATCCGGTGTCAAGGTCTCGGTCAGTGGTGGTCATGCCAGCCCCAGTTCGGTCAGCAGGGTTGTCACGCGTTGTTGTTCCTCCTCGAGGAAGGCCCCGAATTCGTCGCCGGACAGGAATGCCTCCTGCCAGCGATTGCGTTCGACCGCGCTGCGCCAGTGTTCGGTCTCGGTCATCTCGGCGACGATGTCGATCAGCTCTTGCTGTTGTTCGGCGTCCAGACCGGCGGGGGCGATGTAGCCACGCCAGTTCACCAGGTCGACGGTGGGGTAGCCGACCTCCTCGGCGGTGGGGGCGTCGAGTCCGTCCAACCGCTGCGGGGCCACCACCATGAGGGGACGCAGCCGTCCCTCGCTGAGCATGTCGCGGAAATCGTTGTATCCGCTGATGCCGACGCCGGGGGTGCCCGGGGCGGTGGAGAGCAGATTGATGGTGAGTTCGCCGCCGCCGGCATAGGCCGCATACCGGATCAACCCCGGGTCGATATCGGCGGCACGAGCCAGTTGAGCGGCGATCATGTGGTCGATGCCGCCGGCCGAGCCGCCGCCGATGGGTAACGCGGCGGGATCCGCACGCCACGCCGTGATCAGCTCGTCGATGGTCTGGAACGGCGAATCAGCAGGCACCACAATGACTTCGAAGTCTTCGGCGAGCCGCGCCACCGGTGTCATGTCGGACAGGTCGATCGGGGAGTCGTTACGGATGATGCCGCCGAGCATCACTGTTCCGGTGACCATCATGGTGGTGGCATCGCCGGTGAGCCGCGACATCTGGCTCAGCCCGATGGTGCCGCCGGCTCCGGGGACGTTGATGACTCGGACGTTGTTGACGATCCCGTCGGTTCGGAGTGCCTGTTGGGACTCGCGGGCGACCAGATCCCAGCCGCCGCCCGCTGCGGCAGGTGCGATCAGGGTGAGCTTGGCGCGGGCATCGGCGCCGGAACCGCTGCGATTGGCGTCGATGCCGGCCGCGACGACCAGGACAACAACACAGATGAGTCCGATGGCCCACCGGAGGACCGATGGTATGCGCACAACCTTCCCTTCTCTCAGTTACTTGTGCCCATACTCACAGCATTCTGTGACCGCTGTCACTATTTCGTTCTCAATGGAAGTTGTGTAGCTTCTGGTCGCCAGTCCGGGAGTGTGCTGCGCGAAGGCGCTCACTCCGGCGCGAGTTGGGGTTTCCAGGCTTGTGGCAGACCCGGCTGTCCCGGGAACAAGAAGTCGACAAAGGCGGCCGCGGTCGGCTGCGGCTCGTGATTGGCCAGTCCGGGGCGCTCATTGGCCTCGATGAACACGTACTCCTCGGTGGTCACATCCGGGACCAGCAGATCGATGCCGGTGACGGGGATGCCGATCGCGGCGGCCGCGGTCACCGCCACCCGGCACAGCTCCGGGTGCACATCGGAGGTCACGTCGTGAATCGTGCCGCCCTGGTGCAGGTTCGCGGTGCGGCGCACCCGTAACCGCACGCCCTCGGGCAGCACATCTTCGAACGAATGGCCGGCCTCGGCCACTGTCGACTCGGTGATCGCGTCGATCGGAATGCGGGACTCGCCCCCGGTGGCCGCCGAGCGGCGCCGGCTCTGAGTTTCGATGAGCTCGCCGATGGTGTGCTTGCCGGTGCCGATGATCTCGGCGGGCTTGCGGATGGCGGCGGCGACGACCTTGCCGTCGATGACAACAAGCCGCAGATCATCCCCGGCGGCACGCGCTTCGATCAGCACCTCGGGATGCTGCTCGCGGGCCCAGGCCAGCGCGGCGTCGAGCTCGTCACGCCCCGACACCCCGACGGTGATGCCTTTACCCTGCTCGCCCCGGGTCGGTTTCACGACAACATCGCCGACCTCGGCCAGGAACTCGTGGTCGCCTTCGTCGAACGTGGCCAGCCGGCCGCGGGGTACGACGACACCCGCCTCGCCGACGATCCGCCGGGTCAACCGCTTGTCGTCGCAGCGGCTCATCGCCACGGCAGAGGTGTACTCGGACAACGACTCCCGCGTCACCACACTGCGCCCACCATGTGACAGCCGCATCTCGCCGGTCTCGGCGTCGAGCACCTCGACATGGATCCCGCGCCGCATGGCCTCGTCGGCGATGATGCGCGCGTACGGATTCAGGTCGTCAACCGTTTCCGGGACCGGGGTGAACAGTGGTTCGTTGATCGCGTTCTTGCGTTTGATCGCCAGCACCGGAACCCGCTGAAAGCCGAGTTTCTCGTACAGGCCGATCGCCGCGTTGTTGTCGTGGGCGACCGACAGATCCATGTAGGCGCGGCCGCGGCCGGTGAAGATGTCCGCCAGCGCGCGGGTCAGTGCTTGTCCCACTCCGGGCAGGCTGGCGGCGGGGTCGACGGCCAGTGTCCACAGACTGGAACCCTGTTCGGGGTCGGAGAACAACAGTTCGTGGTCGACCCCGGTCACGGTGCCGATCACGGTGTCGTCGTCGTCGCGCACGGCGACCAGGTACTCGACGGCATCGGCGTGCTGATGGTTGTCCCAGATCAGATCGGTGGGCGCGGGCACCATGCCGCACCGCACGTACACCCGGTTCATCGCGTCGGCGTCGGCGACGCTGCGCAACGTCCGCACCGTGATACCCACCGGCGGAGTCGGCGGCTCGGGATCGTCGTCGGTGAAGCGCAGCCGGTAGGTGTGGCTGGGATCGATGAACAACTCGTGTGGTGCCAGCGCGACCAGCACATGCGACTCTCGGGCGTAGATGCAGATGTCGCGCCGGCCATGCCCCTCACGGCGCAGCGCCTCGGCCAGCTCCGCGGGATCGGCGAAGGTCTGCCCGAAAATCAGTCGACCCCAACCGAGTTCGATCTCGACGTTGTCGGCCATCGCATCGACGAGGTGTTGCGGGGACGCCTCGTGCAGGCTGAGGGTGATCTCTTCGGTCGGGTCCGAGCCCACTTCGCTGCCCGCCATGCCGCTCATGCGGCCGGACCGCTGATCCCGTGGCGCTGCAGCCAGAGCTCCAGCAGCGCGATCTGCCACAGCTCGTTGCCGCGCAACGGTGTCAGTCTGCCGTTCGGGTCGGCCAACAGCCGGTCGACGGCCTCCGGGCGGAACAGGCCACGCTCCTTGGCGGCCGGCGCAAACAGGGCGTCACGCACCATGTCGAGGTAGGGGCCCTCGAGGTGGGTGAGTGCCGGCACCGGGAAGTAGCCCTTGGGGCGATCGATGACATCGGCCGGAATGACCTTGCGCGCAGCCTGTTTGAGGACACCCTTGCCGCCGTGGGCGGTTTTCAGCCCGGGTGGACAGGTGGCGGCCAGTTCCACCAGCTCGTGGTCCAGGAACGGCACCCGGCCTTCCAGTCCCCACGCCATGGTCATGTTGTCGACCCGCTTGACCGGGTCGTCGACAAGCATCACGGTGGTGTCCAGGCGCAGGGCGCGGTCCACGCCGGTCTGCGCTCCCGCCGCGCCGAAATGCTCGGTGACAAATGCCCCGCTGGGATCGCCGTCGGCAGCAAAAGCGGCGGTGACCAGGGCTGCGACCCCCGCGCTGTCGCGGTCGAAAAATGCCGAGCGGTAGGCGGCGACCGAACCCTGCAGCGACGCCGCGGAGGGCTCACCCATCGGGGGATACCAGTGATACCCGGCGAACACCTCGTCGGCGCCCTGGCCGGACTGCACCACCTTGACGTGTTTGGCGACTTCCTGGCTGAGCAGGAAGAAGGCCACGCAGTCGTGGCTGACCATCGGTTCACTCATGGCGCCGATCGCGTCACCGAGCGCCGGCAGCATGCGCGCGGTGTCGATGCGGATCTGGTGGTGATCGGTGTCGAACCGGTCGGCGATGATGTCGGAGTACTTGAACTCGTCACCGGCGACACCGTTGACGGCTTCGAAGCCGATCGAAAAGGTCTTCAGCCCATGCTGTCCGGCCTCCGCGAGCAGCCCGACGATCAGGCTGGAGTCCACCCCGCCCGACAGCAGACAACCCACCGGGACGTCGGCGACCAGGCGGCGTTTGACGGCCAGCCGCAGCGACTCCAGGACCGCGTCTTCCCAGTCTTGCTCCGACCAGGTGGCGCGCTCGGCGTCTCGCGAGAAATCCGGTGCCCAGTAGGTGGTGGTGACCCGTCGGCCGTCGGGCTCGATGGCCAGCAGCGTCGCCGGGGGCAACTTGCGTACGCCGCGCAGGATCGTCAGTGGTGGTGGCACCACCGAGTGGAAGCTCAGATAGTGATTCAGCGCGATCGGATCGATACGGGTGTCCACACCGCCACCGGCCAGCAGTGCCGGCAGCGACGACGCGAACCGGACCCGATGGGCGTCTTCGGTGAGGTAGAGCGGTTTGATGCCGAGGCGGTCCCGTCCGAGCAGCACCCGGCCGCTGTCGCGTTCGACGATGGCAAAGGCGAACATGCCCTTGAGGTGGTCGACGAAGCGGTCACCCCAGCGGTGGTAGGCCTTGAGGAGCACCTCGGTGTCGCTGTGGGAGAAGAACCGATAGCCGTGGCCGGTCAGCTCGGTGCGCAGTTCCTCATAGTTGTAGATGCAACCGTTCCAGGCGACTGTCAACCCGAGCTCGGAATCGACCATCGGCTGGGCGCCGGCCTCGGAGAGATCGATGATCTTCAGGCGCCGGTGCCCGAGGGCGACTCTGCCTTGCGACCACACTCCTGAGGAGTCCGGCCCGCGGGGGACCATGACTTCAGCCATCGCTGCGACGGCACTGATATCTGGGGTTTTTCCGTCGAGGCGTACCTCGCCGGTGGCTCCACACACCTGTTCGACCCTACCTCGTGGTGTCGGCGGTTCTCGGTTCTGCGGTGGCCGCGCGACGGCAGCCGGCGACGAAGGTGGGGGTTACCCACTGGCCGACGGGCCAAACACGCGACGCCACGTTCGGTAGGAGACGCTGGTCACAGCAGGACCGCGCCCCTCGGTCGACGACACGAGGGGCGCGGGGCCCGGCCTCTCGGCGGGCCTTTCAGAGTTGATCCAGGGGTGCTGCTGGTCAGGACACTCCTTCGAGTTCTTCGCCGGAGGCGTCGACCTGTTTGATCGGGCCGGTGAACCAGTGCTTCACCGACACGTGCCAGTAGACGAACAGCAGGATGAGCACCCCGCCGACCAGCAGCGGCGTGTAGTTCACGAACTTCCACTCGAAGCTGCCACCCCACGGCACCCCACCGAGGGACGTCGGGAACATCGCGATGATCGAGGTGATCACGATCTCGATCAGGGCCACCGGCGCCAGCCACTTGTAATGGCCGCGCAGGTTCCAGGTGCCGACCTCGAACGAATCGCCCATGCGCCAACGCAGGTAGATCGGAACGGCAAAGCACAGATACAGGCCGACAACACCGATGGAGACCACCGCGTAGAACGCGATGGGTGCCGGTGCGCCGTTGATGTCCACCGAGACCAGCGCCGGCAGCGTGATCACGGCGGCCAGCGTCGCGGTGACCAGCACCGCGTTGGCGGGCACCCTCTTGGCGTTGATCTTCGACCAGAATCTGTGTCCGGGAACGGCGCGATCGCGGCTGAACGCGAACAGCATGCGGGACGCGCTGGTCTGGCAGGCGGTGGTGCAGAACAACTGGCCCGCCGAGGAGATCAGCAGCACGACGCCCATCCACTGCGAGTCCAGTGCCTGGGCGAAGATCACCTGAACGAGGCCGCCCCCGGCGGTGACGTCATCGACGTTCTGGACGGCGAACAGGAACGTCAGAAGCAGGATCCAGCCGCCGATCGCCGAGTAGAAGATGGACCGCCAGATGCCCTTGGCCGCCGCGTCGGCCGCGCTGTGGGTTTCTTCGGACAGATGTGCCGACGCGTCATAGCCGGTGATCGTGTACTGCGTCAGGATCGCCGCGATCGGCAACACGAACAGCAGCCAGCCGAACCCTTTTTCACCGTCGAACATGCCGGTGTTGTTGACGGTGGTGGCAAACACCTCGGAGAAGCTGGCGTGCCGATCCGGGATGAGCCAGAGGATCCCCACCACCGCGATGGCGCCCACCACGTGCCACCACACCGAGATGTTGTTGATGACCGCCAGGAGGTGCGACGAGAAGATGTTGATGGTGGCCACCAGGGCCAGGATCACCACGAACATGATGAACACACGGGTCAGGCTGTAGCTTTCGGCCCATGACGCGCTGAAGGTGCTCAGGGTCAGGTCGAGGAAGGTGGCGCTGCCGTAGGCCACCGAGGCCAGGATGGCGATCAGGCCGATGAGGTTGAGCCAGCCGGTGTAGAAGCCCGCCTTCGGACCGCCCAGTTTCGCTGCCCACCAATAGATGCCGCCGGAAGTGGGGTACGCCGAGACCAGCTCCGACATGCAGAGGCCGATCATCAGGATGAAGATCGACACGATCGGCCAGCCCCACGCGATGGCTGCCGGACCGCCGTTGTTCCAGCCCAGCCCGAATGACGTGAAGCAACCGGCGAGGATGGAGATGATCGAGAACGAGATGGCGAAGTTCGAGAACCCCGACCACGAGCGTTGCAGTTCCTGGGCGTAGCCCAGTTTGGCGAGATGTTTCTCGTCATCGGTGAGGTGTTCGTGACCCTCGGGCACGGTGGCCCTCCTTACTCGGAATCAATGTGAAACAAACATCGCGGCCTCGTCCGATCGTGGGCGGGGTCGCACTACATCGGCCGGTTTCGACTCATCAGCCGGCTTCGACTCCCTTCCCGACACAGCCGGACAGGTGGGATGCCGATGTGCGCGCCCATGACCTGTGATCGACATCTCACTGAGTGGCAGAATAGAGCGCTATTGGTCTGGTGTCCGACCTTTGGCTTGGCTATTTTGATGAAATGTTCGGGCGAATTGGGCAGTGTTTGTACTCCAATGGTTGAATTTGATCGCTGATCGACGAGGGAGCTTGGGTGGCTGACAAATCGAGAACGGGCAAACTGACACAACGGCACCTCGAGGAACTGATCGCCGCGGGTGACATCGACACCGTGATCGTCGCGTTCACCGACATGCAGGGTCGCTTGACCGGCAAACGGGTGTCGGCACGGCTGTTCGTCGAGGACGTCGCTGCGCACGGCGCCGAATGCTGCAACTACCTGCTGGCCGTCGACGTCGACAACAACACCGTCGACGGTTACGCGATCTCCAGCTGGGAGACCGGTTACGGCGACATGGTGATGACGCCGGACTTCACCACGCTGCGGCCACTGCCCTGGCTGCCGGGGTCGGCGTTGGTGATGGCCGATCTGTCCTGGACCGACGGCACGCCGGTGTTACAGGCGCCCCGCAGCATTCTGCGCAAGCAACTCGATCGCCTCTCCGACCGTGGCCTGGGGGCCTTTGTCGGCACCGAACTCGAGTTCATGGTCTTCGATGACGGTTACCGCGAGGCGTGGAAGGCGGGTTACCGCGGCCTGACCGCGGCCACGGATTACAACATCGACTACGCGATGCTGGCCTCGACCAGGATGGAGCCGCTGCTACGCGATATCCGCCTGGGCATGGAGGGCGCGGGCATGTACTGCGAGGGTGTCAAGGGGGAGTGCAACCTCGGTCAGCAGGAGATCGCGTTCCGGTACGCCGAAGCGCTGGTCACCTGTGACAACCACACCATCTACAAGAACGGCGCCAAAGAGATCGCCGACCAGCACGGCAAGAGTCTGACGTTCATGGCGAAATATGATGAGCGCGAAGGCAACAGCTGCCACATCCACATCTCCCTGCGGGGCGCCGACGGCAGTGCGGTGTTCGCCGATCACTCCGCCGAGCTCGGCATGTCGGAGATGTTCCGCAGCTTCATCGCGGGTCAACTCGCAACCCTGCGTGAACTGACCCTCTTCTACGCACCGAACATCAACTCCTACAAGCGGTTTGTCGACGGCAGTTTTGCGCCGACAGCCATCGCCTGGGGGCTGGACAACCGCACCTGCGCACTGCGGGTCGTCGGGCACGGGCACGGGATGAGGATGGAGTGCCGCGCGCCGGGAGGCGACGTCAACCAGTACCTGGCCGTGGCCGCTCTGATCGCCGGCGGCCTGCACGGCATCGACGCCGGGCTGGAGCTCGACGATGCGGTGGCCGGGAATGCCTACACTTCTGGTGCGGAACGCCTTCCGACGACGCTGGCCGAGGCCGCGGCCTTGTTCGAGAACTCGACGACTGCGCGGGAAGCCTTCGGCGACGACGTGGTGGAGCACTACCTGAACAATGCGCGCGTCGAACTGGCGGCCTTCAACTCTGCGGTCACTGATTGGGAGCGTGTGCGTGGCTTCGAACGTCTCTAGTCCGGTTCTCGGCCTGACCACCTACCTCCAGCAAGCGCAGACGGGGGTGTGGGACGTGCTGGCCAGTTTCCTGCCCGCCATCTACCTAGAAGGTGTCACCCGCGCCGGCGGGGTCGCCACCCTGCTGCCGCCGCAGCCGGTCGACGAGGTGATCGCCGGTCGGGTGCTCGACGGCCTGGACGGGTTGATCATCACCGGCGGCCGGGATGTGGATCCCGCCGCATACGGGCACAACCCGCATCCGGCGACCGACCAGCCGGCGCTGGACCGCGACGCCTGGGAATTTGCCCTGCTGCGGGGAGCGTTGGCGCGCAACATGCCGGTGCTGGGGATCTGCCGCGGCGCCCAGATGCTCAACGTGGCGCTGGGGGGCTCGCTGCACCAGCACCTGCCGGAGCTCCTCGGCCATACCCGGCACCAGGCGGGCAACGCCGTGTTCACCACCTCGACGGTGCGCACCGTACCCGGAACCAGGGTCGCAGCCCTGATCGGCGAATCCTCCGACGCGCAGTGCTACCACCACCAGGCGATCGCGGAGCTGGGCCGCGGGCTGATTGTCAGTGCCCAGGACGGTGCCGACGGGGTGATCGAGGCTATCGAGCTCGATCCGCAGCAGTATCCCAATGATTGGGTGGTGGCGGTGCAGTGGCATCCCGAGGAACGCCTGGATGACCTGCGGCTGTTCGCCGGAGTCGTCAATGCAGCCAGAGAGTATGCAACGGAAAGGGTTTCATGACACAGTCGACGTTGATCAATCCTGCCAACGAGCAGGCGCTGGGCGAGGTCGAGCAGCTCGACGTCGCTGCCGTCGACGACGCCGTCGCACGGGCGCAGGTGGCCCAGCGCAAGTGGGCTGCCACCGCGCCCGCCGAGAAAGCCGCCACGTTGCGTGCGTTCGCGGCAGCCGTTGACGGCGCGGTCGATGAGCTGGCTGCACTCGAGGTCGCCAACTCCGGGCACCCGATCGGCGCCGCCGAATGGGAGGCCGGAGCTGTCCGCGATGTGCTGCAGTTCTACGCGGCCAGCCCGGAAAGATTGTCCGGCAAGCAGATTCCGGTAGCCGGCGGTATCAACATCACCTTTCACGAGCCCATCGGTGTGGTGGGAATCATCACGCCGTGGAATTTCCCGATGCCGATAGCGTCGTGGGGTTTTGCTCCGGCGCTGGCGGCAGGCAACGCGGTGTTGATCAAGCCCGCCGAGTGGACCCCGCTGACCACGATCCGGTTGGGCGAGTTGGCGCTCGAAGCCGGTGTGCCAGAGGACCTGTTCCAGGTGCTGCCGGGCAAGGGGTCGGTGATCGGCGAACGGTTCGTCACCAACCCGGCGGTGCACAAGATCGTCTTCACCGGTTCCACCGAGGTGGGCACCCAGGTGATGGCCGGGGCCGCCAAGCAGGTCAAACGGGTGACGCTGGAGCTCGGCGGCAAAAGCGCCAACATCGTGTTCGACGACTGCGATCTGGAACGGGCCGCGGCCACCGCACCGTCGGGGGTTTTCGACAATGCGGGCCAGGACTGCTGCGCGCGGAGCCGGATCTTGGTCCAGCGCAATGTCTTCGACCGGTTCATGGAACTGCTGGAACCGGCGGTGCAAAACATCGTCGTCGGTGACCCGGCGGCCAGGGAGACCGAGATGGGCCCCCTGGTGTCCAAGAAGCACTGGCAGTCGGTGGCCTCCTACGTTCCCGACGGCGCGCCGGTGGCTTTCCGGGGGACGGCGCCGTCAGGCCCCGGTTACTGGTTCCCCCCGACCGTGCTGACCCCGGAGCGCACCGACCGGACCGTGACCGAGGAGATCTTCGGTCCCGTGGTGACGGTGCTGCCGTTCGACGACGAAGCCGACGCCATCGCCCTGGCCAACGACACGGACTACGGACTGTCCGGATCCATCTGGACCGACAATCTGTCGCGGGCGCTGCGGGTCTCGCGTGCCGTGGAGGCCGGTAACCTCAGCGTCAACTCACATTCGTCCGTGCGCTACAACACGCCGTTCGGCGGCTTCAAACAATCCGGGCTCGGTCGCGAGTTGGGTCCGGATGCGCCAGAGCATTTCACCGAAACCAAGAACGTCTTCATCGCGATAGCAGGAGAGAACTAACCGTGGAAACAAAGGTAGACCTGACCCAGCGGCTGGCCGGCAAGGTTGCCGTCATCACCGGCGGCGCCAGCGGCATCGGTCTGGCCACCGCCAAGCGGATGCGGGCCGAAGGCGCCACCATCGTGATCGGTGACATCGACCCGGCCACCGGCAAAGCCGTCGCCGATGAACTCGACGGTCTGTTCGTGCCGGTGGACGTCGCGGACAAGGTGGCGGTGGACACGCTCTTCGATACCGCTGCCGAGAAGTTCGGTTCGGTGGACATCGCCTTCAACAACGCCGGGATCAGCCCGCCCGAGGACGACCTGATCGAGAACACCGAGCTCGACGCGTGGGAGCGGGTGCAGGACATCAACCTCAAATCGGTGTATCTGTGCTGCAAAGCCGCGCTGCGCCATATGGTTCCGCAGCAAAAAGGCTCCATCATCAACACCGCGTCCTTTGTCGCGGTGATGGGTTCGGCGACCTCGCAGATTTCCTACACCGCCTCCAAGGGTGGCGTGCTGGCGATGTCGCGGGAGCTCGGTGTGCAGTTCGCCCGGCAGGGCATCCGAGTCAACGCACTGTGCCCGGGGCCGGTGAACACTCCGCTGCTGCAGGAACTGTTCGCCAAGGACCCCGAGCGCGCCGCCCGGCGATTGGTGCACATCCCGGTCGGCAGGTTCGCCGAGCCCGAGGAACTCGCGGCCGCCGTTGCCTTCCTGGCCTCCGATGACGCGTCGTTCATCACCGGTTCGACGTTCCTGGTCGACGGTGGCATCAGCTCCGCGTACGTGACCCCGCTGTAGTGACCGTGTCGGCCGATCCGGACATCCCCCAGGTCGCCGAGGCCGGCGCAGCCCTGCTGCGGCCGGTTCGGCTGGGAAACGCGTTCGAGGACACCGTTGGTCGGCTGCTGCAAATGATCCGCCTGGGTGTGCTGGCGCCGGGGGAGTCGTTGCCCCCCGAACGTGAGTTGGCGGCACGCCTGGGAGTCAGCCGCGACACCGTTCGGGAGGCGATCAAGTCGCTGGCCGAGGCCGGCTATCTGGTGTCTCGGCGGGGCCGGTACGGGGGGACGTTCCTGGCTGACGAACTCCCCGCGCACAGCGGCGGCGGCGAACGGGCGGGGCATGCCGAGATCGACGACGCCTTGCGCCTGCGGGAGATCCTGGAGGCCGGCGCGGCCCGGATGGCGGCGAGCCGGACGTTGTCCGCGGCCGAACGTGAGGAGCTGTGGTCGCGGCTCGGTGATGTCCGCGGTGCAAAGCTCGAGGACTACCGGCGCCTCGATTCGCGGCTGCATCTGGCGATCGCCGCGGCGGCGGGAACTCCGTCGTTGGTGCCGCTGGTGGCCGAGAACAGGATGCGGCTCAATGCGCTGCTCGATCAGATACCACTGCTGGAGCGCAACATCGCGCACTCCGACGAACAGCACGAGGCCATCGTGATCGCCATCCTGGCCGGTGACAGCGATCGGGCGGCGACGGCGATGCGGGCGCATGTCGCGGGGTCAGCGGCCCTGCTGCACGGCTTCCTGGACTAGATTCGGGGTATGGCAGCCCGGGGTGATGACACATCGGTGAACCGTGCGTCGTCGGCGCTTGCCGATGTGGACATCTCGGGCTGGACGATGCGCTTCGACCTGCTGTCGGACCCCAACCGGCTGGAGATCCTGCTGGCGCTGCACCGGGCGCCCGGCATCTGCGTCGGGGATCTGGCTGCGGCGCTCGGGCGGTCGGAGAACGCGGTGTCGCAGGCTCTGCGGGTGCTACGTCAGCAAGGCTGGGTCACCTCGACCCGGGTGGGCCGCCAGGTCGCCTACGAATTGCAGGACCACACCGTGCACGAGTTGTTGCATTGGATCGGTGCCGCGCACGGCTGAAGATCCCCCGGGCGGGGGATTTCTTCGATCGTTTATCTGAACAGGTAGACAGGCGATCTGGGCGGGCTTAGCCTCGGTCGATGACAATCGTCAATCAGGCCATGCACATGAGTGATGGCATCGTCAACGCCCCGGTTTCGGTGGCCTTCGGTGTGGTCGCAGTGCTGGCATTGGCGGTGTGCGTCTGGCGTGCCCGCGCCGAACTCGACGAGCGGACGGTACCGCTGGCGGGTCTGGTGGCGGCTTTCGTGTTTGCGGTGCAGATGGTGAACTTCCCGATCCTGCCCGGGGTGAGCGGACACCTGCTCGGTGGCGCGTTGGCGGCCATCTTGGTGGGCCCGTTCACCGGTGCCCTGTGTATCGCGATCGTGCTGGTGGTGCAGTCACTGCTGTTCGCCGACGGCGGGGTCACCGCGCTGGGCACCAACATCGTCAACATGGCGGTGATCGGTGTTGCTGCCGGATACGGCACGGCCGCGCTGCTGTACAAGATGCTTCGGCGCCGCCACGAGGGTTCGGTTCCGGTGCTGGGGGCCATCGCATTCACCGCGGCGACGGTCGGAACAGTCTGTGCCGCAATGGGTTTTGTGCTCGAGTACGCCATCGGCGGTCCCGCGGCGGCCTCGCTGCCCACGGTCGCCGGCTACATGTTCGGCACCCATCTGCTCATCGGCATCGGGGAGGGTGTCATCACCGCGCTCACGGTGATGACAGTGGTCCGGGCACGTCCCGATCTGGTGTACCTGCTACGGACCAGCCGCAACCGCCAGGAGGTGCCGGCATGACGGTGGAGTCGCGCACCGGCGCCGACCCGGTCAAGCGGAACCGGTTGTTCTGGCTCGGTTTTGCCATCGTCACACTGCTGATCGCCGGCGCGGTGTCCTACCTGGCCAGCGGCAGCCCCGATGGCCTGGACTCGGCAACTCTGCGGGGATGCGACGTGGTCGAGACCGACGGTGGTGAGGAACTCGTCGGCTCTTGCATCGCACAACACGCGACCGACCACACCATGGCGGGTTCGCCGCTGGCGGACTATGCCGTCGCCGGCGGCGCCAACACCGGTGGCATCGCCGGCATCATCGGTGCTGTCGTGACTCTGGCGATCGCCGGCGGCATCTTCTGGCTCATCGCCCGCTCCCGCACCCCCGAGAACTGACAGAAATGGGGGTCGGACACGCGCACCCGCTGTATCTGCACGCCGATACACCGCTGCACCGGTTGCCCGCCGAGACCAAAGTGGCCGGACTGGTGTTGTTCGTGCTGGCCGTGGTGGCCACACCGCGGGAGACGTTCTGGCCCTACGCGGTTTATGCGTTGCTGCTCTGCACGGTGTGGCGAATCGGCAGGATCCCACTGCGCTGGATCCTGCCGCGGATGCTCATCGAGGCGCCGTTTGTGGTGTTGGCGGTGCTGCTGCCGTTTGCCGAAGGCGGCGATCGAATCACGTTCGCCGGCCTGCAACTGTCGGTGGCCGGTCTCTGGGCGGCCTGGGGGATTGTTGTCAAAGGCACTCTGGGCGTGGCCGCGTCGTTGACGGTGGCCGCGACCACCTCGGCGCGGGAATTGCCGGTGGCGTTGAGCCGGCTCGGGGTGCCGGCCATGATGAGTTCGATCCTGATGCTGATGATCCGCTACATCGACCTGCTTGCCGCAGAAATCGCCAGGATGCGGATGGCCCGACTGTCCCGCGGTGACTCGCCGCGCGCCCTGCATCAGGCCGGTGCCATCGCCGCCGGTGTGGGTGCGTTGTTCCTGCGGTCGTATTCCCGCGGTGAGCGGGTGTACCTGGCGATGCTGTCCCGGGGTTTCGACGGCCGGATGCCGGAATTGGCCGGGGTGGCCGCGGTGCCCCGGCCAACCCCGGCTCAATGGGTGCTGGCATTGATGCCCGCCGTTGCGGCAGTAGTGGTGGCGGCCGGCGGATGGCTGCTGCGGTGAGTGTGCCGGCGGTCCGGGTCACCGGCGTGACCTACACCTATCCCGACGGCCACACCGCGCTGGCCGGTGTGGACCTATCGGTCGCGGCCGGTGAGCGGGTGGCGCTGCTCGGCCCCAACGGGGCGGGCAAGACCACGCTGATGCTGCATCTCAACGGGGTCCTCACCGCCGCATCGGGCACCGTGGAGATATCCGGGATCATGCTGGCACGCAAGACATTACATGATATCCGGCGTCGGGTCGGGCTGGTGTTCCAAGATCCCGACGATCAACTGTTCATGCCGACACTGGCCCAGGATGTCGCCTTCGGTCCGGCGAACTTCGGGGTGCGCGGTGCGGAGCTCGCGCAGCGGGTGGAGCGGGCGCTGGCAACGGTCGGGATGGCCGAGCTGGCGCAGCGCAACCCCGCCCACCTGTCCGGCGGTCAGCGTCGTCGTGCGGCGCTGGCCGCGGTGCTGGCCTGCGAACCGGATGTGCTGGTGCTCGACGAGCCGTCGGCCAATCTGGATCCCGTTGCCCGCCGCCGGCTCGCCGAGACACTGCAGACCGTCGGCGCGACGATGCTGCTGGTCACCCACGATCTGCCGTATGCCGCACAGCTGTGTGACCGAGCCGTCGTCATCGATGACGGCCGGGTGGTTGCCGACGGCGAGGTGAACTCGATCTTGTCGGATTCGGCTCTGCTGCAACGGCATCAGCTCGAGCTGCCCTGGGGGTTCCAGCTCCCCGCCCACTGATCAGGTGTGCGAGTGGGTGTGCTCCTCGACCAGCCCCTGTTGGTGCACATGCCGGTGGGAGTGCTCCTCGGTGCCGTGGCTATGGCTGTGCTCGTGCTCGACATGGCTGTGGTCATGCTCGGTGTGGGCGTGGCTGTGGGTGACGTCGTCGTGGTCATGGGTGTGCACATGTGCTTCGGAATGGGTGTGTTGCTGCGACATCGGGGTGCTGCCTTTCTGCTGGTTCAGGCGCTGTGGCCCGGGAAGGGATGCACGTCGGTATCGCGGCGGTGGTGTCCGGGCACACCGGGTCCGGCATGCTCGGCGTTGAACACCGCGTCGACCACGAGCTGGCGCACGTGATCGTTTTCGACGCGGTAGATCACCTGGGTGCCTTCCCTGCGGGTGCGGACCAGCCGTGCCATCCGCAGCTTGGCCAGGTGTTGGGATACCGACGGTGCGGGCTTGCCGACGTGTTCGGCGAGGTCGTTGACGGAGCGCTCGCCTCGGGTCAGTGCCCACAGGATCTGAATGCGGGTGGAATCGGCGAGCATTCGGAAGACCTCGACGACCAGGCCGGCCTGGTCGTCGGGCAATCGCTCGACCGCAGCTCCATTATCTGCATTCATACGCAAATAGTAGCGTGGAGTCCGACGGCGGGAAAGAGGTCCGCGGATTCAGTGCCGTTTGGGCGGCGGCCAGGGCGGCTCGCCGCACAGGGACAGCAGCGCGTTCTCGATCACCTCGGGCAGCGCGGGATGGATCCAGTACTGGCCACGGGCCAGGTCTTGGCCGTTGAGGCCAAAACTCATCGCCTGGATCAACGGCTGGATCAGCGAGGACGCCTGGTGGCCCATGATGTGCGCGCCGAGGATCTTGCCGGTGTCGGCTTCGACGATGATCTTTGCGATACCCGTGGTGTCTTCCATCGCCCAGCCATAAGCGACGTCGCCGAAGTCCTGCACTTTGGTCGAAACGGTGTAACCAGCTGCGCGAGCCTCGTTTTCGGTGAGTCCGACCATCGCGATCTGTGGATCGGTGAACACCGCCGAGGGTACGAACCGGTGATCGGAGGCCGCCATGGCGTCGGTGTCGTCCCAGTCGGTGAGCAGATTGTGTCGCACCACCCGCGCCTCGTGGTTGGCCACATGTTTGAGCTGGAAGGGGGAGCTGACGTCGCCGAGGGAAAAGATGCCGCGCGCGGTGGTGCGCTGGTACTCGTCGACCTTGACCAGGCCGTTGTCGTCGACCTCCACACCTGCCAGGTCGGCCGACAGCAGGTCGCCGTTGGGTATCCGGCCGGTGGCCACCAGCACCGCGTCGGCCTCGAGGACCGCGCCGTTGTCGAGCACCAACTCGACACCGGAGTCACATGGCCGGCTGCCGACGACATTTCGCCGGCTGTGGATCTCCCACTTCTTGGCGGCGATATCGGTGAACCGTTCGCAGATGGTGTCGTCGCAATGGGTCAACATGGTGGAGCCGCGGATCACCACGGTCACCCGCGAGCCGAGAGCGGAGAACACGTGCGCAAACTCCGCGGCGACAAAACCGCCACCGACGATGATCAGGTGCTCGGGCAGCTCGGACATCCGCATCACGGTGTCGCTGGTGTAGTACTGCACTCCGCATTCGGAGATGGCCTCCGGGACCGACGCGCGGGCACCGGCGGCGATCACCACCTGGTCGGAGGTGAACTCGTCACCGCCCTCGGTGCGCAGCAGATAGCGGCCATCCGGTTGGGTCGGACCGAACCTGGTGTGGCTGTCGAACACCGTCACGTTGGGGGAGGAGCGTCGATACCTCTCCCCACCGAGCGCGATCGGGTCGATCCGGCCGAAGACCCGGGAGACGATATCGCTCCAGCGGACCTTGTCGATCCGGGCGTCGATCCCGAATCGGGATGAATCGCGAATGCCGGCAGCCACTTCCGCGGCGTAGACAAACATCTTTGTCGGGATGCAGCCGACGTTGAGGCAGGTGCCGCCGAAGGTGCCCTGTTCACACAGCGCCACCTTCTTGCTGTCGTAGCGCTCGTCGAGGATGCTGTTACCCGATCCGGTGCCGATGATCGTCAGGTCGAAATGGTCCACGAGGTCAATCCTGTCCGGAAGGGGTGGTGGAGGTGGCCCGCGACACGCCGAGATAGTGATCCAGCCAGCGGTCGAGTTCCCGGTAGGCGCTCTCGCGGGGACCCGAAAGGGACAGGAACACATCGTGTTTGGCGTCGACAATCGGGGCCACGGTGGTGTGTGTGCCGCCCACGCAGCCGGCCCAGCGGGCGATCTGGCGGACGTCGAGAACGGCGTCTCCGGTCTGGATCGCCGTGCTGTCGAGCGCCCCACGCGCCTCGGGCACGCTGTGATCGGAGCGTAGGACCAGGTTCGGGACCCCCACATCGAGCCCCCGATGTAGCCGGGCGTGTCCACGCCGGATTGCATTGATCCAGCCGAAGGTCACCGGGAAGCCACCCACGGGTTTCCATGTCAGGTCGTATTCGAATTCGCCGTGGAAGTCCCGATGCAGTGAGGTCCCGTACCCGCCGGGTGTCGGTTTGCGGATCACCTGGTGTTTCCGGATGCGGGCCAGGCCCATCAGGGCGGCCGCGGTCGGCGGGGTGCGCAGGATCGCCGGACCGTGCAGATCGAAGAACGGGCTGTTGAGCACCAGTCCACCCACGCCACGGGCAGCGGTCTCGCCGCGCTCATGCAGCCGGTCCAGCCACAGCGTGACCACCAGGCCGCCGGCGGAATGCCCGTAGACACACACCGTCGCGGAGTCGGTTTCGGCGCCGATGACGGCCAAGGCGCGTTCGAGCTCGGTGTCGTAGCGGGACAGGTCGGTGGTGAAGTGCGGGGTCTGCCCCTCGCGCCACGACCGGCCGCACTTGTGCAGGTCGAGTGCGTAGAACACAAAGCCACGGTCGGCGAACCGGTCGGCGAGTTCGGTGTTGAAGAAGTAATCGGTATAGCCGTGCACCGCCAGGACCGCATGTCGTGACGACGGGGGCGCTGCGGCACGGACCAGCGTTGCCGCCAGGTCACCCTCACCGTCGGGGTCGGCGCCCAGCTCGAAGGTGGTCTGAAGATAGCCCGGGAGCACGTCGGGGACCCATACGGTCACGGTTTCACCTTAGCCGCGTGGGCTCCGCGGACGTCGGCGCGCGGTGTGGGGCGACAGAGATCACCTGAACCGCCGGGTTGAGATATTTGGCGGCGGGATAATCTGGCGGTACCAGTGTCGCCGATGCTCAGGACATCGCTACGACGACCGATTCGACTAGAAGGACCACGTAATCGTGTCAGACGCCTCAGTAGCCAAGACAGACGTTGTACTCGTCGGCGCCGGAATCATGAGCGCCACCCTGGGTGCGTTGCTGCGAATCGTGGAGCCGAACTGGTCGATAACGCTGATCGAGCGTCTCGACGGGGCTGCCGCCGAGAGCAGTGACCCCTGGAACAACGCCGGTACCGGTCACTCGGCATTGTGTGAGCTCAACTACACCCCGGAGAAGCCGGACGGCTCGATCGACATCACCAAGGCCGTCCACGTCAACGAGCAGTTCCAGGTGTCGCGACAGTTCTGGGCCCACGCCGTCGAGAACGGAATCCTCACCGACGTCCGCAACTTCCTGAACCCGGTGCCGCACGTCAGCTATGTCGAAGGGGCCGAGCGGGTCGACTACCTCCGCAGACGCCGGGACGCGCTGGCTTCCAATCCGCTGTTCGCCACCACGGAGTTCATCGACGACGCCGACGAGTTTGCCCGCCGGCTTCCGTTCATGGCGGCCAAACGTGACTTCGCCGAGCCGGTCGCGCTGAACTGGACCACCGACGGCACCGACATCGACTTCGGGTCGCTGGCCAAGCAGCTCATCGGATACGGCGTGCGCAGTGGCACCACCGCGCTGTTCGGCCACGAGGTGCGCAACCTGTCCCAGCAGTCCGACGGAACCTGGAACGTCAAGGTGACCAACCGGCGCACCGGTGTCACCCGCACCATCAACACCAAGTTCATCTTTGTCGGGGCCGGCGGCGACGCACTTCCACTGCTGCAGAAGTCGGGCATCAAGGAAGCCAAGGGATACGGCGGTTTTCCCGTCGGCGGCCAGTTCCTGCGGACCGCCAACCCGGTGGTCACCGCCGGTCACCGGGCCAAGGTGTACGGCTTCCCGCCGCTGGGCGCGCCGCCGATGTCGGCGCCGCACCTGGACACCCGGATCATCAACGGCAAGCCGTGGCTGCTGTTCGGGCCGTTTGCCGGATGGTCGCCGAAGTTCCTCAAGCAGGGCCACTTCACCGATCTGCCCTTCTCGGTCAAGCCCGACAACCTGGGCTCCATGCTCGGGGTGGGGCTCTCGCAGATGTCGCTGGTGAAGTATCTGGTCGGCCAACTGCGGCTGTCAGAGGCCGATCGGGTGGATGCGCTGCGTGAATTTGCCCCCAGCGCAGTGGATTCCGACTGGGAGCTGTCCATGGCTGGACAGCGGGTCCAGGTGATCAAGCCGGCCAAGGGCAAGGGCGGCACCCTCGAGTTCGGCACCACCGTGCTGGCCGCCTCCGACGGCAGTATCGCCGGACTGCTGGGGGCCTCGCCCGGGGCGTCCACCGCGGTGCCCGCGATGCTCGATGTGATGGAGCGCTGCTTCGGCGAGCGCTTCGCCGGATGGCAGCCGCGGCTGCGGGAGATGATCCCGTCGCTGGGCACCGAGTTGTCGCACGAGCCCGAACTGTTCGCCGAGGTGTGGGCGTGGGGCACCAAGGTCCTGGGACTCGAATCGGGGGCCGACGCGGCCGCTGCGGCGCTGGCCGCAGGTGCCGACAAATCGGTGTCCGGCGCCGAGCGCGACGATCCAGAACCCGCGGGAGTGGTATGACAGTGGCGCTGCGCCGGCAGTGGGCCCAAGACGTCAGCGCAGCGACACTGTACGAGCTACTGAAGCTGCGTGTTGAGGTCTTTGTCGTCGAACAGGCTTGTGCCTACCCGGAACTCGATGGACGTGACCTGCTGCCGGAGACCCGCCACTTCTGGTTGGAGAATGACGGTGAGGTGATCAGCATCCTGCGGTTGATGGAGGAGCACGCCGGCGGGGAGAAGTCCTTCCGGATCGGTCGGGTGTGCACCAAGCAGTCCGCACGCGGGCAGGGCCACACCACGCGACTGCTGCAGGCCGCGCTCGCCGAGGTGGGTGACTACCGTTGCCGGATCGACGCTCAGACCTACCTCGTCGAGATGTACGCCTCGCAGGGTTTTGTCCGTGACGGTGAGGAATATCTCGACGACGGCATTCCGCACGTCCCGATGCTGCGTCCGGGAAGCCGTACCGAGGATCAGGCGTGAGGAGTCGGCCCGGGAAGTGTCCGCCGGGCCAGACTAAGCTCGCCGGGTGACCGAGAACGCCTACCTGGTCGGGCTGCGCCTGGCCGGCAAGAAGGTTGTTGTTGTCGGCGGGGGGACAGTGGCGCAACGCCGGCTGGGCCTACTCGTCGACAGCGGTGCCGATGTCCATGTCATCACCCGATCGGCCACCCCCGCCGTCGAAGCGATGGCCGGTATCAGCCTGCAGCTGCGCGACTACCGCGACGGTGACCTCGATGGAGCCTGGTACGCCATCGCGGCCACCGACGATCCCGACGTCAATGCGGCAGTGGTCGCGGAGGCGGATCGTCACCACATCTTCTGCGTCCGTGCCGACATCGCCCGCGACGGCACCGCGGTGACTCCGGCGACGTTCGATCACGCCGGGCTGTCGATCGGGGTGCTGGCCGGGGGCGAGCATCGCCGTTCGGCGGCGATCCGCTCGGCGATCTATGAGGCGTTGCAGAGCGGTGTGATCGCCGCCCGGAGTGAGCTGGCGGAGACGGCAAACGATCTGCGGGGCCGGGTGGCCTTGGTCGGTGGTGGGCCGGGGGATCCCGAGCTGATCACCGTGCGGGGCCGACGCCTGCTGGCGCAGGCAGATGTGGTGGTTGCCGACCGGTTGGCGCCGCAGCAGCTGCTGGCCGAACTGCCGCCGCACGTCGAGGTGATCGATGCGGCCAAGATCCCCTATGGCCGCGCGATGGCTCAGGAAGCGATCAACGACGTTCTCGTCAACCGCGCCCGGGCCGGCCAGTTCGTGGTGCGCCTCAAGGGTGGCGACCCATTCGTCTTCGCCCGTGGTTATGAGGAAGTGCAGGCCTGCGCCGCCGCTGGGATACCGGTCACAGTGGTTCCCGGTGTGACCAGTGCGATCGCGGTGCCCGCGGCGGCCGGAGTGCCCGTCACCCACCGGGCGGTCAACCACGAGTTCGTGGTGGTCAGCGGCCACCTGGCACCTGATCATCCCGACTCGCTGGTGAACTGGGATGCGCTGGCGGCGCTATCGGGCACCATCGTGCTGTTGATGGCCGTCGAACGTATCGAATTGTTTGCCAAGGTGCTGCGCGACGGCGGCCGACCAGCAGAAACGCCGGTCCTGGTGGTTCAGCACGGCACCACATCGGCGGAGCGGGTGGTGACGGCGACGTTGGCCGATGTCGCAGACGTGATTCGCGCGGAAGGGATCCGACCGCCGGCGATCATCGTGATCGGATCTGTCGTCGGGGTCTCGGCGGGAAGCCCCGCCGGGGCGGCGCTGGGCGGTGCTCTGTGACCGTTCCGAGCTTAAACAACTCTTAATATTACTGTAGAGTAGCTCGGCATGACGGCTCTCAACGACGCCGAGCGGGCGCACGCGGAAGCGCGCGCTGCCGGTTCGGACCGCGCGCTGCCGGCACGGGTGGACGCATCGGGCCCGCCGGCCGGCAGGTACCCGAGCTGGCTGCCGTCGCGGAGGTTCTTCGCCGCAGTTGTCGCCATCGGTGGCATGCAGTTGTTGGCCACCATGGACAGCACCATCGCCATCGTCGCGCTGCCGCAGATTCAGGATGAGCTGGGCTTGTCCGACGCCGGCCGCAGCTGGGTGATCACGGCGTATGTGTTGACCTTCGGCGGCCTGATGCTGCTGGGTGGGCGTCTCGGCGACACCATCGGCCGCAAGCGGACCTTCATCGTCGGTGTTGCCCTGTTCACCATCGCCTCGATCCTGTGTGGCATCGCCTGGAGTGAAGGCACTCTGGTGGTCGCCCGGCTGCTGCAGGGTGTGGGTGCGGCCATCGCCTCGCCGACCGGTCTGGCGCTGGTGGCCACCACCTTCCCGAAGGGGCCGGCCCGAAACGCGGCCACCGCCGTCTTCGCCGCGATGACCGGTGTCGGTTCGGTGATGGGCCTGGTGGTGGGCGGCGCCCTGACAGAAGTGTCGTGGCGGCTGGCGTTCCTGGTGAACGTCCCGATCGGAATCCTGATGATCTATCTGGCACATCGTGCGCTGCGGGAGACGAACAAAGAGCGGATGAAGCTCGATGCCGGTGGCGCGCTGCTGGCGACGTTGGGCTGCACCGCCGCGGTGTTCGGCTTCACCCAAGGCCCCGAGAACGGTTGGTCGGCGCCGCTGACGATCGCTTCCGGAGTCATTGCGGTGGTGGCGTTCCTGGGCTTTGTGGTCGTCGAACGTTCCGCGGAGAACCCGGTGGTGCCGTTCGACCTGTTCCGGGACCGGAACCGGGTGGCGACCTTCGCCGCGATCTTCCTGGCCGGCGGTGTCATGTTCACCTTGACCGTCCTGATCGGTCTGTACGTGCAGGACATCATGGGTTACAGCGCGCTGCGGGCCGGTATCGGCTTCATCCCGTTCGTGATCGCGCTCGGTATCGGTCTGGGCTTGTCGTCCCACCTGGTGTCGAAGTTCCCGCCGCGCATCCTGGTGATCGGCGGTGGTGTCATGGTGCTGGCTGCCATGATCTACGGCTCGACCTTGCACGGTGACATCCCGTACTTCCCGAACCTGGTTCTCCCGATCACCGTCGGAGGATTTGGTATCGGCATGATCGTGGTGCCGCTGACGGTCTCGGCGATTGCCGGGGTGGGCTTCGACCGCATCGGGCCGGTGTCCGCGATCGCACTGATGTTGCAGAACCTCGGTGGTCCGGTGGTACTGGCGATCATCCAGGCTGTGATCACGTCACGCACCCTGTATCTGGGCGGTACCACCGGCCCGGTCAAGAACATGAACGAAGCGCAGCTCGGAGCGCTCGACGCCGGCTACACCTACGGGTTGTTGTGGGTGGCGGCCGTCGCGGTGCTGGTGGGTGCGGCCGCGTTGTTCATCGGGTACACCGCCAAGCAGGTGGCCCATGCGCAGGAAGTCAAGGACGCGATCGACGCCGGCGAGCTCTGAGCCCAGCTCAGCGCCGGGATCCGCGGGTTGGTTTGAATCCACATTCCTCGGGGTAAGTGTGCCGGTACGCTGTGAACTGTGCACCCTGCCGAGGCGCACGGGTGCCGCGCGGCGGGGAAATACATGGATGTAATTTCTACACACCTGTGCACAACTCCTGTGGATAACTCCGCCGTGCCGTCGGTGATCGCACCGGCCCACATCGGCTGAGCTAATTCAGTTCGGCCCCTCACCCGAAACGGGTGAGCTGCTGTTGCGGAATCCGGGTTGGCGCCAGCCGGGCTGGCTAATGATGTACTGTTCCAATCGATTACAGGTGACAACAGGTCCCGCAGATCGTTATCCGGCGCGGCGTTCTGTACTGCATGGGCATGTTGCTGGCAAACACGATGGTAAGTGGGCAATCGATCATGCGGCGACCTGTGCATCCGGTGCGAGTTCTGGTCACTCTGGTGGCGACGCTCGGTCTGCTGGCCGTGTCGGGGTGCGGCGGTGTCCGCAACTCGGAGGCCGCCGACGACGTGCGGGTTTTGCCGGATGCTGCCAGCTCACCGATCGACACTTTGCGGGAGAAGGCCAAGGACGCCTACCTCTTCGCCTTCCCATTGGTGCTGAACTACCGCGCGATGTACCGACAGGCCATCGCGGGGGACCGCGAGTTCGGTCGGTGGTTGCACATGGGGGAGTCGACACCGCAGGACACCGACATCGTCACGCCCAACAATGACACGCCGTACTCGTTTGCCTGGGTGGATCTGCGCTCACAACCCTGGGTCCTGACGGTGCCGCCGATCGAGGCCGGCCGCTACCACGCCAGCCAATGGGACGATCTCTGGGGATTTGTCCTGGGCAGCCCCGGCGGGCTCGAGGACGGCAACGACGGTGTCTCGGTGATGTTGGCCGCCCCTGACGACACGGCTGCCCCGCCACCAGGGGTTTCTCGGGTCATCAAGGGGGAGAGCAGTTTTCTCGGCACCATGACTCGAACCCAGAAGCTCAGCACCGATGACGGAATGGCTCAGGTCCGGGCGATCCAGGACAACTACCGCCTGGAGTCGCTCAGCAGCTTCCTGGGCACCGCGGCCCCGGACCCGGCTCCGGCGATCGAGTGGCCGGAGTGGATCGAAGGCGCCGAAACCACCACCAAATTCTGGGATTACGTGGCGCTGCTGCTGCCCCACACCACCAACAATTCGGCGGACTCGGCGATGCTCGACGTACTGGCCGAGTTGGGCATCACCCGCGACGCCCCGTTCAACAGCGCAGGGTCCTCCCGCGAGGTCCAGGAGGCGTTGCAGACCGGAGTCGCCGACGGGCAAGCGGAGTTGAAGCGTCTCAGCGAAGCCGGAGACCTGAACTCGGCGATCCTCTTCGGCCACCCGGCGACAATGGGCAACAACTATGTGGACCGGGCGCTGGGGGCGTATCTGGGTCTGTTCGGCAATGTGGCCGAACAAGCGGTCTACTACAGCCTGCCCACCGACAGCGATGGGCAGGCTCTCGACGGCAGCAAAGCCGGTTACACACTCACCTTCCCGCCCGGTGGGCAGCCCCCGGTGAAGTACTTCTGGTCGCTGACCATGTACGACATCCCGCAACGACGGCTGGTGTCCAACCCGATCAACAGGTATTCCCTCGGCAGTGACACCCCGGAACTCCGGCAGAACCCCGACGGCTCCACCACCATCTATCTGTCCGCTCACGATCCCGGTGGCGAGCAGTCCGGCAACTGGCTCCCCGCGCCGGCTGGACCATTCTGGGTGGTGTTGCGCACCTACGGACCGAAGGAAGCGATCCTGCAAAAGCTGTGGCAGCCACCGCCGATCGACAAACAGCCCTGACGGGATCGGCGTTGGTGGGCGGAGTCGTTCCCCGAGCTTGCCGGCCCAGCGGCTAGGCTGGCCCGCTGTGATCACCCGCATGTCCGAGCTGTTCCTGCGAACCCTCCGTGACGACCCTGCCGACGCCGAGGTCCCGAGCCACAAGCTGCTGATCCGGGCGGGCTACGTCCGGCCCGTCGGCCCGGGCCTGTACAGCTGGCTGCCACTGGGATTGCGGGTGTTGCGCAATATCGAGCGGGTGGTCCGCGAGGAGATGACACAGATCGGCGGCCAGGAAATCCTGTTCCCGGGCTTGCTGCCGCGCGCACCCTATGAGGCCACCAACCGCTGGACCGAGTACGGCGACAATCTGTTTCGGGTCAAAGACCGCCGCAAGAACGACTATCTGCTCGGCCCCACGCACGAAGAGCTGTTCACGTTGACGGTCAAGGGGGAGTACAGCTCCTACAAGGACTTCCCGGTCATCCTGTTCCAGATCCAGAACAAGTACCGCGATGAGGCCCGGCCGCGCGCCGGGATCCTGCGCGGGCGTGAGTTCCTGATGAAGGACTCGTACTCGTTCGACGTCGACGATGACGGACTGAAGAACGCCTACAACGCTCACCGTGAGGCCTATCAGAAGATCTTCGCCCGCCTCGACGTGCAGTATGTGATCGTCTCGGCAGTGTCCGGCGCCATGGGAGGCAGCGCATCCGAGGAGTTCCTGGCCGAGAGTGAGGTCGGCGAGGACACCTTCGTCCGCTGCCTGGAGTCCGGCTACGCCGCCAATGTCGAGGCCGTCATCACCCGCGTCCCGGAGTCGCTGCCGATCGACGGACAAGCCGAGGCAGTTGTCTACGACACTCCTGATGCCCCGACCATCGCCACCCTGGTGGACTGGGCCAACGGCGCCGAGCTGCCGCAGTTCGCCGGCCGCACGGTCACCGCCGCCGACACCTTGAAAGTTGTTCTGCTCAAGACCCGTCAACCCGGTGGCGAATGGGAACTGCTGGCCGTCGGTGTGCCCGGTGACCGTGAGGTCGACGACAAACGCCTCGGGGCTGCGCTCGAGCCGGCCGAGTATGTCCTGCTCGACGACGCCGACTTTGCCAAGCACCCGTTCCTGGTCAAGGGTTATGTAGGTCCAAAAGCGCTGCTGGAAAACGGTGTTCGCTTTGTTGTCGATCCGCGGATCGTGGACGGCAGCGCGTGGATCACCGGCGCCGACGCGCCCCACAGGCACGTTGTCGGATTGGTCGCCGGTCGCGACTTCACCGCCGAGGCCACCATCGAGGCCGCCGAGGTTCGTGACGGTGATGCGTCGCCGGACGGTGCGGGGCTGCTGGTCTCGGCGCGGGGCATCGAGATCGGGCACATCTTCCAACTCGGCCGCAAGTACACCGATGCCTTCACCGCCGACGTGCTGGGTGAGGACGGCAAGCCGGTGCGGCTGACCATGGGCTCCTATGGCATCGGCGTCTCCCGACTGGTGGCGGTGATCGCCGAGCAACAGCATGACGCCCTGGGCCTGCGCTGGCCGGCCGCCATCGCGCCATTCGACCTGCACCTGGTGATTGCCAACAAGGATGCCGACGCCCGGACCGGGGCCACCGAACTGGCGGCGGCGCTCGACCGGATCGGGCTGGAGGTCCTCTTCGACGACCGGCAGGCATCGCCCGGGGTGAAGTTCAAGGACGCCGAGCTGCTCGGCATGCCGTGGGTGGTTGTTGTCGGCCGTGGTTGGGCCAACGGTGTGGTGGAGCTGCGTAACCGGTTCACCGGTGAGACCCGTGAGGTCCCGGTCGACTCGGCCGCGACGGAAATCGCGGAGGCGGTCTCCGGGCGGTAGCTCGCCCGCGTCGCGAGACGGCGCGCTACTCGGGTCCGCCGGGGAAGGCCACCGTGGCCGGGAAGACCCCCAGGATGTTCTGCCACCGGGCCATCAGGATCGCGCTCTGGGTCAATGCGTCGACCGCGAAGGCCCGGTCGGCTTCGTCGGCGGACTGCTCCAGCACGGCGCGCCACGCGACGGCGGAGTCGTTTTCCATCTGCAAGGCCAGTTGGGCTGCCTCTGTCGGGTCGTTGACCACCGACGGGAGTTGGTAACCGGGGGCAGCCAGTGGTGGCTTCACGGACAGCGCGTCCAACATCGGGATCAGCGACTCCCGCTGCGCCCGGTGCCGGGCGATCGCCTGGGCGATCAGCCAGTTGTCCTCCGGTGTGGAGTGCGCCGAGACGATCCCGTAGCCGTAGATCGCCGCGTGCTCGGTGGCCAGCGCGTCGTAGAGAGCGGCGGCGGCCGGGTCCGAGGGGCGTTGCGGTGTGGTGGGGTCCGACGAGGACGGTTCTGGTGAAGTCTGCTCTGGCGAGGTCACTGTGCGGCCCTCCGCGGTGGTAGCGCCACGGTGTAGGCGGTGGTGCAGGACGCTGCGATCGAGCCCAGCAGGCCGGCGCGGTAGCCGGATTCCCGGACGGCGTAGTCGGCCGCGCGGGTGGCGGCGGTCCGCAGGGCGTCGGACAGGTCGGCCACCGACGGCGGGGTCACCGGCGGTGTGGGGGAGGAGGTGGTCTCGGTGCTGGAGGTTGTCGGCGTCGGGGTCGCGGGGACCAGGGAGCCCAGAGTGCGGGAGATCTCATCGGCCAGCGCCTGGGCATGTCGGCTGCGCTCGCCGGCGATCTGGGTCAGCGTGGGCACCAACTCTCGCGGGGCGGTCTGCGCAACGGTCCGGGCCAGCTCACTGTCGTCGGTGGCCAGCGCCAGCTGGGCGCGTAATTCGTCGACGTCCGGGGGCGGTTCGCTGCCGCAGGCGGAGGTGACCAGGGCGAGCAGTGCCAGCGCCAGGGCGCCGCGACCGGCACCCACCAGAACGTCCCTGCGGGGGATCGATCCGTTCCGGCGACGGCTGGAGCTGTTGTCAGGGTGAACGACGCCGAGCACCGCCTCATCCTGCCATCTCGACAGGTCAGCTCCGGCCGGCACCTCGATTGGGGCGCCGCGCCGTTCTCCTGGCGTATCGTGGAGGGCTGGTTCCGCGGGACTACCGCAGAACAGGCGTCGAACGACATGACCGGACAACTCAAGATGAGGAGCTCGCCGTGACTGAGCGGTCCAGAGGACTGCCCGCACCGCACGAGGTGATCGAGCTGCTTGGTGGCGAGTTCGCGCAGGCTGGATATGAGATCGACGATGTCCGGGTTGACGCCGCGAGGAAACCGGCTCGGATCGTCGTGACCGTGGACGGGGACATCCCACTTGATCTGGATACCGTCGCCGAGCTGTCCCGGGTGGCCTCCGAACGGTTGGACACACTGGCCGACACCTTGGACGCCTACCTGCTCGAGGTCAGCTCGCCCGGGGTGGAGCGTCCGCTGACGCAGGAGAAGCACTACCGGCGCGCCCATGGCCGCAAGGTGGAGTTGACGCTGGCCGCGGGGGAGCAGCTCACGGGCCGGATCGCCGGGGTGCTCACCGAGAACGGGATCGGGTTGTTGCGTCTGGTGGTGCCTGGGAAGACCAAGGGATCCGGCACGTGGTCAGTGCGTGAACTGCCACTCGCCGAAATTGTCAAAGCTGTTGTGCAAGTTGATTTTTCACCGCCCAATCAGCGAGAGCTGGATCTGGTTGGTCAAGCGGGAACGGAGGCCGGAGCATGAACATCGATATGGCTGCGCTACACGCCATCGAAGTGGATCGGGGGATTCCCGAAGGGGAGCTCCTCGACACCATCAAGTCAGCGCTGCTGACTGCCTACCGGCACACCGAGGGGCATTCCGCCGACGCCTGGATCGAGATCGACCGCAAGAGCGGCGAAGTCAAGGTGATGGCCCGTGAGCACGATGACGAGGGCCAGGTCATCAGCGAATGGGACGACACTCCCGAGGGCTTCGGGCGGGTCGCGGCGACCACCGCCCGACAGGTGATGCTGCAGCGGTTCCGGGACGCCGAGAACGAGAAGATCTACGGTGAGTTCGCGGCACGCGAAGGCGATATCGTCGCCGGCATCATCCAGCGCGACGCCCGTGCCAACGCGCGGGGTGAGGTCGTGCTGCGAATGGGCAGTGAGACCAAGTACTCCGAGGGTGTCATCCCCGCCTCCGAGCAGGTGCCCGGTGAACGCTACGAGCACGGCGACCGGTTGCGCTGCTTTGTCCTCGGAGTCACCCGCGGGCTACGGGAGCCGCAGATCCGGCTCTCCCGCACCCATCCGAACCTGGTCCGCAAGCTGTTCTCCCTCGAAGTGCCCGAGATCGCCGACGGGTCCGTCGAGATCGTTGCGGTGGCACGGGAGGCCGGCCACCGGTCGAAGATCGCCGTGGCATCCCGGTTGCCCGGGCTCAACGCCAAAGGTGCGTGCATCGGGCCGATGGGTCAGCGGGTGCGCAACGTGATGAGCGAGCTGTCGGGCGAGAAGATCGACATCATCGATTTCGACGAGGACCCGGCCCGGTTCGTCGCCAACGCCCTGTCCCCGTCCAAGGTGGTCTCGGTGACCGTCATGGACGCCGCCGCCCGCGCCGCCCGTGTGGTGGTTCCCGACTTCCAGCTGTCGCTGGCGATCGGTAAAGAAGGTCAGAACGCGCGATTGGCGGCGCGGCTGACCGGTTGGCGAATCGATATCCGCAGTGATGCGGCACCTGACCCCGCCGCCCCTGCCGCCGGCCATCACGGCGATCGGCGGTCGCCCGAGGTGCCCGAGGGTCACTGAGGATTCGGGTGATACCGGGCCGGCACCCGCCTGATTTAGAGCAAACGGCAGGTGACGGTAGACTGAGCCGTGATCCAGCGCGAGACTTCCGGAACCGACACACGGAAGCACCGAAGTACAGAAGGACCGGTGCGCACGTGTGTCGGCTGCCGGAAGCGAGAGCTGGCCGTCGTACTGCTTCGAGTAGTGGCGGCGTCGAACAGAATTGGTACAGGCACCCTCGGTTCAGACACTGATGTGCCGGCCGTGATGGTTGACACTGCCGGTAACCTTCCGGGGCGGGGTGCATGGATGCATCCTGACCCGCAGTGTGTACACGCAGCGATTCGGCGGCGAGCATTCGCTCGAGCGTTGCGGATCGCCGGTCTACCGGACACCTCCGCGGTGATCGAGTACGTCAGCGCCCTTCCCGGCGCTGAGGTTCTCGATGAACTGCGGCAACAGAGAACAGGCAGCGAAGAACATGAGCACACCGTGAAGTCCCGATGACCATGCGTCATAGCTAAACCCGAGGCGCGGCGCCACACCACCGCTGTCGCCTCCAGACAGGAGATGTAGTGGCAGGTAAGGCCCGTGTGCACGAGTTGGCTAAGGAACTCGGTGTCACCAGTAAGCAGGTTCTCGCCCGATTGAGCGAACAGGGCGAGTTCGTCAAATCGGCGTCGTCGACGGTGGAAGCACCCGTCGCGCGACGCCTTCGTGAATCTTTCGGCGGCGGCAAGTCGTCCGACAAGTCGTCGGACCGGGGCTCGTCGCCCAAGCCGTCCCCGGTCAACGGCCGGCCCGGCCCGGCCGGTGGCTCCGGTGCCACCCCCGGCGGTAC
>NZ_JBARXZ010000151.1:0-2958 GCF_049647605.1 Mycobacterium sp. | reverse complement strand
GGGCGTCGCTTCGCGCAGCAGCCGCTCGACCGTCAGGCGGCTGCGCAGGTGGGTCGACAGCGGCCGTGACTCGTCGATCATCACGCCGAGGTAGACGATCCGCCGGACGCCGGCGTGGCTCGCGGCGTCGGCGAACCGCTCGGCGGACGCGCGCTCGCGGGCTTCGAAGCTCTCGTCGCCGACGGTCGGCTCCATCGAGTGCACGAGGTAGTAGGCGACATCGACCCCGTCGAGGGCGTCCCGCAGTCCGGCTCCGGTCGAGACGTCGCCGACGAAGACGGGGACGTCGTGGGTGACCCGTGACGGGTCGCGCGCGAAGGCCCGGACGTCGTGCCCGGCGCGGCGCAGCGGATCGATCAGCAGCGAGCCGGCGAAGCCCGACGCTCCCGTGACGAGGGTCAGCATGGAGCAACGGTTGCAGTTCTTCGTGATTTGCGGACTTCCTGCGTCGGGATTCACACGAAAAGTGACCAAGTAGCGGGAACAAGGGTCGCGCGCCGGGCCTCGTTGTGGTTCGATGCCTCAAGTCGCGAGTCCGCCTCCCCGGACTTGCATCTCGGAGTGATCCAGGAGCGTCCTCCACGCCCGGATCGCCTCGTCGTCATCCCCGTTTGCGGACGCTGATCCCAGCGTCCGACGGTCGCCCCTGCCGCCTTACGCTTTCCCCCGAAACGCACCAGTGAACCACGCCTCCCAGAACCGCTCACGGGCCATCGCGGCCCCTTCGTGCGACGGATGCTTCTTCCGTCGTCACATGCTCTGTGCGCTCGATCGCACCGACCCGTGCGCGACCTTCCGGCCCGATCGGGCCGAGGGCCTGGAGCCTCCGCGGCAGATGGCGTTCGCCTTCCGTCCGGAGCGGACCACGGGGACGCCGTTCGCGTTCCCGGACGCCGCCGAGCAGGCGCGTCGCTACGCCGCGTAGGGACGTTCCGTCGGGTGATCGCCGCGCTGCTTCGCGGGGTGATCGCCACGGCGGGCAGCGGGTGCTTGCAGGGCCGTAGCTACGCCCGGTAGCTTTTGTTGCTCGCCGCGCGGTTCGATCCGCGCGGCTTTCGCTTCCATTAGTTGGCTGGCTAGCTAAGATTCGTGCCGCCACCGTCAATTCCCGCTGGCGGCCGTGCCTTGTCGCGGTCTCCGGTCCCCTGAATGGGGGGTGGGCCTCTCGTCAGGGGCTTGCGGGCCAGTTCCGAGCACAGGAGATCCACCATGGGCAGCACAGAAGCGTTGGTCTACGACGCCGTCCGCACCCCCCGCGGCAAGGGCAAGAGCAACGGCTCCTTGCACGGCACCAAGCCGATCGACCTGGTCGTCGGTCTGATCCACGAGACCCTCGGTCGCAACGAGAAGCTCGACCCGAACGGCGTCGACGACGTCGTGCTCGGCTGCGTGACCCCGGTCGGCGACCAGGGGGCCGACATCGCCAAGACCGCGGCGATCAAGGCCGGCCTGCCGGACACCGTCGCGGGCGTCCAGCTCAACCGCTTCTGCGCGTCGGGCCTCGAGGCCGTCAACATCGCCGCGCAGAAGGTCGCCTCCGGTTGGGAGGACCTGGTCTTCGCCGGTGGCGTCGAGTCGATGTCGCGCGTGCCGATGGGCAGCGACGGCGGAGCCTGGGCGATGGACCCGGAGACCAACTACGAGTCGTACTTCGTGCCGCAGGGTGTCGGCGCGGACCTGATCGCCACGGTCGAGGGCTTCACGCGCGACGACGTCGACGCGTTCGCCGTCGAGTCGCAGCGTCGTGCCGCCGCGGCCGAGGACGCCGGGTACTTCAAGAGCTCGGTGGTCCCGGTCAAGGACCTCAACGACCAGGTCGTGCTCGACCGCGACGAGTTCATCCGCCGCGGCACGACGGCCGAGACGCTCGGTGGGCTCAAGCCGTCGTTCGCGATGATGGGCGACATGGGCGGCTTCGACGCCGTGGCGCTCCAGAAGTACCACTGGGTCGAGAAGATCGACCACGTCCACACCCCGGGCAACTCGTCCGGCATCGTCGACGGCGCGTCGCTGGTCACGATCGGCAGCGAGGCCGCCGGTGAACGTCACGGACTGAAGCCGCGCGCGAAGATCCTCGCGACGGCGGTCTCGGGTGCCGACCCGACGATCATGCTGACCGGCCCGGCGCCGGCCAGCCGCAAGGCGCTGGAGAAGGCCGGCCTGAAGGCGTCCGACCTCGACCTCGTCGAGATCAACGAGGCGTTCGCGGCCGTCGCGCTGCGCCTGATCCGCGATCTCGACATCGATCCCGAGATCACGAACGTCAACGGTGGCGCGATCGCGATGGGGCATCCGCTCGGCGCGACCGGCGGCATGATCCTCGGCACGATCATCGACGAGCTGGAGCGCCGCAACAAGCGCTACGGCCTCGTGACCCTCTGCATCGGCGGCGGCATGGGCATCGCCACGGTCGTCGAGCGCGTCTAGCGCTCCGACCCGACCTGAGACTTCGAAGAGCGAGTAGAACGCGATGAGCGAGAGCACCACCATCCGCTGGGAGCAGGACGGCGACGGCGTCGTCAACCTGATTCTCGACGATCCCAACCAGTCCGCCAACACGATGAACGCCGCGTACACGGCGTCGATGAAGGCGACCGTCGACCGTCTGGAAGCCGAGAAGGACTCGATCACGGGCGTCGTGATCACCTCCGCGAAGAAGACCTTCTTCGCCGGCGGCGATCTGAACGATCTGAAGCAGGCGACCAAGGAGAACGCCGGCGAGGTCGCCGAGCACGTTCGCGCGATGAAGGCCGACCTGCGCCGGCTCGAGACGCTCGGCAAGCCGGTCGTCGCGGCGATCAACGGCGCCGCGCTCGGCGGCGGCCTGGAGATCGCGCTGGCGACGCACCACCGGATCGTCGTCGACGACAGCAAGATCCAGCTGGGCCTGCCGGAAGTCAGCCTCGGCTTGCTGCCCGGCGGCGGCGGCGTCACCCGCGTGACGCGCCTGCTCGGCAT
>NZ_JBARXZ010000150.1:0-68284 GCF_049647605.1 Mycobacterium sp. | reverse complement strand
CATTACGGTGGGACACGAAGACCTCCGAGATCGGTGAGCGTTCCTAGACAGCTCGCACTCCACTCGGAGGTCTTCTTCATGTCACCACGCCACGCCGTACCTAACGTCCGTGGTCAGTACAGCTAGCTCGCGGGTTCCCACGAACGACGAGAGCAGGCCGGTGGCCGGTCCCAAACCGAGCAGGTTCAGTGCGTTGTAGCCCTCGACCCCGATAAGCGCCCCGGCCGTGGCACCGAGCACCAATGCGACCCCAATTGTTCCGCCGCCCACCACAATTGAGCCATTGCCCCAGGAGATGTCGGCAAGGATCCGTAGATAGTCGTGTCGGTATCGGCGCACGGCGGTCGGCATGGAAGTCAAGATCCGACCGAAGAAGAACACCATGTGTCCCAGCTTCGCCGTGCCCTGTGCCGGCGCAGCCGCGGCCGCCGCAACGGGCCGCAGTGCAACGTTGAGGTAGTGAGTTGGAGCCGCCATGGTCAGAGGCTCGCTCTGGGGAAGATCAGCACGTACAGCTGCGTCATGATGACGTTGACGGTCATGAGGAGCAGGATCGATTCGACAACGGCTGCATTCACCGAGTTCGCGACCCCGGCGGGGCCGCCGTGGGTGTCCAACCCCTTGTGGCAGCACACCACGCCGACAATGGCGCCGAACACGACTGATTTGACGAGTGCCAGTAGCAGGTCATCGACAGTCGCGAACGAGGAGAAGGTCGAGACGAACGACCCCGGGGTGCCGCTCTGCATATAGACGTTGAACGCGTAGCCGGCCAGAAATCCGACGAAGCTCGTCAGCCCGGTCAGTGCAATGCCGATCAAGATGACGGCAACAAACCGTGGCACCACCAGACGCTGGATAGGCGAAACACCCATGACTTTCATTGCGTCGATCTCTTCACGCATCGTGCGCGCTCCGAGATCGGCGCAGATTGCTGAACCGACGGCTGCGGCCAAGAGGATGGCCGCCACGAGCGGAGCTCCTTGACGAATCACCGCAAGTCCGGTGGCCGCGCCGGCCAGCGACGTCGCACCGACCTGCCCCGCAAGCAGGCTGAACTGGATCGAGAGCGTGACACCGATCGGGATGGTCACGAACAGCGTGGGAACCACGGCTGTGCTGGCCATGAAGGCAGCCTGGTGAATGAACTCGCCGAACTGAAATCGGCGGCCGACGATGTCTTGGAACAAGCACTCGATGGTCCGTATTGCCAATACCACCTGGCCGCCGACCGTTCGCAAGGACAGCAGCGGGTGGTTGTTCAGATAGGCGCGACCCCAGTCGCGCACTTCACGCACGGCCGAACGCTGGTGCGCCACAACATCTTCAGTGAGATCATCTGCCACGGTCATTGGGGCCCGGCCTCCGAGTCCGGGGATTGAACGCTTACAGCCGACCGATGTGCTTGTGTGTCACCGCGGCGCGGCGAACGGCTGCGGGGAGTCGTGCCAATTTGCTCCGTCGCGGTCACCGGACTGCTGCCCCTCGACGGATCGGCCGGTCCCAATGCCGGCGCGGACCGTGCGCCTCTCGATGTGGCCCGGCATCTTGCGGGCCGGTGTTTCGTGTCGTGGTCAAGGCGAGTCCTCGGCGTTGAGTCGGCGTGTGCGTCGATCGATGTCGGCATTTCACTGAACAGACTGTTGAGTATAAACACACGGTGTGTCGACATGGTAGAGGTCGGTCAGAATTGCAGTTATTCGGCTTATTTACAGCTTCTTTCATTACTTTGTTGCTGTTCGAAGAGATGGATCGAGGTCGTTGAGCGCCTCGGTGTAGGCCTTGAGATATAGAGGCAATCAGTTAATTGACAAGACGCTGTGTTCATCTGCATCGGATCGCCGGCTCGACTGCAAGCTGGCACCACATCTGCTCTACCGCCCGGCAATCTTCGGGCACGTGAGTACGTCTCCGGATGTCCGCCTCGCTACCCGGTTTTTGCTTGACACTGTGTTGCATGAGTGGATAGCGTGTCGAGCAACGGCGAGCGCGCTCCGTGAGCTCCGGGAACCCGGACGATGCCCCGGCTCCCTGATTCCGGGCGGAGCTGTTCAATGTGGCAGGACGGCCTGCGAAGGGAACGTGATATGCATTGGCAAAGAACGGAACCGAGGTCACAACAATCTTCCGGTCGAGCCGGAATCTGCGCTGAAAGAGAGGTCTCACAGTGACTACCAGCCCCAACGTCATCGATCTGGGTGCCGCCGGTGTGAGAGAGACGGAACTCGATGAATCGACGGTGTCGGCCTTGCCTGCGAACCGGGCGCCGGCGCCTTGGATCGGCGGTGGCCACGGAATCTGGTGGGGCGGTCGCCTCGATGAGCACGGCAGGGCAGTGCTGAAGAGGCAACTTCCGGATGTCATCCAACGCGACGCGGCGCCGGTCGCCGTCTTCGGATTTCTCCTCAACTGGACCGATACGCCTGTTGGTTCGTATGGAGAAATCGGTGCGCTTGTTGTCATGCGCCGCCGGTGGTCGGTATTCGGCCATGTGCCCTTTATCGCGGTCGATTCACCGGCCAGCCTTGTCGGCGGCCGGGACAATTGGGCGATTCCGAAGACTCTCGCGACGTTCGACGGCGACCCGGGTCGTGACGCTGTCGCGTCAACGCAGGGCAATGGCTTCATGATTCGGACCGAGCGATTGGCGCTCGGCCCGGTATTGCCCGCAGCGGCGGCGAAAATGCTCCGGCTTACCCAGGCTCGCCCCGACGGCACGCTGCTGAGTTCGCGGCCGATGACGGCCATGCTCTGGCAACCCGCCCGTTTTGCTGTCACGGTCGAAGCCGGTCCAGAGCTATCGGCCTGGCTACCTCAAGGTGAGTGCCGCGGCATTGTGCAGCGGGCGTCGCGGGCGTCCACTGGCGGAGTCATCAAAGGGTAGTTCGTAGCGTAGCCCGCTCGGAAAGCGTGGCCGGACAGCGGTTGTCCAGCCACGCTTTCTCGTCATTCGCAGTCGAATGCTATGGATCCCAAAACGATCCGTGTCGGGACCATGCGGCAGATCCTGGCCGCGTCGGCCGACCGGAACGCAATGAGATCCGACCGGCCGGGCAGCGTGCCTCGGACTAGTCGTTTCGGGGCACAGTCGTCATCGCCCGCTCGGTCATCGCTGCGATGGTCAGGCTGGGGTTCACGCCGGGATTCCACGGTACGGTCGAGCCGTCACACACCAGCATGTTCTGATATCCCCACACTCTGTGGTTGCCGTCGATGACACTCTGTTCGGGGGTCGTTCCCACGACCGCACCTCCGAGAATGTGCCCGGTAACCGGCATATTGAAGAGGGCCTCGGGCAAGAGGGTCTGGGGTATCGCGTCGAGTTGCGCGGCCATCAGCTTCACAGCCTCGAATATTTCGGGAATGTAGGTCGGGTTCGGATGGTGTGGGTCAGGGTGACTCACCATTCGGGTTCCGCGACCGAGGCGGCGTCTCCGCGTCTCGAAACTGAGCTTTCCCTCGGTGTCCTGCATGGCGCCGTACACCATGGATCGGCGGGACCAGCCGACGGGATTGCTGATGCGGGCCGCGTCGATGGGGTGGCGGGCGATGTTACCGAGCATCTTCAACGGGCGGGTGATGGGCGTCCCGTCGCCTGTCAGCGGCACGAAAAGAAAGCTCATCGAGTCGGCGCCGCCACCGAATGCGGCAGATTCCATGTGTACCCCAGGCCGCGCGTATGCGCTGCCCGTGATCGCCACTCCACCGGTTCCGAGCTCGACTGAACGATCGCGGGGCGTCAGCGCGCACAGTGATTCTGCGTTGGTGCGAATCTCCTGACCAACGCAGTCGCTCAATCTTGACAGAATGCCGCGGACCTTGCAATCACCGAGGAGCCGGTTGGTTCCGATGGGGCCGGCGGCGAAAATGACGCCACGTGCGCGCAACGTCACGGATTCACTGCGTCGGATCGTTGTCGGACGCCGGGCGACGACTGTGTAGCCCTCGGCGCCATCGGGACTACCGGATGGCCGGACCTCGGTCACCTGCATCTCGGGTATGACCTTTGCACCGCGTCGTTCCGCGAGCCAGAGATAGTTCTTGTCGAGTGAGTTCTTGGCATTGTGGCGGCAGCCGATGGCGCATCGCGCGCAATCGATACAGCCGGTGCGCGCAGGTCCTTCGCCGCCGAAAAATGGGTCAGGAACGGTGACGCCGGGTTCCCCGCGGAAGATGCCGATCTGTGTCGGATGCCAGGTGGCGCCGTAGCCGAGCTTGTCGGAGACGCTTCGCGAGATGTCGTCGCGCACGGTTTCCACCGGGTTGGCAACCACGCCGAGCATGCGCTCGGCCTCGCGATAGTGGGGGTCCAAATCGACCTGTTCCCCGACGGCGGTGGATAGGCGGGATCGGAATTCATCGCTGGCGCGGTAGAGGGTCGCGGCGTACGTGAGGCTGCCGCCGCCAACTCCGGCGCCACTGATGATCGCAACGTCCCTGAACATGGACATTCGCATGATGCCTCGTAGTCCTAGGCGAGGCGCATAGAGGTAGTCCTTGAGTTTCCAGCCGGACGTTGGCAGGTCGGCGTCTGTGAACCGACGGCCGGATTCCAACACGCACACGGAGTAGCCGCGTTCTGCCAGCCGGAGGGCGGAAACGCTGCCGCCGAAGCCTGAGCCGATGACGATCCAGTCGAAATCGTGCGTGATATCCAGATTGCTCATGTGCTCGTTCCGTACTCGCGGCTCCATTGCCGCTCTGATGGGGATCTTTTGGTGTCAGCGAGGGATGGACTCCTGGGCGCTGCCCGAGCATCAGCCGGTGGTCCTCGCGCCGTTCGTACTTGCGGTGCCGCCTCATGGTGGTCGCCAGCCAACTTCGGTTGGTAGATAGTTAACTTACTCAACGCCGTGTTCACTGTCAATCATCATCGACTGGATCCGTTGCGGCTGAAGAACTGTCATGAACTTCACCTGCGCATGGCCTTGTCGGTAGGAGCCGGGCGACGTGGTCATGGCTTCGTCAGCCGGCGTCCGATGATTTCCTTCATGATCTCGGTGGTGCCGCCGAATATCGTCGCCGCGCGTGAATCGAGGTAGTCCCGGGCGGCGTTGTACTCGCGCATGAATCCGTAGCCGCCGTGGAGTTGCACTGCCCGGTGGACAACCTTGAGATGTAGCTCGGTGATCCACCACTTGGCCATCGCGGCGTGCGCCTCGTCGAGGTTGCCGTGAGCAGTTTCCAGAATGCAACGGTCGACGAAGCTCTGGGCGATCTGAATTTCGGTGGCCAGTTCGGCGAGATAGAACTGGTTCGCCTGAAAGGTACCCACGGGACGTCCGAATGCTGTTCGCGCGCCGGCGTATTGGAGAGAATCGCGGAACGTCCGTGTCATCGCGGCCATGGAACTCACCGCGATGCTGAGCCGTTCCCGTACAAGGTTGCGTCGGAGGTATCCGAAACCGCTGTTGGCCTCTCCGAGGAGGTTTTCGGTCGGTACGAAGACGTCGTCGAAGTAGAGTTCGGCCGTCGCTTGCAGTTCCAGGCCGACCTTGTCCATCGGTCCGTGCCGGGTGAATCCGGGCATCCCTTCTTCTACGACGAGCAGCGAGACGCCCCGTTTGCCGGCGCCGGGATCCGTCTTGGCGACGACGATGATGATGTCCGCGAGCGAGCCGTTGGTGACGAACGTCTTGCTGCCGTTCAAGACGAAGCCGCCCGCGTGGGGTCTGGCGGTGGCCGCGATCGCACCGAGGTCACTACCTGTAGAGGGTTCGGTCATTGCGATGGCGCCGATCGCATCACCACGGCACAGCGGAGGCAACCATCGCGCTTTCTGGGCTTCGGTGCCGAGGTTGCTGAGGTATGGCATGACGAGATCATTGATGCCTACGACGCTCATGGCGACGCCGTAATCCCCTGAAATGCAGAGTTCCTCGGCGATGATCGCGCTGAACCGAAAGTCGTCGGCACCACCACCGCCGAAGCGCTCGGGAATGTCACTCCCGATAAGTCCGATCTGCCCGGCCTTCTGGAAAAACTGCCGGTCAATCGACTTCGACGCCTCCCACGACGCGACCTGCGGTACGACCTCACGTTCGGCGAAGGCCCTGACGAGCGATCGGAACTCGTCATGTTCTGTCGTGAAGATGTTGCGCGGCAATGGTTTCAGGGTCATCGGACGCCTCTCGGATTGATCGAACCGCCGTTTGGGGCAACTCGTCGCACACCTGGTGCGGCTGATCGCTCGGGCAGCGACTGTGGGCAGTGGCTGGAGCTTGCCCCTCAAGTGTGTCGCGGCGCATGGCGTATGCCGTCCGCCTGCCCGTCAGCCGGCGCGGGGAGGGATAGCGGCACTGGTGCATTGGTGTTCTCGCTAAAGTAAACTATGCGACGAATGTATCATCAAGCTGGCTATTTATTGAACATGATGTCTATCGATACAAGCCTGCGGGCAATGCACGGCTGCCGGCTCGGTGCGGACTTACCGAGCGTGCAGGGTGGGCTCGACCAACGGGTGGCGCCGATGTCGGCACAGGTCTGGTGGTGGAATGCAGTCGCGCCGCGCGCCCGCCTCAGGGCGTACGTGGGATTGAAATGGTTGCCGTCACAGACGTATTCGTTGCGCATGCGGGAGTTTACCGGCATTCGACCGGCCCCACTGCTTGTGTCCTTGCCTGAAGGACGCCGAAGATCACTAGACGGGCGTGGTGCCCAACGTCACTCGGATTGCCCAGGCCCAGAAGGCCCGATGTCCAGTCCCTCGGTGAATGAGGCAATGGTGAAGTCGGCCAGTGCGGCGGCCGTGACCTTGCGGCCGCGACTGCCCGGGCTGCTCGCCCAGCGCGGCATGAACTCGGTCCACATGCCTACCAGCAGTGTGGCGCGTACCTCGGCTGCGGCCGTGCTGACGCCGCGCTCTTGAAGTGCACTGCGCACATTTCGAACCTGTCGGGCGAACACACTTTCCGACCATTTTCTGAGCGTCGGCTCGGTCGCTGCGGCGTCGCGAGCATGACGCCAGATCCGGCCGACTTGATTCCAGACGGTCAGCGCGTGGTCGTAGATGGCTTCGATATCGGGTCGGGTGTGCGCTGCGTCGAGTTCCCGAAAAAGTGATAGTTCGTCCGGCTCCAGGCTCTCCAGCGCGGCGACGAGGATTTCGGCCTTGCTGTCGAAATGTAGATAAATCGTGCCACGGCTGAGGTTCGCGCGGACGGCGATGTCGTCCATCGTCGTGGAGGCGAAATCGCGCTCATCGAAAACCTCAAGTGCTGCCTCGATAACCCGGTCACGAGTCAGCGCCTTCTGCATCTCGCGCAGCGACGGTTGCTGTTTTGTGGACTCGCTGCCGGCCTTCTCGGCGGAACGGCGGCGTGGCGACGGTGTCTTAGCCAATTCGACCAGCCACGGGGGAGGAGCTCATCGGGTCATTATTACAGTCACCGCAGAATAATTACAGTCACCGCAGAATAGGGGCCAGGAAAGCGGGCCGGCCATGCGCTGTGGGCGTTTCGCGCCCCGCCTCGATCTGGGGGCCTGCAGTTCGATCATCGCGTGAATTCGAGGATCTCCTTGGCGATCCGGTCGGGCATTTCGAGCTGAGCGCAGTGTCCGACGCCCCGCAGTGTGAGCAACCTCGCGTTGGGCAACTGCTCGAGGTACCGCTGCATCTGGTCCGCCGTCGCCGCCGTGTCCTGATCGCCGCGGATGAGCAGCGTTGGTGCCGTGATCTGGGCTGCGTCGGCGAGACGCGGCACGGTCCCGTCGGCCGTTCGCATTTCGCGGCGTGCAGCGCGGCTGCGTCGCACGTGGTGCTTGCGTGGACGAGGTGGCGTGCCAGGGCCGCCGGTACCCGCTCGCCCCGAACGACTCCCGCTCGCAACAGGACATGGCGCACCACGGGAAATGCCAGCACCGGCAGTACGGCGGCTTGATCACCCGTGCGACCCGGTGTGCTTGCAGCATCCTGCGCGCGATCTCAAGCCCTTGTGGGTCTGTCTGCATGCCATCGCTCCGATCGCCACCACGCGACGGACTCGTCTGCGACGCGCGAGCTCGAACGCGATGAAACCCCCGAGAGAATTGCCGACGATGTCGGGGCACTCGAAACCCGCGGCATCGAGCTCGCGTTCGACCGTGTCGGCGAAGTCGCCGATGGTGACGGACCTGCCGGACAGCGGCGGACCGCCGAGGTGCGCCGGCAACGTCGGTGCGAGTACGTCGCGGTGCGGCACGAGTGCGGGGAGAACAGGTTCCCAGACGCGCCAGGTCATCGCCGCGCAGTGCAACAGCACGAGCGGCCGCCCCTCTCCACCGCGAAACACATTGCGACGTTGGGCGGCTCGATTGTGGTAGGCGGACGTCTACGTCACGCTGTGCGCAACCGCTCGAGTTCCTCGAGTGCCGCGCCCGTGTAGACAGCCGGCCGCTGCAAACTGGGGAGCCGGTCGCGGTCTCCGGTGAAGCCGACGTTGAAGCGACCGCCATGGAACCGGCGGTGATGCTCAGTGCGGCCCCGTGGGAAATGATCGACAAACCCCACAGACCCTCCAGGCGCGCGCCGCGTAGATACAACGGGGTAGACGGACCGGGGACATTGGATACTGGGACGTTGAACGGCGGCGGTGTGCGTCCTGCCAGGCCGGTGAGCTGGGCAACCGCTATCGGGCTCAGGACCATCGGACCGTAGAGGTCTCCGGCGCCCGCCGGCAGGTTCCGCAACTTCCGCTTGGCCGGGCGCGTGCCACGTGCGATCGCGGCGATGCGTGCCACGGGGTCGGCGATATCGGTATAGAGGCTGGCGAAGGCGACGCTGATGGCGTTGGCAGACTTGTCGTCGCCGGCATCGCGGATCGAGACCGGGATGCCAACAGTCAGACTCGAGGTGGGCAACTGGTCGAGTTCGCCGAGGTAGCGTCGCAATCCGCCGGCGCACACCGCGAGGAAGACGTCGTTGACGGTCACGTCGAAGCCCTTGGCGACGGCAACCAGGCGCGCCAGCTCGTAGCTCTGGGTCGCGAATCGGCATTGCTGTCCGACGCAGCTGTTGAGGACCGAACTCGGCGCCGAGTACGGCACCACCCAGTCCTTCTCTGCGGCCACAATCCGCTGGCTGACCATCCGTCCGGTCGCGACCGCCAGAACGGCCGAAGTGACGGAGCCGTCGCGCGCCGAGCCGAGAGCTCGTTCGACGAGCTGTGGTGGCGACGGCGCATTGTTCGGCTGGGGGTGGCGGGATCGGACGGGGAGCGAGCAGATCGCGCGCAGTTCAGCTGACCCGGGGTCGGTGTCCATCAGCTGGCCCAGTCGACGCGAACCCCCGACGCCGTCCATCACGCCGTGATGGACCTTGAAGAACCATGCGAAGCGACCGTTGTCGAGGCCTTCGATGACATGCACTTCCCACAGCGGGCGATGCGGATCGAGTGGCCGCGAGAACAGCCGAGACACCAGTACGCCGAGCTCGCGTTCGCCGCCGGGCGTTGTAGTGCGGAAAAGCGGAAGTGGTATTCGAGGTCGATCTCGTCGTCGGCGAGCTCGGTGAAGGCCGGCGCGAACCGCCGCAGGCTCGGGTAGGTCAGGCGGTCGTTGAACGGCGGCGAGAACGTATGTACGGAGCGCAGGTCATCGGCCAGCCGGCGCACGTAGTCCGGCGCGGCGCCATGCGGAACGTTGAAGGTCGCCATGACCGCCACATGCGTGGGCACATCGTTGCCGTCAACGGCGAAAGAACCACCGGTCGGCGAGGTCCGGCGTCGGCAGGATGAACAGTGTGCGGTGTAATTAGATAGCACGAAAATCCAATAGGCATTCCGATGGTAGTGATGGGTTGATATGCAAGAGGATTGCGACACTTCGCAAACGCGAAGTGTCGCTATGTCTGCGCGGTGAAGGGCTGCACTCGTGGGCGATTGCCAGGCCGTTCAGGACTCAGATCGTACGCACCGTGTCCAGTGTCCCCGCGGCGAAGAGGGCTCGCAGTGCCTTCTTGTCGAACTTGCCGACGCTGGTCTTCGGCACCTCGGCCAAGAAGGTCCACCGGTCGGGTACCTGCCATTTGGCGACTCTGTCGCCCAGGAACGCGCGGAGGTCCTCAGCAGTCACCGACGCGCCCTCTCGGGCGACTATGGCGACGAGCGGTCGCTCGCCCCATTTTTCGTCGGGAACGCCGACTACCGCTGCTTCGGCAACCGCAGGATGCGCCATCACCGCGTTCTCGAGTTCGACCGACGAGATCCATTCGCCGCCAGACTTGATCACGTCCTTCGTCCGATCCAGGATCGTCAGAAAGCCGTCGGGGGTGATGGTCCCGATGTCGCCGGTGCGCAGCCAGCCGTCTCGAAATTTGTCCGGGTCGACGGCTGATGCCGCCGGCGAGTAGTACGTCGCCGTGATCCAAGGGCCGCGAACCTCCAACTCGCCCGCGGAGTTTCCGTCGTTGGGTACGACCGATCCGTCGTCGCCGACCAATCGGGCTCGCACCAGCGATGGAAACCTGCCCTGCGTGTAGCGATAGGCCCAGCGTTGCTCGCCCGCGGCGGTGGCCGGTGGTCGCGCGACGCTGCCCAAGGGCGATGTCTCGGTCATGCCCCACGCATGCAGGATCGGTACGTCGTATCGGTCCTCGAAGGCATGCATCAGCGCCGGCGCTGCGGCCGAACCGCCGACAACGACCTCGCGCAGATGCGAGATATCCTGCGGATGACCGTCGAGGTGTGCGAGCAGACCATTCCAAATCGTCGGTACCGCGGCGGCGAAGGTCGGCTTCTCAGCGGCCATGATCGCGGCGATCGGTTCCGGTTGCAAGAACCGGTCCGGCATCACCAGTGACGCACCCACCATGAGCGCGGCGTGCGGTATACCCCACGACATCGCATGAAACTGCGGCACGATTACCAGCGCCTTGTCCGATTGCGCGAGTACCATCCCGTTGGTCGAGGTCACCTGCATGGAATGCAGATACATCGATCGATGCGAGTACGTGACACCCTTCGGATCACCCGTGGTGCCCGACGTGTAACACATTGCCGCTGCTAAGCGTTCGTCGATTTCCGGCCAGGAGAACTGATCGCTGTGCGCGTCCAGTAGTTCAGAATACGAATGCACCGTGACACCTTCGGGTGCCGTCAATGCCGCCGCGTCACCATTGGTCACGATGACGTGACGCACCGTCGGAAACGTCGGCAGATACTCGCCGAACATCGGCAACAACGACGCATCGACAATCACCACCTTGTCCGCGGCATGATTGACCACGAATGTCAGCTGTTCCGGGTGCAACCGGATGTTCAGAGTGTGCAGTACCGCACCCATCGCCGGCACCGCCCCGTAGGCGACCATGTGCTCGTTGTTGTTCCACATGAACGTGCCGACCCGGTCGCCATCCTCGACGCCGAGTCCTCGCAGCGCACACGCCAGCCGAGCAGCCTGTTCCCCGAGTTCACCGTAGCTCATCGGCCGGGTGTGCTCGCCAGTCCAAGTGCACACCGTGGCGTCCGCATGCACAGTGGTCCCATATCTGAGAAGTGTTGCAAGAGAGAGGGGCTCGTCCTGCATCGTGCTCAGCATCTACCTACTTCTCCGTTCCGGTAAAGGGTCCGCCACCAGGTCCCGGGTAGCGATCAGCGGGGCTTCGCAACAGACAGCTCTCTGAATCCGTCGTAACCTTCCGTCGCGACGGCATTGCAAATCGCTTGATAGCGGGCGAATCCTCCGAGGTAGATCGAGAACCGCTGCGGCTTGCCGGGAACATTCGCTCCCGTGTAGTAGGAGTTCGGCGCAGCGGCGAAGATGCTGCGCTCCGCTCGCTTTTCGACTTCCTCTGTCCACTGCTGCTGCGCTTCGAGGGTCGCCTCGATGGCGCGGACGCCGCGAGCATCGAGATCGGTGATGCAATCGGCGATCCACTCGATGTTCTGCTCGGCCAGTGCGACCATCATCGTCAGGCCGAGCGGCCCACCAGGTCCGGTCACAGTGAACAGATTCGGGAAGCCCGCGATCGCGAGACCCAAGTAACTCGCGGGGCCATTCTTCCAGGCGTCACGAAGGTGGATTCCGTTGCGGCCCTGTATATCGATGCGCATCAGCGCGCCGGAGATGGCGTCGTAGCCGATGGCATAGACGATGATGTCGACCTCGATGAGCGTTCCATCGGTAAGCCGGACGCCGGTCGGCTCGATCGCGGTGATGGGATTATCCCGCACACTGACGACGTCGACGTTGTCACGGCACAGGGCTTCGAAGTAACCGTGGTCCACGCAGGGCCGCTTGCCGGCGAACGGATGGTCGATGGGTGTGACTACGTCGACGAGATCGGGATCAGTTATGCGCGAACGGATGTCGGAACGAACGAAGTCGGCGACGACGCGGTTGGCGTCGAGGTCAGTGAGCACGTCGCGGAACGCGCCCACGTAAGTGAGTGCGCCACCTTCTGCGGATCTGCGGCGCAGCTCCTCGAGTTGCTCGTCAGCTGTGCACTCTGCCGCTCGACGCAGGTGCGGTTGGGCGCTCGTCCCGCCGTAGGATGCGCGCTGCCGCTTGCGGCGCTCCGGATAGGTCGCCTTGTGCTCGGCGATGTCTTCGGGACCCAGGTTGCGGTTGCGACCCAGCACGGTGAAGTTCGGGGTGCGTTGCAAGACAGTGACGTGCTTCGCGTCGGTCGCGATTTCGGGAATTGACTGAATCCCGCTTGCGCCGGTGCCGATCACGGCGACTCGCTTACCCCTGAAGTCGACGCCGCCCTGCGGCCACGTCGCGGTCATGTATGACTCGCCGGCGAAGGTGTCCGCGCCGTCGAACGGCGGCGCCAGCGGCGCCGACAATCCACCTGTGGCGAATACGCAGTACCGCGCGCGTAGCGTGCCGGTGTCGGTCTGCAGCGCCCATTCGGCGATGGATTCGTCGTAGGTGGCCGAGTGCACCGTCGTGTTCAGGTGGATGTGATCGCGCAGCGCGAAGCGGTCGGCGACGTGGTTGAGGTAGCGCAGAATCTCGGGCTGTGCGGCGTATCGCTCGGTCCACTCCCAGTCCTGATCCAGCTCGGGGGAGAAGGAGTAGGAATAGTCGGCGCTCTCGACGTCGCAGCGAGCCCCGGGGTATGCGTTCCAAAACCAGGTACCGCCGATCTCGGGTGCGGTGTCGAGCACCCGAACCGTCAGTCCGCGGCTCCTCAGCAGGTGTAGGGCGTAGAGGCCGGAGAACCCAGCTCCGACCACGAGGACATCGAACTCCGACGAATTGCTTTCCATGGGGCCAGTCTTACCGATCCAACTGGTAATGGTCAACACGGTGTTCAATAAATAGACTAATCGACCGCTTTAAAGACTCAGTGTTGGAAGTGTGGCTGAACGGCGGACCGCGCTATCGACGGAGATCGCCGGAGTCGCGGGCGGCCGACATCGCGCGTTCGGTCGTGGCGGATCGTCAGAGCAGGGTTGACACCCGGATTCCAGGGCGCGGCGAAGCGGGCAGAGTCCGCCGAGTCGCGTCAGAGCAACTTGTCTGGCACTGCGCCCGCGGCTGCGCAGAAGAAGTCGGCCAGCGCAGCCACAGTCGCGCGACGATCGGGTGTCGTCCGGTCGCATACGTTGGCGACGAAGTCGTCCCACATGCAGACCAATAGCAACGCGCGCGCGTACCGGCGCTCGCGTGGTTGCACTCCGTGACGTTCGAGGACCTCGCATACCCTCGACACCTGGCGATCGACAAACTCGTCGCGCCATCTTCGCACCGCTGGATCGAGCGCCACGACGTCGCGCATGTGCTGCCAGATCCGGCCGAGCCCGGTGATCCACACCTCGACAGCGTGGTCCATGGTCGCCTCAAGTTCGCTTCGAGTGGTTGCGTTTTCGGCCGCCGAATAGAGGACCAATTCTTCTGGTACCAGGGCATTCAGCGCAGCGTGGATGATCGCCGACTTGTCGGCGAAATGGAGGTAGATCGTGGCGCGGTTGAGGTTGGCACGCGCCGCGATGTCGTTCATCGTTGTGGGGCCGAAGCCCCGTTCGCCGAACACTTCCATGGCGGCATCGATCACGCGTTCACGGGTGAGTTGCTTTTGCACCTCCCGCAGCGGTAGCCGTTGTTCGCCCGGCGCGCGGTTGCGCGCCGGGTTCGCGTCGGGACCGGCAGAGTAGGTCATCGCTACGGACGGGATCCGCTGTTCGAGTACTGGTCGGAGAGAGTGCGGCGCAACAGCTTTCCGCTTGGCAGCCGAGGTAGCTCTGTCACGAAATCGACCGATCGCGGGCATTTGAATCGGGCCAGGCGGGACCTGCAGTAATCGATGAGTTCGGACTCCATCGCGGTGTCTGCTGTGTACCCGGGTGCCAGTTGCACGACTGCCTTGACTTGCTGTCCCATTTCGTCGTCGGGTATGCCGAGCACGGCGACGTCGGTGATCGCCTCATGCAGCGTCAGAGTGTCCTCGATCTCGCGCGGATAGATGTTCACACCGCCGCTGATGATGAGATCGGTCCGCCGGTCGGACAGGTACAAGTAGCCATCGGCGTCAAGGCTGCCAAGGTCGCCCAGTGTGCTCCAACCGAGTTCGTTGTACGCGGCCGCGGTTTTGGCGGGTTCGCCGTGGTACTCGAACCGGTTGCCGTTCTCGATCCAGATCTCGCCGACTTCGTCGACCGCGAGCTCATTGCCGTCGTCGTCGAGGATATGCGGCGTTCCGATGAGGGCCCGGCCCACCGAGCCGCGATGGGTGAGCCAGGAAGCGCTGTCGATGATGAACAGCGAGTTGAACTCGCTGGCCGAGTAGAACTCGATCACGCACGGGCCGAGCCACTCGATCATCCGCTCCTTGACATCGGGTGGACATGGCGCCGCTGCATGGAACACCAACCGCAGGCTCGACAGGTCGTACTTCTCGCGTACGTGCTGCGGCAGCTTCAGTATGCGCACGAACATCGTTGGAACCATCTGTACGTGCGTTACGCGGTATTGCTCGATCAACGCCAGCGTCTGTTCGGCGTCGAAGCTGTCGACAATCACGGTTGTGCCGCCGTGGGACTGCGCACCGAGCGACCAGCCTTGCGGCGCACTGTGATACAGCGGACCAAGGCTCAGGTAGACGGTGTCTGTGCCCATTCCGAACTGCGCTTTCAACAGCGTTTCGATGGGGAGTCCGGCGCCGAACGGCGCGTCGGGGACCGCCGGCATGATGCCCTTCGGTGCTCCGGTTGTGCCCGAGGAATAGAACATGTAGGCACCCTGACGCTCGTGCGATCGAACGCTTGCCGGCACCGAGCCCAACGCAGTTTCGTAGTCGTCGAATCCGGGGATGCTGCCATCCACCGCAAGCGCGATGTCCAGCTGCGGATTCGCTGCGGCAACGGATTCGGCCAACGATGCGAGCTCGGCCGACGCAACGAGTGCCTTTGCGCCGCTGTTGGACACGATGTAGGCCGCTTCGGCGGGACCCAGGTGCCAGTTGACCGGCACGAAAATCATGCCGCTGCGCTCGGCACCCCAACTGATTGTGAGGTGAGTTGTGGAGTTCTTCAACAGGAGCGCGACGACGTCACCCGGCTGCAATCCATGAGCAGAGAAATACCGTGCCAGGCGAAGGGAGCCGGCGTCGAGCTCGCCGAAAGTCACAGTTCCACCGGTGGTTCCCGAGATGGTCGCCGGCTTGTCGGGGAATTGATTCGCGAAGTCGGACAGCGCTGGCCTGGGTGATAAGGACACTGAATTCTCCATCGGTCAGTCGTTGATCGGCACGCCGTCGGACAGTAGTTCCATCGCTCCGGATGGGCATGTGCGCACCGCCGACCGTAGCTGGAGGAAGGTCAGCGAGCCGCCGTCGTCGATGGGCTCGGCTAGCTCGTCGGCATCTAACCGGAATGCGCCGGCGTGATCGGACACGCACACGCCTGAACTCATGCAGATGTCCTTATTGATGCGAACGGTGAATGCCATGCCATACCCAATCTCGTGTGGTCGCTCTACGTGAGCATTGCGCCGTCGCGGCGCTGTGTCAACACTCTTGCAACTTACTCAACACCATGTACACTTAATGTACGAAATGCCAAGCGTGAAATCGGTGCTTTGACCCGAGAGTGCGTCTGCGTCTGCGTGGGGGTGTTTCGCTGCGACGAAAGGACAACCATGCCGTACTTCGCTGACGCAGCCGAGGTGTATCGATACATCGGCGGCGCGTTCCGGATGTCCAATGAGCATTCGGAGGCGGGCCCGAAACTGCGAGCGGCGGCTATGGTTCTGCGATATGAGTTCCACGAACCAGATGCGACTCTCACGCTCGCGCTGCGTGAGCCGGCCATAGCGGTCTTCGAGGGCGAAACCGACGTGGTGCCGGACGTCACGATGCGCATGTCCGCCGACGACGGTGACAAGTTCTGGCGCGGCAATCTGAATGCGGCTGTCGCGCTGGCACGCGGCAAAGTCAAGGTCGAAGGCGAAATTGCCAAGGTGCTTAGGCTGATTCCGGCGGCGAAGCCGGTGTATCCGCTGTACGCGCAGCTGACCGCCGATAAAGACGCCGGGGCATCGGCGTGAGCGGACGAACCGAGGGAAGCAACATGCTGCAACAGATCACCGACCTGTCCGACTACGGCTTCTGGGCGCAGGACCCGGACGCTCGGGCCCGAGCATTCGCGGAACTAAGAATGAAGCAGCCTGTGCGCTGGGTGCGGCAGCCGGCGACGCCGGTGTTCCCCGAACCCGACCCGCAGGACGGATTCTGGGCGGTGCTCGGTCATGCGGATATCCGGCGGGTATCGAAGAATCACGAAGTCTTCTGTTCGTCGCAGGGCATTCACCTGGACAGCCTGCCGCCGGAGATGCTCGAGGCGGGGGCGTCGTTCCTGGGCATGGACAACCCCCGTCACGCCAGCGTTCGCGGTCTGGTGCAGAAGGCCTTCAGCATGCGCGCGGTGCGTCAAATCACGGACCGGATCGAGCTGGATGCGCAGACCATCGTCGATGACCTGTCAGACGATCGCGGCGGCGACTTCGTCCAGCGGGTGTCGATGCGGCTGCCGGCCATGACGATCGCGCGCATGCTCGGTGTCCCTGAGGCTGACCGCGAGACGATGCTGACCGCGGTCGAGGACATGGTGTCGAGTAACGACGAAGAGTACCTCAAGGGCCGGGAAGGGCTGGAGGTGCTGTTCGGCGGCGTCGTCGTCCTCGCGTCGTACGCGATGGAGATGGCCGAGCACCGGCGCAAACATCCGGCCGACGATCTGATCTCCGCACTTGTTGAGGCCGAGCTCGACGGTCAGAAACTGACGGACGCCGAGATTGGGGCGTTCTTCGTGTTGCTCGCGAGCGCAGGCAACGACACCACCCGCCAGACCACGTCGGCCGCGATGTACGAACTTGCCCGCAATCCCGACCAGCGCGCTCTCCTGCAGGCCGACCTACCGGGCCGGATCGATACGGCGATCGAGGAGTTCGTCCGGCACTCCACCCCGGTCATCACGTTTGCCCGGACCGCGACGCAGAATACCGAGTTGGGTGGTCAGGCGATCTCCGAAGGAGACAAGGTCGTCCTGTTCTACTCCTCGGGCAACCGCGACGAGACGGTGTTCGAGAATCCCGATCGGTTCGACATTCTGCGAAATCCCAACGACCACCTCGGTTTCGGCGGCGGGGGAGCCCACTACTGCATGGGCTCGCCGATCGCGAAAGCGCAACTGCGTGCGCTGTTCACCCGGTTGCTCCAAACATATCCGGACCTGACCGTCGAGCAGCCGAGCTACGTTCCCGGCCACTTCATGAACGCAATCCGCCGGATGCCTATGAACACCGGGCGCCGAGCATAACCGTCACCGGAAAGAGGGCAGATCCCGTGCAGAGCGAAATTCTGGCGGCTGAGGTCATCTCCGTGCGAAATCCCGCCGACGGCCGGCTCGCTGGGGAGGTCGCCGTCGATACGCCGGCTGCGGTCGCCGCCAAGGTCGCCGAACTTCGTGATGCCCAGCCGGCCTGGGAGGCGATCGGGCCGAAGGGGCGCGAGCGCTGGTTGCGCCGATTCCAGAACTGGCTGTACGACAACGCCGAGCATATCGGCGACGTCCTGCAGTCCGAGACCGGAAAGCCGCGCCTGGAAACCAGTTTCGAAGTTCCGCAGGCGAATGACCTCATCAATTACTACGCCACCAACGCCGCCGCATTCCTGCGAGACACCCATCCGACGGCGCACAGCGCACTCGGAAAGGTCAAGCGGCTGACGACGACCTACCGGCCGTTCCCGGTGGTCGGTGTCATCTCGCCGTGGAACTTCCCGATGGTGATGCCCGTCTACGACGCGATCCCGGCTTTGGCGGCCGGCGCGGCGGTGCTGATCAAGCCGTCCGAAGTCACTCCACTGGCGGCGTTGGAGCTCGCGCGTGGTTGGACCGCGATCGGAGCGCCGCCGGTTCTCGCGGTTGTCACCGGTGGCCGCGAAACCGGAGCTGCTGTAGTCGATTCCGTTGACTATGTGGCATTCACCGGCTCCGTCGCGACTGGTCGGTCGATCGCGCGCGCGTGCGCCGAGCGGCTCATCCCGTGCAGCCTCGAACTGGGTGGTAAGGACCCGGCGATCGTGCTCGCCGATGCCGATCTCGACCGCGCCGCCAACGGCATCACCTACGGCGCGCTGTTGAACGCGGGCCAGGTCTGCGTGTCAGTCGAGCGAGTGTATGTCGAGGATTCGGTCCACGATGAGTTCGTCTCAAAGGTCGTGCGGTGTGTTCGGGAGCTCCGGCAGGGGCAGGACGGCCCGAAACCGGAATTCGACATCGGGCCGATGGCCACAATGGGCCAACGTGACATCGTCGCTCGTCACGTCGAAGAGGCCGTCGCCGCCGGGGCTCGCGTTCTGGTCGGCGGAAAGCCCACCGGCACAGGCACCTTCTACGAGCCAACGGTACTGGTGGACGTGCAGCAGACGATGTCATGCGTTCAGGAGGAAACCTTCGGGCCGCTGCTGCCGATCATCCGGGTCGCCGATGAGGACGAGGCCGTCGTGCTGGCCAACGACTCGCGCTACGGTTTGTCTGCGACAGTCTGGAGCGGCGACAAAGCACGCGCGGAGCGGGTTGCCCGCCGGATCGAGGCGGGCGCGGTGAACATCAACGACTTCGGCTCGAACTTCTTCGCCTTCGCGCTACCGATGGGTGGCTGGAAAGAGTCCGGCATCGGGGCGCGCTGGGGCGGCGCCGACGGGATCCGGAAGTACTGCCGGAAGCAAGTGCTCACAGCGCCGCGCATCCCGACCCCGAAGAAGGAACTCATCTGGTATCCGTACTCGCCGGCCAAGTTCAAGCTCGCGACGACGATCATGCGCGCTCTGGCCGCGCGTGGACGACACCGATTCGGACCGAACAGCGGAGGAAAATAGATGTCGGACAGGGCTATTCGCGACAAGGTGGTCGTGATCACCGGGGGTGCGCGGGGCATCGGTTTTGCGACTGCTCATGCGTTGCACCGACTCGGCGCCCGGGTCGCGATCGGCGACATCGATGAATTGAAGGTCAAGGAATCCGGTGCCAGGCTCGGGCTGCCGGTTGCCGCGAAGCTCGATGTCACCGATTCCAATTCGTTCGCCGAGTTTCTCGACCGCGTCGAGCGTGAGCTCGGGCCCGTCGACGTCCTGATCAACAATGCGGGCGTGATGCCGGTGGGCAAGATCATCGACGAGCCCGACGCCGTCACGCGCCGCATCTTCGATATCAACGTCATGGGCGTGATCACCGGTAGCAAGCTCGCTGCCCGCCGTATGGTCGCCCGCGGCAGCGGCCACGTGATCAATGTCGCGTCGCTTGCCGCCGAAGGACCTGCGCCCGGGCTGGCCACCTATGTCGCGAGCAAGGCTGCGGCATTGCAGTTCACGCACTGCGCGCGTCTGGAGTACCGGACCACGGGCGTGAAATTCTCGGCAGTGCTGCCTGCGTTCACGAACACCGAACTCGTCGCCGGAACCCACGGGCCGAAGGGCCTGAAGAACGCCGAGCCTGAAGACATTGCTGACGCGATCATCCGCGTCATTCGCAAACCGACAGCGCGGGTGGATGTTCCGAAGGTGGCCGGCCTGCTGGTGGCGACGTCGCGATTTGTGCCACGCGGCATCTACGAGGCCCTGACCAGGGCACTCGGGAGCGAGAGGTTGTTCATCGATGACGTCGACGTGGTGCGGCGCCGCGCCTACGAGGATCGGGCACGCGGCATCAGAGGGCCCGCCTGACCCGTTTCTGTTCGGCGATCTGGCGAAATAGCTCGAGCGACTGGGAGGGCCGGTCGGCGAGACCCGGTTAGTGGGTGAGATGACGCGTAGTTCCATGCGGCTTCTGTGAGTGGGCCCTCGTGCCGGCCCTACATTAGGAACAAATATGGGAACGAAACTCGGCGAGACCGCCGATGTTGGATGAGACAAGTGAGCTGCTTCAAATACTGCGGGGGCTCCTGACCAGGACGGACAAGACTTCGAGGACCAGGTGGAACCGTCACCGGTCGGCTCACAACCCAGAGGTCGCAGGTTCGAATCCTGTCCCCGCTACTCAGCGGTGTCGCAAGACATCAGAATAGCCGCGGACCCAACTCAGGTCCGCGGCTATTCTCGTTTCAGGATCTTTGGATATGCCGGTAGCTGGTGGCTCGATGTGGCAGTGAACGGTGGGGCTGGATTCGGCGCCCGGATCGATTCTCAGGCGTCGGTCGGCGAGTTTCGGCACGACGCAGCCGGTTTCGATAACAATCTGTTTGTCAAGTGATCCGTATCGCGTCACCAGTCCACGACGGCGGCGACTGCTTCGAGTTCCACGAGCTCGTGGTCATACTCGAGAAGGGTGACACCGAGCGGGGTGCTCGGCATATCGTGGTCGCCGAACGCGCGTAGGCGTACTCGGCCACATCGGAGAGGTTCATCTCGGCCCCGGCCGCAAGTCGGAAACCTTATACGGCAATGGGTTACAGGTACCCTGCAGTTGCGCGCATCCGAAAACGCTGGAGCGCAACAGGTGGTTTTGCTGGACCAGTAGGCGCTGGTTAGCCGGGGCCCGTCGCGCCCCGGGGTCGATGGACTCAAAGTCCTGCCGAAATCAACAGAAACCGGTGTGACAGCAAACGATGCCGGGCTCTCTGGCTGCGAAGGAGCGCGCCCGTCGACGATGGGTTTTGCCGGCCTGCGCGGTGTGGAATGAATACGACCGCCGATCGTGGTGTGCAAGCGATACCCGAGTGTTAGTGTTCGCGGCGAATCACTGGTCAGAGACAGGTGGTCGAGATGGCGGCTGACGATCGTGACTGGACCAAACCGGCGGCAGTGGCCATCCCCCCGGAGGGCTATTTCGAACTCGAGCGCGGGCGCTACGGCCCCGTGTATCCCCGGACCCCGGCCTGCCATGGATTCTCCATCATCGCCAAGGTGAAGGAGGGTCGGGAGGCGGTGGTCCGGGCCTATGGGAAGACAATCGAGGAGACCATTGCGGCGAGCCCGGAGGCGTTGGCGCCGCTCAAATTGCACTACTTGCGGTGGAACCTGTTCGACGTCGGCTCCGGCCTGCACTTTCAGTACATGGGGATCTTCGACACCGATTTCGACAAGTACACCGAGGATGCGGTCCAGCTGTTCAGCGCGACCGGTATCACCACCGTCTTCACCAATCTCGAAGGTTTCCCCGAGGATTGGAAGGAAAACCCGGATGCCTTCATCAAGTACGTTCGTGATCACCAGGTGCCGAGCTTCCTCGAGTACGGCGAATACCCCTATGTGACCGCCGACGAGGTCAAGAAGGCGTTGCGGCTCAAAGCTGCGTTCTCCGACATGTTGGACCAGATGCAGTGAGCGCCCATCCCGCGCCTCCAGCCCACCGTAGGGGCGCCTCGGGAACTGAGGAGGCAACGTGCTCGAACTCGACGATATCCAGCACATCCTGCTGACCCGTACCCCGGCGATCACCGGACGGTATGAGTTCCTGACCTTCGACGCCCCGGCCGGCGGGCGTGCGTGGCTGTCAGAGTTGCTGGACAGGACGCAGTCGGCGGCGGCTGCGGTTGCGACGATGGACGAGTCCGACCGGTGGGTCACGCTGGCCTTCACGTGGGCCGGCCTCCGTGCGCTCGGGGTGCCGGAGGATTCGCTGGCCAGTTTCCCCGAAGAGTTCCGGGAAGGGATGACCTCTCGAGCAGCCATCCTCGGGGATGTCGGCGCTCATGCCCCGGAGCACTGGGTCGGTGGGCTGGCCGGTGACGATCTACACGCGATCGCAATCCTGTTCTCCCGCACCGACGAGCAGTGCCGGAAGTCCATCGACGAACACAACAAGCTGCTGGCCCGCATCGATGGGGTACGCAGCCTGTCCTATCTGGATCTCAACGCGACCCCACCGTTCAACTACGCCCACGACCACTTCGGCTTCCGGGACCGATTGTCGCAGCCGGTGATGAAGGGCTCCGGCGAGGAAGCCACGCCGGGTTCGGGTGACCCGCTGGAACCCGGCGAGTTCATTCTCGGCTACCCCGACGAAGACGGGCTGGTCGCGAACCTGCCGCAGCCGGAGGTGTTGTCTCGCAACGGCAGCTTCATGGCCTACCGACGGCTGGCGGAGCATGTTGCGGTCTTCCGTGAGTACCTGCGCGAGCACTCCGAGACCCCTGCCGATGAGGACCTACTGGCGGCCAAGTTCATGGGCCGGTGGCGCAGCGGGGCGCCGCTGGTGCTCTGCCCGACAGAGGATGACCCGCAGCTCGGTGCGGATCCCATGCGTAACAACGATTTCAACTACAAGGGGATGGATCCCTTCGGCTATGCGTGTCCGCTGGGATCGCATGCCCGCCGGCTCAATCCACGGGACACCGCGCATTACATGAATCGGCGCCGGATGATCCGCCGCGGCGCCACCTACGGCCCCGCGCTGCCCGACGGCGCACCCGATGACGGCGTGGACCGCGGTATCGCGGCGTTCATCATCTGTGCAGATCTGGTCCGTCAGTTCGAGTTTGCGCAGAACGTCTGGATCAATGACCAGCACTTCCACGAGCTCGGCAACGAACACGACCCGATCTGTGGCGCCCAGGACGGCACCTTGGACTTCACCGTTCCCAAGCGCCCGATCCGTCAGGTGCACAAAGGTATTCCGGCGTTCACCACCCTGAAGGGGGGTGCTTACTTCTTCCTGCCGGGCCTCTCGGCCATGCGGTACCTGGTAGGACTCGAGAGTGAGGAGCAGCCATGACCGCTGCACGCACCTACAACCAGACCCACCTCTCGCGCCCGCACGATGGGCGGCGCAGGATCAGCATCTACTGGACGTGGAGCTACCCCTGGGAGGCGCAACGGGATCCGGCGGCGATGGAGAACCGGTTCTCCACGATCACCGAGGTGCGCAACGCGTTGTGGCCGCTGTACGAGACACCGGAATACGACGCCGCCCACTTCTTGCAGGGCATCGCAGGCACCTTGGAGCTGTTCCACCGTTCGACCCTGGCCTTCCAGCAGGTCGCCGAAATCGCCACCGGGCATCCGGTGGCGGTGTTCCAGCGGATCGACCAGGCGGGCTATCTGTTGCCCATCGATGAGCGGGTCCTGGACGACTGCGACACCCTGATGGTGTTCGGACTCGACCATCTGCTGGGCCAGGAGGAAGCCTCGGCCGAGGAGATAGAGGCGATCCGGCGATGGTTGCGGCGGGAGGGCACCTGCCTGCTGCTCGCACCGCACCACGACGTCGGCAACACCGATGACTATGCGCGGCGCCAGATGGAATACCTGCACCACGGTGACCCGCTCGTTCCCCGCCAACAGCGATTCAGTCAGTACACCCGCTCGCTGATGAAAGCCCTTGAGGTACCGGTGCACAACAATTGGGGTCTGCGGCCCGCGTTGGTCCCGGGCTCCCGCGAGATCGCCCCGCTGACAACGCGCCCCGACCTGGACACCGTGGGACTGCTGAACAACGTCACGACCTTCAACTTCCACCCGCACCTGCCGCATTACGAGTTGACCGCACCGGAGAGTGACACGCTGCAGCTGCTGGGCCGTCAGCCGGTCGACGTGGGGCGGCCGCACCCGTTCATCGAGGCCGGCAACACCGAGTTCAATGCCTTGATCTGGATGCCGCCGACCGCTGAACGCTCGGGTGACATCGTGTTGGTCGACTCGACGAACTTCACCACCCTGTTCGGTGGCACCGACAGCCTCCGGAACTTCTGGAACAACCTTGCGGCGATGCGCTGAGGCGCCGGCGCGTGATCAGTTCCCTTCGAGGATCAGCTCGTCGCCCACAGCGATCGAACCGGGCTGCACCACCGAGGCATACACGCCGAACATCAACCCTGGGCCGAATTCTCCGTGGCCAACTCCTCGAATGCGATTGATGGTGCGCAGGACTTTCACCGTGCGCGACAGGTCGGTGGGATTGTGTTCGGTTCCAACGTATCTGGGGACGGGTCCACCCAAACGGATCTGGAAGCTTCCCAGACTTGCGGTACGCCCGGCCCAGTCGTCTTCGGCGAACGCCGTGTCGACGCCGGTCAACGTCACCTGCATGCGAAAGCGCCGCCGGTCCAGGGTCGCACCGTTGGCCTCGGGTCCGAGTGCTGCCAGCGAGGCCTCGCTCTGGATGGTGAGCGGGGAGGCGTCGTAAGCTCCGCCCGGGGCAAGGCTGCGTACCAGCGCCAGTGGCCGCTGCGCGAGCGCTGATGCCCACCGGTCCCAGGGGCCGGGGACAAACTGCCCGGTGCGCGGAGCGCCTTCGAAGTTGAATTCGGCGGTGCCGAGCACCCCGGTATCGGTGACGGCGATGCGGTCGGTCTCGACGACGGCAAAACCTTTGATGGCGGTGACGTCGAGGTGCCGGACCCAACCTACGACGGCTTGCTTCATGTTGCCAGCTTGCCTGAAGAACCGGCTCTGGCATGGGGGAGTATCAGCGGAGATGTGGTGACCGGATCGGCGATGATGGTGGCTTCGACACCGAAGACATCGCGAACCATCCCGGCCGTGACGACGTCCTGCGGTGTTCCTTGGGCGATGAGTTTCCCGTCGCGCATCGCGATCAGGTGATGGGCGAAGCGCGCCGCCATGTTGAGGTCGTGCACTACCAGCACGATGGTCCGACGATGTTCCCGGTTGATGGTGGCGAGTAGGCCGAGGACGTCGAGTTGATGAGCGAGGTCGAGATAGGTGGTCGGTTCGTCGAGCAGCATGACGTCAGGGTCTTGGGCGAGCGCCAGCGCGATCCAGACTCGTTGGCGCTGACCGCCGGATAATTCGTCGATCGGCGCGTCGGCGAGATCGGTGATCCCGGTGGCGCTCATGGCGCCGGTGACGGCGGCGTCGTCGGCGGAACTCCACTGTCTGAACCAGCGCTGATGCGGATGGCGTCCCCGGCCGATCAGGTCCGCCACGGTGATGCCGTCCGGTGCGATCGGTTGTTGCGGCAGCAGGCCTATTTTGGTCGCAAGCTGACGGCTCGCAATGGTGGTGATGTCGTGTCCGTCGAGGTGGACGACGCCGCCCAGCGGCTCCAGCAGCCGCGCAAGTCCCCGTAGCAGCGTCGACTTGCCGCACCCGTTGGGGCCGATGATCGCCGTGATTTTTCCGGCGGGTAATTCGGTGCTGACCTTGTCGACGATGGTGCGGCCGGCGTAGCCGAGGCTGAGCTGTTGTGTTGTCAGGGTGACGGGTTCGTTCATCCGGCGGCTCCGATCCGATTGGCGCGGGCGAGCAGATAGAGCAGTACGGGCGCGCCGATGATCGCGGTGAGGATCCCGACCGGCATTCCCATGGGCGCGAACAGAAGTCGAGCCGCCAGGTCGGCACTCACGACGAGCAGTGCCCCGATGGCTGCGGCCGGCGCCAGTCCGGTGTGGCGTTCGGCGAGCAGGCGTCGGGCGATCTGGGGGGCGACCAGGGCCACAAACGCGACGGGACCGGCAGCGGCGGTCGCCATGGCTGCCAGTACCACCGCAACGAGCACCAGGGCCACTTTGTGTCCCTGCCGGCTGCCCAGGGTTTTGGCGAGGTCGTCGCCGAGTTCCAGTAACTCCAGATGGCGGGCCAGCACGGCAAGCGCCGGCACGACGGCCAGCAGGGTCACGCCGATGACCGCGACGTGCAGCGCGCCGCGATTGGCGAGGCTGCCGGTCAACCAGACGGCCGCACTCATCGCTTGGTGGACGTCAGCGCGGGTGAGTAGGTAGGAGATCCCCGATGTCAGCATCGAGGCGACACCGATGCCGACCAGCACCAGCCGGAAGCCGTGGAGGCCCCGTTTGTAGGCGATGAGCAGGATGGCTGCCGCCGTGACCAGTGCTCCGATCAGCGCACCCACAACAAGAGTTGCGCCGCTGCCACCGACGACGGTGAGGACGACCAGGGCGCCCAGCGCGGCGCCGGAGTTGATGCCGATGACGTCCGGACTGACCAGCGGGTTCGTGGCGATTCGTTGGAGAATCGCTCCCGAGAGTGCAAACGCCGTGCCCACACCGAGCCCGGTTGCGACCCGGGGAAGGCGGTCGCCCAGCACGATGTCGCGTTCGATGAGGGTGCCGCCACCGGCGAAGACATTGAGTGCATCGCGCACGGTGATCGGGAACTCGCCGAGGGTGAGGGAGATGGCTGCCACGAATACTGCTGCTGCCCAGGCAATCACGGTGATCAGGGTGCCGGCCCGGCTGATGCGAACTGCCAGGCGTCCTTGACCGGCGGCGATGACGACGGGGTCGCGTGCGGTGCTCACAGCCCGGAGACTTTCCGGTTGCGCACCAGGTAGAGGAAAAACGGTGCGCCGGCCAGTCCGGTGATGATGCCGACCTGGAGTTGCTGTGGCGTCACCAGTATGCGGCCGAGGATGTCGGCGATGAGTAGCAGCGTCGGAGCCAAAACCAGTGTCCACGCCATGATCCAGCGGTAATCGGGCCCGGTGATCAACCGGGCGATGTGCGGGACAACCAGCCCGATGAAGCCGATCGGCCCGGCAATCGCGGTGGCGCTGCCGGCTAGCAGGACGACCGAGAGCGCGGCTGCCAGGCGTGCCGACCACAGCCTGGTGCCGAGGTTTCGGGCCATGTCGTCACCCAGGGCCAGGACGTTGAGGGTCCGGCTGGTGAGGATCGCAGCGAAGATTCCGGCGGCGATGAAGGGTGCCACCGACAGTAGTGCGGTGCTGTCGGCACGGGTGAGCGATCCGACCACCCAGAACCTGAAGTCGTCCAGCGTCGTCGCGTCGAAAAGCGTGATTGCGGAGGTGATCGCACCCACGAATGCGGTGAACGCGGCGCCGGCCAGCGCCAGCTTGACGGGCGTGGCTCCGCCCAGGCCCAGCGAGCCCAGGCTGTAGACGAAGACGGCGGCCGCAGCTGCCCCGGCGAAGGCGAACCAGACGTATCCGCTTGCGGTGCTCACGCCGAAGACGGTCATGGCCAGCACCACCGCAAGTGCGGCACCGGAATTGATACCGAGGATTCCGGGTCCCGCCAGCGGGTTACGGGTGATGCCCTGCATGACGGCGCCGGCGATTCCCAGCGCGGTTCCGGCCAGAAGACCGGCGACGGTTCGGGGGATACGGATGTGCCGGACGATGCGGTCCAGATCGGTTTCCGGTGGGCGGGAGATCGCCGCGAACACGTCGTCGATGCTGATCGAGTAGTTCCCGATCAGGATGGAAGCCAGGGTCGCCCCGGCGAGCCCGGCGAGGGCGACGACGAGGCCCAGTAGGCGGCCCCGGCCTCCCCGTAACAGGCCCCGGCGCGCGCGTGACCGGGCGATGACCGGGGCTTCGAGCGGAGATGTCGGGGTGGCTACTGGCATCGACGGATATCAGGCCGTCGTCAGCCGACCAGATCTGGATGAAGGATCGACGCGACTTCTTCGACCGAGTGCGCAGCCCTCACTCCGGCGGCCCGGTCAGAGAACAAGAAGGGGTGCACCTGACCGTTCTTGACTGCAGAAACTCCCGCGAGTGCCGGGTTCTGGGCGAGTGCGGTGGCTTCGGCCGCGCCATCTTCGGCGGTGAAGGCAATGTCGCAGCAGACGCTGGTCAGGATCACGTCGGGGTTGCGGCGAATGATCTCCTCGACGTCGACGCTGACGTGGCGGCGCTGCTGGAGATCGGCGAAAGCATTGACGCCACCGGCGTGCTCGAGGATCTGGGTGCCGAAGTCGATACCGCTGGCGACGCGGTACCCGCCGTCGTCGTCGATCAGCAGGATTGCCACGGAGGGACGGTCTGCGCCTGCGACCGCCTGTTCGACGGCGGCGATCCTGGCCGTCTGGTCGGCGATGACGGTCTCCGCCTGTTCTTGCGCGTCGAAGATCGTGCCGAGGTCACGCAGATCCTGGTAGATCGTGTCGACTCGCACGGTTGCGGGATCGATGGCCTCATCGGAGAGCCCATCCTGGCTGGGGCACAGGGGGCTCAGAATCCATGATTGAATGCCCAACTCGGCCAGGCTCGCTCGGGTGCCGACGCTGGTATCGCCGCTACCTTCGGAGAAGAAGTTGTTGTAACCCGAGAGGACAAAATCGGGCTGCGCGGCCAGCAGTCCGTCCCGGCTGGGAAGCTGCGCCGCATACGGCACCTGCTGCTGAGCGTCGGCATATTCGTCCAGGACCTGGGAATCGAGGAACGCGGTTCCGACCAGCCGGTCGGTGATTCCGAGCGCGTGAGCGATCTCGGTTGCCGGCTGATACGCGGCGTACACGCGCTCGGGCGGTTCGCTGACGGTCACGTCGATACCGCAGTTCTCGATCGTCACCGCGTCTGCGGCCGGCTGGCTGGTTTCTTCGGAGCCACCGGGCGAGCAGCCCGCAGCAACGGCAGCAGCGAGAACCGCGATGGTCGCGGTCAGGGGTCGGGGCAGTACACGGGCCACAGTGAGCCAGCCTCTCCAGATCCTCGTGGATGGGGTACTTCTTAGCCGTGGCCGGTCTCCTGGCTGACGGGTGCAGCACAACATCTTCGCCTTCCCAAGACCTGTGTGGTCTCAGTGGCCCGCCGCGGTTCACGCGGTGGAAAGAGATGTTGCATTTCCCGATCACAGTGGCGAGGGCCGCGCCGGTTTCACACCGGCTTCCCGTTCACCACGGCTGGCAGCGACGCTATCAGACCCGGATTGACCTGCCACAAGGCACGGGGCTGTCCGCCGCTCCGCCGGGCAGCGGGTCGATGCGCGCGGCTCGGATCGCGTTGAGAATGACCAGTACTTCCGCGATCTCGTGAACTGCCACCACGGCGGCCAGCCCGAGGACCCCACAAGCTGCCATCGGGATCAGTGCCGCGATGATGATGAGGGAGAAGCAGATGTTGTGGACCATGATCCGGCGGGCACGTCGGGAATGTGCCAGCACCTGGGGCAGGTGGCGAAGGTCCTGGCCCATCAGTGCAACATCGGCGGTTTCGATCGCCACGTCGGTACCCATTGCGCCCATGGCGATACCGACATCTGCGGTGGCCAGCGCCGGCGCGTCGTTGACCCCGTCGCCCACCATTGCCACCGGCCGCCCACCGGACAACTCATGAAGCAGGGCCGCCTTGTCCTCGGGGAGGAGCTCCGAGTGCACCGTGGTGATTCCGGCCTGGTGGGCCACTGCGTCGGCGGTCAGGGTGTTGTCGCCGGTCAGCATGGCGACCTCGACACCAAGGCTGCGCAGCAGGCGGATCGCCTCGGGTGCTTCGGGGCGAAGCTCGTCGCGGACGGCGATCGCTGCGCGCACTGTTGAGTCGCGTTCGAGCACAACCACGGTGGCACCGGCGCCCTGCATGCGGGTGACGTCGGCGACGAGCGGCCCTGGATGCACCCAACTGGGCTTGCCGAGCCGCACGGTGGTGTTCCCGAGCTGTCCTACGATGCCGTGCCCGGCCACGGCTACGACGTCGGTGGCCGGATGTACCGTGCTGGTGGCGGACATGATCGCCTGTGCTAGAGGGTGTTCGCTGCGCGCCTCGAGTGCCGCCGCCGTCTGCAGGGCGTCGGCCTCGGATTCGCCGTCGACGGTGGCGACCTCGATCACCTGCGGCCGGTTCCGTGTCAGCGTGCCCGTCTTGTCCAGGGCGATGACCTTGATGCGGCCCAGCTGTTCGATCGCCGCGCCCCCTTTCACCAGCGCGCCCTGGCGGCTGGCGGCACCGATCGCGGCGACCACGGTCAGTGGTACCGCGATCGCCAACGCACACGGTGAAGCGGCGACCAACACCACCAGCGCCCGGTCGATCCAGAGTCTCGGATCCCCGAACAGCGTTCCGATGCCGGCGATTGCCGTGGCGAGCAGCATGATGGTGGGCACCAATGGGCGTGCGATGCGATCGGCCAGTCGCTGCCCGGTGCCCTTGCGTTCCTGGGCTTGTTCGACGATGTGGACGATGCGCGCCAGCGAGCTGTCGGCAGCCGGTGCGGTGACGTCGAATTGGACTGCGCTGCCGCCGTTGATGGCTCCGGCTGGTATCTCGCTGCCCGGGCCGGCTTCGATCGGTACGGATTCTCCGGTGATCGCCGAGACGTCCAGGATGGTTCGTCCCGAGGTGATCGTGCCGTCGGTGGCCGCGCGCTCGCCGGGCCGCAGCACCACGACGTCGCCGAGGACAAGTTCTTCGGGTGTCACGGTGACTTCGGCGTCGCGACGGAGGACCGAAACGCGGGGTGGTACCAGCGACAGCAAGGCGCGCAGGTTGTATCGGGTACGCGCCACGGCCTACCGCTCGAGCCCCTCGGCGATGGAGAACAGGATGGCCAGCAGCGCGGCTTCGGCGATCTGACCCAAAGCGACGGCGCCGATGGCGGCAATGGTCATCAGTGTGCCCACACCGATGCGGCCGTGCCGCAGATTGCGCACCGCGTCGGGGACAAATGTCGAGGCGGCCACCACGGTGCCGAGCAGTCCGGCGATCAGGAAGAGCGGCACCTGCGGGGGTGTCGCCTGGTCGAGCAGCCAGCCGAGGCCGACGGCCACCGCGGCGACTGCGGCACGCCGTAGTTCGCCGACCCGCCAGAAGTTGGCGGGCTCCGGGTCGGCCTCCGCGGATTGTGGCCCGCAGCAGGCGTCAGCCACGATCAACCCCCTGGGTGGGGATCGAGGTGAACAGCGCTGTCGTCAGCTGCTTGCCCAATGTCGTGAGCTGATACATCACCAGTTTGCCGTTGCGGCGAGACGTCACCATGTCGGCGTTGCGCAGCTGACGGAGATGATGCGACACCAGATTCTGCGCCATTCCGACCACCCAGGCGATATCGCAGACGCAGAGCTCGTCACCGAGGTTCAGTGCGGTGGCGATCATCAGCCGGGTGGGGTCGCTCAGGGCTCGTGCCACATGGGCGGCTGCCTGCACCGTGTCGGATTCCTGGAGTGAGGCGCGGATGGATTCCGCATGGGGGAGATCGATGCACAGCAATTCGCAGGTGTCGGCGGACTCGTCGTACATATCAACATGCTAATGAGCGTCGATATGAAAAGCGGTCGGGATCACCCGTCGCCGCGATGAGGCTGAATCGGGTACACCGCGGTGCCGGGGTTTGGCACTCCTGTATCCATGTGGAAGCGGTGTGTCGGAGAAGTGCCAGGGAACTGCGGGTGAGGGGAGTGCCTCATGGTCACGTTGGACCGGCTCATCAACGTGCTCGGCGGCTACGGCGTGCATCTGAGGGCCTGCACGGCACCCCGATCGACCGAATTGCGCAGTGTGGTGTTGCCCGAAAAGGTCGGCGACGACGCCGTCGTCGGTGACGTACTGCTGGCCGTGGACGCACCCTCGGTGGAAGTGGCCATCGGCTGGGCGCAGACGGCGCATGCGGCAGTGGTGTTGACTCGCGACGACGATACGAGCGATGCCATCGATCCGCTGCAGCGGGTAGCGGTGATGGTGGTGGACCCGGAGGTGTCGTGGAGCGAACTGGCCGTTGTCGTGTACGGGCTGGTTCTCGAGGGCCGCGAAACTTCTGCCGGACGTGGACCGACCGACCTGTTTGCGCTCGCCGATAGCTTGGCCGATGCGGTCGGTGGCGCGGTGACGATCGAGGACAATCACTGGCAGGTGCTGGCCTACTCCCGGATGCAGCAGAACGCCGACGAAGCGCGGGCCGAGACGATTCTGGGGCGACAAGCACCTGAGCGACTGCGGGAATTGTTCAGCGCGCGTGGGGTTCTCAAACACCTGGCGGTTGCCGAGACGCCGCTGTTCGTCCCGGCGGCACCTGACCACGGCGTGACCGGCCGCATGGTCGTGGCGGTCCGGGCTGGACGGCAAGTGCTCGGATCGGTTTGGGTGGCGTGCAGCGCGACGCTGGGTGAGGCTCAAGCGCGGGCTCTGGCCGACGGCGCCCGCATGGTGGCGCTGCATATGTTGCGGTCCCGCGCGAGTGCCGATCTCGAGCGTCATGTGGAATCGGAGTTGGTGTTTGCGCTGTTCGATGGTGCTTCCGACGCGCCGATGGTCGCCAGCAAGCTGGCGCTGCCCTTCGCCGATCTGAGGGTGATCGCCTTGCGGCCCAGGGTTGGCGACGAGCGCCACGCCGCGTTGTTGTTGGCGTTCGAGAGGGCCACCACGGGTTTTGGTTGGTCCAGGCCCGGTCGCAGCGCCTTGGCCGACAGCACCGTCTACACGGTTTTGCCGAGTGAGCCGGCATCGGTTGCTCGACGCTGGGTGGACGACTTACGCGCCGCGCTACCCGAACAGATGACGGTGCACGCCGGAATCAGTGGTACTGCAACGGTTCTGGAGCTGGCGGCGGCGCGTGAAGAAGCCGATGAGTGCTTGGCGCTGCACGAGTTGGGTCTGGGCGCCGAGGTGCCGACGTACGACGAGACCTGGGACGAGATCTTGCTGCAACGGCTGCGCATTGCCGCGCGTTCCGGTCGCACACCGCACCGCGGCCCGGTCACCGATCTGCGCCGCCATGACCGACTCCACTCCACCCAATACGTGGAAACCCTGCGGGCATGGCTGGCGGCCCAGGGTGAACTGCAGCAGGCGGCCGAACTCCTGGGCATTCACGAGAACACTGTGCGCTACCGCCTCCGCAAGATGTCGAAGGTCACTGACCTGGACCTCAAGGACGCGCACAAACGACTTGCCATGACAATCGAGCTGGCTGCCTCGGTCAACGAGACGCTCCATGAAACGCTGCTGTCGGAAAGCGACAAATTGATCTGAAGTGTTTGTTCATCTGCGATAACCACTATCGCTCAACTAGACGACACCATCGGTGTGGACGGGATTGTCTAGCTGGAGGTGACGTGGTTAACGGCAGTGAGGGAACATCGGGCGCGCCGCGCTCGGTCGTGGTGGTGGGCGCGGGCATCGTAGGCCTGTCCACCGCTTGGTTCCTGCAAGAACGGGGCGTCGACGTCACGGTGGTAGACCGTGCCGGTGCGGCAGCAGGTGCGTCCTGGGGCAATGCCGGCTGGGTGTCACCGGCGCTGACGATCCCGCTGAATCATCCTTCGGTGCTGGCCTATGGCGCACGATCACTGTTCAATCCGGCGGCGCCGTTGCACATCCCGCTGCGCGCGGATGCGCGGCTCTTGGCTTTCCTGGCGCGATTTGCCGCCAACTGCCGACGGCCCTCGTGGAACCGCGCGGTGGAGGCGAACCTGCCGTTCAACAGCGAGTGCCTCGAGGCTTACGACGTCCTCACCAGCAATGGCGTCGACGTACCGACAACCGACAGTCCGATCAACGCCCTGTTCACCGACGAGCGCCAAGCTGCGCACCTGGTGGAAGAGCTACGCGATATGCAACGTGCCGGGCAGAGCCTGTCGTTCAAGCAGCTCGATCGCGGCCAGCTCGCCGAGCAGGTGCCGATCGCCTCGTCGGCCATCACCACCGCGGTGAGCATCGAAGGGCAGCGATTTGTCGATCCGGGCCGTTTCACCCAGGCTCTCGCACAGGCCGTCATCGATCGCGGCGCGACCCTCCAGACGTTGGAGGTCACCAAGATTGTGCCAGGTCGCGGCGGCGTCCAGGTGTGCGGTGCCGGCGACGGCGAATCGATCCGGGCCGACGCAGTCGTCGTCGCAACCGGCGCCTGGATGTCGAAGCTGGTCGGCGAATGGGTCGGTGTGCCGGTCGGCGCCGGACGCGGTTACTCGTTCACCGTGCCGACCGATCGCCCCGTGCCCACGCCGGTGTACCTCCCACATGTGCGGGTCGCCTGCACGCCCTACCAGGGGAACCTTCGTGTCGCCGGAACGATGGAGTTCCGCGATGCCGACGCGCCGCTCGTGCCGGCGCGCATCAATGCCATCGCGGCTTCGGCTGCGCCGTTGCTCGACGGTGTCCGCTGGTCCGAACGCACCGACGAGTGGGTCGGGCCCCGCCCCGTCAGCACCGACGGCCGTGCGCTCATCGGCGCTGTCACCACCGGTGTGTACGTCGCCGGCGGTCACGGTATGTGGGGTCTGGCTCACGGCCCCGTCACCGGACGGATGCTGACCGAACTCATCACCACCGGTAAGCAGACTGCGGCATTGCAAGCGGTCGACCCGCTGCGCTGATTTCAGACCTGCTTCACGTCGTCAGGGGCGGCTGTTCTGATCCGCCCCTGAATACTTTTGTATCAACCACGACTTCAAAGGAGATGGCTTTGACTACCGCACAACGTGTCTGGCTTACCCCGCAGGCTTACGACGGACTCCAGAACGAGCTGACCACACTGCGCGCCCTCCTGGCTGCCGATGTCGAGCCGGCTGACGAAGACGAGAACACCGTTGCCGTGCAGCAGGCCCGTCGGGCCCGGATGCAGCGGATTCATGACCTGCTGCTCAATGCCTCGGTCGGTGAGGATCCCGCCGACGATGGCGTCGCCGAACCCGGCATGGTGTTGACCGTGCGTTTCGATGACACCGAAGACACCGAGACATTCCTGCTCGGTGTCCGGGGCGCGGAATACGGAGACCTCGAGGTGTACTCGGTCAAGTCCCCCCTGGGCGAGGCGCTGCTCGGCGCGCGTCCCGGTCAGCGCCGCCAGTACGAGGTGCCCAGCGGGGGCATGTCCTCGGTCACGTTGGTCAAGGCGGTGCCCTACGGAATGCACAAGACCGAGCTCTGATCGCCGCCGATCGGTTGCCGGACGTGGTGGGTTCGGGAAGAGGCTGATCTGTGTACTATGAATTGAACGAATGCTCAATTCATAGATTGCGTAGGTTGCCGTGTCTGACCGCTCCCAAGTTGCCGCTGAGCAGCCTCTATACGAGGTGAAAGCGAATCTGTTCAAGGCGCTGGCCCACCCGTCTCGGATCCGCGTGCTGGAAATCCTGTGCGCCCGGAGTGCTCCCACGCCGGTCAGTGACATCGTCGACGAAACCGGCATCGAACCGACGCTGTTGTCTCAGCATCTGGCCGTGCTCAAACGCCATCACGTGGTCAGTGGGCAGCGGGTCGGTAACGCGGTTTTCTATGAGCTCGCGCATCCCAAGATTCCCGAACTGCTTGTCATTGCCCGGACCTTTCTCGCCGATACCCTTGGCGCGCAACGTGACCAACTCGAGGCGCTGAAGACGCTGCCCTCCCTGGGCCACCAGCGGTGAGCGCCGCGGCCAAGGGCATATCCCGGCTGTTGCCTCGTGCACGTGACTACGCGGAGCTTCCCAGATCGTGGCGACGCGATGTGCTGGCCGGGATCACCGTGGGCGTGGTGGCGCTGCCGCTTGCGCTGGCTTTCGGTATCAGCTCAGGTGTCGGCGCGTCGGCCGGGTTGATCACCGCAGTCGTCGCGGGCCTGGTGGCCGCGGTTTTTGGCGGCTCTCATGTCCAGGTCTCGGGGCCGACCGGGGCGATGGCGGTGGTACTCGCCCCGATCGTGGCCCAGCACGGAATCGGCAGTATCGCCCTGGTGACACTGCTGGCCGGAGTGATCGTGGTGGCCGCCGGGGTGACCGGGCTCGGCCGTGCGGTGACATTCATTCCGTGGCCGGTGATCGAAGGGTTCACCCTCGGGATCGCGGCAATCATTTTCCTGCAACAGATTCCGGCTGCCTTCGGAGCGTCGACCATCGCCGGCGAGCGCACTGTGGCGGCCGCCTGGCGGGTGATCACGCACGTGCAGTGGGATGTGTCGATGATCAACATCGGGGTGGTGGCCTTTGTTGCCGTCCTGATGCTCACCCTGCCGTGGCTGCACCGGGGCATTCCCGAATCGCTGACCGCCGTGGTGGCCGCGACGGTGATTGTTGGGGTCTTCGGGATCTCGGTGGCCACCATCGGTGAGCTGCCGTCGAATCTGCCCACCCCCATGATGCCCCGGGCCGACCTCGAGTCGTTGCGCCCCCTGCTCGGTGCCGCTCTGGCGATCGCCGGGTTGGCCGCCATCGAGTCGCTCTTGTCGGCGCGCGTCGCGGCGACCATGTCTGCCACCGGTCAGTACGACCCGAATCGGGAGCTGGTGGGCCAGGGGATGGCATCGATGGCTTCCGGTGTTTTTGGTGGCATGCCCGCCACGGGGGCGATCGCCCGAACGGCGGTCAACGTGCGGGCCGGCGCGCGTACCCGGGTCGCGGCAATCGTGCACTCGCTGCTGCTGCTGTCGGTGGTTTACCTTGCAACCGGGCCTGTCTCGACGATTCCGTTGTCGGCCTTGGCCGGTGTTCTCATGGTGACCTCGTTCCGGATGATCTCGGCGCACACGGTGCGCAAGATCTTGGTCTCCACCCGGCCCGACGCTTTTGTGTTCGTGGCAACGGCGGTGGTGACGGTGTGCTTCGATCTGATCGAGGCCGTGCAGATCGGTATCCTCTTCGCGGCGTTTTTTGCGCTGCGCAACATCGCGCGCCGTTCCAGCGTGGCACACGAGGACCTGCCTGGACCGGCACAGCCCGGAGATGAGCGCATCGTGCTGCTCCGGCTGGATGGGGCGATGTTCTTCGGTGCCGCCGAACGTATTTCGACGTTGATCTCGGACACCTTCCACAACCGGGTGTCGGTGGTCATCATCCGGATGTCACAACTGGGCATGCTCGACGCCACCGGCGCCCACACCCTCGCAGAGATCACCAGTGACCTCGAGAAGCGGGGTATCACGGTGATCATCAAAGGCGTCCAGCAAGAGCACCGGGCATTGCTACAGAATGTCGGGTTCTTCAAGACTCTTCGGCATGAGAATCACCTGGCCGACACGCTCGATGAAGCAGTTCGGCACGCCCGCAGACACGTCAGCAGCTCGAAGTCCTAGACCGGTTGTCAGGAGATTTCCTGGTTCAGAATGGCGGCCAGAACCGCAGCTTCGCTGATATCGGGATCTTTGGTCGCCGTGAGGAGAGTGAGCGGCTTGCTCTGCGCGGCAAGCTCTCTCAAGTGGTCGAGCGAGGTGGCACGCTCGGTCTGTCGCAGCTCGTCGGTGTAGCGCGCAGTGAACTCGTCAAACAGTGTGGGGTCGTGGTGGTACCAGGTGCGAAGCTCGGTCGAGGGCGCGATCTGTTTGCACCATTCGTCGATGTGTGCGGCTTCTTTTTTCATGCCGCGGGGCCAGAGGCGGTCCACGAGGACACGGGTTCCATCGGCAGGGGTCGGTGTGTCGTAGATGCGACGCACTTGCACTGGGCGATGTTCCATGATCGATAGCTCACCTGTCTGGCGCGTGTCCGGTCGGCCCGCGACCCAGCCTACTGACCCCGTAGGCCCTCCAGGTCATCGCAGCCAGATGGTGTCGGCCAAGACAAACGCGGCGACGGCGATGACGAGGTAGGCGAACCACCGTTGGAGTCGGCCGGTGTCGATCCGGGTGGCAAGCAGACCGGCCAGCAGCGAGCACGCCGTCGCGCTGCCGGCGAAGGCCGCGGTGACCGCCCAGTCGATGTGCAGACCCTGCAGGTGTGACACGACCCCGGTGGCGGAATTGGCCACGATGATCAGCAGCGAGGTTCCGATGGCGATCGGCATGTCGACGCCCAGTGCGATCACCAGGGCGGGAATGATCAGGAAACCTCCGCCGACCCCGAAGAGCCCGGTGAGCAGGCCCACGGCCAATCCCGCCGGTATCGATCGGGACGCGCACCGTCGCCAGTCGATACCGGAGTCGCCGATCCGGCAGGCAATTCCGACCGCGGCGGTGCTGCTGAGCATCCGGGCCCCGGCGAGGATCATGACGGCAGCAAACCCGATGAGCAGCACCGACTGCGGTAGGCGGGCGCCGAGGGCCGCACCGGCGATGGTTGCCGGTATCCCGGCGAGTGCAAATATCGCGGCCAGTCGCCATTGGACCTGTCCCGCACGGATTCTGGGCAGCGCTCCCACGGCCGACGCCGTGCCGACGACGATCAGCGAGATCGGGATGGCCTGCTGTATGTCGAGGCCGACGGCGTACACCAGCGCCGGCACGGCCAGGATCGATCCACCGCCCCCGAGTAGGCCCAGCAGGACTCCGATGAGCGCACCGAAGACCAGGGCCGGTGCGAGCGTCATTGCGGCGGCGCCGGAACGGCGCGACTACTCATCATGCTGTGGCGCAATGGGAGTCGGTCCAGGCGTTGTAACCGCCGTCCAGGTCGGACACTGCCGTGAAACCGTTGGCGCGCAGCAGCGAGGCGGCCACACTGGAGCGCCATCCGCCGGCGCAGTGCACCACGATGGGCTTGTCGGTGGGGATCTCTGCCAGCCCGGTGCGTAGCTGTGCCAGTGGCAGATGCAGCGAACCCGGGATCGCACCGGTCTCGCGTTCGCCCGGATTGCGGATGTCGATCAGCGTCACCCCTTCCTCGGTGAGCAGGTTGTCCAATTCGGTCACCGTGACCCGGGAAGCGGTTTGCATCAGGTCGGCAAGATCGGTGGGAAATGCGCCATCGGAATCGACGTTGAGGTAGCCGATCACGTTGTCCGAGCCGACGCGGGCCAAGCGCAGGGCGGCTTCCTGTTCCTCACCCGGGTAGGTGACCAGGACCAAGCTGTCGCCGATTTCGGCGATCATCCCCCCTGTTTCGGCAAAACGGCCGTCGAAGCCGACGTTGATGGATCGATGTAGGTGGCCCGCTGCGAAGTCCTCGACCGAGCGGGCGTCCAGCACCGTGGCCCCGGCTTCTGATGCGGCCCGAAGCTGGGCTCCGCTGAGCTCCGGAACGCGTCGCTGGGCTTCGAGCAATGGATGGACCCGCTTGTTCATCGCAGCATCGACCGAGAAGTACGACGGGGCTGCCGGCTGGCCGTGAGTGATCAGTGCCACGAAGTCGTCTTTGTCCATGGGTTGCACTGATGGATTGGTGCGACGCTGCTCGCCGATCGTGGAGGTCAGTTCCGCCGACAGGTTCTTTCCGCACGAGGACCCCGCTCCGTGGGCCGGCATCACGACAACGGAGTCCGGCAGCGCCATCAACTTGTCGTGAATGGTGTGGTACATCGCAGCGGCGAGGTCGGTCGTGGAACCGTCGCCGAGGTTCACCAGGTCGGGACGTCCGACGTCACCGATGAACAACGAGTCACCTGTCAGCACGGCCCTGGGTTCGTCGCTGATGTGCTCCCGCACGAGAATGCTGATCGATTCCCACGTATGGCCAGGAGTGGCCAGGATTTCCAGGTCCACGCTGCCCAGGCTGAGGTGTTCGCCGTCGCTCAGTCGTCGAATCGGGTACTCGGTGTCCGCTTGTTCGCCGAACCCGATCCACGCGCCCGTCGCTTCCACGAGTTCCAAATGGCCGGAAACGAAGTCGGCGTGGAAGTGGGTGTTGATGACACCTTCGATCGTCAGGCCGAGCCTGGACGCATCGGCGAGATATTCGGTGATGTCGCGGCGTGGGTCCACCACGATCGCACGGCCGGTCGACTCGTCACCGATCAGATAGGACGCATGCGACAGGCACTCGATGTAGTACTGCTCCAGGATCATCCGACTGCTCCTTGCTTGGTTCTGCGAAGGTCCCAGCGGGCTCTCGGTCCGCGGTAACCGCCTGTTGTTAATACCCTAGGGGGTATGTTTGACTTCTCGACGATACCCCAGGGGGTATCAATTCGGCAACAAGGTATTCGATAGGAGACACCCACATGTCAGAGTCCGTCTTGAGCGCCGCGACACTTCACGAGCGCCTCGCGTCCACCGATGTACCCCGGCTCATCGATGTACGGACCCCCGCAGAGTTCGAGACCGCCCACCTCGAGGGTTCCTACAACGTTCCCCTGGATCTGTTGCGTGAACACCGCAACGAGATCGCCGCGCACCTCGACCAGGAGGTGGTGCTGATCTGCAGGTCCGGGCAGCGCGCCAACGAAGCGGGAGAGGTCCTGCGCCGATCCGGTCTGGCCAACGTGTGGATCCTCGGCGGTGGCATCTCAGCTTGGGAGAGTGGGGGATACGGCGTCATTCGGGGGGTTCAGCGCTGGAGTCTGGAACGTCAGGTCCGGCTGGTCGCCGGGCTGATCGTGGCCGCCGGCGTCGCGATCAGCCCGGTATTGCCCGGTGCGCAGTGGGTGGCTGGTGCGATCGGGGTGGGCTTGACGGTCGCAGCCCTTACCGATACGTGTGCCATGGGCATGCTGCTGGCCCGGCTGCCCTACAACCGGCGGGGGGCGGGTACCTGTGACGTTCGCACGGTCGTCGCGCAGCTCGTCGAGGCCACGCCGCCGCGTGGTGTCCACGGCTGATCGGTCGCCGCCGGATTGTCCTGGCCTCTCCCGATACCCCAGGGGGTAGTCTTGGGGGATACGAATCCGTGCGTGCAACAGCGGCGAAGGAACAAGCGATGGTCGGCAATCAGGAATCAATCGACGCAGTACTCAACCGATTACGACGCGCGCAGGGTCAGCTTGCCGGCGTGATCTCGATGATCGAGCAGGGGCGCGACTGCAAAGACGTCGTGACCCAGCTCGCTGCGGTGAGCCGGGCGCTGGACAGGGCCGGGTTCAAGATCGTCGCGACGGGGCTGCGTGAATGCATCGCCAACGAACCGGCGGATGGGACATCGCCCCCGATGACCGAGGCCGAACTCGAAAAGCTGTTCCTCGCGCTGGCGTGACCCCGGCATCTACTAGGCTCGATAGTAGATGTTGCGCCAAGCGAGGGGTCCGAGAACGATGACACGAAACGCACGGTTGTTGATCACGGCATTGGTCATCGCAGTGGTGGCGGTGGTGACTGTGGTGGTGCTCATGGTGCGCGACTCGGATCCTGCCGCGCCCGCCGAAGCGCAGGATTCCGCTCCTGGACAGGTTGTTCGCGACAACAGTCACCGACTGAACTCGGTGCCGGACAGCGATGTCACCTTCGTCGAGTTCCTCGATTTCGAGTGTGAGGGCTGCAAGGCGCTGTACCCGGCGATCGAGCAGTTGCGCACCGAGTACGGCGACCGGGTGAACTTCGTGGTCCGGTACTTCCCCCTGTCGGGCCATTTCAATGCCGAGCGGGCCGCACGTGCGGTGGAGTCCGCTGCCCAGCAGGGACAGTTCGAGCAGATGTACAAGAAGATGTTCGACACGCAGAGCGAATGGGGCGAGCAGCGAGTGCCTGCCGATGACGTCTTCCGTGGATTCGCCGGTGAGCTGGGCCTGGACCTGGCCGCATTCGATGCGGCGTACAACGATCCTGCGACGCTGGAGCGAGTGCGGTTGGACATGGCCGACGGCGATGCGCTCGGAGTCCAGGGGACTCCGACGTTCTTCCTCGATGGAACCCGGCTGCAACCGCGCAGCTACGACGATCTGACCGACGCGCTCGACAAGGCCTTGGCGAACTGAGTCCTGGCGAACTGAGATCCGGTAGCGCGGAGCCTGACCGGTACGCCCGAATCGTTCGCGCGGGGTTTCCCGGACTGTGATATCGGTCGCCTAGAGGGGCCACGATTGGAATCCGCCTGCTCGCGGTGCCAGCATGAGACAGGTGTCAGTCAGAAGTTCATCGCCCCAGGTCGAGCCATGTTGACGTGCGTCACATCGGTTGCTCGACGGTGCCGATGGTACTTGCGGGCGCTCGGCCGTAACCCCGTCATCCGGGTCAGTGACAGGCTCGAAGCGCTGACGGCGCTCGCCGTGCTGGTGCTGGCCGTTGTTGCGGTCCCTCTTGCCGTGGAGGCCGGACAGCAGGTGTACGAAGCGCGCAAGCAGACGGCACAGCACGAGGCACTGACCCGACACTCTGTCGATGCAGAGGTGCTCACCGGCAGTACCGGGCTGTCGACGGATTTCGACGGTACCGCCTTTGTGCGTGTCCAGTGGCGCGAGCAAACCGGGGTTCGGACCGCACAGGTCATCACTCCCGGTGTCCTAAAAACCGGTGACCGGATAACCGTTTGGCTGGATCAGTCCGGCAAGGTGGTCGGTGCGCCGTCGACGGAGTCGGATGCCACCGTCAGTGCCGTGGCCGCGGGAGCAGTGGTCTGGACTGCCGTCCTCGCCGGCAGCGTGATCTTCGCATTTGCCGCCCGGCGGGGACTGGACCGGTCCCGCGCCAGGTTGTGGGAACGCGAGTTACTGCTGTTGGCGCACAACGACGACGGCTGGGCCAACCGCCACAACTGAGATCTGCGAACCGCGGTCAGGCCGACAAGCTGTAGGGCTCGAACGCCAGGACGTTGGGGTAGCTCTGGCCATCCCGCAGTTGTGAAGACGAGCTCGGCGGGATGACGCCCGCTCCGGTCAACCGGCCGACAACCTGTGCGATGGCGTTCGTCACCGCGTACAGAGCGTCACCGATGAACTGGACCGGGAAGACCGCGATGGCGGCGACACCGCTGACGAGGAAGATCCCCTGGCCGGCGATCGACCGCAGTTGGGCGGTGATATCGGTGGTGAAGGTGTCGATGTAGTAGGGGATCGACGCGAAGATCGTCCGCAAGCTCAGCGCCACATTGGTACCGACGTCCGGCCAGCCGTACATGCCGATCGCGTCCTGAAGGGCCTGGTGCAGGTCTGCGGGATCGACCTGGCTGTCGCCCCGATCCATCAGCGGGACACCGTCGGCGTCGCTTCTGGGTGCGATACCGAACAGGCTCACCACGGTGGGTGTGATGTCGACGATCGAGTACTTCAGGTTCATCTGGCCGCTGGCAAACCCCGGGCCGTCGACGATGACAAAAGTTGATGTCTCATTGGGGGATTGGAAGCCGTGGCCAAAGCCCTGCTGTGGTTGGTGGCCGTGGTCGGTGACCATGATGACGGTCCAGTCCTCGCAGGCGCCCGCCGCACACGACTCGGCCTCGCGTGCGGCTACCGCATCCAGGATCAAGCCGATGTTGGTGTTGGTGCGCGAGATCGCCTGCGCGTATTGCTGCGACGCCCCACCGTAGAGATGCCCGGCCTCGTCGACCTGGGTCAGGTAGGTGAACAGGAAGTTGGGTACGTCCTCATAACCCGCGTCGGCGCCCAGGATCGACTTGACCGTCTCCAGCGTCACCGCGGCGTCGGCCTGGATGTACAGGGGGTCGTTGGCTCCCCGCGGAATGTAGACGATTTCGTCGGCGCCGTAGGCACCGGCACCCGCGATATCGGCGATGACCTGCCAGTCGGCGATGGCTTTGGTGCGGATATCCCGATTGGCACCTTCGAGCTGGTCGAACACCGTCGGCCAGGAATTGTAGGTCGACGAGGTGAAGATGTTGTTGATCACGCCACTCTTGCTGTCCCACACTCCGGTCAGGATGGCGGTCCAGGACGGGTTGGAGATGGTGGTGTGCCCGACGATGCTTGACGCCCCGGTGGTGCCCCGGTTCATCAGTTCGAAGAACTTCGCGTTTGCGGGATCGTCGAGCACCCTGCTCAGGTTGGTGCCGTCGACACCGATGACCAGCACGTGTTGGGTCGTGGGGTCGGTGATCTGGGCGGCGACATCCGCCGTGGTGATGACGCGATTGCGGCCGGCCGTGCCTGCGGTGGTGCCGACATTGGCGGCGGTGGTGGGGAACAACGGGATTGCGGGCCTCGGTGTCACTGGGGCCTTGGGGGTGCGCACGGGCCGCAACGTCGTCGTCGTGGCGGCTGGCTCGAGCTCGGAGGCGACGGGCTCGACAGCGATGGCCGCCACCGGCTCTGCGACCGGAATCGGTGCCGCCGGCGGGGCGGTCTCGACGGCTGGTGTGACCGCGGCCGTGGGCTCGGTGCTCGGGGCTGGGTCGTCGTTGGTTTCGGCGGCCGGTGATTCGGTGGTGCGGGCCTTGCGGGCGGTGGGCGAGCCGGTGGTGCGAGCCGGCTTTCGGGTGGAGCCTTCCGCGGTGGTGGTGTCGTCGACAGATTCGGCCGTATCCCGGGGCGGACGCTTGAGCCGCGGTCCGGTGGCGGTGTCGGTGTCGGTGTCCGTGGAAGTCGATGCGCCACCGCTGCGGGAACTCTTGCGCGCTTCGGCGGATTTGGAGGGCTTGGACTCGCCGGCCGTGGCCGAGCTACCGGAATCCGATGAGGTGGGGTCGGCGAAAGCCGTGCCAGTGGACAACGCGGTACCGGCACCGGCGACGACACCGGCCACCGCAACTCCGAGGCATATCTGCTTCACCGTTGTCACGGACGATCTCCTATCGGGGTGTTCGAGCATGGCTGGTGCCCTCGCACGCGGCGACAGGAGTCCAGGAGGCAGAGGTTACAAGCCGTTCCGTGACGGCGGACGGGTTTCTGGCAGGCGCGTCAATTCTTGCGCATCGAACCGACGTAGTACGTTTCCTGCCCCGTCGGGTAGCCGCCACCCGAAGTGGCGATGTGAAGATGATCGAAGTGGTTGGCGGTCTCGTTCCCATAGTCCGCGGTCCAACTCGGTGCGCCCACGCCGGGGTAGAAGCCCTGCCGCCAGATCACGTGGATGACGCCCCACCGCTCGGCGTTGGCCAGTGCCAGTGCGGCGATCTGATTCCCGAGTTCGATGCCTTCCTCGGTGTGGTACTTCGGGATCATCACGTCGATTGCCAGCCCCTCGGGATGCCATCGCAACGGGTCCTGCCGAAATCCGCCGATGGTGGTGACCTCGGGGAACAGCACACTGATGGCGCGGGCCACCCAGATGGTCCGGACTTGCAACCCGCCCTCCGGGGCGACCCCGGCGGGCAACGCGAACGGGACGTCGCGGGCGGCCGCGGGCACACTCGCCATCAGTGCCGCGCCGTCGGCGGGCAGTGCCGACGGCGGGTCGGGGGCGACATCGACTCCGCGCCCCGTCGAAGACGCCGCCGGAACTTCGGTGCCGTGGGGAGTTGCCGGGGTTTGGGCGTAGAACATCGCGGCGGACACGACCAGGGACACGCCGATCGCCGCCCAGCGTCCTCGCGCGCCGGTCAACGTCCCGTTGCTCACGAGCAGCACCCTAGCTGCGCGACCGGACCCCGGGAGCCGATCCGCCAGGAAACGATCAGGTGATTCCGAAGTCCTTGATCTTGCGGTAGATGGTGGCGCGTGACATCCCCAGTGCCTCCGCGGCCTCGGCCTTGCTGCCCGCGTTCTCCGCCAGACAGCGCACGATCGCGTCACGCTCCAGGGATTCGAGCTGGGTGAGTTTGCGCCGGGTCACCGAACGGCACGCCGCGGGCAGTTTCTCGACACCGATGACACCGGAGCGTTGCCTGCTGACAGTCTCGGCGAGCACCGCGCGCAGCTGCGCGACATTGCCGGGCCAGGGCAGCTTGCTCAGCTGACGCATGGCCTCGGTACTGATCCGGACAGCCGCACCACGGGTCAGCTCGGTCAGCAGCATCGGCACCAGCTCGTCGAGATCCTCGATCCGGTGCCGCAGCGCCGGGACCGTCACAGTGTGGGTGAAGAACGGCAGTAGCAGCGTGTCGACCAGCGGTGACCGCCGCTCGGTGCCCATGGTTGCGGCGATCCAACCTCTGCCGGCGCACGTCTGCATGATCGAGGCCACCGGTTCGAGAACGTCTTCGCCCAGTTCATCCACGTCGGCGAGGATGACCGCAAAATCGTCACCCTCGGTCTCGGCATCGAACTCGGCAATGAATTGCTCACTGCTGCTGAAGGATTCGGCGCGAAAGATCCGTACGGTCCGTTCGGGTGTCACGAACTGGGCCACCGATTGGCCCAGCCGGGTTCGGCCTGAACCGGTCTCGCCTTCGATGACCACCCAGTCGCGGTCACGGTAACAGCGTTCCACCTGTTGGCAACTGCGTCGCCAGGAGCTGCTTCGGCCGGCCAGCCGTGGGATCGATTGGGCGCTACTGGGTGCGGTGACGCTCTCGGCGATGTGCAGGGCCACGTGAAAGACCACGCTGTCGTTGCGGACGCGGGCCGAAACACGTTCCACGGCAGAGATCTTCACAGTGGCACCACTTGGCAGAGCCGCAACGGCGGTCTTGCTGAGTGGCGCCTGCGCCATATCCGAAGCGTGGTCGAGCAAAGCGGTCTGATCGACGGAGTCCAGGGCGCGCCGCAGGTACGGGTTCATCAGAACCACGTCACCGCCGATCGCCAACACCCCCGCCGGGTAGCGGCGGGTCTGCTTCAGATAGGCGTCCAGGAGCGCGGTCTCGGTTTCGTTGTTCATTGCGATGAGCCGGTCTTCGATCTGGCTGCCCGCACTCTTGGCCAATACGAAGAGCAATGGATCGGCCTGTTGGGCCCAACAGGTCAGGTCGACGACACCCACGATCCGGCGGGTCAGGGGATCGCGGATCGGTGATCCCGCGCAGGCGAGACGGCCGAGCGTGCCCACATAGTGTTCGCTGCCCTGGATGAACGCCGCCGCGCCGGTCTCCAGCGTGGTGCCGATGCCATTGGTGCCGGCGAACTCCTCGGCATAGCTGTAGCCGCGGGCCAGCCGAACGTCGTCAAGGGTGCGTTCGAAGCGCGGATCTGGCGCGATCCGATCCAGGATCAGTCCATCTGCCGAGGTCAGCACCACGCTCACCGCCTGCGACGACAGGTCGCCGGCGATGCGGCGCAGCACCGGAGCGGCGGCATGTGTCAGCGGGGTATCGGTGTCCGGGTCCCGAACGTACGGGAGCTCGACGCGGTCCGGATGCACCTGGAGGTCCCGGGATCGACGCCAGGAACTGAGCACACCGGGGGCAACGGAGGCGGTGCTGAGGGCGCCAACTGTCAGGAACTGTTCCCGGGCGCGCTGGGTGCCGACTGCGGCGTCAACATCTTTGACCATGGTGGGGCTGTACCTCGGTCCGGTGGGGCCTGCACCCGCAGAATATGCCCGCCCACTCCCGTCGACGTCTCAATTTGAGAATTCGGCGGCCGACCGGGGCGTGCGGAGCGCTCAGCCAGAAAAAGTGATCCACGTCTCAGAGTGAGACGCCTAGGGGCTGGACCACGCGGTTGTATCGGTGGCGCATCACCACAACCAACAGTCGCACCCGCCGGCATCCGGCCGGCTCCAACCTGGAGGCGCACTTTGAGTAGGCAAAGCCTGACCAAGGCCCACGCAAAAATCACCGAGCTGTCGTGGGAACCGACATTCGCCACCCCCGCCACCCGTTTCGGCACCGACTACACCTTCGAGAAGGCCCCGAAGAAGGACCCTCTCAAACAGATCATGCGGTCGTACTTCCCGATGGAAGAGGAGAAGGACAACCGGGTCTACGGCGCCATGGACGGCGCGATCCGGGGCAACATGTTCCGCCAGGTCCAGCAGCGCTGGCTGGAGTGGCAGAAGCTGTTCCTGTCGATCATCCCGTTCCCCGAGATCTCGGCGGCGCGGGCCATGCCGATGGCCATCGACGCGGTGCCCAACCCGGAGATCCACAACGGTCTGGCGGTCCAGATGATCGACGAGGTTCGGCATTCGACGATTCAGATGAACCTCAAAAAGCTGTACATGAACAACTACATCGATCCCGCCGGATTCGATATCACCGAGAAGGCCTTCGCCAACAACTACGCGGGCACCATCGGGCGGCAGTTCGGTGAGGGATTCATCACCGGTGACGCCATCACCGCAGCCAACATCTACCTGACGGTTGTCGCTGAAACCGCCTTCACCAACACCTTGTTCGTGGCGATGCCCGACGAAGCCGCGGCCAACGGCGACTACTTGCTGCCCACGGTGTTCCATTCCGTCCAGTCCGACGAGTCGCGCCACATCTCCAACGGCTACTCCATCCTGCTGATGGCGCTGGCCGACGAACGCAACCGGCCGTTGCTGGAACGCGACCTGCGCTACGCCTGGTGGAACAACCACTGCGTCGTCGACGCGGCGATCGGCACGTTCATCGAGTACGGCACCAAGGATCGGCGCAAGGATCGCGAGAGCTACGCCGAGATGTGGCGGCGGTGGATCTACGACGACTACTACCGCAGCTACCTGCTGCCGCTGGAGAAGTACGGCCTGACAATCCCGCACGATCTCGTCGAGGAGGCGTGGAAGCGGATTGTCGACAAACACTATGTGCACGAGGTGGCCAGGTTCTTCGCCACCGGGTGGCCGGTCAACTACTGGCGGATCGATGCCATGACCGACAAGGACTTCGAGTGGTTCGAAGAGAAGTACCCCGGCTGGTACAGCAAGTTCGGTCGCTGGTGGGAGGACTACAACCGGCTGGCCTACCCGGGCCGTAACAAGCCGATCGCGTTCGAAGAGGTCGGCTACCAGTATCCCCACCGGTGCTGGACGTGCATGGTGCCGGCGTTGGTGCGTGAGGACATGATCGTCGACAAGGTCGACGGCCAGTGGCGCACCTACTGTTCGGAAACCTGCCACTGGACCGACGCGGTGGCCTTCCGTGGGGAATACGAAGGCCGGCCGACGCCGAACATGGGCCGGCTCACCGGCTTCCGTGAATGGGAGACACTGCACCACGGCAAGGATCTCGCCGATATCGTCGCCGATCTCGGCTACGTGCGCGACGACGGCAAAACTCTGATTCCGCAGCCGCATCTCGATCTCGACCCGAAGAAGATGTGGACACTCGACGATGTGCGCGGCAACACGTTCAACAGCCCCAACGTGCTTCTGAACCAGATGTCCGATGCTGAGCGAGATGCGCACGTCGCGGCCTACCGCGCCGGCGCCGTGCCTGTCTGAGCACCCGACGGCCCCCGTCCGGTGGGTGGCGTCCGGTCCGTGACCGAACCCATGGCGCCACCCGCCGGATTCCCAATTCTGCTTCAGGAGAACCACTGTGGCTGACGTCCACCGCATCAACTTCGAACCCGTCGACATCGAGATAGAGGTCCGCGAGGACGAGAACATCCTCGACGCGGCGTTCCGTCAGGGCATCCATCTGATGCACGGCTGCCGGGAAGGCCGGTGCTCGGCCTGCAAGTCGTTTGTTCTCGACGGCGACGTCCAGATGGCCAACCACTCGACCTTCGCCTGCAATGATGCCGAGGTCGAAGAAGGTTACGTACTGCTCTGCCGGACAAATGCGTACAGCGACTGCACCATCGAGCTGCTCAACTTCGACGAAGACGAACTGTTGGGCGGTCTGCCGATCCAGGACATCCGTACCCGCATCACCGCCCTGGTACCGATGACCCGGGACATCGTGTCGCTGCAACTCGAGGCGGTTGAGCCGGCGACGTACCTGTTCAAACCCGGCCAGTACGCCGACGTTCACCTCCCGGGTACCGACGAGCGCCGGTCGTTCTCCATGGCCACCACCCAGTCATCGCCCGGCAGAGTCGAATTCCTGATCAAGAAGTACCCGGGTGGACGGTTCGCGGCACTGCTGGAGAACACCCTGGCCGTCGGGGACGAGATCACGCTGACGGGGCCGTACGGGTCCTTCACCTTGAAGGACGGTCATGTGCTGCCGGTGGTGTGCGTGGGCGGCGGCGCCGGGATGGCTCCCATCCTGTCGTTGCTGCGACACATGAGCGAGACCGCCTGCACCCGACCGGTCCGGTTCTACTACGGCGCCCGCACCGCCGCCGACCTGTTTTACCTCGACGAGATCGCCGAACTGGGTGCCGGACTGGCGGACTTCAGCTTCATCGCGTGCCTGTCGGAGTCGATGGATGACGTGCCCGACTCGGTGCACGTGGCGGTAGGCAACGTCACCGATGTGGTGTCGGCCCACGAGCCCTCCCTCGACAAAGCGGAGGTGTACCTGTGCGGACCTCCGCCGATGGTGGACGCCGCGCTGGCACTCCTGGACTCCAGAGCCGTACCCAAAGACCAAGTGTTCTACGACAAATTCACCAGCCCCGCATTCGACTGAAAGGCCATCGATGTCCGCACCCAGTACCGCCACCCCAAAACACCGCAGTTTCCCCAAGATCGAATTCACCGATTCCGAAGCCGGCGCAAGCGAGTTCCCGAGTTCCAAGAGTCGTGCGTACTCGTACTACAAACCGGCCAAGATGCGGGCCACCATGTACGAGGATGTGACGGTCGATGTGCAGCCAGATCCCGACCGGCATCTGTCGCAGGGCTGGATCTACGGCTTCGGAGACGGCCCGGGCGGCTACCCGCAGGAGTGGACGGCGGCCCGATCGTCGAACTGGCATGCCTTCCTGGATCCCAACGAGGAGTGGGACCAGACGATCTTCCGCAACAACTCGGCGGTGGTGCGCCAGGTCGAGCTGTGCCTGAAGAACGCCAAACGTGCCCACGCCTATGACGGGTGGAACTCGGCGTGGCTGCGGTTCCTGGCCCACAACCTGGGCGCCTGGATGCATGCCGAGAACGGTCTGGCGTTGCATGTCTTCACCTCGATCCAGCGCTCGGGCCCCACCAACATGATCAACACCGCCGTCGCGGTGAACGCCGCCCACAAAATGCGCTTCGCTCAGGACCTGGCGTTGTTCAACCTCGATGTGTCCGAAGAAGTGGGGCAGGACGGGGGATTCGACGGTCAGGCGCACCGGGAGGTGTGGAAATCCGGACCCGAGTGGCAGCCCACCCGGGAAGTTGTCGAGCAACTGACCGCCGTCGGCGACTGGTGTGAACTGTTGTTCGCCACCAACATCGTCTTCGAACAGTTGGTGGGCTCGCTGTTCCGCAGTGAACTGGTGATGCAGATTGCGGCCCGCAACGGCGACTACATCACCCCGACCATCGTCGGGACGGGCGAGTACGACTACGACCGCGATATGGCGTACACCCGCAACCTGTTTCGGATCCTGGCCCGAGACGAGCAGTACGGCGCCGCGAACGCAGAGCTGTTCGGGCAATGGTTGTCGGTCTGGGTGCCCCGGTGCCTGGCGGCGGCACATGCACTGCAACCACTGTGGTCGCAGCCGGCGGAAAAAGCCGTGACCTTCGCCGACAGCCTGGCCGCAGCCGAAGGCAAGTTCGCCTCGCTGCTGGAGTCCATCGGAATCGACAGCCCCATCGCCGAGGAGCAGAACAAGTGACAATGCAGTTTGGCTCAGCCACCGAATTCTCCAACAAATGTGGTGTCACGCTGATGAACACCCCGATCGGTCGCGTCGTTGCGGAAGTGATGGGCGCCAAGGAGGGGATCGAGCTCACCGAATACCCGTCGATGATTCGGGTGGATGGTGAGCGGCTGCTCGATTTCGACTACGCCGAACTCACCGATGCGCTCGGCGAGGAATTCGACGGGTCCGTCTTCGAGGAGATCAGCTCCACCCACTACGGCCGGATGGTGCACCTCGACGACAAGACACTGTTGTTCGCCAGCCCCGAGGACGCGGCCGAGTACATCGGCTTCGACCTGACGGCCAAGTAGCGGGGGCAGCATGAAAGCGCTTGTCTTCCATGGCCCGGGCTCGATGTCCTGGACCGAGGTGCCCGATGCTCAACTGATCGACCCGACAGACGTCCTGGTCCGGGTCGATACCACCACCATCTGCGGCACCGACCTGCACATCCTCAAAGGCGACGTCCCGGCGGTGACGTCCGGTCGGGTACTCGGCCACGAAGCGGTGGGAACCATCACCGAAGTCGGGTCGGCGGTCACCGGTCTGCGCGTCGGGGACCGGGTCCTGGTGCCCGCCATCACCACGTGCGGCAAATGCGGACCGTGCCGATCGGCGTTGCCCTCACACTGCGCGGCCGTCGGCGGAATCGGCTGGATCTTCGGCCATCTGATCGACGGTACCCAGGCCGAATACGTCCGGGTGCCCTACGCCGAGACCAGTGTGCACCTCCTGCCGGAGACGGTCACCAACGAAGAGGCGATCTTCCTGGCAGACGTACTGCCCACCGGCTTCGAGACGGGTGTGCAGAACGCGGCGGTCCGGCCGGGGGACTCGGTTGTGGTGGTCGGCGCCGGACCCATCGGTTTGTCCGCTATCCGCACCGCCGGGCTGTACGGTGCTGCGACGGTGATCGCCGTCGACATCTCGGAGGCACGGCTCAAGCGGTCCATCGCTTTTGGCGCGGACGAGACGATCAACAGCGCACGCGAAGACGTCCGCGAGCGGGTACTGGAACTGACCGGTGGCGAGGGCGCCGACGTCGCCATCGAAGCCGTCGGGATACCGGAGACCTTCGATGTGTGCACCACCATCGTCCGCCCGGGTGGCCGCATCGCCAACGTCGGTGTGCACGGCAAACCGGTGACCCTGCACCTGGAGAGCCTGTGGATCAGCAACATCACGTTGACCACCGGACTGGTCAACGGGACAAGTGTGGGCACACTCCTGGACCTGCTGGCGCACGGGAAGCTCGATGCGGGTGCCTTCGGCACGCATTCGTTTCAGCTCGACCAGATGATCGATGCCTACGACGTGTTCGCCCACGCCGACTCCCACGATGCCTTGAAAGTGGTCATCTCCCGGTGACCATCGCCTCAGCCCCCTCGAAAACAGGAGCAGCCCAGCATGTATGAGAAAGACGGCAACTCGTACTTCATCGTCGACGCTCACGTCCACCTCTGGGACGGGCGCCAGTCGAACCTGAAGAACATTCACGGCAAGCAGTTCATCGACTGCTTCTACGACTACCACCGCAACCTCAGCCCGGAATCCGAGGTGTGGGACTACGACCTCTACACCTACTACGGTGGTGACCGGTTGATGCGCGACCTGTTTGTCGACGGCTATGTCGACCATGCCATCTTCCAGGCCACCCTGCTCAACGACTTCTACGTCAACGGGTTCGGGCAGACCGAGGAAGCCTTCGCGTTGACCCAACGTCATCCCGACAAACTGACCTACAACCACGCCTACGACCCGCGCCACGGCGAAGCTGGTCTGGAACAGCTGCGCCGGGACGCGGACCGGATGCAGCTGCGCGGCGTCAAGCTCTACACCGCGGAGTGGAATGGTGACTCCCGCGGATACAAGCTCGACGAACCGTGGTCGCGCCGCTACCTCGAAGAGTGCATCAAGCTGGGTATCAAGAACATTCACGTGCACAAGGGGCCCACCATCCGGCCCTTGGACCGTGACGCGTTCGATGTCGCTGACATCGACAAGGTGGCCACCGACTATCTCGATCTCAACTTTGTCGTCGAGCACGTCGGGTTGCCGCGGCTCGAGGATTTCTGCTGGATCGCCACCCAGGAGTCCAATGTCTACGGCGGTCTGGCGGTGGCCATTCCGTTCATCCACACCCGGCCTCGCTACTTTGCCCAGATCATCGGAGAACTCCTCTACTGGATCGGCGAGGACAAGATCTTGTTCAGCAGCGACTATGCGTTGTGGACCCCGCGCTGGCTGATCGAGCGGTTTGTCGACTTCCAGATTCCCGAGGACATGGCGGAGTACGCACCGATCACCGTCGAGCAGAAGCGAAAGATTCTTGGCCTCAACGCCGCTTCGCTCTATGACCTTGCCGTGCCTGCCGAACTGCAGCTCCCCACACCCGGCCAAGACGAGGTCGAGGTGGCAGCCGGCGCCAAACAGGCGGTCTCGCTATGACGGTCACGGTCGCCGCGGCGGTGCCCGAAATGGTGCTGGCCGCCCTGGCCGACGTCACTGATCCGGAGCTCGACGAGCCGATCACCGAGCTCGGCTTTGTCCGTTCGGTGATCCTCGACGACACCGGAGTGGAGGTGCACCTGCGGCTGCCCACGGCCTTCTGTTCACCGAACTTCGCCTATCTCATGGCATCTGACGCCTTGGATGCGATGCGTGGGGTCGACGATGTCGGTGACGCGCGGGTGTGCCTCGATGACCACCATGACAGCGACAAGATCAACGCCGGGTTGGCCGCCGATGCCGGATACGTCGGAACCTTCGGTGTCGAGGCGCAGGAGAGTCTTGACGACTTGCGCCGCACGTTCCTGCGCAAGGCGCACACCGCGGCGATGGAGCGTTGTGTCACCGGGTTGTTGCGCCGCGGCACCCTGGACGAGACGGACCTGACCCATCTGATGCTCCGGGACCTCCCCGAGGGTAAGGACAAGGCGGCGCTCATGCGGCGCAGGTTCGATATCGGGCTCAGCATGTGCCCGAACAGCCGCGTCCTGGTGGGTGAAGACGGACACGCGCTGGCACCGGAGGCCGTACCGATGCGACTGCGCTTCGCCCGATCGGTGCGTATCTCCATGGAGGGCAACAGCCACTTCTGTCGTGGATTGTTGGCCACCCGCTACGACGATGGCGGCCAAACCACACCCCAGATCATCGACATGAGAACAGGAGTCAACCGATGAAAGCGGTCCAGGTCGTCGGCTACCACACCAAACTTCAACTCACCGAGGTGCCAGAACCGAAGATCGAGGGCCCTTTCGACGTGATCGTCCGGGTCGGCGGCGCCGGCGTGTGCCGCACCGACCTGCACATCCTCGAAGGCCAGTGGGAGCAGAAGTCAGGTGTTGCTCTGCCGTACACGATCGGCCACGAGAACGCCGGATGGGTCCATGCGGTGGGTGGCGCGGTCAGCAATGTCGCGGTGGGGGACAAGGTGATCCTGCATCCGCTGATCACCTGTGGGCTGTGCCGGGCCTGCCGCTCTGGTGACGACGTGCACTGCGAGAACAGCCAGTTCCCCGGCATCGACACAAACGGGGGATACGCCGAATACCTGCGCACCACGGCGCGCAGCGTGGTCAAGATCGATGAGTCGCTGGAACCCGCGGATGTCGCCGCGCTGGCGGACGCCGGCCTGACGGCCTACCACGCCGCGGCCAAGGTTGCCCGGCTCACCGGTCCTCGCGATGTTTGTGTTGTCATCGGCGCCGGTGGCCTCGGACATATCGGAATCCAGGTCCTCAAGGCGATCTCCGGTGTCACGGTGGTGGTCGTCGATCGTAATCCGGAGGCGGTTTTGTTGGCCGTCGAGATCGGTGCTGACCATGGGATCGTCGCCGACGGCCGTCACATCGAGCAGGTGCTGGAGCTGACCGGCGGGCACGGCGCCGAAGCGGTGGTCGACTTCGTGGGCGAAGGTGGTGCCACGCGGGAGGGTGTGGCGATGCTGCGCCGCGCCGGAAGCTACTACGTGGTCGGCTACGGCGAGAACATCGATGTGCCGACCATCGACATCATCAGCACCGAGATCAATTTCATCGGCAACCTGGTGGGCTCCTACAACGACCTGCAAGAACTGATGGCGCTGGCGGCCCGTGGGCAGGTCACCCTGCACACCAGCAAGTACGCCCTCGACGACTTCCAGCGCGCGCTCGACGATCTCGATGCCGGACGGGTTCGCGGCCGCGCCATCCTCGTTCCCTGACCGTCTCCGTTTTCCCCCGAAACCTCCCTCGAAAGGACATATGCCATGGCAAAGGAGCTGCGGTACAACAGCGATGCGCGGGCGCGCTTGGAGTTCGGTGTCAATGCCCTCGCCGATGCGGTGAAGGTGACGCTTGGGCCCAAAGGCCGAAATGCGGTGCTGGAGAAGCTGACCGGACCACCCACCATCACCAACGACGGTGTGACCATCGCGCGCGAGATCCAGCTCTCCGATCCGTTTGCCAACATGGGCGCTCAGTTGGTGAAGGAGGTGGCCATGCAGACCAACGGCATGGTCGGCGACGGCACCACCACCGCCACCGTGCTGGCCCAGGCGATGGTGCGTGAAGGGATGCGAGCTGTGGAGGCCGGCGCCAACCCGATGCGGGTGCGGCGCGGTATCGAGAAGACCGTGCCCGTCGTGCTCCAGACCCTCACCGAGCAGTCCGTCGGGCTCGGTGGGCGCAGTGATCTGCTCCGGATCGCGACACTGGCGGCCAGCGACGACGATTCGATCGGCGAGGTCATCGCGGCTGCGGTCGAGCATGTGGGCGAATCCGGTGTCATCACCACCGAGGAGAACGACGCGCTCGGTCTGAGCGTCGACGTCGTCGACGGCATCGAGTTCGACCACGGTTACATCTCTGCCTACATGGTCACCAATCAGGACCGGATGGAGGCAGTCCTGGACAATCCGGTGATCCTGTTGACAAACCGGAAGATCACCGCGGTGCAGGAGATCATGCCCACCATCGAAGCGGCCAAGCGGGCGGACCGGCCACTGGTGGTGCTCGCCGAGGACGTGGACGGGCCCGCCCTCCAGTTGCTCGTCGGCGGCAACATGCACAAGACGATGCAGTCGGTTGTGGTGCGCGCCCCGGGGTTTGGGCACCGCCGGGTGGCCGAACTGGAGGATCTCGCGGTGGCGCTCGGTGGTCATGTGATCGCCAAGGACACCGGACTCGAGCTGGGCGAGGTGCTGCTCGAACACCTGGGCTCATGCGACCGGATCACGGTGACCGAGAACGACACCACGATCGTCGGAGCGCGTGGCGATGGGCAGCGCGTCAGTTCCAGAGTGGCGCAGCTCGAGGCGCAGCGGGAACGCGCCCGTATCGACGCCGACCGGGACAGTCTTGATCTGCGGATCGCGAGGCTGACCGGAAGGGTGGCCGTGATCCGGGTCGGTGGTGCCACCAGCGTGGAACTCAAGGAACGGATGTTGCGGGTCGAGGACGCGTTGGCGGCCACTCGTGCGGCGATGGAGGCCGGGATCGTCGCGGGCGGGGGAACCGCGCTGGCCCAAGCCCATCGGGCGTTGACCGAGCTGAGTCTGCCCGGTGATGACGGGATCGGGGTTCAGGTGGTGCGCCGGGCGCTGGCCGAGCCGTTGCGCTGGATAGCCCACAACGCCGGGTTCGAGGCCGACGATGTGGTGCAGATCGTAGAGGATCTACCTCTCGGGCACGGATTCAACGCTCTCAGCGGCGAATACGGTGACATGTTCGACGAGGGGGTGATCGATCCGCTCAAGGTGACCCGGGCAGCATTGGAAAGCGCCGCATCCATTGCCGCGCTGCTGATCACGACTGAGACCGCGATCGTCGAGCAGGTGATCGGCAACCCCGGGGCGATCATGGCGCCCGGCTTCGGCGATCTGGCCGAGGGCATGATCCGTCCGTCCAACATCTATTAGGAGCTGTGATCTACGGTGATCTTCATAGTGGTCAAGTTCGACGTCGCCGACGAACACATCAAATCGTGGCTGGAGATCACCGCGGAGTTCACCGCGGCGACGCGTGCCGAGCCGGGGAACCTGTGGTTCGAATGGTCCCGCAGTGTTGACAATCCGTCCGAATTTGTTCTGGTGGAGGCATTCCGGGACGCGCATGCAGGTGCCGAGCACGTGCGGTCGAAACATTTCGGGGCCGGCCTGGCGGCGATGCGTCCCGCATTGAGCGCCACACCGAAGATCGTGCATGCCGATCTGGACGTCGACGGCTGGTCGGCGATGGGAGAACTGGAGATCGTTCGGTAGCGGTCAGTGGTCGGCGGTGGGAGCGCTGTTGATGATCCGGTCGATCACGGCCAGCAGTCCGTCGTTGTCGTGGGTCTGTGCCGGGTATCCGCCGAGGGCGCTGTTGAGGGCGTTGTAGTAGAGGCCGTCGCCGATCAGCTTGACCGCCCGGGCGACGTCGAGATCACCGAGCGTGTCGTGGAGGGCGTCCAGCCAATCGCCGGAGACCGTTTCGATGACCGATCGGGCTCTGACGTCGCCGGCCTGCTGGAGACGGGCGACTGCGACCAGTGTCCGATCCAGGGGGCTTCCGACATAGGCCGAGGTGCGCACGTAATGCCGGGCCGGTCCCTCGGGGGCTGTGCGCATCTGTTCGACGTCTTGGGCCGCGAGCGTCACCAACCGGTCACACAGGGCTTCGGCCAGTCGGTCCTTGGAAGGAAAGTGATAGAGCAGCCCGCCTTTGGACACACCGGCGCGTGCGGCCACCGCGTCGAGTGTGGCGTAGCGCTCGCCTTCGACGGCCAGCAGATCCTCGTATGCGTCGAGGATGCGGTCCCGCGATGAAGCCATCCGGTGAGCCTACGGTAGCGCCGTCGAACTGTACCGTCTGGACGGTATAGTCTTCCGGTCGATGTCGCATCTGTGCGTTGTGCGCAGGGAGTTGTCATCACTGGAAGCGTGAGGTGTGGCCGATGCGGGTGTATCTGGATCTGTTGCGGATTCCGGGTGTGCTGAACGTCACTGCGTCGCAGCTGTTTGCCCGCCTCCCGCTGGGCATGATGTCGTTGGCGATCCTGCTGCACGTGCAGCACCGGACCGGCTCGTATGCGGTGGCCGGGGCGGTGGTCGCGTGTGTCAGCGTCGGTCAGGCTGTGGCCGCGCCCATGACGGCACGGCTGGCGGGCCGGATCGGTATGACGCCCACATTGCTGGGGACGGCGGTGGCCAGCGGAATCTTCTTGGTGGCGTTGGCATTGGCCGGCTCTCAGGCCGCGCTGATGATGGTGCTGGGGCTGCTGATCGGCGCCACGGTGCCACCGTTGCTACCGGTCGCGCGGGCGCTCTACCCGCGGTTGGTCTCCGGCGACGGGGTGCGGGCCCTGTTTGCGCTCGACACCACGGCACAGGAACTGATCTGGGTGATCGGCCCGGTGCTTGCCACTGTGCTCGCCACCGCGGTTTCGACCGCGCTGCCGTTGCTGCTCAGTGCTGGGATCACCATCTGCGGAACGGCGTGGTTCCTGTTGAGTGCCAGGCACCTTCGCGCACACATCACCCGAAGTGTGACCGGCTTCGGCAGAGTTCTGGCAAATCGGTCCGTTGTCCTGGCGATGGCTGCCAGTCTGGCTCTTGTTGCGTCGTTCATGGCTCTCGAGGTCGGGATCGTCGCCTCGATGGGGCGCGACGGGGTGACGGCCGGCGTGGCGGTCGCGGTGGCGAGCGTGGGGTCGCTGATCGGTGGTCTGGTGTTCGGTCATCGACGCTTCGGCACCCTCGGCATCGTGGCTGCGCTGGGCGTTGTGGTGGTCGGAACGGCGTTGTTCGGTATCGCCGATGGGCTGGCTTTGCGCCTGGTTGCGCTGTTTGTGTCCGGATTGGGATTTGCGCCGGCGATGTCGGCGCTCTACATCATGGTGTCCCGGGAGATCGAAGACCACGCGACGACGGAAGCCTTCGGCTGGCTCGCCAGCGCCGCGCTGGTCGGAGGCGCGATGGGCACGGCGGTGGCCGGGGTGAGCGTCGATGTCCACGGCGCCGCGGGTGCGGTGGTCGTGGCGGTGGTCTTTGCGGTCGTCGCCACCTGCAGTCCGTTGGTCGCCCGGCTCGCCGGACCTATTCCCGGTCTCGGTGATGAGCCGAGCGCGAGAGCTGACGCGCTGAAAGCCGCGCCATGACGTCTGGTCAGCGACCGCTGATGAGGTCCGCCGCCTTGGCGATCGCCGAGGTGCGACTCCCGCCACGTGCTTCGCGGCGATCAGCGGCGCTGTAGGCCTTGTAGATGCCCTGAATCCCCAACCAGCGCAGGGGTTCTGGCTCCCAATTGCGGGTCTGCTGATTCACCCAGGGCAGTCGGGTGCGTTCGGTCTGCTCCCCCAGGATCAGATCAGTGAGCGTACGCCCGGCGAGATTGGTCGCGGCGACACCCGTCCCGACGTAACCGCCGCCCCAGCCCAGTCCCGAGTCGGTGTCGTAGCCGACGGTGGCCCGCCAATTGCGGGGGACACCGAGTACCCCACTCCAGCCGTGGGCGATCGGCACATCCTTGGCCGCCGGGAACCAGGCGCGCAGAATCGCGGCAAGGCTGGACACCGTGGCCGCATCGATGCTTCCGTCGTTGTCGGTCTGGGAGCCGAACCGGTATGGATTGCCCCGGCCGCCGATGGCGATCCGCCCGTCCAGGGTGCGCTGGGAGTACGAGTACACATGCGAGAGGTCTTCGAGGGTGTCGAAACGCTCCCACCCGATCTCGTCCCATGCCGATGCGGGCAGTGGTTGGGTGATGATCATCGACGAGTTCAGTGGCGCCCAGGTGCGTTTCTCCCCGTCGAGGCCTGCGGTGAAGCCTTCGGTGGCGCGGATGACATGTTGGGCGCGCACAGTGCCACGGGCGGTGACCGCGGCCCGAGGTTCGATCCGGTCCACGTGGGTGTTCTCGTGGATCCGCACCCCGAGACCGCGCACCACGCGAGCCAGCCCGGCGACCAGCTTGGCGGGATGGATCCGAGCACAATGCGGCTGCCACAGCCCGCCGAGCGTGCCGTCCACGTGGATCCGATCGGCGGCCTCGGCGGCGCTCATCCAGACGTACCCCTCCTCGGGCCACTTCTGCGCATGGTGCAGGTGCGCTTCGGCGCGTCGCAGCTGGGCGGGGTTGCGGGCGACCAGCAGGGTTCCGCCCTTGCGGACCTCGGCGTCGATACCCTCTCGGTCCGCGACGGCGATGACCTCGTCCACCGTGGAGTTGAGTGCCAGCTGGTAGGCCCGCACCGCGTCATGCCCGAACTCTCGGGCATAGCCGTCCTGGCCGCCGGTGATGCTGTTGGTGAGCCAACCGCCGTTGCGCCCCGAGGCCCCATAGCCGGCAAACTGCTGCTCCAGCACCCGGATCGAGAGCTCCGGGCGGGCCTTCTTGAGGTAGTACGCCAACCAGAGCCCGGTGTAGCCCGCACCCACGATCGCGACATCGGCCTCGGCCGGGCCGTCGAGCACATCGGTTGGCGTCGGTCGGCCGATCTCGTTGTACCAGAAGGAGACACCGCCGGTGGCGGCGATTTCGTCGGTCATCAAGTTCCCCAGTTGTATTGCTGCTTGACAAGTTTCAGATAGACCAACGTTTCGGTGGATATCACCCCTGGGATGGTGCGGATGCGGGTGTTCAACAGGTCGAGCAGGTCGTCGTCGTCTTCGCAGACCACCTCGGCGATCACATCGAAGGAGCCGGCGGTCAGTACCACGTAGTCGACGGCGTCGATCTTGGCCAGTGCCTCGGCCACCTCGAAGGTGTCACCGGTGCAGTTGATGCCGATCATGGCCTGGCGGGCGAAGCCGAGTTGCATCGGATCGGTGACGGCCACGATCTGCATCGCCCCGGCGTTGACCATGCGCTGCACCCGCTGGCGCACCGCTGCGGCGGACAGCCCGACGCTGGCGCCGATGGTCTCGAAGGAGGAGCGGCCGTTGCGCTGCAGGTGCCGCACGATCCTGGCAGAGACGTCCCCGGTCGCCTCGGGGTCAGACCGGTTGGTTCTGGCATCGTGCATCCGGTGATTCTCTACTGAAATCGTTGCCTTCGGCAATGCCGGGCGATGAATATCGTGGCTGTAGTCGGCCGGGTCGGGTCATTCCGTTGTGGACTGCCATGGTCGACACTGGCAGTCATGACGTCGACAGTGTTGGGTCCGGCCCTGGTGATCGTCTGTGTGGTGATGGCCTGCGCCGCGGCAGTCGTGTACCGATTGGCGGGGCTGGGCTGCTGGTGGGTGGTACCGACTGCGGCGCTGCGAGCTGCTGTCCAACTGGCAGCGGTGGCCGCGGTGCTGACAGTTGCGGTGGCGCAGCTCTGGTCGTCGGCGCTGGCGCTGGCAGTGATGTTCATGATCGCCGCGGTGACCGCGGCGCGCCGTGCCCAGGCCCACGACGGCTCGTGGTGGTTGGCGGCTCCGCTGGCGGCGGGCCTGGCGGCGGTGATCCCACTGCTCTTGGTGACCGGTGTGGTACCTCTGGACGGGGTTGCGATCGTTCCCATTGTCGGAATCGTCCTCGGGGGCACGATGTCCGCAGTGGCAGTTGCGGCCCGTCGGGCACTGGACACCCTGGGGGAGCGCTCGGGTGAGGTGGAGGCGGCGCAGAGTCTGGGCCTGTCCGATCGCGACGCCCGCATGGAGGTGATTCGGCGCGGGACCGCAGATGCGTTGATTCCCAATGTCGATCAGGCACGCACCGCCGGCGTGGTGACATTGCCGGGAGCGTTCATCGGCGTGTTGCTCAGCACCGGATCCGCAACGCAGGCGGGGGCGGTGCAGGTCCTGGTGCTGATCGCGCTGATGCTCTCGCAGAGCTGTGCGGTGGCAGGCACCGCCGAACTGGTGGCCCGTGGGCGGGTGGCTCGATAGCCTCGTCAGAAAGGGATTCGGCCGCTCAGTTCGGCTTCTGCGTCGATTCCACGGTGTTGGGGGAGTCGACGGTCGAGGAGTCAGACTGGGACTTCAGTACTGCCGGACGAAACTTCTCGGGCAGGTTGTTCAGGCCGACGGCAATGAGAGTGACGATGGCCGCGGTGGCCAGGGCCACCACCCAGACGGGCGCGCTCGAGAAGACGTTCTCCAGGAGCATGTAGAAGCCGAAGAGCAGGAACAGGACCGCCGCGCCGATCTGGATCAGGCGCTCGGGCAGATGCTTGCCGGCGACGGCGCCCACGATGATGGCAAGGCCGTCGGCGACCACCATTCCGAGCGTGGAGCCGATCCACACCCCGAGCCAGTCGTTGTCGGCAGCCAGGGTGATGGTCGCGAGCATCGTCTTGTCGCCGAGCTCGGCCAGGAAGAACGCGGAGGTCACCACAAAAAATGCCGCACCGGTGGCCCGCTGCGCGCGGCTCTTCTCTTCGTCGGACAACGAGTCGCCGCGCAATGTCCAGAGGCCGAAGAAGACGAACATCGCACCGGCGAGAATGCCCAGGAGGTGTGTCGGGAGCGCGGCGCCGAGGTAGTGCCCGATCGCAACCGACAGCACGTGCACCAGGGTGGTCGCGGCGGTGATGGCGCCCAGCACCACCCACCAGCGGTAACGCAGCGCAAAGGTCATCGCGACCAGCTGCGTCTTGTCGCCGAGTTCGGCGATGAAGATGACAGCGAAGCTCAGCAGGAGAGCGGAGAGCACGGGAAACTCCTCGATCGGTGATCACCGGCGAGGATCAAATACACCTCCGGCCGGAAACCAGTACGGTCTTCTTCGGCCGAAGGTCTCGCCCACCGGTGAACCGGTCCGGACAACCGGGCGTCGCGATTGTGATCGCTTGGCCAGCATGTCGATTGTCCGAATTGGGGGCTACTCCCCTTCGCTTTTCCCAGCCTGTCACATCGGTCCAGGCATTGCAACCTGGGGGCGTCGAAAGATGGTTATTTTCAATAGTTTTGGGTGTTCTTCCATAATGTTTCGGCTTCCCGCACAATTCAGTGGTGTTTGCTGAAAAGGTCTTGGGGAGGTGTCGGCAATCGGGATCAGGGGAGCGGAATCAGCAGGAGGGTTTTGCAGTCCCGGCGTGAAGCCCGCGCACCAGCGGAAACACCACGTCCCGGGTCAGCGGCGCCAGCTCGACCGCGACCGGTGCGTCCGGATCGATCCACGTCATCTCGGCGATCTCGGCCGACGGATGGGGCTGGTCTGCCAATTCCACCAGGAACAGCTCGGCCTGCACCACATGGCCCGGCTCGTTGGCGGCCTTCGCGGTACGGGTACCCAAGGCGTGAGCCTGCCCGGCCGCTACGACGACCTCGAGCTCTTCCCGTAGTTCCCGCAGCAACGCGATCAATGGTGTCTCGCCGGCGTCGATCTTGCCGCCTGGTTGCATGAACGCGGTGGTGCCGCGTTTGCGAACGACCAGCACGTGGCCGTCGTCGTCAACGATCACTGCGGCGGACACCCGGATCACACGGTCAGGCACGCCGCGAGTGTAGCCGTCACGGCCTGACCGGTTGCAGCGCCGGCAACAACTGCACCTCGTGCGCTTTGACGGCAAAATAGATCCGCCGGCCAGGGGCCAGGTCGAGATCGGTGGCGGCGGCGGCAGTGATATCGGCGGCCAGCCCGGTGCTGCCGTCAGGCTGGTCGGCACCGCGGATCCGCACGGTGGTGCCGGTGAGGTCCATCTCCGCGACCGTTGTGGGAATGACATTGCGCGCGCTGCCGTGCGGTATTTCCAGGTGCACCGACACCGCGGCCGGACCGAACAAGGCAACAGCGGCACCGCCCTCGGTCACCTCGCCGGTGCCAAAAACTGTTTCCCCCCATGAGGTTCGCAATGCGCCGCGCTCGGCCGCCACTCCGGAGATCAGGTTGACTCCGGCGATCCGGGCGGCGAACTCGCTGCGTGGTGCGGCCAATACCTGGCGCACCGTGCCGCTTTCGACGATTCGTCCGTGCTCGATGACGATGACCTTGTTGGCAATCCCCAGCGCGTCGAGCAGATCATGGGTGACGATCACGGCGGTGCGCTGATCCTGTCTGAGGATGTCTCGCAACAACCGTCGCACCGCGGGCGCGGCGGTGACATCGAGTGCGGCCATCGGCTCATCGAGCAGTAGTACCCGCGGCTCGGCTGCCAGTGCCCGCGCCACCGCTACGCGTTGGGCCTGGCCGCCGGACAACTGCGCCGGGCGGCGGTCGGCAAGATGCTCGGCTTCGACGGCGCGCAGCCACTGCCGCGCAAGCTTCTGGGCGTGGGATCTGCTGCGGCCCTTGCATCGTGGGGCGTAAGCGACGTTGGCGGCCACCGTCATGTGCGGGAACAACAGTGCTTGCTGCGCCAGCATCGCCACCCCGCGGGCATGCGGTGCAACAAATACCCCGGTCTCGGTGTCGGTGACGACATCCTCGCCGAGGGTGATGCGGCCGTCGTCGGGACGCAGCAGGCCCGCGATCAGCGACAGCAGCGTGGATTTCCCGGCGCCGTTGGGACCCAGGACGGCCAATACGTCACCCTCGTCGAGGTTCAGTTCGAACTCGGCGTCCCGCTGCTCGAGTCGTGTGCGTAGACCGAGGGTGCTCACAGCGGACCCGCCAGCCGCCGCGACGCCGACCCGATCACGATCAGCGCCGCGACGACGATGAGCAACAGCGAGAGCGCCACCGCGGCATCGGGATCGGTCTCGCGTTGCAGATAGATCTCCAGGGGCAGGGTGCGGGTCACCCCCTGTAGCGATCCGGCGAAGGTCAGGGTGGCACCGAATTCGCCGAGGGATCGGGCAAACGCCAGTACCGCGCCGGATATCAGACCGGGAAGCACCAACGGCAATGTCACCGTGCGCAACACGGTTGTGGGTTTGGCGCCGAGCATCGCAGCGATGTTCTCGTACTGCCCGCCGGCCGTGCGCAGCGCCCCCTCGAGGCTGACAACGAGGAATGGAAGCGACACAAAGGACTGTGCGAGGACAACCGCGGTGGTGGAGAAGGCAATCCGGATACCGGCCAGCTCGAGATACTGGCCCAGCAACCCTTGCCTGCCAAAGGTGTACAGCAGGGCGATTCCGCCGACCACCGGTGGCAGTACCAAGGGCAGCAGCACGAGTGCGCGCAGTATCGACTGGCCGGGGAACTGGGCGCGGGCCAGGACGACGGCCATCGGTACGCCGATCACCACACACACCGCAGTGCTGGCCGTGGCGGTCTTCAGGCTCAGAAGCAGTGCCGCACGGGAGGATTCGGAGGTGATCAGCGGGATGAAGTTCAGCCAGTCGATCGACAGCAGAATCGCGATCAACGGGACGACGACAAACAATGCTCCGACGGCGGCCGGCAGGTAGATCCAGGCCGGTAGGCCGACCTGGATCAGGCCGCCGGACCTGCGCCCGGCTGTCACGGTGTGGCGAAGCCGGCCCCGCCGAGCACGGCGTGGCCCTCAGGGCCGGTCACCAGATCGATGAACTGCTGTGCTGTGGTGCTGTTGGCCGATTCCCGCAGCAGACCGATCGGGTAGGTGTTCACCGCACTGCCGGCTTCCGGGAAGGGCACCTCGGTGACCTTGTCGCCGGCGCCGCGGGCGTCGGTCACGTACACCAGTCCGGCATCGGCCTGCCCGGAGGTGATCTTGCCGAGGACGTCGGTGACGGCAGACTCTTCGCTGACCGGAGTCAGCGTCACGCCGGTCTGCGTCTCGACCTTCTGGGTGGCGGATCCGCACGGTACCTGCGGCGCGCACACCACGACAGTGGTACCCGGTTTGGCGAGATCGGCAAAAGAGGCAATGTCTTTCGGGTTCCCGGGCGGAGTGACGATGGTGAGGGTGTTGGTGGCGAAGTCGACCGGATCGCCGGCGATCAAGCCGGCCTCCTGCGCCTTGACCATGTTGTTCTCATCGGCAGAGGCGAAGACGTCACCAGGGGCGCCCTGCGTCAGCTGCGCCACCAGATCTGAGGACCCGGCGAAGTTGAAGTTGACCTTCGTCCCCGGATGCGCCTGTTCGAGTTGAGCGCCCAGCTCGCTGAATGTCGCCTTGAGCGACGCTGCGGCGAACACTGTGATCTCGCCGGTTGTTTCGGCGGGCGCGGCCGAACCCTCGGCAGTGCTCGACGCGGGCTCCGAGCTCGGGCTCGAGCAGCCGACGATGAGGGCGGCGGCGCCCAACGCGGCGAACATTCCGCAGAGTTGACGGTTCATGAGCTTCCTCTTGGGGTTTCGACCACCACGGTGGTTGCTTTGACGACGGCGACGGCCAACTTGCCGGGTTCGAGGCCCAATTCCTCAGCCGATGCACGGCTCATCAGGGAGACGACGGTGAACGGACCGCACTGCATCTGCACTTCGGCCATCACTCCGTCGGCGGTCACCTGCGTGACCAGACCTACAAAGCGGTTGCGGGCCGAGCTCGAGATGCCCAGCGGATCGGGCGGTGATGTCGCGTGATTGCGGGCGAATGCGGCGAGTTCCTCGCCGGCGATGACGATGCGGCCGGCTTCGTCCTTGTCGGCGGTGAGGCTGCCACTGTCGATCCAGCGGCGCACGGTGTCATCGCTGACGCCGAGAAGGGCGGCAGCATCCTTGACTCTGAACGGTGACACCAAACCCCCTCGTAGCCGTGTATGCGGTTGTAAACGTTATCCCATCCGGCATTTGCGGCGTAAATCTGCTATCGGATCCGCTTGTCGGGTTGTCATGGGCTCGGCTGCTGGAACAAATCGCACCCGACTCGACTTGACCGAGAAATGGAGCATTTCACTTTCGGCCGTAACAACGGCCTGCGTGTTTCGGCGCTGGCTCTGGGTGCCGGCATGTTCGGTCGCCGCTGGGGGTACGGGGCCGACCCGGCCGATTATCAGACCATCCTGGACAAATTCGCCGCCGCCGGTGGCACCTTCATCGATACCGCCGGCAACTATCAGATCGGCGAATCGGAAGAGAACCTCGGCGTATTGCTCTCCGGGCGTCGCGACCAGTTCAGCATCGCCACCAAGTTCACTCTCGGCGGCGCCGAGGGCACCGGAGTGCTGCAGACGGGCAACGGACGCCGGGCCATGCTGCGATCGGTCGAGGGGAGTCTGAGGCGGCTGGACACCGATTACATCGACCTGTTGTGGGTGCACTGGCCGGACTCGGTGACCCCGGTCGATGAGGTCATGCGCGGGCTCGACGACCTCGCCCGCTCCGGGAAGGTGCTGTATGCGGGACTGTCCAACTTCCCGGCCTGGCTCACGTCCCGGGCCGCTACGCTGGCCGACCTCCGGGGGACGACACCCGTCGCCGGTGTGCAGCTCGAGTACAGCCTGGCCGAGCGCAGTGCCGATCGGGAGAACCTACCGATGGCAGAGGCGCTGGGCCTGGGCGTTGCGGCGTGGTCGCCGCTGGGCGGCGGGTTGTTGACTGGCAAGTACCGCAGCGGCAACGACGGACGGCTCACCGAGTGGAAGGGCATGCTGCTGCACAGTGAGGATGACGCCCGCAAGGTTGCGACGGTAGACGCCGTGATCGCGGCGTCCGAGGATCTGGGAGTGCCGGCCGCGCAGGTGGCGGTGGCGTGGCTGCTGGAGCGGGCGCGGCGGTCGGTGACGGGAATCGTCCCGATCATCGGTCCGCGAACTCCCGAGCAGACGGATGACTATCTGGCCGCGCTGAATGTGGAGTTGTCCGACGAGTGGTACCGGAGGCTCGACGAGGCCAGCCGCATCGATCTGGGTCAGCCGGCGAATGGGGTGGCAGAGAGTCTTGCCGCCACGCTCGGCGGCGATGCAGATTCCTTCCGCCGACATCCGATCCCGATCGCGTAGTTGTCCACAGCCCTGACTGGATCCCTGGCGAGCGCGCGTGTTGGTACGCAACACGCCGGGCGTGGGGGTATCAACACGTGCGTTCGCGAGAGCGGCGCCTGAGTTTCCGGCCGCCGTGACCGGCTCGTTATCAATCCATCGAAATTCTCCGGTACCGCTCAGCGCGCTCTCAGCAAATTCTACGTCGGCGAAAAAAACTCGGACATTCCAGAGCTAGCTCTCAGTTCGGTCTCAGTAGTTGCAGTCAGGCTGTGTTCAAGCAACTGAGCTGTTTGACGATGAGGAAGAGAACGAACACGATGACGAACCCTCCGAGGTACCCCGCGGGACAGCCCGATCACCGCTCGGGTCCCACTCATGCAGCGGGGCACTACTACCAGGATGCCGCTGCGGGGGGCTCGTATCGGCCGACCTACGACTGGCAACACGGCCGGCCCGCTGCCGGTCCGGCCTACGATCCGTACAACGCTGTCACGCAGACGATTCCGGCTGTGCGCGCCTCGCGCAGA
>NZ_JBARXZ010000149.1:0-3375 GCF_049647605.1 Mycobacterium sp. | reverse complement strand
GCACCCGGGCCATCGCCGCCGCCAGAGCCAAACGTGATGCGGCCGCACCCGAGGCCGCCAAAGAACTGCTCGCCGTCGCCGAGCTCAGCCCCCTGACCGAACTCCAGCACGCCCAGATCGCTCGGCTGCGGGCCCAGATCGAGTTCACCCGCAGCCGCAGCGGCGAACCCGGAGCCCCCCGCGTCGCCGATGCGGCAACCCAACTGCTGCGGGCCGCGCAGCGGCTGCAACCGCTCGACGGTGAAGCCGCCCGCGACACCTATCTCGAAGCGTTGGCCGCCGCCATGTTCGTGTCCCGCTTCGGCGCTGCTGATGGTTCCGCAGTCGTTGCCGAAGCCGCCCGGTCCGCACTCGAGCCGCTGCCCAGCGTGGTCCGGCCGATCGATCACCTGCTGCACGGGATGGCCGACCGGATCAGTCATGGCGTGGCGGCGGCCGCTCCCCCGCTGCACACCGCGTTGACACTGTGGTGCCAGCACGCCCAGGACCGCGATATCGCGTCGCTGCCCTGGATGTCGTTGGCGTTTCCGATCATTCAGGAATCAGCTGTCGGCGAACTCTGGGATGACAAACTGATGAGCCGGCTGGCCGCGGCCATGGTGCGGTACGCCCGAGATACCGGAGCGTTGGCGATCCTGCCTTCTGCCCTGACCTTCCAGGCTGGCGTCCACCTACTCAGCGGTGAACTGGGCACAGCAGCAGCACTTCTCGACGAGGCCGACGCCATCTCGGCGGCCACCCAGTACCAACCGGTGAAATACCACCGGCTACACCTGGCTGCGCTGCGGGGTGTTCCCGACGCGGCCGTGGACCTGATCGAGTCAACCCGGGAGTTGGCCCGGCGCAACGGCGAAGGCCGGTTGTTCGGCCTGACCTGCCTCACTGCCGCGATCCTGTACAACGGCCTGTCTCGGTATCCCGAGGCCTACGCCGCCGCCGGCGGCATCCTCGACCACGAAGATCTCGGCTTCTACAGCTGGTGTCTGCTCGAGTTGGTCGAAGCCGCAGTCCATACCGGACATCACGACAGCGCCCAGGACGCCGTCCGGCAACTCGAAGACCGGGCCGGCGCCGGCGGAACCGACTGGGGACTCGGTGCACTGGCCGGCGCCAAAGCGCTGCTCGCGGACGGCCCCGACGCCGAGGCGCTGTTCAACGAAGCCATCGAGCGTCTGGAACGCACCGGCGTCGCCTCCCAACTGGCCCGGGCACATCTGCGCTACGGCGAGTGGCTGCGCCGGAGGAAACGCCGCCCCGATGCCCGCCAACAGCTCGGCAACGCCCACAAGATGTTCACCCGGATGGGCACCCAGGCCTTCGCCGAACGGGCCCGCAGGGAACTCGTGGCGGCCGGGGAGAACGTCTGCCAGGGCACCAACTCCGCAACCCAGCAGCTCACGGCCCAAGAGACCCAGGTCGCGAAACTGGCCGCCGACGGGCTGACCAATCAGGAGATCGGCGCGCACCTTTTCCTCAGCACACACACCGTCGAATGGCACCTGCGCAAGGTCTTCGTGAAGTTCGGCATCACCTCACGGCGACAGTTGCGGGCCGTGTCGTGGCCCGACTGAGCACCACCACCACGCTGCCTTCACCATGTCGGCCGCTACGCGCTTTCAAGGGTTACTTCGGCCGCCCGCGCGACCAGGCTCAACGGTGTGGATCAGTTCATGAGCGTGCGCCCGCAGTTGTTCGGCATCGCCTACCGGATGCTGGGCAGCACCGCCGAAGCCGAGGACGTGGTGCAGGACGTCTGGATTCGCTGGCAGGGCCGCGACCATGACTGCATCCGGGACCCGACGGCGTTTCTGGTGACCGCGACCACCCGGGTGTGCCTCAACGTGCTGCAGTCAGCGCGGGCACGTCACGAAACCTACTTCGGTCCTTGGCTTCCCGAGCCGGTGGACACCAGCTCTGACCCGTCGGCAGGTATCGAACGGCACGAAACCGTGCAGTACGCGACGCTGGTGTTGCTGGAGACATTGCTTCCGGCCGAGCGGGCGGCCTTCCTCCTGCGCGAGGCCTTCGACTACCCCTACGCGACAATCGCCGAGATCCTCGGCGTCACCGGTGTGAACGCGCGCCAACTGACACACCGGGCGCGCGCCCGGCTGGCAGCAGGACACCGCCGCACCCGCCCGCGCCGCACCGAACACCTCCAGCTGGTGTCGGCTTTCATGGCGGCCGCAAACGGCCGAATCTCGGATTTGGAGGAGCTGTGCAGCGCCCAACTCACCCACTGACAACGGCCGCTGCCAGGTACGATGCTGCTGGTGCAGCCACGTCGCAGCCCACCGCTGCTCGGGCGCACCGCAGAATGTGACACTCTGCAGCGCCTGGTGTCCGACCCCGCGTCGGGGCAACCCCATGTCCTGGTGCTGCGCGGTGAGGCCGGTGTCGGCAAGACCGCGCTCCTCGACTTTGTGGTGTCTGAGGCGGTGACGACCCATCGCGACTTCCAGATCACCCGGATCGCCGGCATCGAATCCGACATGGAGCTGGCCTTCGCCGGTCTGCAGCAACTGTGTGTGCCGCTGCTCGAACACGTCGGCACACTGCCCGGACCGCAGCGCGACGCACTCGATGTCGCCTTCGGTCGCGCAACGGGCCCGGCCCCGGACCGCTTCCTGATCGGATTGGCCGTGCTGGGCCTGATGGCCACCGCGGCCAGGCAGCGTCCCCTGCTGTGTGTTGTCGACGACGCGCAGTGGCTCGACCAGGTGTCCCTGCAGACGCTCAGTTTCGTGGCGCGACGCCTGCTCGCCGAACCCGTCGTCGTGGTGCTCGCCGCCCGCACCGCCGGCGCCGCTCTGCTGGCCGGCCTGCCCGAACTCACCGTGAGCGGATTGTCCGATCCCGATGCCCGTCAGCTGTTGGATTCCGTGCTGGTGGGCCGCCTCGATGACCGTGTCTTCGACCGCATCATCGCTGAAACCCGCGGCAATCCCCTGGCCCTGGTCGAAGTTCCCCGCAACATCTCCGCAGCCGAGCTGGTCGGCGGGTTCACCAGCGCCGCCGAGCGACCATCCGCCGGACAGGTCACCGAAGGTTACGTCCGCCGCATCCACGGGCTGCCGCGCGACACCCAGCTGTTGGTACTGGCGGCCGCCGCCGAACCCGTCGGAGACACCGCGGTGTTCCTGCGTGCCTCGACCGAACTCGGGATTCCGATCGCCGCGCTGGCGCCCGCCGAGGACGGCGGGCTCCTCGAGTTCGGACCGCGACTGCGGTTTCGTCATCCACTGGTGCGCTCGGCCGCCTACCGCGCGGCCGGTCTCGAGGATCGTCGAGAAGTGCACCGTGCCTTGGCCGGTGCCACCGACACCACCACCGATCCCGACCGACGCGCCTGGCACGCCGCCCACGCCGCCACCG
>NZ_JBARXZ010000148.1:0-13005 GCF_049647605.1 Mycobacterium sp. | reverse complement strand
GTGCGGTGACACCGATCCGGGACGGGGCGGGTGGTCGAGTCGGTGGCGCCACAAAGGCGGGCCCGGCCCGTCTGGCACCCAGTCCCGCCCAGGGCAGCGATTCAGGCATCGGTGAGCTCCTTGTCAGACGAGTCTGGAGAACCAGCGCATCGAGAGGCCGGCGGCCACGATGCCGCAGGCCAGGGCAAGTGCGGCAACGGCCGGCGTGACCTCACGCCACTCGGTGCGCCAGCCGATCGACGATCCGATGTCGCGGTAGACGTCGCGCAGTTCGTCACCACTGGCCGCCGAGTAGGCGACACCACCGGTGGCATCGGCCAGTTCGGCCAGCGTCTCGGAATCGACGGGTACCGGGACCTGGAAACCTCCGCTGTCGAGGACACCGTCGGCGGTGCCGTAGGCGATCGTCGAGACCGGCACGCCGGCCGCCACCGCCGCCAGGGCGGCATCAGCGGTGCTGCGGCCGCTGGTGTTGCTGCCGTCCGAGAGCAGCACCACATGGGCGGGCAGCCGCTCGCGGCCGTCCGCCGGCAGTTCGGTGATGGCGATGATCTGTTCCAGTGAGGTGAAAACCCCCTCGCCGATCGCGGTGCGTGACTGGGTGGTCAGCACCTGCAGGCTCCCGGCCGCGGCCTCGTGATCGGTGTCGGGGGCGTGCAAGACGGACGTGGAGCCGGCGAAGGTGATCACTCCGACGTTGAAGGTGGCGGGCAGCTGCTCGATGAACTGGCCCGCCGCGGCGACGGCCGCCGTCAACCGATCCGGGCTGACATCGCGGGCCCGCATCGACTCCGAGGTGTCGAGGGCAACGATGATGGTCGCCCGCTCATACGGCACCCGAACCGCCATCTCAGGGCGCGCCACCGCCATCCCACACAAGGTCAGGGCAGCCAGCAGCAACGCTGCGGGCAGGTGTCGGCGCCATCGGGGACGATCTGGAATCACTTTGTCCAGCAATGGAAGTGCTGCATAGCGCACTGCGTACCGCACCCGGCGCCGCTGGGTCAGTAGATAGGTGAGAGCCAGTAACACAACCGGTATCAGCATCAGCAGACCGATCGGGAACCGGAACGTCATGAACACTGCGACTTCACCGCCGCGATCCGACCCGGAACCGGGCCGACCGTCGCATCGTGCGCTGTCGTTCCCGCAGGAACCTGGCGAGATCTCGAATCCAGTCCCGTCCGGTACTGGCGCGCAGGTGGTCGGCACCGCTGGAGACGATCGCGGCGGCGACAGCGTCCCGGTGCTGTGCTGCCGCGTCATGGTAACGGCGCCGAAGCCGGCGATCCGAGGTCCAGACGTGGCGCTGGCGCCCGGATTCCGGGTCGACAAACGTCACGGCACCGATATCGGGCAGGTTCAGCTCGCGCGGGTCGAGGATCTCGATCACGATCACGTCGTGCCTGGCCGACAGGCGCCGCAGCGGGGACTGCCAGTCGAACGGCGCCTCGCTGACGCCACCGGGATCAAGGAAGTCCGACACCACCACCCGTAAGCCGGGTCCACCGCGCCGGGAGCTCACCGCGGTGACCGCCTCCGCCAGACTGGGCGAGCCGGCACCGGAACGCGCCACCGCCGCCACCAATGACTGCGCCGCCCGCACCCCGGCCAATCGCGACCGGTCCGGCCGGTGCCACACCATTCCGCCGGGACCGAATGTCGCCACGCCCATGGTGTTTCCGGGTGCATCGGTGAGCAGACCGAGCGCTCCGACGATCCGGGCCGCCAGTTCGGTTTTCTCGTCGGCGCTCTGGTCATAGGAGGCGGTTCCGAACGCCATGCTGGGTGTCCGGTCCACCAGCACCCAGGTGTCGAGCCGGTTGTCGGCACGCGGTCGCCAGACGTGCGGGTCCAGCGACCGGGCTGTGATGTTCCAGTCGATGCGGCGCACATCGTCACCGGGCTGGTAGCGGGCCACCTCTTCGCGGTCTGCGCCAACCCCGAGGCGCATCCCCTCGAGGTCGCCCGGCAGCAGGCTGTCCACCCGGCGCCGCACCCCGAGATCGAGCGCCCGCCACGGTCCCGCGCTCACGACACCACCTCGGCGAGCTCGTGGTCGTTCGGCGCGATGACTGGGGGTGGCACACAGTCGAGCACCGAGGCGATCACCGCCCGCGGCTCGACCCCGTCGGCCACCGCGTCGAAGGTCAAAACCAGACGGTGCGCCAAGACGTCGGCGGCGATATCGGCGACGTCACCGGGCAGCACGTAATCGCGCCCGCGCAGCACCGCCAGTGCCCGACCGGCCGCCAACAGCGCCAGAGATCCGCGCGGTCCGATTCCGTACTCGAGAAGCTCGCCGATTCCGGCGACGCCGTACTCGGCGGGCTCGCGGGTGGCCATCACCAACCTGACGATGTAGTGCGCCACGGCGTGATGCACAAAGACCTCGGAGGTGGTGCGCTGCAGCCGCAGAACGTCGTCGGGTGTCAGCAGCCGTCGCGCCGTCGGTGGCGTGGATCCCATCCGCGACAGGATGGTCAGCTCCTCGAGTTCACTCGGATGGGTCAGGTCGATCTTCAGCAGGAAACGGTCCCGCTGAGCTTCCGGCAGGTGGTAGACGCCGTCGGTCTCGATCGGATTCTGGGTGGCCAGCACCAGGAACGGTTGCGGCAACCCAAATGTGCGCCCACCGATACTGACCTGACGCTCGGCCATCGCCTCCAGCAGCGCCGACTGCACCTTGGCCGGGGCCCGGTTGATCTCGTCGGCGAGCACCAGATTGGCGAAGATGGGTCCCAGTTCGATGTCGAAAGCCTCGGTCGAAGGCCGCCACACGCGGGTCCCCAGGATGTCGGCGGGCATCAGATCCGGAGTGAACTGCAGCCGGTGAAACGTTCCCCCCACCACTGCCGCCACGGTCCGCACCGCAAGCGTCTTGGCCAGTCCGGGAACGCCCTCGAGCAATACGTGCCCGCCGGCGAGCAGACCCACCAGCAACCGCTCCAGCATTGAGTCCTGGCCGACGACAACGTGTTTCATTTCGAAGAGGGCCCGCTCGACAAGGGCTCCCGCGCTGTGTGCCGACGTGTGTTCGTCGTGGTTGGCGTTTGCGCTCATGCCACCACCTCACCAGCGAGACCCGAAAACCTCGGGAAACACCGGCGAAAGCGCAGCGAAAGCCGGGTCGACCAGGACCGGTGAGCCCACTACCCTCGGCTGCCATGCGGGTACTGATCGTCGAGGACGAAGAGGGCTTGGTCAGTGCGCTCCGCGTCGGTCTGCGGCGGGAGGGGTATGCGGTCGACGCCGCCCTCACCGAAGCCGAGGCCACCGAGCGGCTGGCGGTCAACACCTATGACGTCGCCCTGATCGATGTCAACCTGCCCGACGGCGACGGACTGGAGCTGGCCCGGCGGCTGCGCGCCGGTGAAGTCGATTCCCCGGCCGGCCGGGACGTCCGCATCGTGATGCTCACCGCACTCGGCACCCTGGCCGACCGGGTCCGTGGCCTCGATGCCGGCGCCGACGACTACATCGTCAAACCGTTTGCGCTGGCGGAATTGACGGCACGGCTGCGGGCGGTGCTGCGCCGCGAGGTGTCCGGCGGCTCCTCGGTGCTGCGTCTCGGCGACATCACCGTCGACACCGCCCGCCAGATCGTGCGCCGCGGCAGCCGGGAGGTCGACCTCACCCTGAAGGAATTCTCGGTGCTGCGCTATCTGTTGACCCGACCCGATCACGTGGTGTCGGCTGAACAGATCCTCGAACACGTGTGGGACGAGAACGCCGATCCGTTCACCCAGACGGTGCGGGTCACCGTGGGCACCCTGCGCCGCAAGCTGACCGTCGACGGCGAGCAGCAGGTGCTGCACACCCTGGTGGGCCGCGGCTATCGACTGCGCACCCCGGCCTGATGCGCACCATCCGCGTGCGGCTGGCGCTCACCACATCGCTGTGGCTGTCCGTCATCTCCGCGGTGATCCTGGCCGGGGTCTACCTCGCCCTGTCGCACACCATCGATGCCGCACCGCTGGATCCGGTGACGGTCAAGAAGTTCGACCGCAATCCGGACGGGACCATGGTCTATCGGGTGGGTGAGAGTTTCCAGGCCGCGGACCTGGAAGGTGTTCAGCGCGCAGTGAACCACTCCACCCTCGAGACCTTGGGCAACTATTCGCTATTGGCGTTGGGTGCGATTTTTCTCATCAGCCTGGTCGTGGGCTGGTTTGTCGCCGGCCGGCTGCTCCGTCCGGTGGGTGAGATCACCCGCACCGCACATCGCCTTTCCGCAAGCGATCTTTCGCAGCGGATCAACGCCACCGGCCCCAAGGACGAGCTGCGCACCCTGGCCGACACCATCGACGGCATGCTGGACCGACTCGACGAGGCGTTCCGCACCGAACGTGCTCTGGTCGAGGATGTCTCGCACGAACTGCGCAACCCGGTGGCGGTGATCCAGGCGAACGTCGAGGCGGTGCTGGCCGATGATCGGGCCACCGCCGAGGAACGCGCCAACGCGCTGGCGGTGATCTCCCGGGCCACCACCCGGATGTCTCGGTTGCTGGAAGATCTGCTGGCCACCGCACGGCGGCGTTCCGGTTCGTTCTCCGACCAGCAGGTGGACCTGGCGACCTTCGCCGCCGACGTCGTCGACGAACACCGGCTGCTGGCCGGGGAGCGGCCGCTGCAGGTGCGGACGCGGCTGGCGGCCGGGCCCGTGGTGTACGCCGACCCGGAATCGCTGGCCCGGGCACTGGCCAATCTGTTGTCGAACTCGATCCGATTGGCGCCCAAGGATTCCGAGCTTTTCATTGCCAGCGGTAGCACGCAGGGCTGGGCCTGGCTGGCGGTGCGCGACCAGGGGCCCGGAATCGCCGAGGAAGACCGGCAACGGGTGTTCGACCGGTTCCGGAGAGCCGAGAGCACCGCGGAGACGAGACGCCGCCGCGGGTCCGGGCTCGGATTGGCCATCGCCCGCCAGATCGTCGAGAGCCATGAAGGCAAGTTGACATTGTTCAGCACCGCCGGCGCCGGCAGCACATTCGTGATCTGGCTGCCCGACCGCGCCATCGCCGAACGTCCCGAACGCAGCACTTCCCCACCGGCGCGCTGCCCGCTGTGAACTAGCCGTCCTCGTCCTCCACCGGCTTCCGCGGCGGAGGCGCCGGCAGCACCGTGAGGAGTTCCTCTTCGAGGGCGGCGCGCACCGAACCCGCATCCCCGGCCGGCGGCAGCACGATCCCGAACGCATCGATCACCGAGGATCCCAGTGTGGTGACCTTCGCCCACACGATGTCCACGCCGGCATGTTCGAAGACGGCGGTCAGCGTCGCCAGCAGACCCGCACGATCGGTGGCCCGGATCTCCACCGTCACCGTCTGCGTGCCACCCTCGGATCTCGGCCCGTCGTACCACAGCAGCCGCGGCGGCGCCGCCGGCGGATTCACCGGAACCGCCGCCCGCACCTCCCCCACGCGCCCCGGCGCCGACGCGCCCTCGTGTTCCTTCTGTGCCAGCTTGCCCACCACGTCGAGGTCTCCGTCAAGGGCCAGGATCAGTTGCTGCCGCAGCAGCTCCGCGGCCGGTGGCGAACCGAAATGAGGTGAGACCACAAAGGTGTTGATCGCGGCCCCCTGGTGACTGTTCACCGACGCCGAATAGACACGCAACGAGTTGAGTGCCAGCACCCCGGCGGCTTTGGACAGCAACCCCCGGCTGTCGGGAGCGATGACCGTCACCCGGTAGGTGTGGGCGCTCTCCCCCATCGTCAGATCCACGTGTACTCCGACCTCGGTGGCGAGTTCGAGGTAGCGCGGATCGATCGGATCGGCATGCGGCAGCGCCTCTCCCGCCATCACCAACCGGCATCGCCGTACCAGATCGCCGATCAGCGAGGCCTTCCAATCACCCCACACCCCTGGTCCGGTGGCCAGTGCATCGGCCTCGGCCAACGCATGCAACAGCTCCAGTAGCACCGAATCGCCGCCCAGGGCGGCCACCACCGAGGCGATGACATCCGGGTTCTGCAGATCCTTACGGGTGGCCGTCTCCGGCAGCAGCAGGTGATAGCGCACGACCGCCGAGAGGGTTTCGACGTCCGAGGGCCACAATCCCAGCCTGGTGCCGATCTGGGTCGCCAGTTCGGCACCGATGATGCTGTGGTCACCACCGCGCCCCTTGCCGATGTCGTGCACCAGTGCACCGAGCACCAGCAGATCGGGGCGCGCCACCCACGTGGTCAAAGCACTTGCCCGAGCGACGGTCTCGATGAGGTGCCGATCGACGGTCCAGATGTGCACGACGTCACGCGGCGGCAGGTCGCGCACCGCCCCCCACTCCGGGAACAGCCGGCCCCACAGGCCGGTCCGATCGAGTGCTTCCACCGTGGCGACCGCGGCGGGACCGGCGGCCAGCAACACCAGCAGGTCCTTGAGCGCCTGGGACGGCCACGGCATCCGCAGCTCCGGGGCCGAATCGGCCAACCGCGCCAAGGTGGACACCGACATCGGCAGGCCCGTGGTCGCCGAGGCCGCCGCGACCCGCAGGATCAGTCCTGGGTCACGTTCGGGTCGGGCGTCCCTGGCCAGGATCACCTCACCGTTGAATTCGACCACACCTTCGTCGAGCGGACGCCGAACTGGACGACGGAGAGCAGCAAAACCCCTGCGCGGCAGAGCATTTCCTGCAGTACGCAGACCTGCGTCGACGTAGTAGCTGATGGTCCGGGCCGCATCGGAGAGCATCCTGGCCAAGTCGAAACGATCACCGATCCGCAGCGCCGCACCGATTTCGTCGGCGTGCTGAGCCAGCAACTGGTCGCGGCCCCGGTGCGAAGCCCGATGCAATTCGGTGCGCACGTTTAGCAGAGCCAGATGTGCGCCACCCAGTGATCCGGTGGGTGAAGCCATCGACTGGCTCGGATGGACATCGGCGAGCTGGGCGATCGCCAGCGCGTTGAGCAGTTGCACGTCGCGCAGCCCACCCCGGCCGCATTTGAGGTCCGGCTCGGCGCGATGGGCGATCTGCCCGCTGCGTTGCCACCGGGCCTGGGCATGCTCGACGAGTTCCGGAAAGCGCGCCGCGATTCCCGTCCGCCACTGCCGACGTGCGCCGTCGATCAACAGCGCCGACAGTGCGGCGTCGCCGGCGATGTGTCGCGCCTCCAGCATCGCCAGGCCCGCCGAGATGTCCTCGCTGGCCACCTTGAGCGCCTCAGGTACCGTCCGGACACTGTGGTCCAGCCGAATATTGGCGTCCCACAACGGATACCACAGATGCTCGGCAACCCGGGACACCTCTTCGGTCGACATGTTGTCATGCACCAAGGTCAGATCCAGGTCCGAATACGGCACCATCTCACCGCGGCCGAGCCCACCGGTGGCCACGATGGCGAAGCCACTGGTGGCGGTCACCCCGATTTCGTTGGCTTTGGTGGTGAGCCAGAACTCATGCAAGTCCAGAAGCGCGTCTCGCAACGCTGCCGAGTCGAGTTGTTTTGTGCCGCTGCTCAACAGCTGCTGTACAGCCTTGGAGAGATCATTAGCCGGGCGGGGAGCCCCGGCGAGCGGCTCTGGGGACGAGCCCGCCGCCGGGCCTTCCTTGCGGAAAGCACCGGCGGCGGGATCTGGTGTCTGCTTCATCACGTCCTTCGACTCATTCGGTTACCGACAGACGTTCGCTTGGTACCCGACCGGAGAGGACGTCGCTGAAGTTGTTGCGACTCAGAGGGCGTCGGTCCCTCGTTCGCCGGTGCGGACCCGAACCACGGTCTCGACCGGGCTGACCCACACTTTGCCGTCACCGATCTTGCCGGTACGAGCGGCCTGCACGATGACGTCAACCACCTTGTCCACGGCGGCGTCGTCGACAACCACCTCAACACGCACCTTGGGAACGAAGTCGACGGAGTACTCCGCTCCGCGGTAGACCTCGGTGTGCCCCTTCTGGCGGCCGTAACCCTGCACTTCGCTGACGGTCATCCCGAGGATACCCGTCTGCTCCAGGCCGGTCTTGACGTCTTCCAGGGTGAACGGCTTGACAATCGCGGTGATCAGCTTCATCAGTCAATAATCCCTTCAAGAACTCTCTCGTCCAGCGGTTGTGACATCTTTTTCCTTGTCTTAGGCGACTTCGTACGCGGTCTCGGCGTGCTCGGCCTCGTCGATTCCCGTGGCCTCGTCCTCTTCCGAAACCCGCCATCCCAGCGGCTTGAGCGCAAGAGCGATCAGGAGAGTGACCACCGCGGTGTAGGCCACGGCCACGAACGCGATGACAAACTGGACGACCAGCTGCTGGATACCGCCGCCGTAGAACAGGCCGGTGTCGGTCGCCAGGAAGCCGATGCCGATCGTGCCCCAGAACCCGGCAACAAAGTGGACACCAACAACATCGAGCGAGTCGTCGTAACCGAACTTGTACTTCAGCCCCACCGCAAGCGCGGACAGCACGCCGGCGACCGCGCCCAGGATGAGAGAGCCGACGGGGCTCAGCGATCCCGCTGCGGGGGTGATGGCCACCAGGCCTGCCACGATGCCGGAGGCAGCACCGAGGCTGGTGGGCTTCCCGTCGCGGATCTTCTCGGTGACCAGCCAGCCCGCGATGGCCGCAGCAGTGGCAGCAGTGGTGTTGACCCAGGCCAGACCGGCCGAACCATCGGCCGCGAACGCCGAACCACCGTTGAAGCCGAACCAGCCGAACCACAGCAGCGCGGCACCCAGCATGACAAACGGCAGGTTGTGCGGACGCGAGGCGATCTTGCCGAACCCGGCGCGCTTGCCGATGACGATGGCGAGCACCAATGCGGCGATACCGGCGTTGATGTGCACCACGGTGCCACCGGCGAAGTCGATCGGTGGCACATTCGCCTCTTCAGCGACCGAGTCGTAGCCGAAGATCCAGGACGCAAAACTCGACTCGGCACCGGAGAGCAGGCCACCACCCCAAACCATGTGCGCCAGTGGGAAGTACACCAAGGTCACCCAGACACCACTGAACAACAGCCAGGTGCCGTACTTGACGCGTTCAGCGAGCGCGCCGCTGATCAGTGCCACCGTGATGATCGCGAAGGTGACCTGGAAACCGACATCGATGATGTTGGGATATCCCGCGGCACCGACGATGTAGTTGCCATCGGCATCGGTGATGGAGTCCTTCAGACCGAAGAACTCGAATGGATTGTTGAAAATGCCCGCCACACTCTGCGTGCCGTAGGACATCGACCAACCCCACAGAACATAAATGATGGTCACGACGCTGATCGCGCCGAAACTCATCATCATCATGTTCAGGACGGACTTCTGACGCGACATGCCGCCGTAAAAGAAGGCCAGACCCGGTGTCATCAAGAGCACCAGAGATGCTGACATCAGCATCCAGGCAGCGTTCCCAGAGTTGGCCAATAATTCCTCGGGACTCACGTATACCTCCTCCATGTGCGACTGACTGCCGCGACGTCAGGAGACAGCCTCGATTGAAGTTGTTTCGCAGATAGGACGCTCGTGTTTCACTCACGTGAACTGCCGCCAAGAGGGCCGATATTTGCCATTCCGACCCCACCAAAGTGCCATTCCGGAGGTTGCTGGCACCTCCGGAACGTGTCTCACCCCAACAGCGCGTCGACAAACGCACCGGGTTCGAACGGGGCCAAATCATCTGGGCCTTCACCCAATCCCACCAGTTTCACCGGCACACCGAGCTCCTGCTGTACGCGGAACACGATGCCGCCCTTGGCGGTACCGTCCAGCTTGGTGAGCACCACGCCGGTGATCTCGACCACATCGGCAAACACCCGCGCCTGAGCCAGCCCGTTCTGACCGATCGTCGCATCGAGGACCAGCAGCACCTCGTCCACCGCCGCGCGCTTGCTGACCACCCGCTTGACCTTGCCGAGTTCATCCATCAGGCCGACTTTGTTGTGCAACCGTCCGGCCGTGTCGATGACCACCACGTCGGCGCCGCTGGCGATGCCCTTGTCGACCGCGTCGAAAGCCACCGCGGCGGGGTCGGCGCCCTCGGGACCGCGAACAACCTCGGCCCCCACCCGGGAAGCCCAGGTTTGCAGCTGGTCGGCGGCAGCGGCCCGGAAGGTGTCGGCGGCACCGAGCACGACCCGGCGACCGTCAGCCACCAGCACCCGCGCCAGCTTGCCGACGGTGGTGGTTTTCCCGGTGCCGTTGACCCCGACGACCAGCAGCACCGACGGCGCGTCGGCGTGCGGCAGCGCCCGAATCGAGCGATCGAACTCGGGATGCAGCTGGGCCATCAGGGCCTCCCGCAGCACCCGGCGGGCATCGGCGTCGGTGCGCACCCCACTGGAAGCCAGCTTGTCGCGCAGCGCGGCCATGACCGACGCGGTGACCACCGGGCCCAGGTCGGCGATCAACAGGGTGTCTTCGACTTCCTCCCACGAATCCTCGTCCAGATCGCCGCCACCCAGCAGTCCCAACACGCTGCGCCCGAGTGCGTTCTGCGATTTCGACAGCCGGCCGCGCAGCCGATTGAGCCGGCCTTCGGCAGGATCGATGGTGTCCAGCACCGGTGCGCTGGGTTCGGGTTCCGGCGCGGGCTCGGGTTCCGGCGCGGGTTCGGGCTCCGGCTCGGCGACCGGTTCCGGGACCGGAGCGGCCTCGACTACAGGTTCAGGTTCGGGTTCGGGTTCGGCGGCAACCTCGGGTTCAGCCGCAACCTCGGGTTCGGGAAGCGCCACATCGGCGATCGGCCGCCTAGGGGCGTCGCGCGGGATAGTGGCATCATCACCGACAGCCGGCAACCCGTCGGTGTCGATCCGTTCCGGTGGGGCAATCCTCTCCGGAGCGGCCGGCGGCGCCGACTGGCTGAAGGTGATACCCGACGATGCGGTGTACCCACCAGATCGATCGATGGGTGTGTCCGGGTCGGGGGCCGACGACAGACTGATGCGTCGCTTCCGGTAGCGCACCAGTCCGACCACAAGCGCAGTGACGAGCAGAACGGCGACGACCGCGATTGCGATCCACAAACCTTCAGACACGGAGCCATTCTTTCAAAGGGACCAACCGGTGAAGATCCGCCCCGACGCGACGACCTCCCGCAAGCTGCGGCACATCGACGTCTGCCTGGCCGAAGCCGTGGAGTACACCGATGTCACCACCGGTTTCGAAGCGTTCCGGCTGCCCTACAACGCACTGACCCAGACCAGTCTGGCCGCGGTGGACCCCAGCATCGAGTTCCTGGGGGCCACGCTGCGGGCCCCCGTCCTCATCGGCGCCATGACCGGTGGCGCCGAACTGTCCGCCACCATCAACCGCAACCTCGCGGCCGCTGCTGCGCAGCTCGGTGTGGCGATCATGCTGGGTTCACAGCGCATCATGCTCGACGACGAGGCGGCTGCGGCCAGCTTCGAGGTCCGCGACGTCGCCCCGGACGTCCTGCTCATCGGCAACATCGGGCTGGCGCAGCTGAGGCCGACATCGGCGCCCCGGCTGGCCCGGGTGCTGGCCCGGGTGGGTGCCGATGCGCTGGCGGTGCACACCAACCCGCTGCAGGAGGCGATGCAGGCCGGCGGCGACACCGACTTCACCGGCACATTGCAGCAGTTGTCGGACCTCACCCTCGAGTTGGACTACCCGATCCTGGTCAAAGAGGTCGGGCACGGGATCGGCGCGGCAGCGGCCCGGCAGCTACGCGGCCTGCGGATCGCGGCCGTCGATGTCGCCGGAGCCGGCGGCACCTCCTGGTCCCGGGTGGAGCAGCTGGTCCGCTACGGCGAGGTCCGCCACCCCGCACTGGCCGAATGGGGTATTCCCACCGCAATCGCCCTGCAGGAGACGGTGGCGGAACTGCCCGGGGTGCCGGTGATCGCCTCGGGTGGTATCCGGACCGGGATGGACGCCGCCAAAGCCCTGGCGCTGGGCGCCACAGCCGTCGCGGTGGCGCGGCCCCTACTGGCCCCGGCCGTCGAGTCGGCCGATGCCGTGGCGGACTGGCTGGGCGGGTTCATCGATGAGCTGGCGATCTGCATGCACGGCTGCGATGCCCCCGATGTGGCGACGCTACGCGCCCGGGGTGTCAGCGCCCTCTGACCCCGTTGGGCTCGCGTCTTTGGTTGCTGTGCTCCGGCCCGCCTTGACCAGCTCTTGACCCCGCATCCGCTGCGAGATCACCTGGGTGATGCCATCCCCCTGCATGGTGACGCCATAGAGCGCGTCGGCGATCTCCATCGTCGGCTTCTGGTGGGTGATCACGATCAGCTGCGATTTCTCCCGCAACTGCTCGAACAACCCGAGGAGTCGACGCAGGTTCACGTCGTCGAGGGCGGCTTCCACCTCGTCCATCACATAGAACGGCGACGGCCTGGCCCGGAAGATCGCCACCAGCATCGCCACGGCCGTCAGCGACTTCTCACCGCCGGACAGCAGCGAGAGCCGTTTGACCTTCTTGCCGGGCGGCCGGGCCTCCACCTCGACACCGGTGGTGAGCATGTCGCTGGGGTCGGTGAGCAGCAACCGGCCCTCACCGCCGGGGAACAACGACGAGAAAACCTGCCCGAATTCGCGTTCGACATCGGCGTAGGCATCGGCGAACACCTGCAGGATGCGGGCGTCGACGTCCTCCACCACGTCCAGCAGGTCTTTGCGGGCAGCCTTGACGTCCTCGAGTTGCGTCGACAAGAAGTTGTAGCGCTCCTCCAGCGCCGCAAACTCCTCCAACGCCAGCGGATTGACCCGGCCGAGTTCGGAGAGTTCACGTTCGGCACGCTTGGCGCGCCGTTCCTGGGTGGGCCGGTCGAACGGCATCGGCGCCGGCGCGCTGACCTGGTCGCCACGCTCGCGAGCCTGCTCGTACTCGGCCATTTCCAACTCCGACGGCGGCAGCCCGATATGCGGCCCGTATTCGGCCACCAGATCGCCGACAGCCATCCCGAACTGCTCCAGCACCATCTGTTCGAGCTGCTCGATCCGCATCGCCGCCTGCGCCTTGGCCACCTCGTCACGGTGCAGTGAGTCGGTGAGGGTGGTGATGCGGTTCTTGAGTGTGTCGACCTCTTCGCGGGCCGCGCTCATCGCGGTGGCCCGCTGTTGC
>NZ_JBARXZ010000147.1:0-5765 GCF_049647605.1 Mycobacterium sp. | reverse complement strand
GTCCACCACCGGACGCAGCGGCCCCGGCGGCGGGGCACTGCCGCGCCGCCGCGCCTGCGCCAGCAGCTCGCCGAGCGCCTTCGGGCCGATGGGTTCACCGGGCTGATGCGGAGTCAGCACCAGTTCGATCTCCCCGACGCTGGCCTCCAGCTCCGCCAGGACCAGCCGCTGATCACCGATGCGCTCGGAATACCAGTCGAACGCCGGATGCGCCGGCAGGTTCTGATACTCGTATGAATCGTCCTGCACCAGAACCTGATTGACGATCAGTTCGGCGACCCGCACCCCCATCAACGCCAGCGAACCAAGCGTGCGGATCGCCTCGGCGGCCACCACCCGTTCCGGGGTCAGCACCAGGTGAGCCGTCACCGTGTCGGGATCGGTGAGCAGCGAGCCGAGGCTCTCGACACCGCGGTTCACCCGCTCCAGCAGATCGATGACCGCAGCCGAGGAGCCGGTGTCGGCCAGGCTCAGCCGGCGGTGCCGTGGCCACGCCCGCTCCAGGTACAACCCGAACGTCGAAGGCAGCGTGAGCATGCGCAGGGCATCGGCCGTCGACGCGCAGTCCACCACCACCTGGTCCCACTCACCGGAGGCGGCCAACTCCCCGACCTCATGAAGACCGAGTACTTCCTGAATACCCGGCAGCGACGAAAGCTCTTCGGGTGCAACAGTTCCTATGTCAGAATCGGGGAATCGCAGCGCCAGCGGCGCAGCGATCTCGCGCCAGCGAGCGGCCAGCACCTCGAGGGTGTCCAGCGCCAACGCGTCCAGCACACCGCCACCTTCGTCGGCGAACACCCGCACCGGGGTCCGGTCCCCCACCGGCGGCACCGGCACACCGAGGACATCACCGAGCGAATGAGCCTGATCCGTGGACACCAACAGCACCCGCTGCCCAGAACAGGCATCCCGCACCGCCGTGGCCGCAGCCAGCGTCGACTTGCCCACCCCGCCTTTACCGACGAACAGGCCTATCCGGGTGGTGGAGTCTTTCAGCCCTCGACTCGATTCTTCAGGTCTTTCAACGCGGTGTCGGTGAGCCGCTTCTCCGCCTTGCGCTTGAGCAGCCCGATCATGGGAATCATCAGGTCGACCGACAGCTCATAGGTGACATCGGTACCGGATCCGTTGGGCTCCAAGCGGTATGCCCCATCGAGAGCCTTGAGCAGAGAACTCGAGACCAGCGACCACCGCACCGACCGGCGATCACTGGGCCATTGGTACTCCAGCACCATGGTGTCCTTGAGCACCGCAGCGTCGAGCACCAGCCTCGCCGTCGTCGGATTCCCGTCACCGTCGGAAGTGAGCACCTCGGTGTCCTTGTATTCCTTCACCCAATCGGGATAGGAACCGATATCGGCAATCACGTCCATCACGGTGCCGGGGTCGGCATCGATGTAGATGGTCTGCGCCGTCTTGTCAGCCACTGATCGCCGTCCTAGCTCATCGATCCTCGAACCGGCGTCAAGCCCAGTCCCTTCCTTCGGTGAGAAACGGTACCCTTCCGGCCCAGAGCCGACGCCCGCTATCGCTGCGGCGCCACTCCGACCGGGCGGTTCCGCTCCACCTCACCCTTCACCTCGAACGCCATTCGTTTTCCGGCCACCCGGCGCGCATGCGTCAGCTTGGCCAGATCGAGCTTGGCCAACTCCCACGCCGCTACCCCGGCGGGCTCGGCGTGCAGAAAATAGTGCAGTTTCACGCCGTCCATCGCCGGTTGCAGCCAAATCTCCATCGTTCCGGTGACCGGACCGGCCACCGTCCACCGGATGCCCGCCTCACCGCGGTCTTCGACCACCTGAAGCAGCAGGTCAGGCCACCACTTGCGCCACCGTGCGGGGTCGGCGACCGCCGCCCCGACCGTGGCGCCGTCGGCGGCGACAAACGTCTCGTCGGCCACCTGGATGCTGTTCATCGCCTTAGCTTCACATACCGGTGAACCTCGAAGTCAGCGGACCCGCGTAGTGAATGGGGTCACACAGCTACCGCAACGACGACTACGCTCGGGTAGCCACACCCGTGTCAGCAACCGAGAGGTCCGACCATTGCGTGAGTTGACTGTGCCCGCATCGTTTTCAGTCGGCGAGCATGACAACGTTGCCTCAGCCGTCTTCGAGCACGAGCGCAACGATCCCGACCACGTCATCTATCAGCGCCTGGTGGACGGAGTCTGGACCGATGTGACGTGTGCGCAGGCCGCCGCCCAGATCCGCTCGGCCGCGCAGGGATTGATCGCCCGTGGGGTCACTCCCGGTGACCGGGTGGCGATCCTGTCGGCCACCCGCTACGAGTGGGCGATCCTGGATCTGGCGATCCTGAGCGTCGGCGGCCTGACCGTGCCGATCTACGAAACCTCCTCGGCCGACCAGGTCCGCTGGGTGCTCACCGACTCTGCGGCCGTGCTGTTGTTCACCGAGACCGACGCGCACCGGGAACTGGCCGCCGCACTCACCGATGAGCTGCCCGCGCTGCGGGAGGTCCTCACCATCGACGGATTCGGGCCGAAGGCGCTCGACGAGCTCGCCGCCGGGGGCGCGGCGGTGGATCCCGCCGAAGTCGACAAACGGGTCAGCGGGCTGCGGGCCTCCGACCCTGCGACGCTGATCTACACCTCGGGGACCACCGGACGCCCCAAAGGCTGCCAGCTGACACATTCGAATCTGCTGCACGAGACGCGTGGCGCCAAAGCCGCTGTCCCCACCCTGCTGCAAAAAGGTCAGCGGCTGCTGGTCTTCCTGCCGCTGGCGCATGTGCTGGCCCGCGCGATCACCATCGCCGGATTCCACAACAAGGTCACGGTCGGCTTCACCAGCGACATCAAGAACCTGGTGCCGATGTTCTCGGTGTTCAAACCCACCATCGTGGTGTCGGTGCCACGGGTGTTCGAGAAGGTCTACAACACCGCCGAACAGAACGCGGCCAACGACGGCAAGGGCAAGATCTTTGCGATCGCCGCCCAGACCGCCATCGAGTGGAGCGAAGCCCAGGACGGTTCCGGACCGGGCCTGTTGCTGCGCCTGAAGCATTCCGTGTTCGACCGACTGGTCTACGGCAAGCTGCGCGCCGCCCTCGGCGGTGACTGCCGGGCCTCGATCTCCGGCGGTGCCCCGCTGGGCGCCCGGTTGTGCCACTTCTACCGCGGCGTCGGCCTGACCATCTACGAGGGTTACGGCCTGACCGAGACCAGCGCCGCGATCACCGTGAACCAGGTCGGCGCGGTACGCGTGGGGACCGTCGGCAAGCTGGTTCCCGGCAACAGCCTGCGGATCGCCGAGGACGGTGAATTGCTGGTCCGCGGCGGCGTGGTGTTCGGCGGGTACTGGCGCAACGAGCAGGCCACTGCCGAAGCTTTCACCGACGGCTGGTTCCACACCGGTGACCTCGGCGAGGTCGACGCCGACGGGTTCGTCAAGATCGTGGGCCGCAAGAAGGAGATCATCGTGACCGCCGGCGGCAAGAACGTCGCCCCCGCGGTGCTCGAAGACCAGCTGCGGGCGCACCCACTGATCAGCCAGGCGATGGCCGTCGGCGATGCGCAACCGTTCATCGGGGCGTTGATCACCATCGACCCCGAAGCCTTCGACGGCTGGAAGCAACGCAACGGCAAGACCGCCACCGCCACCGTCGGCGAGCTGAGCACCGACCCCGATCTGATGGCGGAGGTCGATGTCGCCGTCAAGCAGGCCAACACCGCGGTCTCGCATGCCGAGCAGATCCGCAAGTTCCGGATCCTGCCGGTGGACTTCACCGAGGGCACCGGCGAGCTGACACCGACGATGAAGGTCAAGCGCAAGGTGGTCGCCGAGAAGTTCGCCGGCGAGATCACCGCTCTCTACGCCAAGGGCTGACCTCAGCTCAGCAGCTTGCCCGCCCGGGCCGCGATGGTCGACCACTGCCACTCACTTGTCACCCAGTCACGGCCGCGTCGACCCATCGCGGCTGCCCGCTCCGGTTGCGCGAGCAGCGTGCTGATGGCGTCGACGATCTGAGTGCCGTTGCGGCCGTCCACCACGTGTCCGGTCTGACCCTCGAGCACGGTCTCCGGCGCCCCGCCGGAATCACCTGCCACCACCGGAATCCCGGTGGCCGAGGCCTCGAGGAAGACGATCCCCAGCCCCTCGACGTCCAGCCCGGAGCCCCGGGTGCGGCACGGCATCGCAAAGACGTCGCCCAACGCGTAGTGCGCCGGCAGCTCGGCGCTGGGAACACTCTTGGTGAAGACAACGTGTTCGGACACGTGGTGGTCGGCGGCCAGGCCGCGTAACCGGTCCAGGTCCGGACCGCCTCCGACGATCACCAGCGCCGCACCCGGTATCCGGTCCCGGATGCCGGGCAGCGCACGGATCAGCATGTCCTGGCCCTTGCGGGCCACCAACCGGGAAACGCACACCACGGTGGGCCGGCCACCGAGGCCGTAACGGCTACGCAGTTCGGCACGTGCCGACGCGTCCGGGCGAAACCGGTTGGTGTCCACTCCAGAGGGCAGGTGCTCGAGCCCGGCGTGGGGTCCGAACGCCGAGGCGAACCGGCCGCGGGTGTAGCGACTGACAAACGTCACCACATCGGTGGTGTCACCGATGCGCCGCAGTGCCGAGCGAGCCACCGGAAGCATCGACCAGCCCACCTCGTGGCCGTGGGTGCTGGCCACGATCCGGGTGGCGCCGGCGCCACGGGCCCGCTGTGCCAGCAGCGCCAGTGGGGCGGCGGCCCCGAACCAGACCGTCTCGACACCCTTCGCCTGGATCAGGTCGCGCATCCTGGCGTCCACCGACGGTTCCGGGAGCATCAACGTGCCGGGGTGGCGGACCACCTCGAATTCCGCGGCCCGGTCGTAGGCGTCGGCGTCCTTCCACTTCGGCGCGTACACCGTCAGCTCGTGGGTGTCGGACAACCGGCGGACCAGCTGTTCGAGGTAGGACTGAATGCCGCCGCGGCGGGGCGGAAAGTCGTTGGTTACCAGTAGGACCCGTTTCATCGGGTGTCACGCTAGCCCGTTGCGGGTCAACCATTCCCGCCACCCCGCGAGGACCTCGGCCGGGTCCTGCCCCGACACCTCCTGCAAGGCGACATCGGCATCGATGTTGTCCGGTCCGGCCGCACGTAGGTAGAAAGCACGCAACCCCTGAGGTCCGTACCGATCGGCAAGATAGCGGGCAAACAGCCACGCCCGGTCATAGGCGAGGCTCAGGCCCGGCTCGGGCACCGCAAAATCGCCGTCGGCGGGCAGCCCGTCCGGCAACGGTCGGCCACGTTGCAGGCTCGAGGCCATCGAAGTGGCCGGCCGGGCCACATAGTCGGCGACACCTTCGGTGAGCCAGCGGGGCGCATCGGCCGCCGTCCAGGCCAGGGCGGCGTAGTGGAACAGCTCGTGGGTCAGCACGATGTGCAGGGCGGCCGGGCTCATCGACACCGCTGCGGGCGCGAACACGATCCGCTGGCCCGAAGCCGTGTGTTCGTGTGCATTCACCGAATCGGCGACCGTCACCGCAGCGATGTGAGAAGTGTCGGCGACACCGGCGGCTTGCGCGCGGAATTCTTCGTCGCTGCCGGCGGCCACGATGACGATGTCGTGCGGCCAGTCGGCCTCCCAGAACGCCTCGACCGCATCGACCGCGTCGTCGAGCTCGGTGACGATGCGTCGCAACAACGGGTCGGTGGCGGTGCCGCCGAGGCTGACCAGGGTGACTTTCCGCTGTCCACTGGCACCGAGCGTGGGTGTCGACGTGGGCGCGGGCGCGGGCGCTGCCGGAGCGGGTGTCGGC
>NZ_JBARXZ010000146.1:0-2756 GCF_049647605.1 Mycobacterium sp. | reverse complement strand
GTGTAGACACGCGCCACGCCGGGTTCTTAGATCGGGATCAGCCCGTGCTTACGCTGCACTCGCTGAATCTGCTTGTCCCGCAACAACCGCATCGCGCTGCGGAGCTTCAGCCGCGTCTCGTGCGGCTCGATCACCGCGTCGATGTAACCGCGCTCGGCCGCGATGTACGGGACCGCGATGTTGAGGTTGTACCCCTCGATGAAGTCGGCCTTGATCTTCTGCACCTCGGGCGCGGTCGGATCCGGGAATCGCTTCACCAGCAGCTGAGCGGCGCCGTCGGCACCGATCACCGCGATCCGCGCGGTCGGCCAGGCGAAGTTGAGGTCCGCGGTCAACTGCTTGGAACCCATCACCGCGTACGCACCGCCATAGGACTTGCGGACCGTGATGGTCACCTTCGGCACATCGGCCTCGACGACCGCGTACAGGAATCGACCGCCGCGCTTGATGATTCCGTTGCGCTCCTGCTCGACACCGACCATGAATCCCGGGGTGTCCACCACAAACACCAGCGGAATGTTGAACGAGTCGCAGAACCGGACAAAGCGGGCCGCCTTGTCGGACTCCTCGTTGTCGATGGCGCCGGAGTTGTACATCGGCTGGTTGGCGATGACGCCGACCGTGTGACCGTCGACCCGGGCGTAACCGGTGAGGATCGCCTTGCCCGCCTGCCCGGCAACCTCGAAGAACTCACCGTCGTCGAAGATCCGCAACAGGATCTCGTGCATGTCGTAGCCCATGTTGTCGGCATCCGGCACCAGGGAATCGAGCTCGAGATCGTGCGGGGTGATCTCCGGCTCCAGGCCGGGGTTGACGATCGGTTCGTCGTCGAAGGTGTTCCCGGGAAGGAAATCGAGATAGTCGCGGACGTACTGGAAGGCCGCCTTCTCGTCCTCGACGACCTCATGGATGTTGCCGTACTTGGCCTGGTAATCCGCACCACCGAGCTCGTCGAGGGACACGTCCTCACCGGTGACGTCCTTGATGACATCGGGGCCGGTGACAAACATGTAGCCCTGATCGCGCACCGCGACGATGAGATCGGTCTGGATCGGCGAGTACACCGCACCACCGGCGCACTTGCCGAGGATGATCGAGATCTGCGGCACCAGGCCGCTGAGCAGCTCGTGGCGGCGGCCCAATTCGGCGTACCAGGCCAGCGACGTCGCGGCGTCCTGGATGCGCGCGCCACCGGAGTCGTTGATGCCGATAATCGGGCAACCGACCATGGCCACCCACTCCATCAGCCGGGCGACCTTGCGGCCGAACATCTCTCCGACCGTGCCCTGGAACACCGTCTGGTCGTGGCTGAAGACTCCGACCGGCCGGCCGTTGATGGTGGCGTGGCCGGTGACCACACCGTCGCCGAACAGAGCGTTGGGATCCCCGGGGGTCTTGGCCAGCGCACCGATCTCGAAGAAGCTGCCGGGATCGACCAGCGCATGGATCCGGGCGCGGGCACTCGGAATGCCCTTCTTCTCCCGCTTCGCGATCGCTTTCTCGCCGCCGGGTTCCTTGGCCAACTCCAGCTTTTCGCGCAACTCGGCGAGTTTCTCGGCGGTGGTGGCGGCAGCCGATCGAACGGGATTCTCGGTCACGAGACGCTCACTTTCCCTGGTTGGCTTGGATCTCGTTGATCGCCTGGCTCAAATGTGCCCCGACCTTGGCGATGTAGGGCTCGTCGATGGCCTGGATGTGCTCGCCACCGATGTTGACCACCTCGAGGTCGGAGGCGAACTCGCCCCAGCCACCGTCGGCTTGGCGGGTGGCGTACGCGGGCTCGAACGTGATCGCGTCATCGTGGTAGCGGTCGGCCATGTACAACGTCACGTGTCCGCTGTACGGCTTGAGTTCCACCACGTCGAGGGCACGGTTGTCGAGGTAGGACGTGCGCTGGTGCTCGACGATGCCGCCGGGAATCTGCACCCCGGCATCCTTGACCGCCTTCAGCACGAACTCGATCTGGCCCGCGTCGTCGAGCTTCTCCAGCTCCTCGTAGGGGATGGCCGGGATCTGCACGTTGAACGTCTTCTCGGCGAACTTGGCGTACCGGTCCCAGCGGGCCCGGGTGCCTTCGAGGGAGGTGTCGATCGGCACCCCGGGGCGCACGCAGTCGATCAGACCGACAAAGCGGACATCGGCGCCGGCTTCCCTGAGGCCGATGGCACAGGCATACGACAGTGCCCCGCCCAGCGACCAGCCGGCCAGGATGAACGGCTTGCCCTTCTTGCCGTCCGACCAGCCATTGAGCTCCAACAGCTTCGGCACGTAGACCGCCGCGCGTTCCTCGATGGTGCCCTCGACCCGCTCCAGCCCGATCATCGGAGTGTCCGCGGGCAGCCGGTTCAACAGCGGCTCGTAGACCACCGTCGACCCGCCGGCCGCGTGGAACACATACACCGGCACCTGGTCGTCGGACTGGGCCGCGCGGATGGTGCGCACAAAACCGTCGAGTTCCCCGGCTTCGAGGAATTCGCGCACCGTCGTCGACAACGCCTCCACGTTGGGCGCCCGCAGGACGTCCTCGGCGGTGATGGTGCCCTCGGCCCGCTCCGAAAGCCGTTGTGCCAGCTTGGCTGCGGTGTCGTCGTCGATCTGCGGCAGGGTGTTGAAGATGCCGCCCGGGCTCTTGCCGGTGACGATGGCCCAGGTGGCGAACGTCAACCGCTCGGCCGCATCACGCGGTGGCACATCCGAATTCAGTGCCTCGGCGATGGCCTGCTGGTTCAGCGCCGCGGCGGCCGCGGCCAGGTCGG
>NZ_JBARXZ010000145.1:0-17636 GCF_049647605.1 Mycobacterium sp. | reverse complement strand
CGCCCGAACGTGAGTTTGGGCGTCACCTTGACCTGGGCCGTTGGCGCGCGGCTGTGACGGGGAGCACAATCATGCTCGATGCAAGTGCCTGAACCTGCTGTTGCCGTCGGCGAAGACCCGCGCAGTTATGCGCGGTTGATGTCGGCTGTCTACGACGCCACGATGGCGGGGACCCGGGCTCCGGCCCGGCCCCGCTCGGTCATCGGGGATTCCTGGCAACGTCTGAGGGCCAAGGGCATCAACCCCGACCGGCACGGCCCACCGGTGGTGGAGGCCGGTGCCATCGACGAGTTGCGGCGCTCCTCGGGGCTGATGGCTGTTCTCGACGAGGTGTCCCGGGGCTTGGAATCCCTTGTAGCCGAAGGTCACAACATCCTGGTCGTCGCTGATTCCCGTGGCCGGGTGTTGTGGCGGTCCGGTTCGCCACAGGTGCTGGCGAACGCCGACCGGCTCGGCTTCGTCGAGGGTGCCCACTGGGGTGAGGATGCGGTGGGCACCAACGCGATCGGCACCGCCCTGGCCTCCCATCGGGCCGTGCAGGTGTTCTGTGCCGAGCATTACCTGCGCAGCCACCATCCGTGGACCTGCGCGGGCGCCCCGATCCGGGACCCGCGGACCGGGCAGGTGATCGGGGTGGTCGATGTGTCCGGACCGGCTGCCACCGTGCATCCGACGACGGTCGCGCTGGTGGATGTGGTGGCCCGGCTCGCGGAGGCGCACCTGCGTGAGCAGCACGACCGCACGTTGAACCGGCTGCGGACGGTGGCGGCCCCGATCTTGGCGCGTATCGGAGCCCCCGCGCTGGCTGTCGACACCGACGGTTGGGTGGCAGCGGTGGACTCGCTTCCGCTGCACAACCGCATCCTGTTGCCGCTCGAGGTGGCTCCGGGCCGCGCCTGGGTGCCGCCGCTGGGGATGTGCGATATCGAGATGTTGCCCGGTGGCTGGCTGGTGCGGGTGGCCGACGACGACGTGGTGCCCACCGCGGTGCGGGTGACACTGGATTTGCGTTCGACGGGTACCCCGGTGCTCGAGATGGTCGGGCAGTTCGGCAGCTGGCGCCACGACATCTCGTTGCGGCACGCCGAGATCCTGCTGATCCTGGCAAGAAATCCCGACGGCCGCTCGGCCCCGGAGCTGGCCGCCGACCTGTATGGAGATCCGTCCCGGGTGGTCACGGTCCGAGCCGAGATGTCGCGGTTGCGAAAGCAATTCACCGGTATCGTGGTCGGCCGGCCGTACCGCTTCGCCGAGTCGGCCACCGTCGAGGTGCGCTATCCCGAGGACATGGCCGAACTGCTGGCACCGTCGACGGCCCCGGCCGTGCGCACCGCCCGCGTTGTACCTTGAGGCGTGGCTGATGAACCCCCGGACGGTTCCACCGGTGATGAACGTGGTGAGCTGGTTGCCTGGCTGCGTGAGCGGGGGATAGGTGACGAGCAGATCCGGGCGTCGTTCTCCCCGATGTTGTTGGCGTCCCGGCGGATTCTCGGCGACGACGGCACCTACGTCTCGGCCCGGGAGATCAGTGAGAGCACCGGGGTGGATCTCGAGCTGGTGCAGCGGGTCCAGAGTGCGGCCGGCCTGGCGCGGGTGGAGAACCCGGACGCCGCGGTGTATTTACGGGCCGACAGCCACCTTGTCTCGGTGATGAAGAAGTTTCTGGACCTCGGCCTGGACCCGGACAATCTGGTGCAGGTGTCGAGGACTCTGGCTGACGGGTTGGTCACCGCGGCCGAGGTGATGCGCTACACCGGATTGGCGGCGGTGCTGAAGCCCGGCGCCACCGAGTTGGAGATCGCCCAACGGCTCGAGGGTTTGGTCGAACAGGTCGAGCCGCTGCTGGGGGAGTTGGTGCACGACATGTTGTTGCTGCAGCTGCGGCATGCGATGGAGACCGAAGCCGTCAGTGCCAGTGAACGTGCGGCGGGTGCGCCGTTGCCCGGTGCCCGCGATATCGCGGTGGCGTTTGCCGATCTCGTGGGCTTCACCCGGCTGGGGGAGGCCGTCGAACCCGAGCAGCTCGAACGGCTGGCCAATCGACTCGCCGGGATGGCCCGCGATGTTGCGGTGCCACCGGTGCGCCTGGTCAAGACCATCGGCGACGCGGTGATGCTGGTCTGCCCGGATCCGGTACCGCTGCTCGAGGCGATGTTGGAGCTGGCCGAGGCGGCACAGGCCGACGAGAACTTTCCGCGGCTGCGGGTGGGATTGGCGTTCGGCGAAGCGGTGAGCCGGGCAGGTGACTGGTTCGGCAGCCCGGTGAACCTGGCCAGCCGCGTCACCGGGGCAGCCCGCCCGGGCGCGGTGCTGGTTGCCGAATCTGCGCGGGAGGCGATCGGTGAGGCTGCCGGTTTCCGGTGGTCGTTTGCCGGTGCCAAACACCTCAAAGGGGTCAGCGGCGAAACCAAGATGTTCCGGGCGCGACTGGCCGAGCCGGATCCGGCCGGCAACGTGGTGGAGTGCTGAGCGGCCCTCACTGAATTGAGACGAATGCGGAGGCGTCCCATTTCGCCGGCGGTGAACGCACGCCTACCAGCGATGCAACGGTGTAATGATGTAATCATGAAACGCAATCATGGATCGGACCGGCCGCAGCCGGATGCCACCGACGCCGCCGACTGGTTCGGCGGGCGCCTCCCCAGCGAATGGTTCGACGGCGACCCGACGGTCGCCGTGGACCGCGAAGAAATCACCGTCATCGGCCGGCTCCCGGCCGCCGAAGGAGAAAGCAGCGCACGGGCCTCGGGCCGGGCCGCCCGGTTCCGTGAACAGACCCGTTCCGAACGGATGCGGATCGCCGACGAAGCCCAGGATCGCTACCGCCGCAAGGTTTCCTGGGGCGTGGACGTCGAATCCGACGGCACGGTCGAGCGGATTCTGTTCACCCACATCGCGGTGCCGGTGATGACCCGGCTCAAACAGCCGGAACGCCAGGTCCTCGACACTCTGGTGGACGCCGGCGTGGCCCGCTCGCGCTCCGATGCGCTGGCCTGGTCGGTCAAGCTGGTGGGTGAACATGCCGATGAGTGGTTGGCGAAGTTGCGCAATGCCATGACCGAAGTCGAAGAACTGCGCAATGAGGGTCCCCAGCTCTGACCCCCAGCTAGTCGGATTCGGGGCGCAAGAATCCGAAATAGGTTCCCCGCGCGGCGACGAGCTCGGCGTGGGTGCCCTGTTCGACGATCGCGCCGTTGTCCATCACCACGATGAGATCGGCATCGCGGATGGTCGACAACCGGTGGGCGATGATGAAACTCGTTCGGTCTCGGCGCAGTTCGCCCATCGCCTGCTGCACCAGGAGCTCGGTGCGGGTATCGACCGAGCTGGTCGCCTCGTCGAGCACCAGGATCGCGGGTTGCGCCAAGAAGGCGCGGGCGATGGTGATCAACTGTTTCTCACCGGCGCTGATCTTGCCGCCGTCGTCATTGACCACGGTGTCGTAACCGTCGGGCAGTGTGTGCACAAACCGGTCGACGTAGGCGGCGCGTGCCGCTGCCCGGACTTCGTCCGGGTCGGCGTCGGGTCGTCCATAGGCGATGTTGTCGAAGATGGTGCCGCCGAACAGCCAGGTGTCCTGTAACACCATGCCGATCCGGGATCGCAACGACTCGCGGCTGACGGTTGCGGTGTCGACACCGTCGATCATGATGCGCCCGGAATCCACGTCGTAGAACCGCATCAGCAGGTTGACCAGGGTGGTTTTGCCGGCCCCGGTGGGGCCGACGATCGCCACCGTGTGCCCGGGCGCGGCAACCAGGGAAACGTCCTCGACGACGGGGGTGTCGGGCTGGTAGCCGAACGTCACGTGGTCGAACTCCACCCGGGGCGCGGTGCCGGTGGGTAGGACGGCAAGACCGTCGGGGGATTCCTGCGGTTCGTCCAGGAAATCGAAAACCCGCTCGGCGCTCGCGATTCCGGACTGCATGGTGTTGAACATCGAGGCCAGCTGCCCCAGCGGCTGGTTGAACTGCCGGACGTACTGGATGAAGGCCTGCATGCTGCCCAGCGTGATCTGCCCGGTCGCCACCTGCAGGCCACCGATCACCGCAACCGCGACATAACTGAGATTGCCGATGAACATGGTCACCGGGCCGACGAGGCCCGAGAAGAACTGGGCGCCGAAGCTGGCGTGGAACACGTCGTTGTTGTACTCGCGGAAACGTTCCTGCGCGCCGGCCCGGTGTCCGTAGGTCTTGACGACGGTGAACCCGCTGTAGGTCTCTTCGATGTGGGCGTTGAGCCGGCCGGTGTTCTTCCACTGCGCGACAAACAGTTTCTGGGACCGTTGGGTGATCGACCGGATGGCCCACAGCGTCAACGGCACCGTGATCACGGTCAGCAGGGTCAATAGCGGTGAGATGGTCAGCATCATCACCAGCACTGCCAGGATCGTCAGCGCCGAGGACAACAGCTGGTTGATGGTCATCGACACCGAGGTCGCGATGTTGTCGACGTCATTGGTGACCCGGCTCAGCAGTTCACCGCGCTGCCGGGTGTCGAAGTGCGACAACGGCAGCCGGTGCACCTTGGCCTCGACATCGGCCCGCAGCCCCACCATGGTCCGCTGCACGACGACGTTGAGCAGCCGGGCCTGGATCCAGATCAGCAGGGCGGCAATGAGGTACAGGGACAAGGCCAGCAGCAGGGTGCGGCCGACGGCGGCAAAATCGACACCGTGGCCCGGTGTCACGTTCATCCCGGACAGCAGATCGGCGAAGGTGTTGTCGCCGCGGTCCCGGGCGGCGGCGATGGCTTGTTCCTTGGTGATCCCGGCCGGCAGTCGTTGGCCGATCACCCCGTCGAACAGCAGATCGGTGGCATGGCCGAGGATGCGCGGACCGATCACCCCGATACCGATCCCGGCGATGGACAGCAGGATCACGGTCGCGGTCAGCCAACGCTGCGGAGTCAGCCGTTTCACCAGGCGCAGTGCCGAACCGGAGAAATCCCGGGATCGGTCGGCCGGTACCTGTTGCATCCGCAGCGCGCCGCGCATCGGTCCGCTCATGTCTGCCCTCCCACCCGTGGCAGCTGTGACTCCGCGAATTCCTGATAGATGCGGCAATCGGTCAGCAACGACTGGTGCGTGCCGATACCCACCACCTGTCCGTTGTCCAGGACGATGATCTGATCGGCGGTGGCGATGGTCGAGATCCGTTGCGCCACCACGATGACGGTCGCCTGGGCGGCAACGCGGTGCAGGCGGGTGCGCACCTCGGCGTCGGTGCTCACATCCAGGGCGGACAGGGCGTCGTCGAACAGGTACAGGCAGGGGCGACGGATGACGGCGCGGGCGATCGCCAGCCGCTGGCGCTGGCCCCCGGAGAAGTTGACACCGCCTTGGGCCACCCGCATCTCGAGGCCGTCCGGGTGCTTGCCGACGAACTCGTCGGCGCAGGCCACTCGTAGCGCGTCCCACATCTGGTCGTCGGTGGCGTCAGCCCGGCCGTAGCGCAGGTTGTCGGCCACCGTCCCGGAGAACAGGTACCCGCGCTGCGGGACAACGCCGATCGTCGACCACAGGTCCTCGGGGTTGCGGTCCCGCACATCGACGCCGTCCACCGATACCGCCCCGGAGCTCACGTCGTACATCCGTGAGATCAGCGCCAGCAGGGTCGACTTACCCGATCCGGTGCCGCCGACCACGGCGGTGGTGGTGCCGGGACAGGCAGCGAACGACACCGCCTGCAGTACCGGCTGATCGGCGCCCGGGTAGCCGAAGGTGACGTCGGTGAGTTGCACGACGCCGGTGGGGTCGGCCGGTCGCGGATCGGAAGGGCTGGTGATGGCCGGTTCGGTGGCCAGCACCTCGGTGATGCGTTCCGCGCATACCGAGGCCCGCGGCAGGATCGCCAGGAAAATGGTGGCCATCATGACTGCCATCAGGATCTGCATGAAGTAGGACAAGAACGCGATCAACGAGCCGATCTGCATCTGACCGGCATCGATGCGCATCCCGCCGAACCAGATCAGCGCAACACTGGACAAGTTGATGGTCAAGGTGGTGACGGGCAGCATCAGGGCCTGCCAGCGGCCGGCGTCCAGCGCGGTGTCCGACAATGCCTGGTTGGCGGCGGCAAATCGCTGTTGCTCGAACGGTTCCCGGGCGAAGGCGCGGATCACCCGGATCCCGGCGAGCTGGTCACGCATCACCCGGTTGATGCCGTCGATCAGCTGTTGCATCCTGCGGAAGATCGGTAGCAGGTGCGAGACGATCCAGTAGTTGGCCACCCCGAGCACCGGCACGCTGATCAGCAGCAGCCATGACAGCCCGGCGTCCTGGCGGATCGCCATGGCGATACCGCCGACACACATGATGGGTGCCGTCACCAGCACGGTGAACGTCATCTGGACCAGCACCTGGATCTGCTGGACGTCGTTGGTGGTCCGGGTCAGCAGTGACGCCGCACCGAAGCGTGCGGTCTCGTGCTCGGAGAACGACGTGACGTGATGGAACATCGCCGACCGCAGGTCACGGCCGAACCCCATCCCGGCGCGCGACCCGAAATACACTGCGCCCACGGCGCAGACCACCTGCAGTGCGGTCACCGCCAGCATCACCAGACCGAGTTCGACGATGGTGGCGGTATCGCCGGTGGTGATGCCGTCGTCGATGATGGCGGCGTTGACGGTCGGCAGATACAGCGATGCCAGGGTGCTCACGACCTGTAGCACCATCACCGCGGCGACCAGTCGCCGATACGGCTGCACGTACTGCCGTAACAGCGCCTGGAGCATCTCGTAACTGTCGCACTGCCATCGGTCCGCAGCAAAGAGGCAGGTCAACTGGCGTGTCGGTGGTTTGCCTCAGGTGTGGCCGCTACAGTGCATGACTGAGGTGCAGGCGAGCCGGGACAAGCTACAGAATGAGGTGCGCATACCAGTGAAGGGCAAGTTCAGGTCGCTCGCCTTCAAGACGGGGGTGACGGCGGCTGCGGTACTTCCGGTGCTGGCGGGTTGTTCCTCCGACGGCGGGGACACCTCCACCGAACCGCAGGCCGGTACGTCCCCTTCGCCACAGTCGGCGGAGGCGGCGCACGGCCCGATCTTTCCGCAATGCGGTGGCATCAGCGATGAGACGATCCAGCAGCTCACCCGGGTGAATGGTTTGGTGAACACCGCCACCAACTCGGTGGGGTGCCAGTGGCTGCTCGACGGCGGGATCGTCGGCCCGCATTTCTCGTTCACCTGGTTCCGCGGCAGCCCGATTGGTCGGGAGCGCAAGACCCAGGAACTGTCCCGCACCAGTGTCGATGACATCACCGTCGAGGGGCATGACGGTTTCGTGGCGATCGGCACCGATCCGATCCTCGGTAACAACCTCTGCGAGATCGGCATTCAGTTCGACGGCGACTTCATCGAATGGTCGGTCAGTTTCGCCAGGGAGAACTATCCCAATCCGTGCGATGTGGCAAAAGAATTGACCCGGCAATCGATCGTGAATGCGAAATGACCGTGAAACGTTTCCTCGTCGCGGCCTCCGTCGTTGCCGCCACCGTCACCCTGGTGTCGGGTTGCGCCCGCTCGGTCGACGGCACCGCGTTGCGTGCCGGCGCGGGTGATGTGCCGCGCAACAACGATTCCCAGGAGCAGTACCCCAATCTCCTCAAAGAGTGCGACGTGCTGACCTCTGACATCCTGGCCGAAACCGTCGGCGCTGACCCGCTGGACATCCAGAGCACCTTCATCGGAGCGGTGTGCCGGTGGCAGGCGGCCAATCCGGCGGGGCTGATCGACATCACCCGGTTCTGGTTCGAGCAGGGCAGCCTGGACAATGAACGCCGGGTCGCCGAGGCGCTGAACTACCAGATCGAGGATCGCCGGATCGCCGGTATCCAGTCGATCGTGATGCGCACCGGTGACGCCAACGGTTCGTGTGGCGTGGCCAGCGATGCCGCCGGCGTGGTGGGGTGGTGGATCAACCCGCAGGCTCCCGGTATCGATGCCTGTGCTCAGGCGATCAAGCTTGCCGAGCTGACGCTGGCCACGAACTCGTAAGGCCACCTATCGCAACCGCCGCGACAGCTGGTGAGCCTGCTCCAACAGCAACGCTCCCAGTTCGCGGCGGCGCTCGGGCTTGAACCGGGTCTCGACCCCGGTCAGGCTCAGCGCCCAGGCCGGCTGGCCGTTGCGATCGAACACCGCCGCACCGACGCCCCAGCTGCCTTCGACCAGCAATGCGGGGTTGACGGCGTACCCGGTGCGCCGGGTCGCCGCGATGCTGCGGCGGATCGCGGTTTCGGAGTGTGCTGCGCCCCACTGGTCTTCGGGGTTGGCGCGGGCGAAGTAGGCGTCGATGTCACGGTCGGGCAGGTGGCTCAGGATCACCAGGCCGGCGGAGGCGACACCGAGCGGGAAGCGGATCCCCACGTGCAGCACGTGCGAGCGCAGCGGGAAGCTGCCTTCTTGGGCGTACACGCAGACTGTCTCGTCACCGCGCCGTGCCGTCAGGAACGTACTCTCCCCGGATTCGCGGGCCAGAGTGTCGACGATGTCGCGGGCCTGGCTGACGATGTCGTAGCGGTTGGCCGCGCTGGCGCCCAGGAGATAGAGCTCCGGACCCAGTGACCACCGGCCGGTCTTGTGGTCGCGGTCCACCAGACCTTCATCGGCCATGGTGGTCAGCAGGCGGTGCGCGGTCGGGCGCGCGAGACCGGCAGCCTTGGCGACGTCCGTGGTGGAGGCGCCGGACGGTTCGTGCGCTCCGACTGCCCGCAGTAGCGCGCCGACCCGGGCAACCACTCCGGTGAGGCTTCCCGCGGCATCCACCCCCTCAGACTAGGTGTTCGCTGGATGAACACAACAGCGTTCACTGATCACCGAGCGATCAGCTTCCGGCGGATTGACCGCCAAGGGTTTTGTACCGGCTCGGTCTGTTCCAGAATCCAGGGCAGAGCCACGACATGGCAGATCCATGTTGATCAAGGAACGGAGACTGGCATCCATGACTTCCAAGGTCTATGACTCGGCGGCGGCGGCCGTTGCCGATATCGGCAACGGCGCCCATGTTGCCGTCGGCGGGTTCGGTTTGTGCGGCATTCCCGATGTGCTGATCCAGGCGGTTGCCGACAGCGGCGCCACCGATCTCGAGGTGTTCTCGAACAACTGCGGGGTCGACGACCACGGGCTCGGAATCCTGCTGTCGCAGGGCCGGATCCGCCGGGTCACCGCCTCCTATGTCGGTGAGAACAAGGAATTCGCCCGCCAGTATCTGTCCGGTGAACTCGAGGTCGAACTGACCCCCCAGGGCACCCTCGCCGAACGGATGCGGGCCGGCGGCGCCGGTATCCCCGCGTTCTACACCCCGGCCGGAGTGGCGACCCCGGTGGCCGAAGGCGGCATTCCGTGGAAGTACGCGCCGGACGGTTCGGTGGCCGTCGCGTCGCCGCCGAAGGAAACCCGGGAATTCGGTGGTCGCACCTACGTGCTGGAGGAGGCCATCAACGCCGAGTTTGCGCTTGTGCACGCCCGTATCGGTGATACCGCAGGCAATCTGGTGTTCGAGAAGTCGGCGATGAACTTCAACCCGCTGGCGGCGATGGCGGGCAAGATCACCATCGCTCAGGTGGAGACCCTCGTCGAGGCCGGCGAGATCGACCCGGGCGCAGTGCATCTACCCGGAGTTTTTGTGCAGCGCATCGTGCACACCGGACCACAGGACAAACGCATCGAGAAGCGCACCGTTCGCGCCTCCGAGACAGCCACGGAAGGAGCCCGGGCATGACCGCCACAGTGACGGGTTGGACCCGCAACGAGATGGCGGCCCGAGCCGCCAAGGAGATGGTCGACGGCGAGTACGTCAACCTCGGGATCGGTCTGCCCACGCTGATCCCGGATCATCTCAGCCCGGATGTGCACGTCACCCTGCACTCCGAGAACGGCATCCTCGGCACCGGCGGTTACCCGACCGACGATGCGGTGGACGCCGACCTGATCAACGCCGGCAAGGAAACCGTGACGGTCAATCCCGGTGCGGCGTTCTTCGACTCGGCCACCTCTTTCGGCATGATCCGGGGCGGCCACATCAACACCGCGGTGCTCGGCGCGATGCAGGTCTCGCGGTGGGGCGATCTGGCGAACTGGATGATCCCCGGCAAGATGGTGAAGGGCATGGGCGGTGCCATGGACCTGGTGCACGGCGCCGACCGCGTGATCGTGCTGATGGAGCATTCCGATCGATCCGGTCAGTCGAAGATCGTCGACACCTGCTCGCTGCCGCTGACCGGTGCCCGCGTCGTCGACCGCATCATCACCAACCTGGCGGTCATCGATGTGGTCGGCGACGGCACCCTGGCGCTGCAGGAACTCGCGCCCGGGGTCTCCTACGCCGATGTCGCGGCGGCCACCGATGTGCCGCTGACCTGGGTGCTGTCGTGACCTCGGTGATCGTCGGTGGTGCGCGCACCCCGATCGGCCGGTTGATGGGGTCACTGTCCGGATTTTCCGGGGCACAGCTCGGCGGGGTGGCCATCGAAGGTGCCCTGGCCAAAGCCGGTGTCAGCGGTGAGCAGGTGCAGTACGTGATCATGGGTCAGGTCCTGACCGCCGGAGCGGGCCAGATACCGGCCCGGCAGGCGGCGGTGGCCGGCGGCATTCCCATGACGGTGCCCGCGCTGACCGTCAACAAGGTGTGCCTGTCCGGTATCGACTCGATCGCATTGGCCGATCAGATGATTCGCGCCGGCGTCTTCGATGTGGTGGTCGCGGGCGGGCAGGAGTCGATGACCCAGGCGCCGCATCTGCTGCCGAAATCCCGTGGCGGGTACAAGTACGGCGACGTCACGATCACCGATCACCTCGCGTATGACGGCCTGCGGGACGTTTTCACCGACGAGGCGATGGGGGCACTCACCGAGGGTGCCAACGACCTGGCCCGTGCCGAGCAGGACGAGTTCGCGGCGCGGTCCCACCAGCGCGCCGCAGCCGCCTGGAAGGACGGGTTGTTCGACAACGAAGTGGTGCCGGTGTCGATCCCGCAGCGCCGGGGCGAGCCGGTGCACTTCGGGGCCGACGAAGGCATCCGCGCGGATACCACCGCCGAATCCCTCGGCCGGCTACGGCCGGCGTTTCGCCCCGACGGCACGATCACCGCGGGCAACGCCTCGACCATCAACGACGGCGCCGCTGCCGTGGTGGTGATGAGCAAGCGCAAGGCCGAGGAGCTGGGGCTGGACTGGATCGCCGAGATCGGTGCGTTCGGCACGGTTGCCGGGCCGGACTCGACGTTGCAACTGCAGCCCGCCAATGCCATCGCCGCCGCCTGTGCGCAGGAGGGTATCGACCCGAAAGCGTTGCAACTCATCGAGATCAACGAAGCCTTTGCTGCCGTTGGTATCTCCTCGACGAAGGCCCTCGGTGTGGATCCGGAGATCGTCAACGTCAACGGCGGCGCCATTGCCATCGGCCACCCCCTCGGTATGTCCGGCACTCGGGTGGCCCTGCATCTGGCGCTGGAACTCAAACGCCGTGGCGGTGGCAGCGGTGCGGCCGCGTTGTGTGGCGGTGGCGGGCAGGGTTCGGCGCTGCTGCTTCACGTGCGTTCGTAGTGCATGAGTGCCCGCCCCGGTCGCCGCTGAAACGTAGTTGCTGAAATACTGCTGCCGAACTCTGTTCGCCCAGCGTGAAACACGCTGATAGAGAGAATGTTTCGGAGTACAAAATCGGCATCGTGCTTCGGCGGCCGGGGTGGGCCACGTCGGCGCGCCTAGTGTGGAGGGAAGCCCCCAACACTGAGGAGTGCAGCGATGACGCGTTTTCTGCTACCTGAGATCGCCGATCTACGACAGCTCGGCGGGCCCCACGAACTGGCGATCACGGTGTACGTCGAGACCGTGCCGGGTCCGGACCAACGTGAGAACGCGGTGCTCACGGCCAAGAGTGCAATCGACCGGGCGATGCGCACCGTGCGGGAGCGCGGCGTCTCCCATGCCGCCGAACAGAGCCTGCGGGCACGGTGGGCCGAGATCGCGGAATCTGATGTGTGGGTGCAGCTCTCGAGTTCGCTGGCGATCTTCATCGCCGAGGATCTCCACAAGGTGTACGTCCTGCCCAACGCGTTGGCCAACCACGACCAGGTGGGGGCCTACTTCGACCTCGGGCCGCTGGTGCGTGCGGTGACAACGCCCCAGGAGGCGTTTGCCCTGACCCTGTCGGCCGGTGGCTGGAACCTGTGGCGGGCCACAGCCGACGCACGTGCCGAAGAGCTGACGCTGGTCGGCGACTACCCGGCCGATGTAGCCGACGCGACCAATCGGGCGACCGTGCGCGACCGTGATCACGTTCGCCGACTTGTCGGTGACGAGGGCAAGAAGTTGCTTCTCGAGACCTACGCCAAACGGGTCGCCCAGGCCGTCGATTCCGAGCTGGGTCACCTGGACCCCACCAGCAGCAGGCCGCTGTTCCTGTTCGCCACCGAACCGATGCTCAGCCTGTTCCGCAGTCTGGACCACAGATTCGACGTCATCGCCGTGCCCGGTGCGCCGGATGAGTTGCGCCCCGACGAGATCGACCACGCCATTCGGGGTTTGTTGTCCGGCGTCAACGCCGCCCGCAACAATGCTCTGGTCGAGAAGATCGGTGATGGCGTCGCCAGTGGCCTGGTTGCCACCGATGTGGTCGATATCGGCCGGGCTGCGATCTCCGGGGCGGTTTCCACCCTGGTGTACAACTTCACCGGCAGCACCAAGGGCCTGCTCGACGACAACACCGGTCAGGTCACCTTTGACGAGGACGGCTACGACCTGCTGTCTCGCCTGGCAATCGCGGTACTCGACAAGGGCGGTGACGTCATAGCGGTTCGCTCGGACGAAATCAGCGCCGAAATCTGGAACGGCACTGCGGTGGCGGGGCTGCGGTTCGCCCTGACCTGATCCAGCCGCAGGGGTGATCGCCTGCGGCGCCGCCGGATTGGTCGGCTAGCGCGGTACGTGGAATGTCTCCAGCGTGCCGGAGCCGAGTTCGACATCTTCCCAGCCGGCATCAAAACGCAGCACCGCCATCGCTGACGTCGGGTACTTCAGCGAAATCTGTTCGGCGGCCGTCCGGTTGGACGCCGGTGCCCCCGCGAGTCCCAGCGCCACCGAGGACATCGTCGGTTCGTGGCCGATCAGCAGCAACGTCCGCACGTCACCGAACTCCTCGGCGGCCTTGTTCACCTCGTCGATCACCACGCCCGGCAGCGCGCCGTAGAGCCGTTCGACAAAGCGCACCGGTGCATCGACACCGGCGCGCTCCAGCGTCTGCCGGGTGCGGGTGGCAGTGGAGCACAGCACCGCTTGCACCGGTGGTGTGACGATGCCGCTGCGCAGCCAGTCGCCGGCCAGGCCGGCTTCCCGTTCTCCGCGCGGTGCCAGGGGCCGGTCGTGATCGCCCACCCCGTCGGGGTAGGCGGACTTGGCGTGACGTAACAGGATCAACGTCCGGCGGTCGTCGCTCATGGGTTCCACCCTATGTGCCACCCCGGTGCCACCGTAGAATCCGGCGCGTGACTCCGGCAGCGCGACCCGAGAGCAGCGCCGCATGGTGGCGCGGCGGGCTGGTCGGCAGCTGCTCGGCAGCCTTGGCCGCCGGGGCGCACGGGATCGCCGGGGGGATGGTGCCCGGTGGTGCCGGCCTGGCGCTGATGGTCCTGGGTTGTGCCGTCGTCGGCGTTGTTGCCGGTGGCCGGCTGGGGCAGGGACTGGGCGCCATCGCGGCGTTCCTGATCGCCGGTCAGGCCCTCGGCCACGTCATATTGTCCTTCCTGTCGGCCCACGGCCATGCGTTGTCCCCGTCGCCGGGCATGCTGACGGCCCACCTCGTGGCGGCGGTGCTGTGCGCGGCGCTGATCAGTGCCGCCGAGCGGCTGTGGTCGGCGCTGGCCGGTTACGTGTGGCGGCTGGTTCGGGCGCTGACCGCGGCGGCCCCGGCTGATCAGGTATGCCGCCGCGTCGCCGTCGAACACACCGGCCGTCCCCGTACCCAACTCGGCTGTACGGCGGGTACCCGCGGGCCGCCGCTCTCCTTCGCGTAGCGCTTCTCTGCCTTCACACCCAGCGTCCGCAGCGCGGACTGGGTGTCCTCTTGCCTACCCGAAGGACTCTCATCGTGGCTTCAACCGAACACACTGTCGACCCACCTACTGCCACCAACACCGCCCGGCCGTTGCTGATGCGGCTGCACTTCTACGCCGGAGTGCTGGTGGCGCCGTTCATCCTGGTCGCTGCGATCACCGGCGCCCTGTACGCGCTGGCGCCCAGCATCGAACAATTTGTCTACCGCGACATCCTGACCGTCGACCCGGCCGGCGACCCACTGCCGCTGTCGGATCAGGCTGCTGCCGCCCGATCGGCATTTCCGCAGCTGGACATGTCCGGGATGCGGCCCGCGCCCACCCCGACGGAATCCACCCGGGTGTACTTCACCGATCCGACACTGGGCGACAACATGTTGCGGGCCGTGTTCGTCGACCCGCACACCGCGCGGGTGCTCGGTGACGAGGCCACCTGGTTCGGGTACCTGCCGCTGAGCACCTGGCTCGACGGTCTGCACCGTCATCTCAACCTCGGTGAACCCGGGCGCGTCTACAGCGAACTCGCCGCGTCGTGGCTGTGGGTGATCGGGTTGGCCGGGCTGTACCTGTGGGTGATCCGGCCGGCCGTCAACCGGCGCCGCGACGGAAAGCGGCGCAGCGGGCGGGCCACGACACTCAACCGTCACGGTGCGCTCGGGGTGTGGGTGCTGGCCGCGATGTTGTTTCTGTCGGCGACCGGGATCACCTGGTCGACGTATGCCGGTGCGCATGTCAGCGATCTGCGATCGGCGATGAGCTGGCAACGGCCCGCGCTGAACACCGCTTCCGGTGGTGAGCATGCCGGTCACGGCGGCCACACGATGTCCGTGCTGGATCCGGCGACCGTCGATTTCGGTGCGGTGGTGCGCGCCGCCGACGCTGCGGGCGTTCACGCTCCGGTCGAGGTGACGCTGCCCGCCGAACCCGGTCACGGTGTTGCGGTCGGTGAGCTCGAAAAGCCGTGGCGGTTGACCACCAACGTCGCCGCCGTCGACCCCGCCACCGATCGGGTGACCAGCACCATCGACTACTGGCGGGACTACTCGACGGTGGCGATGCTCGCCGACTGGGGCATCCGGATGCACATGGGTCTGCTCTTCGGACTGCTCAACCAACTGTTGTTGTTGGTGGTCGCGATCAGCATCGTGACGCTGATCGTGCTGGGCTACCGGATGTGGTGGCAGCGTCGCCCGACCCGCGGGTCGGCGTGGGCGGTCGGACGGCCTCCGTTGCGAGGAGGGCTGCGGCGGCTGTCTCCGGCGGTGGCGGTGTCGCTGATCGCCGCTGCGGTGGCCACCGCCTGGTTCCTGCCGGTCCTGGGGGTGTCACTCCTCGGGTTCGTGCTGGTCGACGTGGTGGTGGGAACAGTGAAAGCGAGACGCGCGCAGCGCCTGAGCTGATCTGTCGGCGGTCGGTCCTACACTCGCGGTGCCTGATGAAACAGACCACGAGGACAGAAGGGACGGCCGCCGACGTGCGCTTCGTACACACCGCTGATTGGCAACTCGGCATGACCCGTCACTTCCTGGAAGGTGAGGCCCAGCCCCGCTATTCCGCAGCGCGTCGCGACGCGGTTGCGGGGCTGGGTGCCCTGGTCGCCGAAACCGGCGCGGAGTTTGTTGTTGTCGCCGGTGATGTGTTCGAAGACAATCATCTCGATCCCCGGGTCATCAGTCAGTCGCTGGAGGCCATGCGTGGTATCGGGCTGCCGGTGTATCTGCTGCCGGGCAATCACGATCCGCTGGACGCCTCGTCGGTCTACACCAGTGCGCTGTTCACCCAGGAATGCCCGGCCAATGTCACGGTGCTGGCTCGCGCCGGTGTTCACGAAGTCCGTCCCGGCGTCGAGATCGTCGCTGCCCCATGGCGTTCCAAGAAGCCCACCACCGATCTGGTGGCCGAGGTGCTGGAGGGGCTGGCGCCCAGCGGCGCCACCCGGATCCTCGTCGCCCACGGCGGTGTCGACATCCTGGATCCGGACCCGAACCGGCACGGCGCCATCCGGCTGGCGGCTCTGGAGCAGGCGTTGGACTCCGGGGCGGTGCACTATGTTGCTTTGGGGGACAAGCATTCCCGTATGCAGGTCGGCGGGACGGGCCGGGTTTGGTATTCCGGTTCGCCGGAAGTCACCAACTACGACGACATCGAACCGCACCCCGGGCACGTGTTGGTGGTCGACATCGACGACCACGTGACGGTGACTGCGCGCCGGGTCGGCACCTGGCGGTTCCTGACCCTGCGCCGCCCGGTGGACGACGGCCGCGATATCGCCGATCTGGATCTCAATCTGGATCTGCTTCCCGACAAGGACCGTACGGTGGTGCGGCTGGCGTTGACCGGCACTCTCACAGTCACCGAGCGCGCGGCGCTGGACGCCTGCCTGGACAAGTATGCGCGGTTGTTTGCATGGGTCGGGTTGTGGGACAGGCAAACTGACGTCGCGGTGGTTCCCGCTGACAACGAGTTCACCGATCTCGGGTTCGGTGGGTTCGCCGCTTCGGCGGTTGACGAGCTGGTGGCCACGGCCCGCAGCGGCGACTCCGAATCCGCGCAGGACGCCCAGGCTGCTCTGGCGCTGCTGCTGCGGTTGGCGGCCCCGATGGGGGGCGCGGCGTGAGGTTGCATCGGCTGGCCCTGACCAATTACCGCGGTATCACCCATCGGGAGATCGACTTCCCCGATCACGGCGTCACCGTCGTTCACGGGGTCAACGAGGCCGGCAAGTCATCGATGATCGAGGCGCTGGATCTGCTGCTGGAGTCCAAGGACCGGTCCACCAAGAAAGACGTCAAGCAGGTCAAGCCGACGCATGCCGATGTCGGGTCCGAGGTGACGGCCGAGATCAGCACCGGACCGTATCGGTTTGTGTACCGCAAGCGGTTCCACAAGAAGTGCGAGACCGAGCTGACGGTGCTGGCGCCGCGGCGGGAGCAGCTCACCGGGGATGAAGCCCATGAGCGAGTTCGGGCGATCCTGGACGAGACCGTCGACACCGGGCTGTGGCAGGCGCAGCGGGTGCTGCAGTCGGCGCCGACGGCAGCGATCAATGTCTCCGGAAGTGACGCACTGTCGCGGGCCCTCGACATCGCCGCCGGTGATGCCGCCGGAGCCGGGCTGTCCGGGGTCGAGCCGGTGCTCATCGAGAAGATCGAGGCAGAGTACAGCCGTTACTTCACGGCGACCGGCAGGCCTACCGGGGAGTGGGCGGCGGCCACCAAGGCGTTGGCGACGGCCGAGGAGACGGTGGCCCGCTGCGCCGAAGCGCTTGCCGAAGTCGAAGAGAAGACCCGGCTACACGCCCAGCTCACCGCCGACCTCGCCGAAGTGGCAACACTAGTGGATCCGGCAGCGCAGCGATGTGCCGCAGCGGAAGCCGCGTACGCCCGGATGGTGGAGCTGCGTACCCAGCTGCGAACCGCCGGGGTGCAGCTCGACGCTGCCAAAGCCACCGAATCGGCAGCCGCCGCGGCACAGCGTGAACGGTTGCGCTTGCGTGCCGACCTGGACGCCAGGTCGGCCGCGGTGACCGCTGCCGCCGAGGCCGCCGCTGCGGCTGTCGCCGCCGAAGCGGACGGTACCGCGA
>NZ_JBARXZ010000144.1:0-14300 GCF_049647605.1 Mycobacterium sp. | reverse complement strand
GGGTGCGGCACTGCTGGCGCTGGGCGGGCACCGGGAATCGGGCGCGGCGATCATCGCCGAGCACACCCGGCTCGCCGCGGACGTCGCGGCCGCCGAGCTGGTGATCACCGGCGAAGGCCGCTTCGATGACCAATCGCTGCACGGCAAGGTGGTCAGCGCGCTGTCACACGGGGCCGGGGCACACCAGATCCCGGTTCTGGTGCTGGCCGGACAGGTGACACTGGGTGCCGACGCACTGCAAGACGCCGGAATCACCGCCGCCTACGCCGTCGTCGACTTCGCCGGATCCGTGCAGGTGGCCATGGACGACGCCGCCAATCAGCTGGCCGGACTGGCATCCCAGGTTGCCGCAGAACTCGGGAATAGCGCCCCGACCAGGTACCGTTGAGTGGTCTGGGTTGACACCCATTCCATGCATGCCACCGAGGGAGAAGTAATGACTGTTCAGGACGAGTCAGCGACCACCACCGCTGCCCACGGTGTGGCCCTGTCCGATGCCGCAGCGATCAAAGCCAAATCGCTGCTCGATCAGGAGGGTCGCGACGACCTGGCGCTCCGGATCGCCGTGCAACCGGGCGGTTGCGCCGGCCTGCGCTACAACCTGTTCTTCGATGACCGGGTGCTCGACGGTGACCTCACGGTCGAGTTCAGCGGTGTGACGCTCACCGTCGACCGGATGAGCGCTCCCTACGTCCAGGGCGCCACGATCGACTTCGTGGACACCATCGAGAAGCAGGGGTTCACCATCGACAACCCCAACGCCACAGGCTCATGCGCCTGCGGCGACTCGTTCAACTGATCTCAGCGCACACCCGCGGGCGTGTTCCGGCTCTGTCTCGACAGGGTTAGAACGCGCCCGCGGTGCGTAGCACGTACGAACACACCAGAACGTCCTCGCCATAGGCGAGCACCTGCGCGACACCCTGCCGGACGTCGTCGCCGGTCCGGCTGCCGGTCGTCGGCACCACTTCCATGGTGAACAGCACCTGAGCGCTGCTCGGCGACGCGAACACCATTGTGTCGATCTCGGTGACATGGACGCTGGAGAACTGCTTCTGGAACGCATCGCTGCTGAGCCGGGCCAGTGCGTCATCTGCGCGGCGATCGCGCACCCCGTCGTAGAGGCCGCAGAGCGAATTGCGCGAGACATTCTGGATGTCGCCGTCCAACAATGCGTCCAGGTAGCCCTGGATGGCCCGCTGAACGGTCAGGTTGTTGAGCACCGCGCCACCGCGCGAGTCCTCGCGTCCCGCCACCGCAACGGCTACCGCCACCGCAGCGACCACCGCCACCGTGAGCACTGCCGCGACCAGCAGCGTCCATCGCCGACGGGGACCGGGGTAGGGGACCGGCGGAGGAGGCGGACCCGGATACGGGGCCGCGGCCGGGCCTGGGTGGAAGGGCGTGTCCGCCGGCGCCGGCGGCCGGTACGGGCCCCACGCCTGACCGAAATCCGCGTGATATCCGGGCTGGCCGGCCCGCGGATCGGGTCGCTGATCGGGCCCCGGGGCGCCGACACCGTGGTACGGCGGATAAGGGCCGGACATTGTTTCTCCCGAGGTAGCGCCTGACACCGTCGAGCCGGTCACGCGGGCGGCTTCGAGTGCGCGCCGCACGGCACGGTGTTTCCGCTACGCAGGTTAGCGCACGGAGGAGGAGATGAGCGCGACGGCGGGCAGCGGTAGTGTCAAGTCGCCCAGTGACCAAGACGGATGGAGCGACTTGTGACCATTGCTGTAACCGGATCGATCGCAACAGATCACCTGATGCGATTTCCGGGCCGCTTCGCCGAGCAACTCCTGGCCGAGCACTTGCAGAAAGTGTCACTGAGTTTCCTGGTGGACGACCTCGTGGTGCACCGCGGCGGGGTTGCCGGAAACATGGCCTATGCCATCGGGATCCTGGGCGGGCGCCCGACACTCGTCGGCGCGGTCGGGACCGACTTCGCCGACTACCGGCAGTGGCTGGAGTCCAACGGCGTCGACTGCGACCATGTGATGGTCTCCGAGACGGCCTACACAGCGCGATTCGTCTGCACCACCGATGAGGACATGGCGCAGCTCGCGTCGTTCTACCCCGGTGCGATGTCCGAGGCGCGCAACATCTCGATCGCCGATGTGGTCGCCAAGGTCGGCAACCCGGAGCTGGTGATCGTCGGCGCCAACGACCCCGAGGCGATGTTCCGCCACACCGAGGAATGCCGTTCCCTGGGACTGGCTTTCGCCGCAGACCCGTCGCAGCAGCTGGCCCGCCTCAACCGCGAGGAGATCCGTCGGCTCATCGACGGTGCCACCTACCTGTTCACCAACGACTACGAGTGGGACCTGCTGCTGCAGAAGTCCGGCTGGTCGGAAGCCGAAGTGATGCAGCAGATCGGGCTGCGGGTGACCACCCTGGGTCCCAAGGGCGTGGATCTTGTCGGCTCCGACGGCACCTTTGTCCACGTCGGCGTCGTCCCCGAGACCCGTAAAGAGGACCCCACCGGTATCGGCGACGCGTTCCGGGCGGGTTTCCTCACCGGCCGCGGCGCCGGCCTGAGCCTGGAACGCTCGGCGCAGCTGGCGTCGCTGGTGGCCACGTTGGTGCTCGAGGCGCCGGGCCCACAGGAATGGACGTGGGACAAGCCGGCGGCGCTGGCACGGATCACCGACGCCTACGGCCCCGAGGCGGGCGAAGAGATCGCCGCCGCGCTGGTCTAGCCGCGTGCGTCTAGCCGCGCTGGTCTGATCGCCGAGATCGACAAAGAGGCGAGATCTACTCGCACAAACCCGCCCAAACGTACGTTTGGGCGGGTTTGTGTGGGGAGCTACAACTCGACGGGGTAGGTGGGCTCGCTGATCTCCGGCACCACGGAGCCGTCGATGAAGATGGCGTGCCACAGCATGAAGATCAGCACCGTCCACAGCCGTCGGCTGTGATCGCTTGCGCCGCTGCGGTGTTCGTCGAGCATCCGGCGCACCGCGGCCAGGTCGACCAGCCGGCCGGCCTGGGAGTGCTCGACCATCTGGTACGCCCAGTCCAACAGCTCACCGGCCCGCAGCCAATGCCGGATCGGCACCGGGAAACCCAGTTTGGCGCGGTGCAGCACATGGGCGGGCACGATGGGCTCCAGGGCGCGGCGCAGCGCGTACTTGGTGGTGGTCCGGGTGATCTTCTGTTCGAGCGGCAACCGCGACGCCACCGCGAACACCTCGGGGTCCAGGAACGGCACCCGCAGCTCCAACGAGTTGGCCATCGTCATCTTGTCCGCTTTGACCAGGATGTCGCCCCGCAGCCAGGTGAACAGATCCAGATGCTGCATGCGCGCCACCGGATCCCACCCCGCCGACTCCCGATACACCTGCGCGGTGACGTCGGTGTGCGTCCAGTCCGCCCGGAATCCCGGCAGCACCGAGCGCAGCTGCGCATCGGAGAAGCTGCGGGCATTGCCGTAGTAACGCTCCTCGAGCGTCAGGGAACCGCGGTGCAGCAGGCTCTTGCCGCGCACCCCGTCCGGCAGCGGCGCCGAAGCCCGGCCCAGCGAGCGTCGCACCGGCCTCGGGAGATAGTCGAAAGCTTTGAGTGACAGCGGTTCCCGATAGATCGTGTAGCCGCCGAAGAGCTCGTCGGCACCTTCGCCGGACAACACCACCTTGACGTGCTTGCGGGCTTCCTTGGCGATGAAGAACAGCGGTATCAGCGCCGGATCGGCGACGGGTTCATCCAGATACCAGACGATTTCGGGCAGTGCGGCGACGAACTCCGCCGGGCTGACCACCTTGGCGATGTGACGGGCGCCGATCGCTTCGGCGGAGGCGACGGCCACGTCGACCTCGGAGAAACCCTCGCGTTCGAACCCGGTGGTGAACGTGATCAGCCGCGGATTGTGCCGGATGGCCAATGCGGCGATCGCCGTGGAATCGATACCGCCGGACAAGAACGCGCCCACGGTGACGTCGGCCCGCATGTGCTTGGCCACCGAGTCTTCGAGTGCGGCGGTGATCTCGTCGTAGCGGGCCTGCTCGGATCCCGCCTGGAACGGTGTCACCGGGAAGCGCGGCACGAAGTACCGACTGATCTCAGGGGCCGAACCCGGCCGGATCCGGGCATAGCTACCCGACTCGAGCCGGCGTACATCGCGATGCAGCGTCTCCGGCTCGGGGACGTACTGCAGGACCGTGTAGTGCTGCACCGCGCGCTCGTCGAGGCCGGAGGCGCCGGCGTCGATGCCCAGGATCCCGGCCAGATCCAGCAGGCACTTCTTCTCGCTGCCGACGGCCGTCCCGCCGGGCCCGGTCGCCATGAACAACGGCTTGATTCCAAACGGGTCCCGGGCGCAGAACAACTCACCGGTCTCGGTATCCCACAGCGCGAAGGCGAACATGCCCCGCAGTCGCGGCAAGGCCTCGACGCCCCAGTGGTGGTAGGCCGCGACGATTGCCTCGCCGTCACCGTCGGTGTGGAACCGGGCCCCGTGTTCGGACCGCAGCCGTTCCCGAATCTCCAGGTAGTTGTAGATCTCGCCGTTGAACACCAGCACGTAGCGATCCGGCGCTTCCGGGGGACCCCAGCGCAACGGCTGGTGGGAATGGGCGATGTCGATGATCGACAAACGGTTGAATCCCAGCACCACCCGGTCGTCTGACCAGGTGCCTGGTTCGTCGGGCCCACGATGGCGCATCAGGTGCGACGCGCCGGCCACCGCCTCGACGACATCCCCCGTGACGGGCCGGGCCGAATCGCACACCAGAGCTACCAGTCCGCACATCGCCGCCAAGTATGCCCAAGCCGCGGCGAAACGCATACGGCAGGTGCGTCGGGCTCGGCTGGAGGGCGTGGTCTACGCTGCGTAGTATTCGATCCGCAAACGCGTCTGACGGGGATTCCCCAGACGGGATCGAGACGGACTGAAACAGGAGGCGCCAGCGTGAAGACCCGCCGTTCTCGTCGGCTCAGGGTGTTGGCTATGGCGGTCACGTTCAGTGCGCTGGCGGTTGTGCTCAGCGGCTGCAGCGTCACCGACGCGTTGGCCCTGGGGTGGCCAAAAGGCATCACCCCTGAAGCTCATCTGAATCGTGAGCTGTGGATCGGCTCGGTCGCGGCGTCGTTCGTGATCGGCGGATTCGTCTACATCATGTTGTTCTGGACTGCGGTGTTCCATCGCAAGAAGGCCACCGACACCGAGCTGCCCCGGCAGTTCGGCTACAACATGCCGCTCGAACTGGTCCTGACGGTGATCCCATTCCTGATCATCTCGGTCCTCTTCTACTTCACCGTGGTGGTGCAGGAGCGGATGCTGGCCAAGGATCCCAATCCTGAGGTCGTCATCGACGTCACTGCCTTCCAGTGGAACTGGAAATTCGGCTACCAGAAGGTTGCCTTCGCCGATGGCACCTACGACTACGACGGCGTCGACAACGAGCGCAAAGAGGCCATGGTCTCGCGCCCGGGTGGCGACGGCGCACACGACACCCCCGAGCACGGGGAAGCGGTCGGTGCCATCCGTGGCCTCAACCCCGAGGACCGCAGCTACCTGAACTTCGACAAGATCGAGACGCTGGGCTCCAGCACCGAGATCCCGGTCCTGGTGTTGCCCAGCGGCAAGCGTGTCGAGTTCCAGATCGCCTCGGCCGACGTGATCCACGGGTTCTGGGTGCCGGAGTTCCTCTTCAAGCGCGACGTGCTGCCCAACCCCAAGGAAAACAACTCCGACAACGTCTTCCAGATCAGCGAGATCTTGCAGACCGGGGCCTTCGTGGGACGCTGCACCGAGATGTGCGGTACCTACCACGCGATGATGAACTTCGAAGTCCGGGTGGTAGAGCCCAAAGACTTCAAGGCCTACCTGCAGTACCGCAACGACCGGCCCGAAGCCACCAACGCCGAGGCGCTCCAGGCCATCGGTCAGGATCCGGTCGCGATCACCACCCGGCCGTTCGACACCCGGCGCGGCGAGCAGGCACCTCCGGTGCGGAACTGACCGGCTGAGACGGATTAGAGAGAAACCAGCATGCATATCGAAGCCAGGCTCTTCGAGATCCTGACCGCATTCTTTGTCCTGGCCGCAGCCGGGTACGCCGTGCTGACGTCGATGTACGCCAACGGTGGCATCGAATGGGCCGGCACCACCGCGCTGGTCCTGACCGCCGGTCTGTCACTGATCATCGGCACCTTCTTCCGGTTCGTGGCCCGACGTCTCGACACTCGGCCCGAGGACTACGAAGACGCCGAGATCAGCGACGGTGCCGGGGAACTCGGCTTCTTCAGCCCGCACAGCTGGTGGCCGATCCTGATCGCACTGTCCTTCTCGATCGTCGCAGTGGGCACAGCGCTCTGGCTGCCGTGGCTGATGGTTGCCGGCATCGTGTTTGTGCTGACGTCGGCTGCCGGTCTGGTCTTCGAGTACTACTGGGGCGCCGAGAAGCACTGACACGTGGCGCCGCCGCTGTCCTGCGGTTCCCGGCAAGGTCACAATCAATGACCAAGTGCGTCGGCAACCGTCCTGTCGCGTCAAGTCCGCCGCCGTCGTTGGGTAATGTTGCCGGGGCGCAACAAGCTCCAATCGGCGCGGTGCGCGCACTCCTCGGCGTTCCCGCACGTTGCGGTGGATTATCGGAGAAGGACAGGCGGACATGAGCGGGCCGAACCCCCCGGGACCGGATTCCGGAGAAGACCGGGAACCCACGTCGACCCCCGACGGTAATGGGCCGGACGGGCTCAACGAGGACCTCGGCAAGGAATACGGCACCCATCTGGTGCCTGCGGAGTTCCCGTCGCAGGCCTACTCGGCGCCGGAGTCCGAGCAGTTCATCACCGGCCCGTACGTGCCTGCCGACCCCCACTTGTACGACTACGACACCTACGACGGCGGTGAGACCGACGGCGAAGCCCGTCCGCCACGGTGGCCGTGGGTGGTCGGCATCACCGCGATCGTCGCGGCGATCTCCCTGGTGGTGTCGGTGTCGCTGTTGGTCACCAGCACCGACTCCGACGACCTCGCCAATCCCGCCACCACAACAACCAGCCGGCCCCCGGTACAGGACGAGATCACCACGACCGTGCCGCCGCCACCGCCGCCCCCACCGACCACCGAAGAGCCGCCGCCACCGCCGCCGCCCACGGAAACGGTGACCGTCACCCCGGAACCACCGCCACCTCCGCCGCCACCACCGCCCGCGGAGGAGCCGCCACCGCCGCCCCCGGAAACCACGGAAGCGCCGCCGCCACCACCGCCGACCACCACGGCCCCGGCCGGACCGCGACAGGTGACGTACTCGATCACCGGCACCAAGGCTCCCGGTGACATCATTTCGGTGACCTATACCGACGCGTCGGGACGCAGCAGGACCCAGCGCAACGTGTACATTCCGTGGTCACTGACGGTGACACCGATCTCGCAGTCCGAAGTCGGTTCCGTGCAGGCGTCCAGCTTGTTCCTGGTGAGCCGGCTCAACTGCGCGATCACCACCAGCGACGGCACCGTGCTGTCGTCGAACACCGGAAACGCGGCGCAGACCAGTTGCTGAACGCGAAGTCAGGTAGGGAGCGGGGAAGACCAGTGACTGTGCGTCAGGAGAACCGGTTCGCGGGATCGCCGGAGGTCGTCGACCGTGGTCTCATGGCCGGCTGCGCGCTGACGTGGCTCACAGCACTCGGAATCTCCGTCGCCGCAGGCGTGGCCCTGGTGCACATGGGTGGGGGCCGTACCAGTGCCGCAGTGGGGGACCGGGGCACCCCCTGGCTGCTGTACACCGTGATCGCGGTGTCGGCACTGGTGATCGTGCTGGCGATTCCGCTGTTGTTACGGGCCCGCCGGGCCGCCGAGGCCGAACTGCCGCCCCCACCGCGGACCGGACCGAAAACGGTGCAGGCACGTGCCATGCTGGCCGACGTCGACCCGCCGGACTATCCGGGGCCCACACCGGCCCGGCATTCGAGCTCGGCGATCTCCGCGGCCCTCCTGGACCGCATGTGGCTGCGTTGCGGGCTCGGCGTCCTCACCGGCATCGGTCTGGCGTACGTGGCGGTTGCCGTGGCCACCTATCTGATGGCGTTGGGGCATACCACCGCGTCGTGGAGTGTGTACGGGGTCGCCGGTGTTCTCACGCTGGCCACGATCGCCATCCCCGTCAGCTACCTGCGTCGGCTGCGCATTGTGCTCGCCGCTGACGCCGGCTGACACCGCCAAGGCTGTATCCGCCCGTAACAGGGTCTCCAGACCCCGCACCGGCCCCGGGGTGTCCGCCCCTGCCGTTGCCCACACCTACGTGCTGGGGCACGGGTTCGTTGTTGTCGCCCCTGAAGGCTCTGTAGGGGCTGCGTTCCGTACCTGCAGTTTCGATGATCACCAGGGACTGCCCGGGCTCTCATCGCGGCGATCAGCGGTGCAGAGCTCGCCCTCGGGTGTGGGCCCCGGTGCCGGTGGGGGAGCGGGGCCACGGGTAGCCCGGCGCCGCGGTCGGGTTGCGCGCCGAAAGCAGCATCACGGCCTGGGCGGGACTTCCAGCACCGAGCAGCACGACATGGCCCCTGAAACCACAAACGGCTGTGAGCACCTGAGTGCTCACAGCCGTTTGGAGATAACCGACGATCAGTGGTGGCCGTTTGATCCGTTCGACTGGCCGTCGGTGCCGTGCTCGTTGTCCTGGTACTCCTTGAGCGCGGTGAGCGCCCGATGATGCGAGGCCTGCTCGGCTTCGGTCAGCGCCTGATCCTCGGAAATCGGATCCGGGTACAGGAAGCTGCCGCGGCCGGGCGAACCCGCAGACCCCAGCTTGTTCATCTTCTTGGGGACGGCACCGCCCTGGTACTCGAGCGGGATCGGGTGACCGTGATCGTCGACGGGTCCGATCGGCTGGTGCAGCTCGACATACGCGCCATGGGGGAGGCGCTTGATGATGCCGGTCTCGATGCCGTGTTCGAGCACCGCCCGGTCGCTGCGCTGCAACGCCACCGCCCAGCGGTAAGCGATGAAGTACACCACCGGAGGCAGGACCACCATCGCGATACGAACGATCCACGTCGTGGCGTTCAGCGAGATGTGGAACTTCAGCGCGATGATGTCGTTCATACAGGCGAACGTCATCAGGATGTAGAACGCGATCGCCATCGAACCGATTGCGGTGCGCACCGGGGCGTCCCGGGGGCGCTGCAGCAGATTGTGGTGAGCGTCGTCGCCGGTGAACCTCTTCTCGAGGAACGGCCACGCCATCAGCAGGGCAAACACCACGCCCATCAGCACGGCGATCCACACCGGCTGCGGAATCGTGTAGTTGCCGAAGTAGAACTCCCACGCCGGCCACACCCGGATCAGGCCGTCGGTCCACATCATGTAGAAGTCCGGCTGCGAACCGGCCGACACCATCGACGGCTTGTAGGGGCCCAGGTCCCAGATCGGGTTGATCTGCAGCAGACCACCCATCAGGCCGAGGATGCCGACCGTCATCGCGAAGAACGCACCCGACTTGACCGCGAACACCGGCATGACGCGCACGCCGACGACGTTCTTCTCGGTGCGGCCGGGGCCGGGGAACTGGGTGTGCTTCTGGAACCACACCAGGGCCAAGTGCGCCCCGATCAGAGCCAGCATGATGCCTGGGAGCAGCAGGATGTGCAGGGCATACAACCGCGGAATGATGATCGTGCCGGGGAAGTCGCCACCGAACAGCGCCCAGTGCATCCAGGTGCCGATAACCGGGATGCTCATCGAGATACCGGAGAACGCGGCGCGCAGGCCGGTGCCGGAGAGCAGGTCGTCGGGCAGCGAGTAACCGAAGAAGCCTTCGAACATCGCCAGGATCAGCAGCAGAGAACCGATCACCCAGTTGGCCTCGCGGGGCCGGCGGAACGCGCCGGTGAAGAAGATGCGGGCCAGGTGAACCATGATCGACGCGGCGAACAGCAGCGCGGCCCAGTGGTGGACCTGCCGGATGAACAGACCGCCGCGAACCTCGAAGCTGATGTTGAGCGCCGATTCGTAGGCCTTCGACATCAAGATGCCGCGCAACGGCTCGTAGACACCGTTGTAGGTGACCTCAGCCATCGACGGATCGAAGAACAGCGTCAGCCAGATACCGGTGATCAGAAGAATGATGAAGCTGTACAAGGCGATCTCACCCAGCAGGAACGACCAGTGGGTGGGGAAGACCTTGTTCAGCTGCCTGCGGACCGCTCCAGACGGGTGGTAGCGCGAATCGATCGCGTTACCCTGTTTGGCCGCGATATCGGCGAGTTTGGAACTCATGATCGGCGCTCCCAGAATGCAGGTCCGACGGGCTCGATGAAGTCGCCGTTGGCGACAAGATACCCGTCTTGGTCAACGGTGATGGGCAGCTGCGCCAAGGCACGCGCAGCGGGACCGAAGATGGGTTTGGCGAAATGCAACGCGTCGAACTGCGACTGGTGGCACGGGCACAGGATGCGATAGGTCTGCTGCTCGTAGAGCGACGACGGGCAGCCCAGGTGCGAGCAGACCTTGGTGTAGGCGAACAGGTCGCCGTAGTTGAAGCTCTCCTGGCCCTGCCGCTTGACCACCTTGTGCATGTCCTGCGGCTTGATGCGGATCAGCATGACGGGGTTACGCACACCCATCTGGATCTGCGCCAGCGTGTGGTGCGACTCGGGTGTGGTGCCGTCACCGTCGGATTCGCGCCAGGGGAACACCGTCTCCATGCCGCCGGCGTCGAGGTCTTCGGCGCGCATCTTGATGAACGGCGAGTGGCTGTCGCCGGTGCCGCGGGCCAGGAAGATGGTCTCGCCGTGGAAGCGTGGGGTCCAGCCCGACGTCCACAGCACGGCCTTCATCCCGTCGGCGGTCGGAACGACCGGCTTCCACGGATTCTTGATCAGGCCACCGATGAAGGCGACCAGGGTGCCGGCGCCGAAGGCGCCGAGGCCCAGCCCCAAGGAGACACCGATCATCTTGCGGCGCTTGATGGTCGAGCCCTCGAGCGCGTCACTCAGGTTGGCGACGACGGTCTTGCGCTGCAGTTCCGAGGACGGGCCGTCATGGCGGTCCTGGATCGAGATCTCTTCGGGGATGAACCGCTTCTGGAAGAGCACCGCGCCGATACCGATGGCCAGGATCGACAACCCGAAGGTCAGGCCGTACATCGGGGTGGCGAGGTTGTACCAGATGCTGCTGGGGTCGTACTCCCACGGCCAGAAGATGAAGATGACCAGCAGCGCCAAGCCGCTGATACCGGCCAGGATCAGCCACAGGGCGACATTGCGCTCCGCACGCTTCTCGGCCTTGGTGCCCTCAACCGGCCACCGGGGTTCTTTGTGAACGATGTCGACGCCATCGAGCTGGCCGCCGAGGGCGAGGAGCTCCTCGCGTGACATCCGGGCCAACTGTTCGTCGGTGGGATGTCCGGCTTCGCCAGTGGTGCCTTTGTTGTCGCTGCTCATGCTCTCGCCCCGATCCACATCGCCACGCCGATCAAGGCGACCATGCCGATAATCCAGACCGCCATGCCCTCAGAGGTCGGGCCGAAGCCGCCCAGTCCGTAGCCGCCGGGGCTGCGCGCCTCTGCGGACTCCCGGACGTAGGTCACGATGTCCGACTTCTCTTCGGGGGTGAGCTGCCGGTCGGAGAACTTCGGCATGTTCTGCGGGCCGGTCAACATTGCGGTGTAAATCTGCTGTGGGGTGGCATCACCGAGGTCGGGAGCCCACTTACCGGAGGACAGCGCGCCACCCTTGCCGGTGAAGTTGTGGCAGGACGCGCAGTTCAGGCGGAACAGATCGCCGCCGCGGGCCACGTCACCGTGGGTCAGTGAGGCCTGGGCGATCTGGCCGTTTTCGTCGCGAACGACCATGGGGCCGCCACCGTTGGCCTGGATGAACGCGCCGAGGGCGTCGATCTGAGCGTCGTCGAAGTTCGACGGCTTCTGCGGCGCCTGCGAGTTCAGGCTCATGGCCGGCATACGTCCGGTCGAGACCTGGAAGTACACGGCCGCTTCACCGACACCGACCAGGCTCGGGCCACGGTCGGGAACACCCTGGAGATTGGCGCCGTGGCAGGAGATGCAGGAGGTGTCGTAGAGCTGCTTACCGGTACGCAGTAGGGCCGACGCAGATTCGTCGGCCACCGCGACCTGCGGTTTGGGGGTGATGACTGCGGCGAGGCCGCCGGCCATCGTGAGTGCGATCAACAGCAGCAGGCCTGCCGTGAGTCTCCGCCGGGTGCGCCGCCGCGTCTTCGGCGTGCCGGCTGATCGGGTCAACCGCGAGATCTTCAACCGGGCACTCCTGTTCCTAGGGCTGCTGTCGCTCTTGGGTGTCGATGTCATCGGGTCGTGTGCTGCTTCATCGGACGAAGTAGATGACGGCGAACAGGGCGATCCAGACGATGTCGACGAAGTGCCAGTAGTACGAGACGACGATCGCGGCGGTGGCCTGTGCCGGGGTGAACTTGGACATCTTGGTCCGGGCGAGCAGGAAGACGAAGGCGACCAGGCCGCCGATGACGTGGAGGCCGTGGAACCCGGTGGCCAGGTAGAACACCGTGCCGTAGGCACTGCCGGGGATCGTCGTCCCCGTGTGCACCAGGTGGTAGTACTCGTAGCCCTGGCCGAGCACGAAGAAGGTGCCCATCGCCAGCGTCAGGGTGTACCAGCGGCGGAGTCCGAATACGTCACCTCGCTCGGCGGCAAACACGCCCATCTGGCAGGTGAACGACGACGCGATCAGGACCAGAGTCACCGGTACGGCAAGGGCGAGGTTCAACTCGGTCGGTGCCGGCGGCCAATCACCTCCCGCCTGGGCTCGCGCGGTGAAATACATCGCGAACAACCCAGCAAAGAACATCAGTTCACTGGAAAGCCACACGATGGTGCCGACACTGACCATGTTGGGTCGGTTCAGCGAATGAATCCGCGACGTGATAGCGGTTCCAGAGGTGCCTACAGCGCTCGTCACACCAAGAAGTATGACGCTTTGTAGTTGTCGATCTCCACCCGGGGAGGGGTTTGGTTGGAAGTGTCGTCGTGATAGTGGTGCGCTCGCCTTGGGTACCCACCGGCCGACGTGGGAATATCGGCTGGTGACTGCATCTGATTCCGGGCCCACGTGGCCGCGCATTCTGTCCCGGCTGACTGATTCCCAACACTTGGAACCCGGCCAGGCGGCATGGGCGATGGACCAGATCATGACCGGCGCCGCCACCGGAGCCCAGATCGCGGCCTTCGGGGTGGCCATGAAGATCAAGCGCCCGACCCCGGCGGAGGTCAGCGAGCTCGCCGACACCATGCTGTCCCACGCCCGACGGGTGCCCACCGACATCATCGGCGCCGACACTGTCGACATCGTGGGCACCGGCGGCGACGGGGCCAACACGGTGAACCTGTCGACGATGGCGGCGATCGTGGTGGCGGCGGCCGGTGTACCGGTGGTCAAGCACGGCAACCGGGCGGCTTCGTCGCTGTCCGGCGGTGCCGACACCCTCGAGGCGCTCGGGGTCCGCATCGACCTGGGACCCGACGACGTCGCCAGATGTGTGGCAGAGGTCGGGATCGGCTTCTGTTTTGCCCCGCAATTCCACCCGTCGCTACGGCACGCCGGCGCAGCCCGCCGGGAGATCGGGGTGCCGACGGTCTTCAACCTGCTCGGTCCGCTGACAAATCCGGCCGGGCCGCGGGCAGGTCTGATCGGGTGCGCGTTCGGTGACCTCGCCGAGGTGATGGCCGGGGTGTTCGCCTCCCGCCGGTGCAGCGTCCTGGTGGTGCACGGTGATGACGGCCTCGACGAGCTGACCACCACCACCACCTCGACGATCTACCGGGTCCAGGCCGGCTCCATCGATCGGTTGACCTTCGATCCCGCAGGCTTCGGTTTCGCCCGGGCCCAGTTGTCGGAGTTGCTCGGCGGGGACGCGACGAGCAATGCGGCCTCGGCGCGGGCGGTGTTCGCCGGTGCCACGGGTGCGGTGCGCGACGCGGTGATCCTCAACGCCGCAGGCGCCATGGTGTCGCATGCCGGGCTGTCCGCCAGCGCCGGCTGGCAGCCGGCCTGGGAGAGCGGTCTGGAACGAGCGGCGCAGGCGATCGACTCCGGCGCTGCCGAACAGCTGCTGGCCAAATGGGTGCAGTTCACCCAGAGGCTGTAGGGCGTCTCCCCTCTGATGGGGAGCGGGCCTCTCGGGGGCCGGGCGGATTGAGTAGCTCGCGGTAGTTCATTGCAGGGCTGTTCGTTTCGGGGTGCTGCGTCGGGTGTCGGCGATCAGGTTTCGGTGCCGAGGCGGCGAGTTTGGCGTTGCGCGCTGCCGCCGCCCACCCGACGTGGCGGCCGGCGCCGTGCACCGGGCTGGTCCAGCCCTGGGT
>NZ_JBARXZ010000143.1:0-6575 GCF_049647605.1 Mycobacterium sp. | reverse complement strand
CGCTCTGGACATCCACCTATTCGATCCCTCAACTCGCATGACCGCGGCTCGAAACAGCGGGGACAGATCAACTGGACCACCAAACGGGTCCCCCTCACCTGGACCGCGCGCCGCAGTTCCGCGTTGCGATCGACGAGCTTCGAGTGCTCGGATACGGCGGTCGATTCGGTCAGCGCGGTCGCGGGAGTCCTTCGGATCTGGCCCAGTTCCCTCACGATCTCCGGGTAGTGACGTCGGAATGTGGTGTTAGTGAGCCCGAACTGCCGTGCCAAGGCGAGGACGCTGGGCCGCGTCGTCGTGGTGTGCTTGGTCGACGAGCTCGGCGAATGCCAGTCGTACCTGTGGCTCGGCGGGTAGCTCGTCGAGCGAGGTCACTTATCTGCCTCATCGTGCCGAGCTACGAATGCGTTGATGTCGTCGCGGCAGGCTTGGATCTGATTGCGAGGTAGCGGTGGGAGGAGCGGCCGGGCATCGAGGTCGTCGTCGATGTCCGCGGCCTCGGCGCGAAGGTGAGCAATGTTGGCGGGTCTCAGTGCGACGTTGCCGCAGACCAGTGGTTTGCAGCTGCCGATATAGGGTTAAGGGCGCCGCGCTGGTCGCGGCGCTGCTGGCATAGCGCTGTGGCGTGGTTGTGTACGCACGTCACGTACTTGTCTGGGTAAATCGCTGGGTCGCTACTGGCCATCAACTTCCGGAGCCGGCGCTCATCGGTGATCACCGTGCCGGAGTACCGGGCGTGCTGGCCGAACTCTGCCAGGCGCCGCTGCGCTTCGGACGCAGCGGGTCCGGCGAGGTTGGTGTGTTCGTGTGGTCGATCATCGCGAGGAGGGTTTCGCTGCGGGCGATGGCCTGCTCGGATTCGACCTCGCCGCGAAACCCAGAGTCCGAGGTGCCTGCGTAGCCTTCGAACATTTGAACATTCAAGTGGCGGTAGGCGATTGCTCCGGCGATGGAGCCGCCGGGGCGGCGAGCGATAAACCAGGCCAGCGTGCGGCGAAACTGTGGTGTCGTGAGCCACCACGGCCGCCCGTTGACGTTAGGGATACCGTCGTGGCGGCCGTGCTCACCGCAGTAAACGTTGACCCAGGTGATGAAGGCGTTGAGATTGGTCACGGCCCAACTTGACGTCGTTGCCCTGATCTGGCCGCCGCGTGAGGACTCAGACTGAATCAACGGATGGTAAGCGAACAAGAGTTCCGTCGCGGCAGGCTGCATCCGTTCGAGCACGCGAATGGCGCGGGCGGCTGGTGCCCCGACGACCCACGTTGCCTCGACCCCGCGCGGGTCGTTCTCGCCCTTGAAGGAGCGGCTGGAGACCTTGTAGCGGTAGATGCGTCCGGTGTCGTCTCGTTGCACCTGGAGGCAGCCACGGCGCAGTTCTTTGATCTCGCCGTCACGCATACCGGAGAGGAAGGCGATGACGACGTATGCGGCGGCCTGCAGGAGCGTGGTCAGGCGTCACACGCCACTCTGGGAGGGCAACCGCTGATCGCTGACGATTGTGTCGAGCCAAGGGCATCCGTCCAATTGTCCGGTGGTCGAAAAGATGAACCAGGGCTGGTCATTGACGCCGACCTTCCCTGCGGTCGTCGAGATCAGTGTGTGGTGCCGATCGATCTCCTTCTTGGAGCAACCGAGTGTGTGGGCCAGCGCTTTGAGGTTGAGGTTCCCGCGGTCGCCGGGGAGGGGTCGGTTCTCGCTGATGTGGACATCGAGCAGAGTTCTCAGGTTCTCGACGAGGGCGGCGTTGTCGTCGAGGATCGGGCCTCTGAGCGCGGCGTGCGCTGCCTGCCATTGTTCGGAGGCGGTCAGGATGTCGTCGGTGAAATCATCGATGAACCGCATCGCCCACGCCATCAAGGGGCCGTGAACCTGTTCAGGGATGCGGCTGGTGGCGTTCTCGACGCGCCAGCTGCGGTAATCGTCGCGCCATCCTTCCAGGTGGGCGGGGTCGAAGGGCAAGTGATCTGATAGAACGGTGCGATAGCGCCACAGCACGCGAATCGAGACGCGGTTGCGTTCCCGCGTGAGGGGCGAGTGCTGCGTCTTTGGGAGGTCGAGGAGGTATGCCTGCAGATCGGCGCCGTGCAGCTCGTCGAGCCTTTGCACTGGTCGGCCCGTCGCCGCGGCGGGGTAGCTGTCCAACCAACGCAAGAACCTGGTGATCGCGGCGAAATGACCTCTGATGGTGGCGATCTCGGGTCGTGGTTCCGCGGGCGGCAGTGGGCCGGCCAACATGGCGTAGAACACCTCTTTGGTGAACGTTCGCCAGCGGACCGGAGCGTGCGCGAAGTCGAGCTTCAAGATTTTGGTGCTATGGGCGATGATCGCTGGGGAGAGGCGCCAGGTGTCGTCTTCGAAGCGGGATGTGTGCTCCAGGGTGCAGTCGGCGCGTAGTGGTCGGCCGTCGAGGACGAACCTGCGGGCCCACGGGTGTGGTGCGTCGTCTGAGGCTGCGATCAGGGGTGTTGCCATGGGTGCTCCACGAGGTCCAGCAGTGCGTCGTCGGGTTTGGATGCTGCGGCGAGTTCGATTTCTGCAGGGGTGAATTTGACCAGGATGTCTTGGCGGATGGCGGCCCAGGTGGGGCCGTAGCGCACCAATCCCCTTCGGATAGCTGCTGTCGGCGAGCTGACAGGGCATCGAGCAACGCCAGCAGCCGGGGCAAGTGTTGGGCGGTGATGAGACAGTTGCCGCAGTGGAAGCAGTCGAGAAAGGTGGCGCGGCAGGCTTTGTCGGTGACGGGATGGTGCTCAGGGTCGACGCACTGGGTCCACGCTGCTTCGGCTGGTGCGTGCGGGGTCGAAGCGACGGCGAATCCGTGGTCCTTGGCATGTTCGGTATGTTCGGCATGTTCGGCATGTTCGGCATGTTCGGCATGTTCGGCCTGTTCGGCGTCGGGCGTACTGGCTATGGCGCGAAGACTTCCGCCTGCCTTTTTAGGGCACGGCGGTGTGCGTCGAGGGCGGACTGCTCGGCGTCGACGAGCGCGTCGCTGACGATCTCGTGAGCCCAGTCGATCACCGTGGGGTCCCGCCCCGTAGGTAGTGCGAAAATAGGACGGGGACGCTGTTGGTCCTTGCCGAGGGGGGAAGGTGGCCGCCCATCTGTCGGGTGTGGCGGACGTCTGTGCTGGTCTTGATTCGGTTGAAGCTCAGCGCCAGTGGCGCGGGATCGCCGCCGTCGGTGGTATCGGCGGTCAGGTTGTGGATAGCGATCCAGCGGGGTGTGTAGAACTTGAATCGGTTGAGCGCCTTCGCGAATGGGTCATGGTGCTCATCTACGCCGCCGACGGCATTGCGCCACGTCGCCCAGACCCGTTCGGGAGCGTCGAGTAGTGCCCTGCCAGGCGCGGTGAGTCGATGAACGAGCAGATAGAGACCGCCCGGAGTATGCAGTTCGCGACCTGCGTCGCCGATCTCCCAGTTGACGGTGGTGTGCCACAAGTGTGGTCCGCGACGTCGTTTGACTGTGCGTAGTTCGACGGCACGGCCTTCGATGATCCGGTGTTTGGCCGGTAGCTCTCTGATTGTTTCGATGTTTCGGCCGGTGACGGCCACCAGGAGCACCATCAGCGGGTAGAGGTCGCGTGGAGTGAGAAATAGGTTCTCGGCCAAGTCGCGGCGCACCGTGAGGCGTCGGAATCCTGTGACAGGCGGAACGCGGCCGGTGTCGGCGATCGTTGCGAGTTGCTCCGCGAGTGTTCGATATTGTGCAGGAAGGTCGTTCGTATTCTGGCGATGTCGGTTCACGAGGTCCCAACCCCGCTGGATGCGCTGTCGAATCGCATCGACGTCGGATCTGGCTGCCCGCGCCAAGGCGTTCAGTTCGCGGTCTGAATAGCCCGGCTTCGGTCGTAGGCGCCATTGGTCCTGACGCCGAGTCAGGTGATCGCGTACCTCGCCACTGAGCAGATCGCTGATCACGTGGTTCCTCATCAGCAACGCGATGCTGCGAAACTCCAGCCAGGAGGGATCGCCGATCCGCGCCATGCGGTGCTCCCGAAACGACTCCAGATGCTGGACCGTCAACGCTGTCGCCGTCGCCGGCGGTTGGGGCAGCGCGGCGAGAAACCGCATGAATCGCAGCAGTGTGGACCATTGACTTTGCGCGGATGCGACTGTGCGGATGGTCCCCGAGGGTCCTACCCGTTCGGCGAACGCCGCGGCGAGTGCCGGGTGCCGCCCGGGCAGCGGAAGTGTCGAGATGTCGAAGTCCTTGCGGCGGCCGTCTTCACCGTGAAACGCCACCTCTGTGCTTGGTGCGTCGTCCGTCGGTTCCCGAGCGGGCAGGTATTTCCCGTCGGGGAGCGCCGCGGACACGCCCCTGCGTGTCGATCCTCGTCCTCGGCGGGTCATGTCCGAACTCCATCAGTGCCACCATGGTCGCCCTGGACTGCGTGGATCGGGGTCTCGCGAGGGTCTTCCCACTCTTCGGGGACGAGCATCATGCGGGTTTCCATCTCGAGTTCGGCAAGTGCATGCAGGTAGATCTGCGTGGTGACCACGGATCGGTCGCCCAGCCGTCGGCGAACCCAGTCGAGCGGGTCACCGAAGACCATGCTGTACGTGCGGCGCTGGTCGGGGTTGTGAGCCACTTGGTTGGCGATGTGGCCGCGCTGTAACTGCTCCAGCGTGACCACGGCAAAGCTATGTCGAAGGCTGTGCGGGTGGACCCAGAGGCCGACTCCCGTGCTGCGGCAACGAAGGTTCGCCGCGCGGAAGATCTCCTTCCACCCGGACCTCGACACGGGATCACCCGTCTCTGTCAGCCAGAATACGGCCGGCTCCATTCCGCCCGGCCCGTCGATGAGCAACCGCCGCCGCTCGTCGGTGTTCAGATGAGCGACCTTGATCGGGCTGCCATCGGGGCTCCGCGCGACGGGGCGCTTAGGGTCCTCGACGATGAACGGCCGCGGCCACCGCTGGTATCGTCCTGCTGGCGTGTTCCCGCTGAATGAGTCCAGCTGATCTGTCCCCGCTGTTTCGAGCCGCGGTCATGCGAGTTGAGGGATCGAATAGGTGGATGTCCAGAGCGTTTCGAACTCTGTCGGGCTGATGTTACCGAGGTAGCTGTGGCGGCGTTCGACGTTGTAGAAGTTGTCGATGTAATCGGCCATGGCGGCGGCCAACTCGATGGTGGTGGCCCATCTGCGGGTGTTGAGCAACTCGACCTGCAGCCGCGCCCAGAATGACTCCATGGCGGCGTTATCGAAGCAGTCGCCCACGGTGCCGAACGAGCCGAGCAAGCCCCATCGGCGCATGTTCTCCCCGAAGCTCCAGGACGTGAACTGCGGGCCGTGGTCGGCGTGCAGAATGGTTGAACTACTTCGGTTTCGGCTTTCGACGGCCATGTTGACCGCATTGTTGACCAATGCTGTGTCCGCGGTAGTGGAGAAGGTGCGGGCCACGATCATCCGGGAGAAGCAGTCCAGGATCGCGCAACAGTAGACCTTGCCATCCCGCGCGGGGTGTTCGGTGATATCGGTACACCATAGTTCGTTGGGCCTGCTGGCGGCGAACCGTCGATTGACCAGGTCAACTGGGGTATCGACGCCGATGAGGTTGGGTTTTCGCCGCCCGGGGCGCGGCAGCCCGTAGAGACCCTGCTCGGACATGATGGAGTTAACTAGTTTGTGGTTGACGTTCATGTCGTAGTCGGCCAACAGCGCAGCGCGGACCCGCTTGCGGCCGTAGGTACCGCGTGATCGCTGATAGATCTCAGTGATCGTGTCAGCCACAATCAGCCGCCGCACCTCACGGTCCGGGACGGGTCTGCGCCGGTGATACTGCAGCAGGGAGCGGGCCAATCCCGTTATCCGGCAGGCAGATCGGGTGGAGTGTCCTCGCGCGATCAGTCCCTCAGCGATCGCGCGTCGGCATTTTGGGGGCACCACCGCCTGCTCGTCGAACAACTCGCACGCGTCGCGGGTCAGGGCCAGCTCCGCCTCGAGTTGGGCGATCCGTTTGTGGGCGGCTGCCAGTTCGTCGGCCTCCACGCTCGGGGTGCCCTCGATGACGCCGGCATCGATGAGCGCTTGATGTTTCCAACGGAACAACGTCGCCTGACAGATTCCGGTTTCGGCAGCCATCACGGCTACCGATTCACCCGACCGAAGCCGGGCAACGATTTGCCTGCGCACCGACGACGAGTACTGACGGGGCATGTGACCTCCTGATGATCACTCTGCCCTCGACTCTCACAACCGTGGACCAACAACACGGGAACAGATCAGCTGGACTCATTCAGCGGGAACACGCCATCTCGGGCTGCGTGACGTCGAGTGTACGAGTCCAAGATCTCGCTGTGAAATAGGCGCGTGCGAATCGTAAGGGGAGCGAAGGTCATTCGGCCCATCTCAACGGCATCGGAGCCGGGCCGTCGCTCTCAACCGTCCGCGCCGCGGCTGCGGTGCAACATGCTAGTGATTCGGTGGTAACCCGCCATATGTCAGTTCCGGTCGAAAAGTGAGCAGGTGGTTCCGGGGTGGGTTCTAGTCAACGTCGCAACACTGACGGATCGTTAGAGGCTAACAGGGCGGCGAATAAGTCGGCCGGACAACGGTCTTGGAGGAC
>NZ_JBARXZ010000142.1:0-13886 GCF_049647605.1 Mycobacterium sp. | reverse complement strand
GCCTTCCTGACACGTGCAGTGGAGCTGACCCCCGACCCCGCCGTCCGTACCGGCAGGGCACTGGCCGCCGCCGAGGCCCACCGCGAAATCGCCTCCTTCGACAACGCCCGCCGCCTCCTGGCGACCGCCGATCTCGGGCCGCTGACTGATCTGCAGCGGGCCCGTTCGGCGCAATTGCGCACCCGGCTGGCCTTCGCGGCCGCCCGCGCCGGCGGGGACGCCGCCGCGCTGATCGCCGCCGTCTCGCAGTTCACCTCGGTGGCCGGCCAATTGGTGGCGCTCGACAGCACGTCGGCCACCGAGGCCTACCTGGAGGCACTGAGCGCGGCGATGTACGTCGGGCGCAACGGCGGCACCTTGGCCACCGATGTTGCCGTGACCGCACGCGCCGCGCTGGCTTCGCTGCCGCAGACGTCCCCGCTCGATCTGGTGACCCATGCGCTGGCGGTGCGGTTGGCGGTGGGTGCGGTCGAGGCGATGCCCGTCATGCGCCGGGCCCTGAACGCACTCAAAGAGGCTATGAGCACCGGATCGGGCTGGTTCTGGCAGGCATTTCCCCTCGTCCACGACTGCCTGATCCACGAGACGTGGGACGACGGCTGGCATGACGTCGCGGAGCATGCGGTGCAGTTGGCCACCGACAGTGGAGTGCTGGCACTGATGCCGGCGGCGCTGCTGTCGCGGGCCGGCGCCGCCGTCGAGCAGGGCGAACTGCTCACGGCCAGTGATCTTGTCACCGAGGCCAACGACCTGTCGATCGCCATCGACTACGCCCCGTTGAAGTACCACCGGATCCTTGTGGCGAGCTGGCGGGGCGATGAAGCCGAAGTGGCCCGGTTGGCGGCGGCAGCACTGGAGTCCGGCCGGGCCCGCGGTGAGGGCCGGGTGATCGGGTTGGCGCACTACGCCACCGCAGTGCTGAACAACGGGCTGGGCCGCTATCCGGACGCTGTGACCGCCGCGCGTCGCGCCTTCGACTATGACGACCTTGGCTTCTATCCCGAATTGTTGTCCGAGATGGTCGAGGCGGGCGTGCGCGGCGATGACCGGGGGCTCGCCGAGCACGCCTTCGAACTGCTGCGGGAACGGACGTGTGTGGCGGCGACACCGCGGGCGCTGGGTTCGCTGGCCCGCTCGCAGGCGCTGCTCAGCAGCGGCGCTCAGGCGCAGGCGCTGTACCTGGAGGCGATCGGGCATTTGGGGAAGACCCGGACGCGGACTCAGCTCGCCCGCGCGCACCTGGTGTATGGGGAGTGGTTGCGCCGCAACGGTCCCGCCACCGTCGCCCGCGAGCCGCTGCGCACTGCCCACCGGGAATTCATCGACATGGGTGCGGCGGCGTTCGCCGAACGGGCTCGGCGGGAACTGCAGGCCGCCGGGCAGAAGACCCGGAAGCAGCCCACCGCTGCCGGTGACGAGTTGAGCCCGCAAGAGCATCAGATCGCGGAACTGGCGGGACGGGGTCTGACCAATCAGGAGATCGCCGGCCAGTTGTTCATCAGTGCGCACACCGTGGAATGGCATCTGCGGAAAGTGTTCACCAAGTTGGGAATTCGGTCTCGGCGCGAACTGCGGCAGACGTTCACCTAGCCGGGGGCGGGTGCTTCCAGCGGTAGGCACACGATGAACCGGGTGTCACCGGGATGGGACCGCATGGAGATGTGGCCGCGGTGTCGGTCCACCACGATGCGCCACGCCAGATCCAGCCCCAGCCCAGGGCCCTCGCCGACGGGCTTGGTGGTGAAGAACGGAGTGAAGATGCGATCGGCGATGTCGTCGGCAATCCCGGGTCCGTCGTCGCAGATTTCCACGCGGATCATCGCTTCACCCTCGCGTCTGGTGCGCACGGTCAGCGTGCCGCGGCCGTTCATCGCATACAGGGCGTTGTCGATCAGATTGGTCCACACCTGGTTGAGATCGGCCGGATAACAATGTAGCTCGGGCAGCGACTGATCCAGGTCCTTGACCAGGGTGACGGGTTTTCCCTTACCGGCCATCGCGATCCTGTCGCCGAACATCAGCACGGTGCTGCGCAGCATCTCGTGCACGTCGATGCACTGGTAGGGGCCGCGGTCCATCTGGGAGTACGGTTTGGCGCCGTTGACCAGCGCGGCGATGCGGGTGCCGGCTTCGGCGATCTCCCGGGTCCTCATCTCGACGTCGATGGATTGTTTGAGCCAGCTGATGGCGCACTCCAGCGATTCCGGGGCGACGGTCGCCGCCACGCGGTCCAGCCAACTGCCGTCGAGACCGGCCTCCACCAACGTCGACGCGTAGCGCCAGCTGTTGGTGATGCCGTGGTCGTCGAGCCACGCGTCGATCGCGTCTTCGCGATCGGCGGCAGCCAGCGGTGACAGTGTCCATTCGGTGGTGACGGGGAGGTCAGCGTGCAGGGCCAGCAGATCGGGTAGCGCAGCCGGCGCGGTGACGGCGAGCACGCCGAGATTGCGGTGCGCTTCGGCCATGCTGTCACGCAGGTCGGCGACGGCCCGTACGGTGGCCGCCGCAGGATTGTTCAGTTGGTGGCTGAGCCCGGCGGTGATGGTCGCCAGGGCGTGTTGCCTCTCCTGCATACCCAGCAGCTGTCGTTGCCGCAGCCCACCGATCGCCGCGCTCTCCAACAGATGCACCGCGACCGGCCACACCGCGTTCATGAACCGCGCGAAGAATTCGGCCTCCAGTACGAACAGCCGTGAGGGTCGGGTCACCCGCACCGTGACGTCGTAAACGGAGCCGCCCCCGGGGATCGCGCCGAAGTGGGTTCCGCGGGCGGCCGTTCGATGAAGTTCGACGTCATGCCCACCGGACCGCTTCGTCGTCACCACGTCGCCGCCGTCGAGCAGCACGTAAAAGTGCTGCGCCGGTTCACCTTCCCGGCACACCGCGCCCGCGGGGGCGACGGTGAAGGCGCCCTCTTCGCAGAGTCCGTCGAGTTGATCCTCGGTCAGGAACTGAAAGACGAACACCCCTCGCAGCTCATCTCTACGGCTCAACCCGGAGCCCACGTCAAACCTCGAGAAAGAAGACATTCTCGGCGACCGGGTTGCGTGGTGTCTCGATGCTGTTGGCGGCGAAGGTGGGGTCGGCGTAGTCGATGCAGATGCCGCACAGCACGGTGAGCTCACCGGGAATGTCCAGCTGCTCGCGCACCACGTCGGGGTACAGAGCGGTCGAGACCTGGACACAACTGTCGAGGCTGCGCTCGGTCAACGCCAGCAGCAGGGTGTGCAGGAACATGCCCACCCTGATGGCGTCGGGCAGGTCGAGATCCCGGTGCATACAGACGATGCCGGCCACCGGGGCGTAGAAGAAGTCCCAGTTGCGCAGCTGGGCGTTCCAGCGTCCCGCGTCGTCGTCGCGCGCCACCCCCATGGCGCCGTACAGCAGGGCACCGAGCTGGCGGCGCAGATGGCTGTGCGACTCGGGCAGACCCAACGTCGGAGGTGGGACACTGCGCACCTGATGCACCAACGCGGCGGCAAGTCGGTCCCGACGCGCACCGGAGGCCAGGAACACCCGCCACGGTTGCACATTCGAATTCGACGGTGCCCGCATCGCCAACGTCAGCGCCTCATCCAGTAGCTCACGCGGAACCGGCTTGTCCGGCAGGAACATCCGCGAGGAGTGCCGGCGCCGGACCACGTCGTCGACATCGCTCACCGGCGGTCGAGCCAGTCCGCGAGCCGGGTGGTGCCCAGCTCGGCGCCGTCACCGGTGACCAGACTGTTCTGGGTCACCGGGACACCGAAGTAAGTGGCCTGGGGGTCGACGGCGATGGACAGCTCGGTGCCCTGATGGGTGAAAATGGTACGGGCCAGGTCGGCGAACGACATCTTCTCGGGGCCACCAAAATTCAGCACGCCGTTGCGTGGCTCCTCGGAGACCACCCGGGCGATCAACTCGGCCACCTCGGCGGCGGCGACGGGCTGGATCAACGCGTCGGGGGCATGAACCTCACCGTCGACCAGCAGCGATCCGACGATGCCCTCGGCGAACTCGTGGAACTGGGTGGCCCGCACGATGGTGTACGGGATGCCGGAGGCGGCCACCAGCTCCTCCTGCAGGTGCTTGCCGCGCAGATAACTGTCGATCTCGATCTCGTCGACGCCCACGATGGACAGCACCAGGTAGTGCTGGACGCCGACCTTCTTGGCTTCGGCGAGCAAGGTGGCGGCGGAGTTGGTGAAGAAGTCCACCGCGGGACCGGGCTCCAGACTGGGGGAGTTGAGGACATCGACAACGGCGTGGGCGCCTTGCAGTGCGCCGGGGACCCCTTCGCCGGTGACCGCATCCACACCACCCGACCGTGACGCCGCGGTGACGTCATGTCCTGCGGCGGTGAGGAATTCGACAACCTGGGCGCCGATCTGTCCGGTGGCGCCGAAAACGGTGACCTTCATCGTTCGTCCTTCGGGACGCGACGGTCTTTGCGTTGCTCGAGTTCGGCGTCGTCGACCAGGACGAACATGTCGATGCCCGGCTGGCAGAGCATGGTCACCAGGAAGCGCAGCGGTACGTCGTTGCGGTTGTTGCCGTCGGAGTAGTGGATGACGTCCCCGCCGGGCTCCCAGAACGCCTCGCCGGCCGTGATCACCCGCGGTGCTTCACCTTCCAACTCGAAGAGCATCTCGCCTTCGAGTACATAGCCGAAGCACGGGCCGCCGGGGTGACGGTGCGGCGGTGAGCCGGGATCACCGGGGCCCCATTCGATGATCGCCGTCATCGCGTCGGCGCCGTCAGCGATCACCGGTGGCTTGACCGATTGAATGACGGTCATCGCCTTCATGAGTTTTTCCATGACGTCAGACATCGCTTGTCCCTTTCTTCACATTCTTCTGTCGCTGACCGCCTTGGGGCCAGAAGTAGCTGCCCGGCTTGCGGGCCTCTTTGGCCAGGAACGACAACGTGCCCTTGCACACCGATTCCTTGATGGACGCCGCGAGGTGGCCGCCGATGTGCATCGGCAGGGCGCTGTCGTTGAAGTGCGACAGCTGGATGGTTCCGGCGTGGCGGCCCAGGCTGATGCACTGACCCACCGAGGCCGGGTTCAGGTTCTTGGGCGTGTTGCCGTCGAGGCGCGCCAGGATGGTGTCGGCGGCGTGGTTGTTTCGCACGGTGACGCCGAGCTTCTTCAAGCGTCTGGCCACCGACCGGCGGCCACCCTTGGCCAGTGAGGGGCCCAGCGCGCCGGTCACCAGGGTGACGTTGCGGCCTGCCTCAGCCCATTCGGAGGCGGCTTCGATGCCGGTCAAACCGCCGCCGACCGCCACGATCGGTGCCTGCAGCGGGACGTCGGCCAGTCGTGCCGTCAGTCGTTGCGCTGCTTCCAATTCGCCGAGGGGATAGGCAAAGTCGCGGGCGCCCGGCACTGCCGCCGGCACCGGGGCGGTGCTGCCGACCGCATAGACCAGGTAGTCGTAGTCCAGGGTGGCGCCTGTCGCCAGGCGCAGTTCCTTGGCGTCGGCGTCGATGCGTTCGGCGCTGTCGACCACCAGCTTCGCCCGGTCGGTCAGCAGTGTCGAATAGTCGGCCACTGCGTCGTTGTTGCCGGCCACCAACTGGTGCAGCCGAATTCGTTCGACGAATTGGGGTCGCGGGTTGACCACGGTGATGTCGATATCGGTGCGCCGGTTGAGACGGTTGGCGGCCAGGATGCCGGCGTATCCGCCGCCGATCACCAGAGTGTCCTTCATTGGCCCTCCCCATGTCTGTGCTGGTGTTGTCGACGATGGCATTCCCGGGCACGGTCAGGGACCACGGAAAACCCGTAGTCGTGGAGTCAGGGGTCAGCGCCGCCGCAGGGCCTACTTGGCCGGGGTCTGCCAGTCCTTGAGGAGAATGTCGTACACGGTGGCCCCGTCACCGGGGGTCAGGGTGTCGTCGGCCAGTTTTGCGCCCCAGTAGAGGGCATCGGGATCGCTGATCACGGTGCGTGGATCCTGTTGGGCGGCGAGGTTTCCGGCGGCCAGTTCGTCGAGGCGGAACTTCTGCGGGCCGGCGACTTCGGTGGTGCCGTTGACAGGGTCTCCGACGGCGGTGCGGGCGACGGCCTTGGCGACATCGGCGGAGGCGATCGGCTGGAAATATGCCGGTGGCAAGCGCACCGTGTCGCCTTCGGTGGCGGAGTCGATGATGCCATTGATGAATTCGAAGAACTGGGTGGCGTGGATGATCGAGTACGGCACCCTCGATTGTGCGATCAGTTCCTCCTGGATCTGTTTGGCGCGGAAGTAGCCACTGGCAGGGGCCAGCTCGTCGGTGCCCACCACCGACAGTGCGACGTGATGTTTCACCCCGGCTTTGCGTTCTGCGTCGAGCAGGTTGCCGGTGGCGGTCTCGAAGAACTTGATCGCGGCTTCTCGTTCGAACGACGGTGAATTCGAGACGTCCACCACCACCTCGGCGCCTTCCAAAGCCTCGGCGAGGCCTTCACCGGTGACGGTGTTCACGCCGGTGTTCGGTGAGGCGGCAACGGCGTTGTGGCCGTGTTGCTTCAGTAGCCGCACTACCTGGGAGCCCACCAGACCGGTGCCTCCGATGACGACGACCTTCATGTTGCTCTTCCTTTCTTTTCGTGTTGTCAGGTAGACCGGGTGGCCCGGTGATTCGTGACATGCGGGTATCACAAAACGGCGGCCTGTCCGGTCGTCATTGACGATCCATCACCGGCGCAGGGACTTGTCATGGCTTCAGACCGGGCGCGCAGCACCGTATGGCAGACAGCGGTGACCGTGTTGCAGGAAGCTCATCCGCCTGCGGCGCCGGAAGGCGCCCATGCGATGACGGTGGTGGTGGAGTTCCCGCCCGGTGATCCCGGCACGCCGCCCCACCGGCAATGTCATCCACTACCGGGACGGCAACAACCGCGATGACGTCAGGCTGCGGTTTCTGGTGACGATGTTCTGTATGCCGGACAAGCTGATGTTGACGTTGGTGGAGGAGGAGTTGGTGGCGCGGCGGCAGCGGCGGGTTCTGGTTTCGTAGCTATCTGATCCGGCCGCACCGAGATGGCGGCCTGGCCGTGCTGCGCCTGCTCGTCGTCGAACGCCCTGTTGCCAGCGAGAGCATGTAGTGCCGTGGATGCGAGGAACAGGACGCCGGTGCCACCAACGATGCGCCGGATTCCAGGGCCAGCATCGATTTGGGTGACTGGCGCGGCGTCCGGTGCGCTGCTTAGCTTGCACCAAGCAGCAACAAAGGGTCAGAAAGGTCGCTGTGGCGATAAGGGTGAACATCGAGGATCTGGTGTCCTCGGGTACCGCGGTGACGGGGCCAGTAGTCGCGCCCAGGCGGTGCAGGACGCGGCGAACGGCTTGGCGACACTGCCCGCCTTTGTGCCGTGGGGCGGCGAAGCAGCAGACGCCGCTAAGGAAGCGATCGGCAGGACGCGGGCGGACCTGAATGCTCATGGTTTCGAAGCTTTGGCAGTGGCCAATGCCGCCCGCAGTGCCGCCGATGAAATCGAACGCATCAAAGCGGAATTGGCGACACTGAAGTCCGATGCCGCGGCGCTCGGCATGGAGATCGATCCGGTTTCGGGTCGGGTGGTCGCCACAGCTGGGTTTGCAGGCAGTCCGATCGAACTTCTCCTCAAACAGGAGCAGCTGCAGCCGCGGGTCGACAAGTTGATTGCCGAGGCCAATGTGGTCGACATCGCGCTGGCAAATGCCATCGACATGGCCGGCGGGACGAGCCCTACCTTCGGTCCTGCTGCGTCAGGACCGAATGTGGCGCTGAGCCAGAAGTTCCTGATCCTGCCGGCGGAGGCGGTCCAGTCGGCACCGCCGGTCAGGCGCTCCCGGGTGCCGGGACTTCGTCAAGTAGTCGATCCTCGCCAACCAGCCTGCAGGATCTCCTCGGACAACCAGCTCCGACCCCTTTGCCAATCCCACTGAACCCTCGTGCGGTTGACGAATTCAAGTCTGTGGCACGTCAAGTGATGAAACGTGACGGTGTGCCTGCGGATCAAATCGAGCAGCGTCTCAACGAGATCGTTGCTCGAGCCCAGCAGCCGCTTCCCGACTACGCTCCGCGGCCCGAACCTGGCGGGATGCCGGCCCCTGGCTTCGGCGAGGGATCTGGCGACCGCTGGCGGTCCAGCGAGGAGTTCATCAAGAACCTCATCGGGCAAGGTGGACCAAGAGCGCCAGGCGTTCTCGAGTCGTGGAAGGATCTGAATGACTCGCTGTCCCAGACACTTACCAACCCATTGGGAGCAGTCAAGGACGAGATCGAGCACGCTCTGAACTCGCCGAGTGTGGCCTACTACGCCGGCGAGAAAGCCTTCGATATCGGGGCGTCTGCCGCCACCCTGCCGTTCGGCGCTGAAGGCGCCGCGGTGCGAGCCGGCCTTCCCGCCGAAATCGCCACCCCAGGTGGTGCACCCACAGCGCTGCTTCGAGGCTGGGATCCGGTTGGCAACATGCCGTGGGACGAGTTCGCTTCGCGGTTCGGGACGCCTGAAGCCCGGATCTGGCCGGACAACAACGGCTTTCCGCCCGGTTACCAACCCCAACTCGTCGAGTTGCCTGCAGGGACCATCATCGATCGGTTCGGCTCGGAGGGCGGCCGCTATCTCGCACCGGATGGCAGTCCCTTCGTGGACAGGGCTTTGACACCAGAATCGAGCGGCGCGACCTATAACCGCTACATCGTGACTGGAGAGCCAATGCCTGAAGGTTGGTAGATCGTCCAAGGACCCGTCGAACCGTGGTTCGGACAAACACCCGCGCCTGGCGCGGTCCAATATATCATTGTGGGTCCGGAGGGCGTGAAAGTGAGCGTTAGAGAGCTGGTCAACGAGGGAGTGCTGAATGAGTACGGACCGCTCCTTGGACGATAGGTCCACGGAACTCCAAGCTGAGATTGACACGCTTTCGGAGCGGTTGGGCGTGTCCTCTATCCCGGTCGGGCTTCGGACCAACGACGGACTCAACCTCTACGTTGCCGACGATGGCTCCTACCATCACGCATTCTACGAACGCGGAAGACTCGGCTTTGAACAAATCGGGGGACTCGACGATCTTCTGTACTGGTACTGCTCGGACATTGTTACTGATTTAGCTGCCAAGCAGGTTGGAGACCGCAAGCAACGCTTCCAGTTTCAGTACCAAGTACTGGGTTCGATCAACCTTGAATGGGCCAAACGTCAAGTGCGTGAGAATGCCGCAAAGTTCCGCGACCATCGGCCTAAGGACCTCGCACTGCTACCTGATATCGGTGAACCGTTGTAGCTGAACTCTTCTGAGGCAACTGACCCACTGGAGGAATGGTGACGGGTGACTCGTTGGACGATGAGTCCAAAAGTCTTCAGGCAGAGATCGGCCGGATCTCGGAACGCCTTGGCGTGCCCTCTATCCCGGTGGGGCGGCGCACCGACGACGGCCTCAACATCTACATCGACGAGGACGGTTCGTATCATTTCGCGTACTTCGACCGAGGAAAGCTCCATCTCGATCGTGTGGGAGATCTCGACGATGTCTTGTACTGGTACTGCGGGGGATTGGCCAGCCGCCAGGCGTCAAAGTACGTCGGAGATAGCAGGCAAAGCTTCATCTACCAATACGAAGTGTTGAGTAAGTTCAACATCGACTGGGCCAAACGTCAGGTACGTGAAACAGCCGCCATGTTTCGCAACGGCCAACCTGAAGACATCGGCCTGCTACTGGACATCGGTGAACCGCTGTGGGTCGGATGCCAGCCGCAGCGGACGTCCGTCGCGTGTCTATGACCACCGTTATGATCTCGGGCAACTCCGTCATCGCCGCGTAGCCACCGTCGAGCAGCACGTGATGCCCTGTGCCGAACTCGCTTATCGACATGCCGGACCCGCCGGAATGGGTTGCGATCCGGCCCCCGCCGAGAGTGTTGATCGGATAGGGACACGCAATCCGTCAGAAGCTGACCGGTGACGTGGAACTCGATCAGATCGACCAGAAAACCGCTCGCGCCTAGTTCCGGTGCTTCCGTCCGAACTTGCTGGCAGCAACATCAAGCTCTGCGATAGTCGAGACGCCGATCGTTTCGGCGAGGCGTACGGCGACTTTGGCGGCCGAGAGTGCGTCAGATCCTGCTTCGTGATGCCTCTCGAGTGTGATTCCGAGATAACTGCAGACGGCCGGCAGATTGTAGGTCGGAAGCTGGAGCAGACTCTTGGACCATTTCATCGTGCAGTGGTTCCTGGTTTGGGGCCGAGAGCGTCCGCAGGTGGCGAGCGCTTTACCCAGGACGTCCATGTCGAACGCCGAGTTGTGTGCGACGATTGGTGGCCCGGCAGTGAGACGGGGGAGGAAGTCTTGCACCCGTTCGGCGAAGCTTGGCTGATCGGCGACTTGCGCAGGGGTGATCCCATGAATCCCAACGTTGTACGCGGCAAATTCATCGAAGCCAGCGGGCGGTCGGCACAGCCATGAGCCAGCCTCGACAACTACGCCGTCGCGGACCGTTGCCCATCCGGCAGCGCAGACGCTCGCGCGCTTTGGATTGGCAGTTTCGAAGTCAATTGCTATGAAATCCATCGTATTTAGGCATCTTTCGGTGAAGTGGCGGCTTCAGTTCGCGAGGCCGACCGTCGCGTCGTGCCATGACGGAATCGGTGCGGGGCAAGGGATTCCTAGGGCGCCAGGTGCAGCCAGAATGTCAAGGGTCTGTAGGAGAACTCCGCGCTTGCCCTTGTATGCGAGTACCCACGCACCGATGCCGATCATAGGGGCGTGTGTCGCGACGACGGCGGGTCCTACGACATTGATCGTCGTACGGCGATCTGTGAAAGTGGCCCGCACAATGGTCCCGTGCTCCAAGCTTGGCGCAACGTCGCCTGGTCCAGACGCGGGCGTGGACTGTCCGGATGTGTCAAGGCGAACAACGTCATTCGCAGGCTTACCCTTTGACTCGATCGAGAACCCACCGAGCACCAAGTCCCCGTGGCTGGCGAGTGCGATATCGCCCCACATGGTGTAGATCCCAAATATGGGATTCACGAATGTCGCCCCTACGTGTACTCCGGGGGACATCTCGCTGATCTGCAGCTTCATCTCATTGACCACCCGGCGAGCCGGTGGCGTCAGCAACGTCTTGATCTCGTCCAGATCTGTGACGTCCCCATCCATAAATTTCCCCCCCAGTCAATATTTGATCGAGAGTGTAGTGGCGCCAGCGCTGTCTAGTCGTATTGTTCCCACGTGTCGGTGGCGTTGTAAGGCGCTGCGTCGCGGCAGTTGCTCGCGAGGGGAGAAGCTATACCGCATGTCGAGTCATGCGCATGATGCCGAGGTGTTAGTAACCGCATGCAAGTTTGCCAATAATTGACGTCTCAGTCAGATCTATTGGGTAGCGTGTGTAGTCCTGATTGAGAAGACAACTGGGGGATCAAGAGTGGGCGTTGCGGCCGGGTCGTACGAGACCCATGGAACCAGGGAAATCTGCGCTGGTGGGGCGGTTTGCAATGAGCGGGTGTGATTCTCGGCTAGGCATCGACGCCACAGCGTCCGGGTGTTGAGTCGGACGTGATTGCGGGTATCGAGCACCTGATTGGTCGCGACGGGCGTGTCGCCGTGATCGACGTCGAGACCACGGGCGTCTACAATACCGACCGCATCGTCGAGATCGCAGTGCTGACCATCGACTGTGATGGACGAGTCCATGACGAGTTCGAGACGCTCGTCCACCCCATGCGCGACGTCGGCCCCACCTGGATCCACGGCGTCGACGCCGGCATGCTCCGCGGAGCGCCCACCTTCGCCGATGTTGCACATCATGTGGCCTCTCGCCTGGATGGTGCGGTGATCGTCGGACACAACGTCCGGTTTGACATGCGCATGATCGGCAACGAATTACAGGTCGCCGGCATTGACATCGACTGGGGCGGTGCACTGGACACGTTGCGTGCCACCGGATGTAAGCTCGGTCAGGCCTGTGAGGAGCATGGCATCGCCTTAGATGGAGCGCACCGCGCCATCAATGATGCGCGCGCTACGGCCCGGCTCTTGTTCGCCACACGAGACCGGTACGTGCTCGATTGTGCCCCCGCTAGTGCCCGACCATTGCACGTCACGCCGCTGCGGGTGTGGGCACGGGAAGGCCATGTCGAAGTCCTGCCGCCGGCACCGTATTTGGCGGCGTTGGCTCGAGGCATGCACACCAGTGTCGATACGGCGCCCTATGTGCAGCTGCTCGACATTGCGATGGCCGATTTGAAGCTGACTTCGGATGAGCGCGTGGCGCTAGGTCAACTAGCTGGTGAACTCGGTCTCGACAAACATGCCGTGTCCCGCGCCCACCGCGAGTTCCTGAATGGACTCATCGACACTGCGATCGAAGATGGGGTTGTCACCGACGACGAGCACCACCAGTTATGCCGCGCGGCAGCACTTCTCGAAGTCGATCTCGACTCCGTGATGGCTCGGATCGATCCGTTCCGCGCTACTGTCGAACAGCTGGTCTTGGTTCCAGGGCTCACGGTGTGCTTCACCGGACAGGGCGAGCTGAACGGTTCGCTCGTCGACCGGAAGACGCAAGAGAGTCTGGCGATCAGTCATGGGCTGGTGGTGGCCAATTCGGTCACCAAGAAGGGCCCCGACCTGGTGGTGGCCGCGGACGGTGATTCGCGGTCGTCGAAGGCGCGTAGGGCTCGACAGCTGGGCATCGCAATCTGCTCGTATACCGACTTTGTGCGTGCGCTCGAGTCTGGCGGCTCCGTGGACGCTGCCAGGGCGGTGTCCGGCGGTGCAGTCGCCGTATGCGTCACCTGTGGCGATTCTTGGATGGCGCCGCGGCGCAGCGCCCGTTCGGTCTGTGTCGACTGCTCTTCCGCGGTCCTGATTCAAGAGAAATCGGAAGCGAGAACGCTTGGTGTGCAGATTGGTGAAACTCCAACGACCGTGATGCTGAGTTGCTCTGTCTGTGGGCTGGATTGGGAACGAGCGCGGGGGCCCGGGCGGCGGCCCAAGCTTTGTCCCGACTGTGCGGTGACGGAGCAAGGAGCCTGACGATGGACTATCAGACGGTGGCAATTGTCGACACGAATGCGGGCGGCATCGTGGTCTGGCACGTCGACGTGGGGGTGAACCCGTTTGGGTTGAGCCGTATGTGTGGCGCATGGGTGCTGCAACCGGATGGTGCTGGCACACTGCGGACCCTCACTCATCGACGCTATCTGATCACCTCAGGAGCAGGGTCCGACGCGTGCCGTCATCTCGATGCTGACCATCACCGAGGCGTGCTCGATCTTGATGCCATCCTCGCCTACATCGCGTGTGAGATCGACCGGCTCCAAAGTCGTTTCGATGAGGCGAACGCTGTGGCGAAGTCTGCGCTTGTCCCGCCGGTCCGGCCGCGACTTCCTCAAGCCATCGACCTCGAGCGCCCGCCGGTGGAACCCGTTGCGCCGCAGGAGACGGCCGTCGCCCTCGGGGTGGCCCGCTGGCTTGAATCGGTCGCGTTGGCCTGGGAATCGGTCGAGCAGCAACGGCTGAGCAAGAGGTACCTTTGTGTCGACGACGACTGTCAGCGTGGGTTCCCGGTTCGGATACGTGGCCTGAAACCACGCATGACGACGCCATGAAACCCAGGGCACATCAGCGAGTCAACTGAACTTGGGGCGGTCCCCAGCCCGCACGCTAGCTTCTGGTCCTCCGTGTGTAACCACATGATTGCGTCTACGCAGCTGACGGATACGCAGTGGGGAGTCCTGCTGCCTGGTCGGTCGACGTCGACCGCACTCAGGTTGCTCGGACGTTCGCGGTCGATCTGTCGGCAACGTGTCGATGCGGGAAATGTAGCCGCCCAGCGGGGACGGGTTCATGAGGCCTCCGTGACGTCGGTGAGGGCGCGGGTGATCGCCCGGCGCAGCAGGTGGGGCTTGAAGGAGTTGTTGCTCAGCGGACGGG
>NZ_JBARXZ010000141.1:0-23135 GCF_049647605.1 Mycobacterium sp. | reverse complement strand
ACCGGAAGTGCCTTTCTTGCCGGACATGATTGTTGCGTAGAGAACACCAATCATTCCAGTTCAGAGGGCACTTTCCTCATTCCGACACCCCATGACCAGCCAATTCATCGGTGGATCGAGGCTAAGTAGCGGTGTGGCGCTCGGCTCTGTCTTCGGCAGTGCCACTGCCGATAGAACAGACGCAGCATCTGCTGCCACCGATTCGTCCGCGGATAGCACGGCTGCGCCACCATCACCCGCAGAAATTCATGCCCAAGACGTCGTTCTCTGTACCCGGTACGCAGTGGTAAACACGACACAGCCACGGACTGATCGCCGAGCGCTGGACATTCTTCCCGCCGCAGCCGCTCTAGAGAACGCACTGGCCGATACTCCCCACGCCAGTCCCTCTGTACGGGCCGCAATTGCCGATGTCGTATCGGTGTATTACGCGCGTATCGCAGCCTACGGCGAGGTCCGGGCCCGCGGTCTCGCTGAACCACCCGCACACGACCGTGTCAACGAGCAGGCCGCCTACGACCAAGTGTGGTCGGTCTGTGGCCTGGACAAGCAGTAGGCCGGAGGCGCTTCATGGCAGCGGTGGTCGGTAACCCGGGTGATGTGCAGCGGCCCTCAGGGCCGGCATCGTCATTGACTGTGCTTGCTTATTGGCCGTCGATCAGCGAGACGGATTTGCAGGCGCTTGCCGATGATCAGCGAGCGATGGCCACAGCGGTGTCCGGGTACGCCGATACCGTGCAGACTGAGATGACCAAGGGTGCGAGCCTGTTGGTAGGTCAGGGTGGCGAAGCCCGTATCGCGTTGATGAAGAAGATGGTCGACCACGCCGACGGTGGTGTCAACCACTTCAAATCTACTGCGACTGCGGCTGATTCATTCCGCGCAATCGTCTTGGGATTGAAGACCGACCTCAGCCGCGTCGCCGACGCCGCAGCCGAAGCATGGGACACCGCCCAATCCAGCGGCGGCACCTCGGCTGCAGTGTCGGCCATGGGCCCGTTCAAGGCCGAAGCGGCCAGCCTCTACAGCACCGCACTAGAAGACATCGCCGCCACACCAGCCGTCCTCCCCATCCCCGAAGCGCCGATCGGCGAAACACCAGACGTGCCAGTGGACAACACTGCGGAGCCAGTCAGTCACGGCGACTCGGCCAACAACGACGAAAAACAACTCGCAGAAGACACGACGGAGGAGCCAGATGGACTGGCCAGCGATAGTGCGGATGAAAAACCACTCGTTGAAGAGCTAACGAACGGCACCGCAGCTACCAACGGGCAACCGAAGCAGGACGAAAAGCAGATTGCTTCGCCGATCGATACCGAGGTCGGAGCGCCCATGAGTCTGCCGGCAGCAGGTCTGCCGATGAGCGGCGCGGGTACGGGTTCTGCAGGTGGAGGCATGCCGTCGGCGGGTTCGGCGGTGGGTGGTTTGCGCCCGCCGCAGATCCCGAGCAATCCGTTGGGTAGCGGGGGCAAGTCGCTGTCGGATGCGTTTACTTCGCCTGCGGCGGCAGCAGACTCGCTGGGTAGTGGCGGGTCGTTGACGAGTGCTGCGTCGAGCTTCAATTCGGGGCTGGCGTCGGGCATTGGTTCTTCGGGCACAGTGTCGCCGCCTCCCTTGGAGAAGTTTGTGGCCCAGCATCCGGGTGCGGCGCCTGCGGTGGCAGCCCCTTTACAGGGTCCGGTGCAGCCGCCGGTGGCGGCTGCCGGTGGCGGTGCTGCGGGCACTGCTGCGGGGCCGATGGTCGGTGGTGGCGGTGGTATGCCGATGATGGCTGGAGGTTCCGGTGGTGGACCCTTGGCGCCGTTTGTTCCGCCTGGGGGTGGGTCGGCGGCGACCCCGACCGGTGCGGGTCCGACGGCTCCTGCGTCGGCGGCGGCCGCGCCGGCTTCGGCTGCACCATCAGGTCAGCAGGGTGGCGCGGCTCCGGTGATGGCGGGTACGTCGGGTGCGGCGACGGCGGCGAGCATGCCTGAGCCCGAGGTGAGCGCGGACTTGATGTTGGCGCGGCAGGTGATCGACGGGTTGGTTCGTGGCACGGATGCGGCCTGGAACACGATCGACTCAGGATTCGTGAACTGGGCTGTTTCCGTGGTGCGTACACAGTTTGGGCCGCAGCTTGTCATCGCCTCTAGCGCGGGCGGTGGGGTGTATGTGCCTGCGTCGGTGTACATTCCGACGACAGCGCGGCTCGCACCCCGTGATCCGGCGTTGCCGATGAGGTGGGCGGATCGGTATATGGGATGGCGTCGCCCGGCTGATGTGTTGTCCGGGCATGCTGATGCGTTGTCCGACAGAGTATCTGGGGTTGTGCGCAGTGCGTTGGTGACCACTGCGGAAGGTCCGCGTCCGTCGGGGTGGCAGGATTTTGAGACGGTGACAATGCGGTCGATCCTTCATGCGCCGGGGTCTGTACCGGTCCTCGACGGTGAACATCACCATCGCCTATCAGCTATTGATCCTGCTCTAGCACAACAGATTTCAACGATAGTAGGTGGTCCGTCTGAGGTTTCTGTGGCTGCAGTAGTCACCCGGGCTGTCGTGGAGGCGGCGGCCCAAACCGTGGCGGCCACCGGGAACGAAGGGAAGCCGGTGTGCGGTGCAGACGGGCCTTACCAAGTCGCTGAGCTCGCCGACCTGGCGTTCCTCAATGAGCTCGCCCAGGGCACTCCCGTGGACTGGGCTGCTTACAACAGCGAGGTGGCCCAACGGCACGACGGAAATGCGACGATTCCGCACCTGAGTGGGCCGCTGGATCTGGACGATTCGGACCAGTCGTTGACTGCGCGCATGTTGTATATCGCGTTCTACCGCACTGCGCTGATTGCTGAGTTGATTCGGCATTGGCAGCGGCCGACGTCACCGTCCTTGGCCGACATCGTGTACTGCGCGAAAGTGGCCGGGTTCGGCTCGGTGGCCGTCACTATTTTGGAACGCCAATGCCGATGATTCCTCCTGGCGACGACGAGTTCGATGCGGACAGTTTGAAGGGGCTTCGTGGGGACACGTTGCCCAGCTCGGCAAAGTCAGTCTCGGTGGGCAAGGGCGACGAGTTCAGCGCACGTAGCTGGCTGGGGGCCGTCCAGGACACCGGGATGTCTGCGATTCCTGGCTTCGCCCACGTTCCTAGCTGGAATGAATCCGTCATGGCTGTATTCGCCCGGATTGTGGCCGATGCGCGCTGTGGTGCGCTTGAGCCGGATTGGCGGGAGATTCGTGCCGGGGCAGCCAGCAGGCGATTGCAACACGCACGTGCTCACGAGGGCATCGGCGCTGATTGTATAGTTCTGCCGAGCCCGTGGGCTTATCCGCTTACATACCAGGCCGAGACCGAAATTCTTGCGTTACGCGAGGTCGTGGAGGGCGGACCGTGGGATTGGGAGCCGACCGCACCTGTGTGCCCTGATCATGCGTTGCGGGCCTGGTGGATCTCCTGTTCGGAAATCATCGACTTCGGAGAAACATCGGAGTTGTATGACGTGCAACAGCGCAGAGGAATTGGTCAGAGCCATCTGGCTAATACCGTGTTGGGCATCGAATCTGAGGCGAGGATCCGGGAACGTGCCCTAGCCCGACGAGATTTGCTCACCGAGAGTGTGGAGGCGGCTATTGCCGGTTTGAGCGTTCGTTCACCAGAGCTGCTCAATATTTTCGGCGAGAGGTCGATGCTCTACATGATCAGTGACCCGCGCCAGACCGACTGGGTTGAGAGGGCTGTCGCTCGTACACGACGCTGGGCTGATGCTGATCATCAGCAGCGAGCCGTGCACCTCGAGCGTCTAGCCGACCCGGCTTACCGTGCGGAGATTCAGCGCATACCGGATTACTGGATGAACCACGAAGGGGGACAGTGACGTGGCCGTAGTGCCACCATCGGGAGAGTCCGGGGACCGTATTAGGGTCGACCCGCTCGCCTTGACCGCATCCGGTGCAACGACCGGCGCCGGCGCTGCGACAGTCGCCGCACGCGGTGCGGCCGGGGCTGCGCAGGGTGTCGGCACAGCCTCGCCTGGCGCTGCCACGCAGCAATGCCATCACCAGCACGTGGCCTGCTCAGACCGGCGCGTTTCTGGCGGACCTCAGTCGAGCGGGTAACACCGTCGCCACCGGGGATGCGGGTAGCGCTGCACAGCTGGAGGCCCAGGACGCCGAGAATGCCGCAGACATCGCGGCCGTTGCAGCGGGGTGCGATGACGGTCAGTGTGTAGGTTCCGCCCCAATCCTGCGTTTTTGTTGGAATAGGATCTTGACTGACCAGGGAAGGGGACCTTCGTGGACGCGCTGACCGTCGCTGATTTTGCGGGGGTGGTGTATTCCGCGGGCAAGGTGTTCAACGGTCTATCGGTCAGCCGAAGCGATACCGAGAGTTTCCTGCGCTCCGGCGGTTCTGAGGGTGTTTCCTCGCGTGCCGACCTTGCGCTTCTCGAGGATATGCGTGACGCGGCGCAATTCGTCATCGACAACGCCGGCCATCCGATCGACACCAGCTTCGTGCAGGCCGTCAACGCCACCCTCACCCGCAGCGCAGCCCTGCATCCTGGCCAGCTACGGACCCAGGAACAGGCCATCGGGGTAGCCACGCCGTACGGCCGACACACCCCCGACGCACTCACCGAGAACCAACTCCAAGTCTTGCTGGACAACGCGACTCGCAGCACCGAGGTACAAGAGAACGCTCTGGACTTATTCGTGGGCCTGGCCAAAGCGCAGCCATTCGAGGATGGCAACAAGCGCACCGCCACCTTCGTGGCCAACAGCCTGCTCATCGGTGCCGATGCTGGTGTCCTGCTGACGATTCCGGTCGATGACAACGACCCAGGTGTGGCCAAAGCATTCAACGACCTCTTGGCGAGGGTCTATATCTACGACGAACACGAAGTGAAAGCGCTGCTACACAGCCGACTTCGCGATGCCCAGTTAAATATGGTGCGCCAGTCGTTGATCGCCGGCGAACGCAGCGGCGAAGCCACACCTTTCGATTTCGAAGGGTTTTACCGCCCAGCCCAGGGATTACGAACAATCCAAACCCATAACGCGGATGATGACGCCGGATATGGAACTATTGAGGTGGGGCAGGGGCGGGTTTGAACCGATCGGAATTGATAAAGCAGGCCCTGCGACAAGAACGTCTTCGGATCACCCTCCAGAACTACACCACAACGACGGTCCCGGCTCTCGGCATCGACGGTTACGCGCAGAAGATCTACCAGGCGAATCATGCTGCTGGGCTGTGATCGGCTCCGACGACATAGAGCCCATATCGGTGGAATAACCTGCAACGCAGCGGCAGCATGCGATCGAGTTCTTCTTCCTCGCGGTCACCTCGCTGTAGGGGGTCCACCGGCTGGTCGAGTGGTTTGATCGCCCTCCGATTCCCGCAGCGCGTCGCGAAGGTGTTCCACATCGACGGGCCAGTCATCGGCGGCAGCACTGGCGTCCCCGGAGGCCGATCCAGGCTCCTCCCACACCGCAGCTTCAGCCGGGGGCAGTGGCTCATCAAAATCATCTGGGACAACAAGTTTGGGCAGTTGACCAAACCGTCGCGGGGTAATGGGCGTTGACCCGACGTCACGACCCTCGATCGTCATATGACCAGGATAGTTACCCCGACCAGCAGATACGTTCACACGCCTGTTACCTCTGGTGCAGGACTTAGCGGGCATGGTCGGCGGCGCCACTGAACCACGTGCTGACCCAGCATCCAAGCATTGCTAGCCGTCCGTCCCGTCCTGGGCTAGACAGAGTGTCACCGGATTGCCATCCGGGTCGATAATGGTCGCGACACGCTCACCCCATGGCATGTCGGCGACGTTGGCCAGGACAGGTATCCCGTCATTTCGCAGATCGGTCACCAACGTATCCAGATCGTAGACATAGACATACATCTCGAACCGCGGACCCGCGGGCGACTTTAAACCGTAGCGTTGCGCAGCCCAGTCCCAAGATACGATGGCAATCTCACTTGCACCACGACGCAAGCCGATGTACCCAGGTTCGATATCGGAGGGTAGCTCTACGAAGCGTTCGAATCCCAGTCGCTGCCAGAAATCAGCGGTACGCCTGACATCCGTCACTGCATAAACGACCGGGAACGCACGCAGGGAAGCCATAGAGTCCCAAGCCTAGCTATCTGCCGAAAGCTGTCTCGGATGTAAAAGAAACCAGGCCGATCAGATCGACTGCGGCAAGCCGTAACGGCGGCGCAACTCCTCGCCGCTGATCGCGTCCCCCGCCGCGTAGTCCACATCCGCGGCGGCGAGTTCGTCGACCATCTGTTGATCGGCTTCGGTCATTGCATCGGCCACCACCCCGAGGTCCGTGGGGCTGTCGTGGGTGCCGGCGGCAGCATCGTCGGTCATAGCTCCTAATTTCTGAATTCGAGAGTCACCGCCCGAGGCTCCCGTGACACGCCTCAGGGATAACTCCAGGGGTCCAGGCATTGCACGCCGCCGAGCGGTTCGAAGTGCCGGGTGTTGCGGGTCACGACGATCTTGCCGGCGGCCTGGGCGACGGCCGCGATCAGCGCGTCGTCGTAGGGTGCGTGCTCCGGTACGCGGTAGGTGGCCAGGATGCGCGCGGCTGCTAGATCAAAGGGCAACGTCCGGCGGGTGAAGGTGGGCAGCACCTTGTGGTCGAACCAGCGCCGCAGATGTCCACCTTGGGCCGGGTCGGTGCGTTCCTTGGCGATCACGCCACGCTCGATCTCGGCCAGCGTGGTCGCAGCCACAAACTGCTCAGAGATCGGCACCGAGTCCGCCCACGCCTGTGCAGCGAGGTTGCGCCCCGGCACGCGCAACGCGGAGACCACGTTGGTGTCCAGCACGTAGGTCACAGCTGAGGGGTGCGGGCGGTCAGGCCGAGTCGTTCGGGATCGAAGTCGATGTCATGGCCGCTGTCGGCGGCCAGCAGCACCGACATCGGGATGTTTTCGCCCGCCAATCCCGCGGTGAGGATCGTGCGGGCTTCCGCTTCCACGGAGTGACGGTGGCGCGCAGCGCGGGCCCGCAACGCCGCCTTGGTGCCTTCAGGAAGATTGCGAATCAAGATCTGCTCCATAGCAATGATGCTATCAGGTGAGTGATATCAGATCGAGTTCGTTACCTCCACGCCGCCTCTCTAATTCGTGATCAAACCGGCACGTACCAACAGCACGCCTTCGAGACGATTGACTCACTGTTTCGTTTCTAAAAAGAAGCGACAGGATTCGGTTGTTGTCGTACCCATGAGAGACGGTTGAGCACATGAATGCTGGCCACAGCGAGCGCTGCACCATTCGGATAGTCGGTCTAGTCAACGGTACGCCGACCGATTTCGATGGGCAGTACATCGTCGAGTACGACCCGAGCAGGGTCGGCACTCATCCCGTCACAGGTGAACCGATGCCCGCGCTCCATCTGGTGACGACGCCCGATATCCAGTGGGCGACTCGGTTCAGCGCGACCGAGACGGTAGATCTGTACCGCGCAGTTGACCGCCGCAATCCCACTCGGGCAGATGGCGAACCTAATCGTCCGCTAACTGCGTTCACCATAGAGACCGAGGTTGAGCCGACTACGGAGCTTCCCCCCGCGGGATGGTACGTCGACCCCAAAGACCCGCACTATTGGCGCTGGTGGGACGGCGCAAACTGGACCATCCACACCGGGGCTCGGTAACCACCACGGGAGGCATGGGCACACCCTTGCTATCCAGCTCAGATAGCCCCTTAACCGGACTCGGCGGGGCCCGACGTACGGGAGAATGATGAGCATGTCCTACGCAGCGGAAATCATCGCCGGGTTACGCGATCTGTGCAAAGAACGCCAGGCCATCAACGGTTCCACGTACCTGACCGACAGCGAGTACGCCTCAATCGAGGAAGCACTTCAAGAACTCAAGTACGAGTACGGCTACGGCGGCGCTACAGAGTGGAAAAACTCGCTCAAGCGCTGCCTTTTCGGTTGAAAAACCGGGGCGTCCCCTGTCTCATTTCTTAAGAAACGAGACGGGCTCATGGGGAAGACTCCCCCGTTGCATCGGCCCAGGTGGCGCTGTCTCATATCTCGTCTCACACCGCGTGTCTCGCATCTGCCCTGTCACCGCCAGGTGAGACAGTCGACGAATGACAGCCACTCTCGGCTACGCCCGGATCAGCACCACCGGTCAGGACCTCACCGCCCAACGGACCGCCCTCGCAGCGGCCGGCGTCGACCCCGATCGGGTTTTCACCGACGAACTCTCTGGTGCGGTCGGCAGCGCCCGTCCCGGTCTCGCTGCGCTGCTCGAATACGCCCGGACCGGAGACACCGTTGTGGTGGCCGCCATTGACCGCCTAGGGCGCTCAGCTGCCGAAGTCACCCGCACTATCGCTGACCTCGACAAGCGAGGAATCGTGCTGCGCGCCCTCCGCGAGGGCATCGACACCGCTACCCCCACCGGACGTGCTGTCGCAGCCATCATGGCGACCCTGGCTGAACTGGAACTCGAACTTGGTCGGGAGCGCCGCGCCGCGTCACGTGAAGCCCGCCGCTCACGCAGCCTGCCAGCCACCAAGCCGCCGAAGCTCAGCGCCGCCCGCCAGGAACAGCTGTGCCGGCTGGCGGCCACCGGCGAACCGGTCGACGAGCTGGCTGCCGCATTCGGCATCGGGCGCGCTACCGCGTACCGCTATTTGTCTGCCGCACGGATAACCACGGCTGGTATCCGTCAAGAGCACCGCTAGGGCAGGTTACGAAGCTGCGACCACGCAGTCCCGGTGTAGTGGTCCTACGTGAAAGTCAGACAACCCCGCACGTGTAAGGCACGCGTCCGTCAGGACGACAACTTGCAGTTCACCCTGCACTCCAGTCGCCGCCGACATGATGCCATCGCGATCCCACACTGCGCACCGCCCTGGAGGGAGGTTCGCGCTGTAGGACCGGCACTTTCTGACGATCTCCGCTTTCCATCCACCACCAAAGCAAGCAGAGGTGAGCCGATACATTCCGGACGTGCCAGGCTGCACCACCCATAGCCGTGCATCCGCTCCGCAGTCGTCCGACCCCGCCCGGTAACCCTGGAGCTCTGAGCCAACCCAACTTGGTCGAGCCAGTCTGGGACTCTCGTCAGGCAACGTGACTGGCGCCCACGGGGATGCTGCACTGTATGCGCTATTTCTCGGTTCTTTTCCTCCGGTAGTCGGTGTAGTTCGATCGGCACCGCTACCCCAGAGAAGAAAAGCGCCGATGACCGCCAAAAGAGCCACCACGCCCGCCCCACTCGTCTTATCTGGCACTCCCCGCGTGTGTGCCCTCACCGGGCGACCATTTCGCATGTATGCCCGGACGTTTGTGACGCGGCCCATGTCTACCCCTTCGCCGGGTTCTTCTATCCCCGCACGTAAGCGTCCCACCAGGCACTGACACCGACACCTGCCGCGCCGTACCCCGCCCCGTGCACCCCTCCCCTGTAAACCTCAATGTGGTCGCTCAAGAATTAACGACCGGGTACCGCAACCCGTAGGAAAGGATCTGAATCCGGATGGACGCCGCAACCGCCCTGGCCGGGACTCTGATGAGGGGTTTCGCATGCTAACCGCCTGGGCCGATGAGTCCGGATCGCGCCCTGACCTCGATCCCGGCGCCTATCTCCTTGCAGCGACTTTGTGCGATGACGACGATGTCGCCGAACTGCGCAAAACCCTCGAAGGCCTGCGCATCGGTGAGACGAAACTGCACTGGCACGGCAGCAGCCCCGACCGCCGCGCCGAGCTGGTCGCGACCGTCGCCCGCCTCCCGGTCACCGGGTTCGTCGTCGTCCACGTCGACAAAGACGCTGACGACCGGCGCCATCGCCGAAAATGCATGGAATTTCTGCTGCCGCACCTGGCGCTGATGCCCTGTTCCACCATCACCTTCGAATCCCGAGGACAGCTCGACGCCAGCGACTTGGACATGCTGCAAAAACTGCGGTCGCGTCGGGTTATCGAATCGACGGTACGGATCGAGCACTCCATAGGCCGCAACGAACCAGCGCTCTGGGCCGCTGACATCGTGTGCGGAGCCGTGGTCCAGGCCAGAATCGGCAACAGCGCCTATCTCGACATCCTCGGCAACGCAGTCGAACTCCACACGATCTGACCGGCAGAAATACGCGAGCCACAGGCCTCGTCGTCCGGCGAGTAATCCTGTGGCTCACTTCCAAACCCACCGCGATGGGACTGGCTACAGCCGCAAGTCTACGACCAAACGGGATCCCCCGCAACGACCTCCGCGAGCACAGACCCGTACACGAGCTAGTGGTGCTAGCATAGCTACGAGCGCTATGCTAGCACCACTAGCTCGCCTTGCTTACGTTGCTAGTTTAACTAAGGAGAGGGATGCATCATGCAGCCAAAACGGCACGCCCTGGCCAATCAAAAGGGCGGCGTAGGCAAGACTGCGACGACACTTGGCCTGGCCAGCGCGATTAGCCACCGCGGGGGGCGGGCTCTCATCTGCGACATGGACCCCCAGGCCAACGCCACTGAAGGACTCGGCGTGTACACCGAAGATGGGCAACTCACCACTGCTGACCTCATGGACCGCACTGAAGCCGGCTCGGCTATTGACGCCGTCGTGGCCACCGACTGGGACGGCGTCGACCTCATCCCGTCGCATCTGGATCTGTCCAACGCCGAATCCAGTGGTGCATCCGATCTGGTGTTTCGCCTCGATGTCGCCTTCGAAGGCTTGGACCTCTCGCCCTACGACGCGGTGCTGTTCGACTGCCCGCCCAGCCTGGGCAAGCTGCTGTTCGCGGTCCTGCTCACCGTCGACAGCGTGTACGCCATTACCGAACCCACGAAAGACTCCGTCAAAGGCGTGACCCGGCTGGAAACCACCGTCCAAAAGGTCAAACTCCGACCCAATCCACGCCTGGAGCTGGCCAAGATCATCATTTCCCGCCGGCAGAACAAGGGCGAGCACATCGACCGTGAGCGCGAGCTGCGCGACGCTTACGGCGACCTGGTGGCCCGCACCGTCATACCCGACCTCGGCGCCCGCCAAGACGCTCACAGCGCCGAAGTGCCCATGCACCAGTTCAAAGGCGGACGAGCCCTCAGCCTGCAAGTCGCATACGACGACCTGCTCGACGAACTCGGCATAACGATCGGAGCGCCCGCATGAGCACCGCACGAAAACCAGCCATCACCCGCACCACTAGCCACCCAGCCGACGCCCTACCCGACAGACCAGGCGTCCTTGCAGCTCAGACCACCCAACCATCGCCACTGCAAGAGCCGGCGCCGCCGGCCGGGGGAGCGGCAGAACGGCTGACCGAACAGCACAATGTCAGAATCCGACCCTCCACAAAAAGTCGCCTCGGGAAAGCCGTCGACAAACTGCGCTACGAAACCGGGGATCGCAGCATCAGCATCGCATCCATCACCGACCAAGCACTCGACGACTACCTCAGCCAGCACGGCTGCTAGCTAGCCGTGCTAGCACAGATAGCAAACCCTCTCATCTTGGGCAAACAGGTCCATATGTAGGTGGTGCGCAAACATTCCAACCCTTCCCCGTAAAGCCCCGACTACAGCTCCGGGAGCGGGAAAGAAAACCTCGCGACCACGTTGGACAAGCGCTACGACTTGGCCTTGTCGTCTTTGGTGCCCTTGCTCACGGTGTCGAGGACTTCCCGCAGCGTCCTGGCGGTGGCCTGCGCCTCGGCGGCGAGCAGTTCGGCGGAGTGGGCGGCCGCTCGCGCGTCGGCGGCGTCCTTTGTCGCGGCCGCAGCTAGTGCTGCCTGCTCGGCGCGAGCAGCTTCGGTGGTGGACAGTCGGGCGGTGAGGTCGGCCAGCTCGCGGCCCAGTCGCGCCGTTTCAGCTTCGGCCGCCTCGGCCCGGGAGGTCGCGGCCGCCAGGTCAGTGAGCGCGTCGGCCTCGGCCTGCACCAGAGTGGCCCGCTCGGCCGCATCCGCTTCGGCCTGCTCGTCCCGGGCCGCGACCACAGCGGCCGACCACAGCGGGTCGAAGACCCGCGCCAGCACGTCGGTCGGTACCGGCGACACGTCCCGGGCCGGCCGATTGGTCCTGAGCCATTCGCTCGCCGCGTCAGTGCTGACCCGGGCCCGCTCACGCAAGGCGCGCACAGTCACCGGCTTGCCCTCCACACTCAGCGCGGCGAACGCGTCGGCCAGCGCCGACGCGGCGCCGGTGTTCTTGACGGCCATGTGGGCCCCTCCCTCATTCAGGTACCTCGAGTAACGTTTTTTGTTCCCAGTACGTTACTAATGTACCTAACGAGACGTGGGAGGCACAATGCCCAGTAACGAATGTCGCAGGCTCGCCGGGGCATGTGGAGCTGCTTAGTTCGCGTATAGCACTGCTTTGCGCTGCTTGCTCGGGTTTAACCTTGGTGAAGCCGATGCATTGCGGTGACATCGGAAGTGGACCCCCAGGAGTTCCTGCCGGAAGACAGGGCCTGGGGGCCGCGTCATTTCTGGGGCTGCATTTCGAGCATCGTCACTTTGGATTGAATGATGCTGTAGTTGCTCGGGATCGCCCCACTCCTTGCGCCAGCTGGGTGACCGGGCGCCGCAGCAGGCACCCTAACACCGCAAAGGTACAAAAAGTAACGTTCTTGGTTACCGATACGTTCCTATATGTACCTACGGCGGGGTTTCCTGGTGTTGCCCGTCTCTCTGGATGGCGACACGGCGGGGAGCCGTCGTCATTGAATCTGTCCGTCTGCGTCATCATGCGTTGTCCACAAACGGACCGCTTGCAGGTCACCACTTTCAAGTGTCAGCTCCCCGTGGCACGCCCCCTTTTGCCAGCCAAGTCCTATTTCCGGACTATCTGGCTCGCTGCTCATCGTGCGTATGCGGCCCGGGCGGGATCAGTTCACGGCTTGATCGCGTTGCCGCAGTGCTTGTTTCGCCGCGCTCAGGATGAATGTCGCGGTCGGCACTTTCGGCCCAATCCGCCAGCTTGTTGTATCGGTCCTGATCGATGTCGATGGCCATACCTAGGTAGTACACATCTCGGGCTCGTTACGTTCGGTGGGGCGGCTAGGTCTGCTGGTGCCACAGGTGGGGTGGTTGCTATGGCTGGCGTCTTGGCGAAACTGTTTAGTTTAGCGGTCGCGGCTGTGGTCTACGTCTCGGTTGAGTCCATCGCCACGATGAGCGGCGTTCCACATGCGGCTGTGGAGTTCGTGGGCGGTGGTGTTGCGCTGCTGGGCTTTTCGGTGGCGGTGCAGGGCGTTGGTGATTGCGGGGGTGTGGTGGTCGGGGTGTAGGCCGGCGGCTTGGGTGAGGGCGGCGTCGGTGTCTGGGCTGGCCTGGTAGTGGTTGATGCGGCCGGTGGATGCGGTGAGCACTGGCGACCAGCGCAGTTCGGTGTGCAGCAGTTTGAGCAGTGGCGCTGCCGGTGGTGGTGGCCAGGTGGCGGTGTTGGTGTCGAGCAGGATGATCCGGGCGTGGGCGGTGGCGGCGTTTTCGGTGAGATCCGCGATGGTCTCGGGGGTGAGGTGTTCGGCGCGGTCGATGATGACGATGGTGCCGGGCGCGCTGTCGGTGAGGTCGATGGTGGCGGCGTCGATGACGGTGGGGTTGATCGGGGACAGGTCGGGGTTGTCACAGATGGTGGCGGGTGCGGCCCAGATCAGCGGGCGCTGCGCGGCGTGGGCGGCGCGGGCGAGATGGTTCATCATCGGTAGCAGTGCGGCGCGGTCGCTGGCGTGGGCGGCGGTGAGCACGAACGGAATGTCGGTGAGTCGGTGTAGGCGGTGGGTGTCGATGTCGGGGTGCTCGGGGATGGGCAGCCGGTCTTGGAAGGCGTGTTGGCCGGCGGCGTCGAGCACCCGCAGTTCGGCGTCGATGCGAGGCAGTAGGTCGGTGATGTGTTCGGCGGTGCTGCGCTGAGCGTGGGCGAATGCCTGCGCGGCGGCGAGTTCGGTGCGGTGCAACTGTTCGCGTAGCGCCGCGCGGTCGGCGCGGTGGCGGGCGAGCAGTGTGTCGTCGTCGGCGCGGCACCGGCGCAGCAGGGCGTCGGCGTCGGCGTGGGTGACGATGTGTTCGCTGCCTCCGGCTGCGGCGGCGCGGGCAGCGGTGGCTTCTTGGAATGCCGGGTGGAACTGCTCGGCGGGGCTGCGGGTGGGTAGCTGGTAGCTGGTGAGGAAGTTCAGGTTCTGGGTGGCCGAGGCGATATCGAGCGGGTCGGCAGCCGGGTCGGCGCGCAATATATCGAGTTCGGTGCGGGCGTGGTTGATGAGTTCGAGGGCTTCGGTGTAGGTGGTCTCGGCCTCGTGCCACTGCGCAAGAACGGTTTCGACGCGGGCCAGGAAGGGTCGATCGGCGTCGGCGGCGTCGCGCATGCGCCGCAGTTCATCGGTGGCGGCGAGCACGTGCGGTCCAGCGCCGGCGGACACTTGTGCAGCGAGTGCACGTAGCTCGGCGTCGGCGGCGGCGTAGCGGGCACGCAACGCGTGCACGTCGGCGCGGTGGGCGGCCAGCGCGGCAGCCGGGGTGGGACGGCTGGTGCTCAGGCTGTCGAAATCCAGGTGCGATTCGGCGTCAAGGACGTCGTGGGCGTACTCGGGTGGGGGCAGTTGTTCGTCGGGTTCGGTGGGCTCGGTGAGGTCGTATTCATCTAGTCCGAGCGCGGCGGCGAGGTTGTTGGGGTCAGCCAACACATCCTCGTGAGAGTGCTGGCGCCAGGCTGGTGCGTTCGCGATATCGGGGTGCAGGTGGGCGAGTTCTTCGTGTTCTTCCGGGGTCAGCGGTGCGTGCTCGGGAAGGGGGATGTCGTGGTCGTAGGGGTCGTCGGTGGTGAACACCTCGATCGAGTAGGTGAGCAGGCGGGCGTACTCGTCGGCGCGTAGGTGATGGGTCAGGTGGGCGTCGGCGTCATAGAGGTGTTCGGCGGCCACGTGCAGCAGATCCAACGGTGTCCACTGGTCGGGATCGGCGTTGCTGATCGCGGAGACCAACGCGGGGAATGCGGGGTCGGCGGCGATCGTTTCGGCCAGTTCGGTGCCGAACACGGTGTGCAGATCGGGCAGCCAGTCCGGGCGCAACCCACCGTTGGCGGTTTCCAGTGCGGCCGGGGACAGGGTGCCGCACAGCCGCCACCACAGGGCGGCGGCGGGTAGTTCGTCGGGCAGCGGTCGGTCGGCCGCGGACTTGCGTACGAGCTGGGTGATGTTGACTCCGGTGCGCGCGGCCGCCGACAGGTGATGCGCCAGCTGTGGCCAGTAGGGGTCGCGGCGGATGTGCGGGTTGATGGAGTCGATCAGGTCGTCGTAGCGGTTGGTGGTGGCGTCGGTGCCGATCAGTTCGGCTGCGCGTTGTTCGAGTCCGCGTTGGGCGGCGCGGGTGCGGGCGGGGTATTGCTCGGGCCCGGCGATGCGGGTGTCGTTGTCATCGACGGCGGTCGCGGCGCGATACACGGCCAGCTCGGCGGCCAGCTCTGCGTTGGTGTCGATCAGGGGGCGTGCCCATCGCGGCGCGGTCGCCGGGCTCCATCCGCGTGCGGTGTCGGCTACCTCGGCGGCCAGTTCGGTGACCCGCTGCGCCCGGGCCGCCAGATAGGTGCTCCACTGAGGGTCAGCGGCGAGGCGTTCGGGGATGGCAGGCAGCCAGGACAGCGGACCGGCACCACCGGAGTGCGCTCCGGTCGGGTCCAGGCGCCAATCGATGACCGCGGCCGGGTCGGCGGCGTTGTCGAATCCGCCGGCAGCGACCACTTTGTCGAGCCGTTTGAGCGGGTGAATTCCGGCGGCGGCGATCAACGCGAGGTGCTGGCGCAGCACCGGCCAGGCCGTGGCCGAGGTGAGTCCGGGCACCAACTTTTCGGCGTGGGAATCCAACTCGGCGTGCTGGGCTGGGCCCAGGCGTGACTCGGCCGCGGCACCGACCGCATGGGCGTACATGGCTGTCGCAGCGGCCAGGCGGGCGGCTGGATCGGTGGCGGCGCGGGCCGCGCTGGTGGCCGACACTTGCGCGGCGTCGCGGCCCAGCGCACGGGTCAAGACGTCCACAGCGGTGTCGGGGTGGGTCGCTTTCGGGGACAGCACGCGGTGTGGGTCGTGTTCGGCGGTGGAGAAGTAGATGTGGTTGCCGTACACCCCTCGGGTGAGTGCGGTGTACACCTGCTGGCGGGTCAACTGGTCAGAGCCCACGGTGTGACACCGGTACCGGGCGGTGGCTCCCTGGGTGGCGTCAATGGTGCGGGCGTAGCCCAGGGTGACGTGGGCACGGACGTACTCGGCCGGCAGGCGCAGGTGCGCCCCAGACTCCAGATGCTTAACGGTGATCGAGCCTTCCGGGTCGACCTCGGTGACTTCCCACCGGTAGCCGTTGCGCACGAAATCAGTCGCACCCAACGCGAGGGTGCGGTCATTTTCCTTGGTGAACACGAGGTCACCGACGCTGGCGCGCGCACCGGCCATCAACACCGCTTCGATGCCGGGGGCGCGGGCTCCGAGTTCGGTGAGCCGGTGCAGTCGGGCGCGGTCGTTGAGTTCGGACACCAGATCGTGGGTGGGCGCCAACAGCAGCGAGTGCTCGCCGGCGGCGATATCGGATTGCCAAGCCTCGAACGCCATGTCGGACGCGGCGGCTTGAGTGCCGACGTGCACGCGCTGCTCATCGAGATAGAACGCGATCCCCGACGGGTCACCGTCGCGCAACGCCAGACCGGCTTGGGCTTCGGCGGCTGAGGCGAACCGCATCACTTGGGACAACGTGATCGCACCGTGGCGGTGGGCCAGGTCGCGCAGCACACCGCCGGCGCTGATCGAGGACAGCTGCTTGTCGTCACCGACGAGGCGCACGCTGGCGCCGCGGGCCAACGCGACCGCGATCATCGAGGCCAACGCCAACGTGCCGGCCTTACCGGCCTCGTCCACGATGATCAACGTGTTTTCATCGATCGCGTCGTACCACTGCCGCGCCGGATCACCGGGGGAGATGTCGGGATTGTCGGTGAGCCAGTTGAACTTATCGAGAGTGTCACCGACTTCGACTTCGATTTCCTCGCGCAGCAGCTGCGCCGCACTCGCACTCGGGGACAACCCGATGACGGTGCCCCCGGCACCTTCCCAGGACCGCGCGAGCGCGGCCATGGCGGTGGTCTTACCCGACCCGGCCGGGGCCAGCGCGAGCATGACCCGCTGCCCGCGACAGGCCATCTCGCGGACCAGTTGGGCTTGGCCGGCGTTGAGTTCACGCCGATGCGCGGCCTGGGCCAGTAGTTCGATCTCGACGTCGGCGGCGGGCACGGTGCGCCCATCGCGCAGCTCGGCGGCGGCCAGGATGGAGCGTTCGGCGGCCAGGATTTCGTGGCTGGTGTAGGTCTGCGATCCGACTTGGCGGTACACGCTGGAGCCGTCGCGGCGGCGCAGCCGGGCGGGCTCACCGAGGTCAGTATCAGGACTGCACGCGTGGCGGATGCTCAACGGTTCGGCCAAGGCGGCGTCGGTGATGAGTTCGGCGATGCCGTCGATTCCGGCGTGCCCGGTGACCCGCACCACCCGCAACGCTTCGGCCAACACATGGGTGCGGTTCCAGGTGGCCCGCGCCGCGGAGACGGTGGCGATCACCTGGGCTGCGCGCGCTTTGATCCAACTGTCGGTGACCTCGGCCGGTGTCGTGGTGCGCCCGGCCAAGGACCGGGCGATCATCGCGTTGACCGCCTCGTCGCTGCCCAACAGACCGACCGCTTGAGCACGCCACTCTTGGCGTTGTTCGGCCAGTGAGCGTGGTTCGTGCTTGGCGTCGCGGGTGGCCAAGGTGGCCTGCTGGAACATCGCGATCGACTCCGGGGTGGTCGGCTCGCGGCCGTGAGCGGCCTGAAACTTCTTGGCCAACACCGCATACTCGGCGTCGATCGCCGCCCGGCGCGAGGACCACAGTTCGTTGAGTTCGCGGCTCACCCCGACCACTTCGCGGACCTCGCGCTTGCCTTCGCGGGCATCACCGCGAGCGGCGAACCGCATCCCCAACACCTGACCCAGGTAGGCCTCCAGTCGCGAGTTGTACAACTCCGAGGCCGCGACGGTGGAGGCATACAACGGCCGACCATCGAGGGCATACCAGCGGGCGATGCCGTCGGTGCCGCGGGCGCGGACCTTGTTGGAGATCGCGACGTGGGTGTGCAGGCCGGGGTCCGACGCCCGGGTGTCGCGGTGCAAAAACTCCGCGGTGATGAACCCTTCGGTGTCGACCTGGGCCACGCCCTGGGCGCCGATGCGGGTGTAGGCGGCCTGGTCTTGCAGGAAATCCAACGCGTCTTGGACGGCCTTGCTGTGGCATTCCTCGATCTGTTTGGCGATCGGCTCCGGGCACAGCGCATAGAGCGCGGACACGCTTTTGACCGGAGTGAAGGTCATGTCGTAGCCGGCGACCGAGGTGGTTTGGTCGCGGGTGCCGCGGGCGATGAACCCGGTCAGTTCCCGCTCATCCAAGGGGGCGCGGCGGTGCTGTTCTTCGAACATCTCGGTCGCGATGTCGGTGCGCATCTGCGCTCGCACCGACTCATCAATCGCGGCGTTCCAGTGCGCACCGATGGACAAGTTATGGTCCCGGTAGGCCAGCGCCAGGCGCTGCTGCAACTCGGTTTCCCCGGCATTGACCCGAAACGGCCGCCCCAGCGAAGTCGCGGTCAGCGCCGAGTTCTTGCGCGCCCCTTGAGCAATGAGCTGCTTGGTCAACGCTGAGGCGTTCGGGTGCACGCCCAGCCCGAACAACGCCTTCATCTGATCCTCGGTGACCTCCGAGCCCTCGGCCACCGACCACAGCCGGTCCCCGGCGTCGGTGCGCGTCCAGTTCTCCGAACCCGCCGACAATCCGGCCAGCCCGCGCCCACCCCAGCGGCCCGGGGTCTCACCCTTCGAGGAGTAGTAGTCGCCCAACGATTCCGGGCCATGAGTGCGGTCATGGGCAGCCACCTGCCGCACCAGGTACAAGTACCCGGAGCCAGCCGTGAGCTTGTGGATGCCCGCGTTCACCTGCCCAGCGCACCGATTTCTCACGACGAAACCAAGGCCGCTTTCCGCCAGCCCCCGAACGGACCGTTACCCAACCGTGACCTAAGTGCAAGAGGTGTGTGGGACCAAACCAGGCTGGAAAGCAACGATGCAGGTCAACGAGGATGAGACAGTAGGCTGAACGGGATTGACGCTGACAGCAGAAGTGCTGAAACAGTGAGCGATTCAATAAACAGGGCACAGTAGGCGCGAAGGTGAACGACGTGACCAACAATGGAACGGCCGCGAGTTACACACCGGCACAGGCCAGCGCGTTGGCGTTGGCCGCGACCGGTCTGGCCGGGTTCGCGGTGTCCGATTCACTTCGGGAGTTGATGGCGCGGATGACCGCGGGGAACTGACCGAGGACGCTGCCGCCGCTGAGGTACGTGTCCGCTTCACTCAGCCGCCGGGATAACGCGCACCAACGCCAGTTCGGTTCATGACCGTGCGGCACGATGACCGCCGATCAGCAACACACCCGACTCGGGCCATCACGTGGTGGACGGGTCATCCTTCCCGTCTGAAAGGGCCTTCACGTTATGGCGATTCGCAGCACCCACAAAGGGGATAGGGCGCAACTCGGACCCCGCGTCGATCGGGTTGTCTACGACGCCGTGGCCGCCCACAGCGGCCAGTACGGCGGCGACGGCATACCGATGTCCCAATGGGTCGCAGACCTTCTGGCCGCCATCGTCGGCCACCCCGAACTCATGCGTGAACTCGACGGCGAGGATGTCGCTCAGATCTTCGCTCGTGCCCTGGACAACCCCGACCTATTACGCGGCCGCGGCTGATTCGACGGCGTGCGCCACACGCCACAGCGGCCATGACTACCGATGAACACGCTGGTGTTGCTCGCTACCGCTACACCACGGCGGGCACGGTCTCGGTCACTATCCGTGCGCCCATCAGTTCGGTCACGAGTGTGATCGCGGCGTACTCCTCGTCGGCCGGAGGTGGCCCGTGAGCCATCACATGAGCCAGGTAGTCGTCCTCGTAGGTGAGCACCGGGTGGCCGTGCGGGCTTGCGTGGACACGTTCGGCGGCCTCTGGGGTGATTGCCTTCAGCGCATCTTGGTGGGCTAGCCATTCGTGCCAGGCGGCGCGTTCGCGACGGTAGCGCTCGATCCGGTCGGCCTGAACCTCATCGAGCCGGTGCGCGGCCGCGATGGCATCCAACGTTGTCGGGCCCGGCACCACGGTGCGGCCTTCCCTGGCGACCAACCCGGCGGCCGCGAGCGCAGCGATCGACAGCTGCCCGGTGCGTGCGCTGATACGCGCTGCGGCATACACGTCGGCCGTCCGAGTCATCCCCGTCTGGGTTATGAGTTCGTACACCGCACGGTGATGGCGGCCGAGGATGCTCCACGCCGGGTGCACATCCGACACGCTCACCCTTTCCAACGGGACCGGCGTGATCAAGTCCGGAGTCTCGGTGGTCAGGGCGTAGAAGTCGGCGTCTCGCCCGATGCGGCGCCTCACCAACAAGATCGGGGAACCCACCATGTCCCGTATTCGTCGCAACACCTCGAAGGTCGTAGTGGCCGGCATCAACCCTGCCGACAGCGATAACCCCCGACCTCCGACCCCGACGATTGGAGTACCGGATCTCAGTTCACCGGCAAGCACAGCCTTGATCGCCAGCGCCTGGAGTACATCGCGCACCGTCCATCGAAAAGGGCTGCCGGCGAACTCGCGGTCTGCCCAAGCCAGAGCGTGGGCCAGCCAGCGCCCGTGGGGGCCAGTACTGGTGTGCCCCCCGTGTGAGTTCTTTAGCCTGTGTGCGGGGAGATTCGCTTTTACGGCGAGTGTCGCGGTGTAGTCCAGGGCGCGGCGGACATCGCGGGCGAGTTGGGCGTCAGCGCGGATGCCGTGCTTGGTGCGGTACGAGTCGCCCAGACCACTCCACGGCCGGCCGGGTTCGGCCTGGGCACGGATATCGGCCAGGCTGGAGCCGCGCAGCACGGCGTTGAGGACCACCGACATGCGTGCTTCTGAGGGGCTGTCCCACCTGCCGTGGTCACGGGCCAGGGCTGCGTCGCCGATCGCGGCGAACTCGGCGACGCCGGCCGGGAGGGGCTTGTTCCAGCGGGCGGGCTCGGCCAGCCGCTCGTCCTCGCCGGCATGAGTCCTCGTGACACCCGGCGACGGGAGGCCAGCCGCATTGGCCGGCTGCGGTGGGGTGGGCAGGGTGCCCAGCAGTGCGTAGAGCTCGGGCAGCAGAGTGGGGGCGCTGCGCTCGGTGAGCGCTGCCACGGCGTCGGTGAGCGTGCCGTCGAGGATCCGGTGGCCACCGCCTGCGCACGGAGTGCCCGGCACACTGATGCAACCCTCTTTGGGGTTCTGCATGGGTTTGGGGTCAAAGCTGGGCAGCCGCGCCTTGAGCTGGCGCATCAACGACTGAATCTCGTCGAAGCTGGCGGTGGTGCCGATGGCCAGCGGCACCAAGATGTGGCGACCGCCATTGGTGGACCGGTCCGTGACGACACGGGCCCCGCAGGAGGTCAGCCAGCCCAGCGCGCGCGCGAAATCGGCGTCGACCTGAGCCTGTCCGTGGGGCTTGCTGTCGAAGTCCAGGGCCAGCAGCGTGGTCCGGCGGTGGGTGTACAGGTACACCGCGGCCATCAGCGTGGGCAGCGTGTCGGTGATGCGCCGGGTCTTGCGGTACTCCTTGGTGTCCGGGTCGAACACCTTCACCCGATCCCGACCCGGCTGCGACAGCCGCCGAGCCAACGCCTTCCACACCACCGCCGGCGCGGCCGGAGACACGTTGTGAACAGTCACCGGCACACCGCCGCCAACAACGACCTATGCCGACGGTGCGGCGCCGACAAGTGTGCCCAGTACAGCGACACGGCCAACCAGCTCAGACGGGGAGTCCGCGTCGGCGTGCACCCAACACGCTCGATCCAGCCACACCACGGCTGCCCGGCATTCGCCCGCGGCACAACGGCGGGTAAAAGATCACGATTTCGGTCACGGTTTCGCGCGCCACCTGTACCTGTTAGAGACAGTGCGCTACCGTGAGACGAGTCGTCCAAGACATCGCCCCTTCGGGGGTAACGGGTGCGGACCCAGACCTGAGTTGGAGCTCAGATCGAATCCCGGCGAGACGAGGCCCCTTCGGGGGCCTTCGTCATGTCAAGGGGTGATCCGCACCGCTATGGATTTGTCCATCTGCCCGGCCGCGTACACCGGGCCGTGGTGCTCACATCGCCAGCGGCAGAACCTCCTTCTCAGACCCCTTGTCGAGTTCGCGAACAAGATGTCCGAAGCCCATGTGCCGGCAGATGATGTCGGCGAGGTAGGTGGAGCGCTGCATTCCGAGTCGCTGATGGTCACGCTCGACAAGCTGTGCGACGGGTAGCGGCAGCCGTACTTTGGCGTGCGGTCCGATCGCATCCGTTTCGGCGTCACGTGTAGGGGGCTGGGTTTCAAACAGGAGTTGCTGTGGCAGATGACGCATGAGGTCGTGTCGGTTGTAGTGGAAACACACGATGTCGGTCAGCAGAGCTGACCTGTCGATGCTGTAGTCGGCCGCGGCCGCGGCCGCGGCGTTGAGAACGGCGACGGGCAGTGTTGCAGTCATGACGGCTCGCTCCCCCAAGGACGGGCGGCCTCGACGAGTTGATCCGGGCATAACAGGAGATCCTGCCGACACCTTTGCCGGAAATACCGAAGGCGCGCCGGGGTCGCGCGCGGTTTTCTGGCGATCTTTTGCCCGGCTACCTGCGAAAATGCTTCATCAGTAATCAGATGAGTCAGCCAGAATCAGCCGGCAAACACGGCACACCCCCCACTTAGGGCGTCATTAACGCGTTCTGACTCGCCAGTAAACGGATCAATCAATGTGATTCACTTCGTAATCACATTGTGCACCAGCGCAATTCAACCGTGATTTTGTCGGTAGTCCGGCTTACGCTGCCCACATGGGAACACAAGAGCCCGAATACCCAAGTGCCGCGTGGCAACCCACACCGCCACGACGCCGGTGGCTAACCCCTGCCATCGTGGCCGGTACCGCGGTGGTCGCCCTAAGCCTCGATCCGTGGACTGACCTGATGGATGTGGTTCTGAGGTGATGGCGCCGGTCGGTCGTTGTGCTGGCAGCGGGTAGCTGCTGGTCTGCCCAGCTTTTCCTGTGTGCTCCGGTAGGGCCTG